>JAZLDN010000060.1:0-2289 GCA_045614765.1 Acutalibacteraceae bacterium
TGCGCCTTGCAGAATTTGACATTATGCGAACTGCAAGAATGCTTGAACGGGAAAACGGCAGAATGTTCCATACAACATATAGCCTTATTTGGGTCAGAATGCTTTATGACACCTTTATGGCAACAGGTAATATAAATCTTCTCGAAGATTGCAAAAAGGGCTTAAAGCTTCTCTTAAAGCGTTTTGAAACATATGTTGGTGAAAGCGGACTTATAGAAACACCACCTGACTATATGTTTATTGACTGGATTTTCATTGATGAAATATCAATGCACCATCCACCAAAGGCATTAGGACAGACCTGCCTTAATATGTTTTATTTCGGTGCATTAGACTTTGCAAAAAAGATATTTAAGATATTAAACGATAGCGATAGTGCATCACTTTGCGCTCAAAAACAAAAATATCTGCAGAATGCTATAAATAACACTCTTTTTGACAAAGAAAAGGGTATGTATTTTATGGGACTTAACACGCCCGAGGAAGCTTCACCAACATGGAGCTGGATGCCTGCAAACACTGATAAGAGATATTATCTAAAGCATGCTAATATACTTGCATCCTATGTCGGCGTTTGTGATGATGCAACCGCAAAAGAGTTAATTCATAAAGTGATGAATGACGAAATAGAAGGGGATTGCCAACCCTATTTCCTTCATTATCTGCTTGAAACAGTTAATCGTCTTGGCCTAAGAGATAAATACACCTTACCTATAATAAACAGATGGATTGAGCCTGTAAAAGAATGCTCAAAGGGATTAGTTGAAGGATTTTTGAAGCCTGAACCAACATATTCATTTGACCATAGTCACGCTTGGGGAGGCACTCCTCTTTATTCCTTTCCTAAGGCATTAATGGGATTTGAAATTACAAAGCCCGGTATGAAGGAAATTAAGCTTTCACCGTCTTTATTAGGCTTGCAGAATGCAAAAGTTGAGCTTCTAACACCTTACGGTAAAGTGATTTGTGAGCTTCAAGAAGGGGAAAAGCCAAAGATCAATTATCCGAAAGAGGTTAATGTAATTCATGAACAAAAGTAAAAGACCCGGAAACCATTTATGGTTCCTGGGTCTTTTTGCTGTTTTAATCTAAAAATTATTCTTTATTAAAAGTCAAGAGTATATACCTTTTAGTGCTATATGGGATTTCTGACACTAATTTAAGAAACTTCTTTCCTTCTCATAAACCATAAAATATGAGCCGTCAGAGAGTTTTGCACTCCTGTTCGGTGGATAGCTTGATTTAGCCTATCTCAATTTTAAAGCAGATAGGAAAATCATTTTTTATTTCACCATTGATATTTATTTTAAGTGCATCTTCATCTCTTGTGAAATCGATTTTCTCATTACTGCCAAGTAATTCAATGCTTTCAATAAGATAATCGTGTGGATTATGCTTTTTGAGAGTTTTGATTTCAAGTATATTCGTCGGGCGCATCTGGAACGCATAAAGACAACCGTTTTTATAGGTGAATCTGAAATCCTTCTCTGTGAATTGTTGTTCGTCGCCATCGGAGAAATAGCCGCCAGCTGTATTTATTTCACCTTCACCAAACTGTTTCCAGAATGTTGTGCCGTAAATACCTTCGCCGTTTATTTCAAGCCATTCGCCCAAATCAAGCAAAACTTTAGTTTCTTCTTCTGTAATTGTACCATCAGGTTTTGGACCGATGTTTATGAGCAGGTTTCCGTTTTTGGAAACTATATCAACAAGGTCGCAGATAACTTGACGGGAACTTTTGAATCTGTTGTTAGTTGTGTAACCCCAGGAGCATTTGCCTATTGCGGTATCTGTCTGCCAATAAGTGGGTGAAATTCCGGTTAATGCACCTCTTTCAACATCAAATGTTGCCACATTGGGTGGGAAAGCCTCGTGTTTATAGTTAATAGTAACTTCCTTGTCCCATTCTTCGGCGCGGTTGTAGTAATATGCCGCAAGTTTTTTGAGATAGGGTTTGAAAGAATGATTGTGAATCCACCAATCAAAATATAGAACTGCCGGTTGATATTTGTCAATAAGCTCACAGGTGCGAACAAGCCAGTCCTCCAGCCATTCATTACTTGCTCCGAGAGAATATGTATCAGCGGTGTATTTGTGTAAATCACCTGAATGAAATTCTTTGCAATAAACAGCAGGACCATAAAAATCACTATAATTTTCATCATTTACATCGCTATCACAGGTTCTGCCCATATTCATAAAGAAATAGTGCTCAGCACTGTGAGTTGATGCGCAAAGAGTAAGCCCTTGTTTTTCACATTCGGCTTTCAGTTCGCCAACAACATCACG
>JAZLDN010000061.1:0-53851 GCA_045614765.1 Acutalibacteraceae bacterium
GCAGAGCTTTGAGAATCTTGAAATAATACAATTATCTCTTTGAGAACTGTGGTGCACGACGTGCGCCTTTGAGACCGTATTTCTTTCTTTCTTTCATTCTTGGGTCACGAGTAAGAAGACCTGCTTTTTTGAGGATTGGACGAACATCATCTTCTGACTGAAGAAGAGCACGAGCAATACCATGACGGATAGCACCAGCCTGACCTGTCACGCCACCACCGTTTACACGGCAAACTACGTCGTACTTCTCAAGGCTCTCTGTAAGAGCGAGAGGCTGACGAACAATAAGCTTGAGTGTTTCAAGACCAAAATAATCGTCGATATCTCTGTCGTTGATTGTTACCTTACCTGTACCAGGATAAACACGAACACGAGCAACTGATTTTTTTCTTCTACCTGTTCCGTAGAAATATGCTTTACTTTCGTACATAATTATTGCCTCCTCCCTTAAAATTCTCTAACGATAGGCTTCTGAGCTGCCTGTTCGTGCTCTGCACCAGCATAAACACGAAGACGAGCCATAGCTGCTCTACCGAGAGTGTTATCGGGGAGCATACCCTTAACGGCTTTCTGAACTGCGAATTCTGGCTTTTCTTTCATAAGAATACCATACTTAACAGATTTCATATTACCTACGTAGCCTGTGTGATGATGATAGTACTTGTCCTCAAGCTTGTTACCTGTGAGAACAACCTTTGCAGCGTTGATGATAATTACGCTATCGCCGCAATCAGCGTGTGGAGCAAATGTTGGTTTGTGCTTACCGCGAAGAAGAACAGCAGCCTCAACAGCAACTTCGCCGAGAGTTCTGCCTTCAGCGTCAAGAACATACCACTGGCGCTCAGTTTTGCCTTTTGGCATATAAGTAGACATAACAGTTACCTCCGTAATAGTTTCGGGACATAAATACCCCGCATTGCCTTGATATATTATCACAGCAATGCAGGGTTGTCAACACTTTTTTAAAAGAAATTTTATATACCAAACGCTATCTCTCGAATGCTCGTTTTTTCTCTGTTTTTCACCCGTTTTTCTCACGTGGTATTTTTGAAATAATACACAATATAACGGTTTTTTATTTGGCAAGTTTGCTATAATCCTTAACTATTTCTATGCTATTCTTTCTTCGCTTTCTTCTACGACGGCTGTTTTTAGTTCCCAAGATATAGAGAACGATAAGAATTATAACAATAGCAAACACTGTAATGAATAATTTTGAGCTCATAAGCTTTTCAACCCAACTGAACATAGCCCATAAATAGTTCTTTTTAACGTCCTGCTGAGCAACAAGAGAAATCTCGGTAATTTTTATACCTTCATACATAAGGTCAGCTTTACCTACAGGGTCCCCTTGCTTAATAGGAGCTTTTACTTCTTCAGGAAAATCGTCATGATACTTTACAGTCATATCATCAATAGAAATATCCTTATGAACAACTGCTGTTACATCGCTTACAGGAACAACTGCAACATAGTCATTTCCCCTACCGAATTTTACAGCAACCTCACCTACGTTATATGTCTCATCGGCAAGCACTTTCATTTTAATATTCTTGAATGCCCACTGAAGCATATATCTGCAGGTTGCAAAAGCGGTATTTCTTTCTTTGCCCGAATCGAACCAATCGAAAGTACCTTTCATTGCAATTGAAATATATGTGTATCCATCTTTAGTAGCACTTGAAATAAGGCAAGTGCCTGCTTTATCGGTAGTACCTGTTTTAAGACCTATAGCACCTTCGTAGTAATGAGGATCATAATCATTGAGAAGAGCGTTTGTATTATAAAGGTATCGTTCCTGGTCATATTTATTGGTAGGAGGCATTGTTTTGCCGTATTTAGAAGATATTTTTCTTATTACATCACTCTTAAGAGCTTCCTTTGCAATAATATACATATCTGAAGCTGTGGTCTGATTCTGAGTTGTGCCGTTAAAGCCTTCAACGGACTCGTCATCAAGCCCGTGAGGGTTTGCAAAAAACGTGTTTTTACAGCCTAATTTCTTGCAATACTCGTTCATTTCATTAACAAAAGCCTGAGGATCGCCGTTACCATAGTGGTAAGCAAAGACAGCTGCAGCATCATTAGCACTAGGCAAGAACAAGCAATAGAGAAGCATTTCAAGAGAAACAATTTCATCTGCAAGAAGCCCCGCAATTGAACTACCTGTTCCTAAAAGGCTATCAACCGCTTCTTTTGTGCATAGAATCTGTGTCTGAAAATCATCACCCTTTGAAAGCACTACGAGGGCGGTAACAATTTTAGTAAGTGAAGCAGGAGCCGTTATCATATCTGCATTTTTACTGTAAATAACAGTATCTGTATCCGCGTTAACTAAGAGGCAGATTTCTGATTCGTAATCAGGAGCATCAATATCGTAATACCCACCTGAGGTTTTCACTTTGTTTTCGTCATCAGTTGCAGCCAAGCCTACAACAGAAAGACTTGGCAATAAAATTAATATAGAAATTATAAAAATAAGGAATTTTTTCATAGACATTCACCGATAAATGTTATAGAATATATTTATATTAAATTCATAAAGATTTGTTTTTGTCATTATACCATTTTATTTGACAAAGTTAAATAGTATTTTACAAAAAAGGAGAACAAAAATATGGTTTTTGTTACCGGTGATACCCACGGCGACCCTAACAGACTTTCAAAGAATCACCTCAAATGCCTTAACGAAGGCGACACACTGATTGTATGCGGTGATTTTGGATTTATATGGGATAAATCAAAGGCAGAGCAAAAGTTCCTGAAAGCACTTTCAAAGAGGAATTATAACATATGCTTTATTGATGGTACTCACGAAAACTTTGATTTACTTAACGCCTACCCTCATACCATATGGAATGGTGGTAAGGTGCACCAGATTTCAGACAACATCTTCCACCTTATGCGCGGTCAGATTTTTGAGATTGACGGACTTAAAATATTTACTATGGGTGGCGGCGAAAGCCCTGACCTCGACGCAAGAATTGACGATAATCCTTGGCTCAAATACGAAATACCATCTAAAGACGAGCTTTTAGAAGGTGCGGCTAATCTTGAAAACAACGATTGCAAAATTGATGTTATAATCACGCATGAGCCATCATCTACAATTAAAGGTTTCCTTAAATTAGGCGAAAGCGAAGCAGTGCGAGTTACAACTCTTAACGCATATTTTGACGAGCTTTCAAAATGCAGCGAATTCAAGCGCTGGTTCTTCGGAAGCCTTCATTTAGATAAATATATTTCAAACACTTATATAGGCGTTCACAAGGCAGTTGTAAACGCTCACACCGGCGAAAGAGTAGCGTTTGACGCATAAAAAACAGTCAACTCATTTTTGAGTTGACTGTTTTATTTTATTTATAAATCTCTTCTGCATAACGCACTGTTTCCATTGCGTCTTTTGCGTATTTATCTGCACCTATTTTATCAGCATAGTCCTGAGTTAAAACGGCACCACCAACAACAGTTTTACACCAAGGTGCTTTTTCCTTAAGCAGTTTAATGGTCTCTTCCATTGCAGGAACCGTTGTAGTCATAAGAGCGCTGAGACCTGCTATTTTAGCCTTATTTTCAACAACAGCATTCAAAACATCTTCAGGTGGAACATCTTTACCTAAATCGTAAACATTAAAGCTATAGTTTTCGAGAAGAAGCTTGACAATATTTTTTCCTATATCGTGAATATCGCCTTTTACTGTTGCTATAACAACTGTGCCTTTACTCTCGCTTTTATCATTACCTGACATATTTGCTTTTATTTTTTCAAAAGCACTTTTTGCCGCTTCAGCACTCATAAGAAGCTGAGGAAGATACACCGTTTTCTTTTCAAAGCCCTTACCCACAATATTGAGAGCAGGTATAATATCACTATTAACAATATTCAAGGCTTCGGTTGTTTTTAAAAGCACCTCAGTTAATATAGCGGCTTTCTCTTTAAAGCCTTTGATAATCGCTTCCTGAAGCGCAGAATCATATTTCAGAGAATTGTTTGTTGTAGCAGTATTTACTGCCTGCGCTGAAGCTGTTAAGAAGGATTCTGCAACAGAAACATATTCTTCGCAATTTGAGTCCAAGCCTTTAAGTGCATTATAGGAATAGTAGGTTTTCATCATCTCCTGAGAATAAGGATTCATAATCGCTGCAGAAAGTCCATTTTCAAGAGCAAGGGCAAAGAAAACACTATTAACTGCATCTCTGTTTGGAAGACCAAAAGAAACATTTGAAACGCCTAAAGATGTATGGCAGCCTAGCTTTTCTTTAATGTCTTTCAACGCTTTGAGAGTTACAAGAGCAGAATTATTATCTGCACTTATAGTCATTGCAAGAGTATCAAAAATAATATCCTTTTTCTTTATACCATAGCTTTGGGCGGTATCAAGAATTTTTTGCGCAATCTGGAATCTGCCTTCTGCAGTTTCAGGGATACCATGTTCATCAAGAGTTAAAGCAACAACAACGCCACCATACTTTTTCACAAGTGGGAAAACCTGCTCCATACTCTCCTTTTTACCATTTACGGAGTTTATCATTGCTTTGCCGTTATAAGCCCGCATAGCGCTTTCCATAGCCTGAACATTGGCTGTATCTATCTGCAAAGGAAGGTCTGCAACAGACTGAAGACGGCAAACTGCATTCAGGAGCATTTCTTTCTCATCAATATCAGGAAGACCAACATTAACATCAAGAATATGAACGCCTTTTTCCTTCTGGTTTACACCTTCGTTAAGGATATAGTTTATATCGTTTTCGATAAGAGCTTGTTTAAAGCGTTTTTTACCTGTAGGATTAATACGCTCACCTATAAGCACGGGCTTTTCACCGAAAGAAACTGCATGGGTATATGAAGACACAACTGTATTATTCTTTTCTGTAACAGGAACTGGCTTAAAGCCTTCTAATTTATCACTTAATGCTTTTATATATTCGGGGGTTGTACCGCAACAACCGCCTACAACGCGCACGCCCATTTTCACCATATCATAAACGCTTTGTGAAAACTCTTCAGGTGATACATCAAAAACAGTTTTGCCATCTACAACCTTAGGAAGACCTGCATTAGGCTTCATTGAAACAGGAACAGAAGAATTTAATACAAGCTCTGTTGCTACAGCCTTGAGCTGCTCAGGGCCTAATGAACAGTTAGCACCGATAACATCCGCTCCCATACCCTCAAGAAGAGCTACCATAGCTTGAGGGTTTGCGCCTGTCATAAGTTTACCATCTTCACCATAGGCATTGGAAACAATAACAGGTAAATCAGAATTTTCTTTAACCGCAAGAAGAGCAGCTTTTGTTTCGTAACTATCGTTCATTGTTTCGATAATTACTAAATCGACGCCGTATTTTACACCAAGCTTTACAGTTTCGGAGAATATTTTTACTGCGTCTTCAAAATCCAAATCCCCAACAGGCTTTAATAGCTTTCCTGTAGGACCTAAATCAAGCGCTACAAATTTTTCTTTTGAAGATAATGATTCATTGGCCGCATTTCTTGCATTTTTAATTGCACATGCGATAATTTCTTCCAATTCTTCGGGAGAGAATTTAAGGATATTGGCACCAAAGCTATTTGTACAGACAACGTTACTGCCTGCATCAAAATAATCTTTATGTATTTTTGTTATTACTTCAGGGTGAGATATATTCCAACGCTCAGGCAAATCTCCTGCCTTAAGACCCTGGGACTGCAAAAGCGTACCCATACCGCCATCAAGAATAACTATATTGTTTTTGAGAAATTCTTTAAAACTCATTTTTAAATCTCACTTTCCCAATATATCTGAAAGGTTACTTTGAATTTTCTCGGCAACATCAGGCTTATTCATAGAATAAACATGTACATTTGTTATACCGTTAGCGTACAAATCAATTATCTGGTCTGTAGCGTAGGCAATACCAGCCTGCTTCATAGCGTCAGGAGATGAGCCGAATTTATCTACCAAACTTTTAAAACGCTGCGGCATAAATGAACCGGAAAGCTTTATCGAACGCTCAACCTGATTTGCGTTTGTAATAGGCATAATACCGGGAATCACAGGCACTGTAATGCCTGCCTCGCGGATTTTATAAAGGAAATTATAAAGAAGATTATTATCAAAAAACATCTGGGTTGTAAGAAAATCGCAGCCTGCGTCAACCTTTTCTTTAAGCCGCTTTATATCTTCTGCCTGATTTTTACTTTCAGGATGAACCTCAGGATAACAAGCACCACCAATACAGAAATCATAGCCTGACCTTTTCAGTTCATTTATAAGCTCTACTGCATATGTATAGTCCCAATTGCTTCTGTCATCGTTTTCCATCGAAGCAGGAATATCGCCTCTTAGTGCCATAATATTTGAAATGCCTGCATTGTGTATTTCCTGGATTTTTTCTTTAACAGTCTGTTTTGAAGATGAAACGCAAGTAAGGTGGGCAAGAGTTGGCACACCATAAAGCTCTTTTATATTCTTCGCAATATCAAGGGTATATTTACTTGTACCACCGCCTGCACCATATGTTACACTCATAAAAGCGGGATTCAACTTTGCTATTTCCTCTGTTGCGTTTTTTACAGATTCAAAATTTGTTTCTGTTTTAGGAGGAAAAACCTCAAAGGATATTGAAAGCTTTTTATTATTAAGTAAATCAATTATTTTCATATTTCATCACCCTGAAAATTCTGTTAATTTATTATACATCTTTAATATTAAATAAATCAAGCATTTATAAAACAAAAGACGCGGATTGAATCCGCGTCTTTTTATGTTTAAGTTGGCGAAAATAATCCGAAACAGCTTTTTGAATACGGATTTTCGCCAATCTATTGTTAAAACACTCGTGAATCCGTCAAGGATTCACTGCGTTTTGTGCCTCAGCTTGACAAAAATCTGCAATTCAAAAAATCTTCGACCTGAAAGTGAAGATTTTTTATTGGATTTTTGGATGCTGAGCTCGAAGAAAGGCTGACGCCTTTCAAGGGCGAAGCGCCGAAAAGCCTTGAAAAAGAACTCTTTCAGGCTATTTCGGATTATTCTCGCCAACTTATGTAATTTTATTCTTTAATGCCAAAAACCAGCTTCAAAAAACCTCTTAAAAATTTAGGGCTCTGACATACTACAACTTTCATAAAACACCGCTCCTTTATTATTTACTACATAATATGAGCAGTTATAAAAAGTGTTACAATTCCCACTCTTTAAGGTCTTTTACGTCGTTATACATAGCAACATAGTTTTCGTGGCGTTTTGGGCTTATCTTGCCCTCATCAAGAGCCTGAAGTATAGCGCAGCCTTTTTCAACTGTATGGGAGCAAGAAGTAAATTTACAGCAACCTAAATACTCG
Organism: Acutalibacteraceae bacterium; assembly: GCA_045614765.1. Taxonomy (GTDB): domain Bacteria; phylum Bacillota; class Clostridia; order Oscillospirales; family Acutalibacteraceae; genus DTU089. The sequence goes on from JAZLDN010000061.1 coordinate 7,328, forward strand.
CTGAATTCAGGGAAACAGAAAGGAAGATTTTCCTTAACAATAATTTCACTACTCTCCTGAATATCAAGAGAAGAGAAACCGGGCGTATCGGCAACCAGACCTTCGCCAATATGGTAAAGTGTTACCTCACGGGTTGTATGCCTACCTCTTCCTAATTTATCGCTTATTTCGCCTGTAGCAAGAGAGAAACGGGAATCAATAGCATTAAGAAGAGAGGATTTACCAACGCCTGTATTACCTGTAAATACGGTTATACCCTCGCCTATCATAGCCTTGACTTTATCAACGCCCTCACCTGTTTTGTTACAAACAGAACAAACCTCAATACCAGCTTTTTTATAAATCTCCTCGTACTCTGTTGTATCTGCCAAATCACTTTTAGAAAACACAACACAAGGCTTTATCCCTTTATCAACGGCAATAGCAGTTAATTTATCTATAACAAGAAGGCTCGGAACAGGCTCTTTTATTGAGGAAACAACAATTAATGTATCAATATTGGCAACAGGCGGTCTGACGAGAGAATTCTTTCTTTCAAGAATTTCATCAATAGTATTCTCTTTACCTTCTCTTACAGTGATTTTTACATTATCACCTGCAAGAGGTGTAATTCTTTTCTTACGAAAAGCACCGCGAGCCTTGCATTCAAACACTTCTCCGGCGGCTTCTACATAATAGAAACCGCCGATACCTTTGATTATAATTCCGTCTAAAATTTTATCTGCCATATTGCACCTGAGTAATATTTTCTGATGTTTCTTCCTGAGGTGAATCAACACCGCTATTAGACTTATCTTTAGATACAGTTAAAACAATAGTAGCTGTTTTATCAAGATTAGGAGCAGAGCTCTGGGATGGAGACTGATTTATAACAATTCCTGGAGTTTCACTGCTTTCCTGTTCCTGAATAGTTATATTATTATAACCTGCGTTATTCAATGCAGCTTTTGCATCGTTAACGCTCATACCAATAACATTGACATAGAAGCTTACGGAGTAGTATTTTTCATCAGAAACTCTTACAGGGTCTCTTTCAAAATCTGCTGAAGCTTCGTAATAAAGCATATCATTAAGATACACTTTGATTTTGGACTTCTTTTCTCCTGCAGCTGCAAAGGAATAACTGCTTATATTCTGTGTGTCAACATTTTCAACAGAAACAACTTCGTTATCAACCTCAACCTTAACTACAAGAACACCTGCTTTTGATGGCATTGTAATAGATTTATTAAGAACAGTTCTACCCGAGCTTACACTAAGAACAACGCTATCACCTTTTTGAACAGGAGAGCCATCTTTAGGTGATTGTTCAACAACGCTATCCTTTTCAGCGGTAGTGTCAACAGTCTCTGTAGTTCTAAGAACAAGCCCTTGTTCTTTAATTATTTTTTCTGCTTCTTTAATATCCATACCTATAAGGTTAGGCATTTTAAATAATTGGCCTGATTCGGATGCGGCAGCATAGTAAACATTAATGTTTGAACCCGGGAAAACACTTGAACCTGAAGCTGGGTCAGTACGAACAACTGAGCCAACTGCTTCGCTTGATGTTGCATCAGGAATAAGTTTTACAACAAAGCCCATAGATTCCAATGTATTATATACAGACTGATAGTTTTCACCATAAAAATCCGGGATAACAGTTCCTTCACCTGACTTTGCAATATAAAGACGGATTGTTACGCCTTTGGCAGCTTCTGTTCCTGCTTCAGGGTCTTGCTTGAAAACGCAACCATCTTTACCATCTGTAAAGGACTCATAGGAAATCTCGAAATTATAATTTTCATTATAAAGTTCATTATTAAGAATTTCTTCTTCATAATTCATTCCGATAAAATTATCAACTTCGATTTTTTTACCTACGCCAAGTGTCCAGTTGCCATTTACAAACTGAGAAATAATAAGAACAATGACAAAAAGTGCAACTGCAACCGCTACACCTGCGATTATTGCGGTGCGCTTGGTATTGCGCTCATCTGTATTTTCCTGTTGAACAGTTGTAACAACGGCTCTGCTTGATGTATCTTCAATCTTTTTACGTGGAATATTTGCAGGCGGTACAGTTTTTACTTTCTCGTATGTACCTGTTGAAGATAATGAGCTTTTCTTTACTGTACTATCCTGAATCTTACCTATATATCTTGTTGGTTGCTCATCAACAAAAAACTTAACATAATCAAATTTAATATTTGGATTACGCTTTAATTCCTCAAGGTCAAGAAGCATCTCTGCAGCGGTCTGATAACGCTCGCGAGTACTTTTCTGCATAGCTTTCATAGTAATCTGTTCAAAGCCTAAAGGAATCTTTGGATTAATTGTACGAGGAAGAGCTGCTTCGTTATTAACCTGCATAAGTGCAACAGAAACCGCGCTATCTGCTTCAAAAGGAAGCTTTCCTGTAAGCATTTCATAAAGAACGATACCTACAGAATAAATATCGGCTTTTTCGTCTGTAAGCTCACCCTTAGCCTGTTCAGGACTGATATAATGAACAGAACCGATTGCTTTTTCTGTCATGGTGCGTGTTTCGCCATGGCTGAAACGAGCGATACCGAAATCGGTAACCTTGATAGTTCCATTTTCAAGAAGCATTATATTCTGAGGCTTAACATCTCTGTGAACAATGCCCTTATCGTGAGCATGCTGAAGAGCTCGAAGAATCTGTATACTGAAGAAAAGGGCTTCATTCCAATCAATTACGCCTCTTTGTTCAATATACTCTTTTAGAGAAATGCCCTCGATATATTCCATAACAATATACTGCAATCTATCACCGAAGCTAACATCATAAACCTTTACGATATTTCTGTGATTAAGAACTGCAATTGCTTTAGATTCGTTTTTAAATCTACGACGGAATTCCTCGTTGGCAAGATATTCATCTTTAAGAATTTTAACTGCAACGATTCTGTCATCGATATTGTCGTATGCCTTATAAACAACGGCCATACCGCCAACACCAACAACATCCTGAATTTCATATCTGCCGTCTATTCGTTTTCCTACATAATTTTCCATACTTACTCTCCTTGGGCGCTCATAACTACAACTGTAATATTATCTCTGCTGCCGTTTTCAAGCGCTTTTTCAACAAGTTTTTCTGCTGAAGAATCACTGTATTCATTTACTATATTTATCATTTCTTCGTCGCTTACACTACCGCTTAAGCCATCTGTGCAAACGAGAAGTTTTTCACCATCATTAATATCGCAGACATCAAATTCCACATCAACAAAATTAACAACACCAACTGCACGGGTAATAATATTTTTATCAGGATGTGTTTTTGCTTCCTCTGCTGTGATTTTCCCTTCGTCAATCATCAACTGAACAAGAGAATGGTCTTTTGTTATCTGCTTAGCAGTTTCTTCGTTTAAAATATACGCTCTGCTATCACCTACATGGGCAATTACCGCAATATTTTTAATAATAATAGCCGCAACAATTGTTGTACCCATGCCGTGATACTGGGACTCTTCCTGAGCTTTATTATGAACTATAGAGTTTGATGCGGAAATTGCAGAAAGGAGAAGATTTTGCGCTGCTTTTACGCTAAGGTTTTCTCTATAGCCACGCTTTATTGCTGAAGAAACCTTTTCAACACAAAGCTCGCTTGCAATCTGACCGCCTGAAACACCGCCCATACCATCGCAAACAACTACCCAACTATCGCCTGTCGGGAATGTGCCGCAATCGTACATATCCTGATTAGATTCTCTATGGCTGCCTATATCTGTTAAAGCTGATATTTTCACGGTGTTTCACCTCTTTTCATTAATTCTGGTCTTCAATTATTTTTTCTCGCCTCAATTGACCACATGAAGCGTTAATATCCGAGCCTAATGTTCTCCTTATGGTAACATTAAGTCCGTTTTTTTCAAGAATTGATTTAAATTGTTCAATAGAAGCATCATCACTTCTTGTATGCTCTTTTTCCTTTACCTCATTGGCAGGAATAAGATTTACATGGCATAAAATGCCTTTCAATCTTCGGGACAGCTCCCTTGCGCAATCAGGAGTATCGTTTACACCCTTCATCATAGCGTACTCAAAGGAAATACGCCTTGAGGTTGTATCGGCATACACTTTACACGCGTTAAGAAGCTCGTCAACATTCCAACTTTTATTTACCGGCATAATCTTTGAGCGAATTTCATCGTTTGGCGCATGAAGGGAAACAGAAAGCGTAAGCTGCGGCTTTCTATCAAGTAAATCGTAAATACGAGGTACAATACCGCTTGTTGAAAGAGATATATGCCTCATACCTATATTCAAGCCATTTTCATCGCTTACAAGCTCTAAAAACTTCATTACATTATCAAAGTTATCAAGAGGCTCTCCCATACCCATTAAAACGATACGGGATATGCGAAGACCTAAATCTCTTTGGGCTGTATATATCTGACTAAGTATCTCGGATGGTCTTAAGTGTCTTTTAAAACCGCCAATACCTGATGCGCAAAAAGCGCAACCCATCTTACAGCCCACCTGAGTAGAAACACATATTGTGTGGCCATATTTGTAATCCATAACCACACACTCTAAGTATTCTCCGTCAGGCAAAGAATACAGGTATTTTACCGTATTATCATACCTCGAAACAAGCTTTTTTTCAATAGTACATGAAAAAATGACAAAATTGTCATTTAATTTACAAATTAAGTCTTTGGAAATATTGGTCATTTCCGAAAACTGGGTAACACCTTTTTTATGTATCCAATCATAAATCTGCTTCGCTCTGAATTTGGGAAGCCCCATAGCTTTTAATTCAGTTTCAAGTTCAACAAGATTTAATGAAGCAATATCTTTTTTATCCATAAACACTTACTTTCTTTCAAACAACGCTATAAAAAAGCCATCACAATTATTTGTATGCATCATTAATGTTAAATAATCACCCTCATCAATGGTGCGTTTTATATCAGGTAACACCTTAACAGATACAAAATCCGGATGCTCTTTCAGGAAAGCATCGCATATTTTTCGGTTTTCGTTAGGGTTAACCGAGCAGGTTGAATATACAAGCCTTCCACCTTTTTTTACGTATTGAGACGACATTTCCAGAATTTTTTTCTGAATAGGTATAATTTCTTTTGTATCGTCAAGCTTTTTATATTTGATTTCAGGTTTCTTACCTATAATTCCAAGACCTGAGCACAAAACATCACATAAAACTCTGTCTGCCTGAGGGAAAGATTCGTTAAAAACAGTTGCATCATTAAGGCATGGTTTTATACAACTAAGGTCTAATCGCTCTGCTCCCTGCTTTATTAAATCAACCCTTTGCTCGTATATATCACAAGAATACAGAGCACCTGAATTTTTCATATTCTCTGCAATACTGAAGGTTTTTCCTCCGGGCGCAGCACAGACATCAATTGCGGTACATCCCTCAAAAGCATCTAATGCTTCAACGCAAAGCTGCGAAGATAAATCCTCTACATGGAAATACCCTTTTTTATAGCTTTCCAAATCGTAAACTGCACCATTAAGGATAAGCTCAAGAGCATTTTCAAGATATGTTTTTTCTGCAATTACGCCTTCCTCTTTGAAAAAGCTAATAAGTTCATCCGGGGTTATTTTAGTTGTGTTTACTTTCACAAATATCTTTTTTGGCTCTAACGCGCTTTTTAAAAACGAAACTGTATTTTCAGTACCATAATGATACTGAAGAAATTTAACAAGCTCAACAGGCGCAGAATATTCAACCGATACTCTTTCTGCAATGTCTTCTATATCATCAAAACACAAATCATCCTGAGATATTTTTCTTAAAACAGCATTTATCATGCCTGAGGCATATGCACATTTGTTGTTTTTTGCCAGATTAACGCTTTCGTTAACAGCCGCTGAGGTTGGTATTTTATCAGAAAAAAGCAGTTGATATGCACCAAGACGTAAAATAACAAGTACATCAGTTTTTGTTTTTGTCAGCGGTTTAGATAAATATTTTAAAATAATATAATCCAAGGTGATTTTGCGCTCAACAACGCCGTAAACAAGGCGTGAAATAAAAGCACAATCAGTGCTGTTGCGGCCGAGACCTTTAACAGCACTGTCTATAGCAAGGTTTGAATAAGCCTTGTCCTTTTCAATTTTCAAAAGAATTTCAAAGGCTATCTGCCTTGCGGATTTTATCATTACCTTCTTCTCCCGGTAAATCTGAGTATAAGTCTTAAAAGGTTTGCAACACTAACTGCAAGAGCCGCAACATATGTCATAGCCGCTGCTTTAAGAACTTTTGTTGCACCAAGTTTTTCTTCAAAGGTTAAAAGTCCGTTTGACTCAATAACAGAAATGGCACTGTTGCTGGCATTAAATACAACAGGTAAGGTTATCAACTGAAAAGCAACAACAAAAGTAAAGAAGCCTATTCCAATCCACACCAATGGTTCAAAGCCCATAAAAAAACCGGCAATTACAAGGGGTATAGAAAGCGTCTGACCGATATTACATACAGGCAATATCATATTGCGGATTTTTATTGGCGCGTAGCTTTGAGCATGTTGAGCAGCGTGGCCTGCCTCGTGGCAAGCAATACCTACGGCTGCAATTGAACTACCACCAAATACGCCATTAGAAAGCGCAATAATTTTCTTGGTTGGGTCGTAATGGTCAGTCAGTTTTCCTGCTGTGTGAACAACCTGAACATCTTTAATTCCGTAATAATCAAGCACAGTCTGCGCTGCCTGCGCACCTGTAATGCCGCGTGCGTTCCCTATTTTTGAGAATTTTGAATAAGTTGATTTGAGCCTTGCGTGAACAATCAACGAGGCAATAATAACAGGAACTACAAGAACAACATAGTAATAATCAAAATAATAATAAGGCATATTTAACACTCCTTTTTACCTTCTGATAATTATTCTACACTTTAAAATTTAAAAAATGAAAAATACTCTATTAACAAAATATGAATATTATCCCAAAACAGTGCCTTCAGCCAACTGACAACCTCTTAAGAAATCTGCGGCATTCATACGTTTTTTGCCTTCGTACTGCACTTCGGTTATAACAACGGCTTTTCCATCGCCACAGAAAACGCCTAAACCTTTTTTCAGGGCAACTGCCTCGCCTGCTTTACCTGAACCTAAGCTCTCATCAATATATGAACGGAAAAGCTTAAGGTTTTTGCCATTTAATGTTGTCTGGGCAACAGGCCAAGGGTCAAGACCACGAATCTGATTATGAATCTCAAAAGCTGATTTTGACCAATCAACAGGAGACATTGTTTTATCCAGCATTGCTGCATGGGTGCTCATTGAATCATCTTGTTTAATTGGATTGATTTCATCGTTTTCTATTGCTTTAAGTGTTTTAACCAACAAATCGGCACCAATAACAGTTAATCTTTCATACAAATCTCCCGAAGTTTCGTTTTCAAGGATTTTTGTTTTTTCAGTAAAAAGAATATCACCTGTATCAACACCAACATCCATTTGCTGAGCAGTAACACCTGCATATTCTTTGCCGTCAAGGATACTTCTTTGAATAGGTGCAGCACCTCTGTATTCGGGAAGAATTGAACCATGGATATTAATGCATCCGTACTGTGGGAAATCAAGAAATTCCTTTGGAAGAATTTTGCCGTATGCAACAACGGCGCAAACATCGGGCTTTAATTCCTGGAGAATTTTAACGCCCTCACCATTTTTAAAGGATTCAGGCTGAAAAACAGGGATGTTATTTTCAAGAGCTGTAACCTTTACTGGTGGTGGAGTGAGAATTGCTTTTCTTCCAACAGGCTTATCAGGTTGGGTAAAAACACCAACAACCTCATATCCGTTTTCAATTAATGCTTTTAATGGGGCAACAGCAAAATCAGGTGTGCCCATATAAACTACTTTCATTTTATTGCTCCGAATCTGTTCTATAGAGAGTTTCACCCTCATCTAATTTATCTTTATACAAAACACCATCAAGGTGATCTATTTCATGGCAGAAGCAACGGGCTTTAAGACCTTCACCTTTATATAGGCACCATTTACCTTCGCGATTCTGCGCCTTAACTTTAACTACATTAGGGCGCGTAACAGTACCACAAAGACCTGGAAGAGAAAGACAACCCTCTGTACCTGTTTGCTCACCCTGCACCTCTGTAATTTCAGGGTTTATAAGCTCAATATAGTCGTTTCGATCTTCGCTTACATCCATTACAACAACTCTTCTTAATGCGCCAACCTGCACACCTGCAAGACCTACACCGCCTGAATTGTACATAGTATCCTTCATATCATCAAGAAGGTCAAAAAGTCTATCATTAAACTCAGTTATAGGTCTTGATTTTTTTCTTAAAATAGGGTCATCGTCTACCCTTATATTTCTAATTGCCATTTTCTTTTCACCTTTACATCAATGGATTAATATCAATGGTTATATTAGCACCATTTGATTGAATGTTTTTCATATAATCTTTAACAAGTGAAGCCATCATCTGACGGAAACGCTTATTATTCTTACATTTTATTGTTATTATATTTCTGTATTTATTACTTATTTTATTAACGCGAGGCTGTATTGGCCCTAAAACATTGATTCTAACATCCGTATATTCCTGGGAAACTGCATTTTTAAGCATATCAAAAAAATTACGGGCGCAATTATATGATTTACTGTATTGCTCACTTGAAAATGTTAATGAACAAATATCGCAGAAAGGCGGATAAACCATACTTTTTCTGATTATTGCTTCTGTTTCGTAGAAACTTTCATAGTCCTGGGCGCAAGATAGTTCAATAATATCGTTTTCAGGTAACACAGTCTGTATATACGCAGTACCCTTTTCGGAACCTCTGCCTGAACGGCCAATAACCTGTGTAAGCAAATCAAATGCTTTTTCGCTACTTCTGAAATCGTCGTTATACAACTGATGGTCTATAGAAATAATACCAACAAGAGTAACATTAGGAAAATCAAGACCTTTTGCTACCATCTGGGTACCTAAAAGAATATCATATTCACCGTTTGCAAAGGCAGTCAATTTATCCTGATAAGAATACCTTGCCATTGTTGTATCCGCATCCATTCTGAGAATGCGAGCATTAGGAAAGATTGTTTCAAGCTCATCTTCTATGCGTTGAGTGCCATAACCTGCATAGGAAACTGCTTTTTCGTTACATACAGGACAGGTATAAGTATAACTCTGAGAATGACCGCAATAATGGCACATTAAGCGGTTATTAGCATTATGATATGTTAAAGAAATACTGCAATTAGGACAGCTTATAACGCTTTTACATGCACTACATGTAGCAAAGGTGTTGAACCCTCGCCTGTTCATAAGAAGAATTGCCTGTTTTTTATTTTCAAGACATTCCTCAACTGCATTGAAAAGCTCGTTACTTATAGGCCCTTTAGTATTTGAGATATCAACAGTTTTAACATCAGGTAAAACTGCGCTTCCGTAGCGTTTATCAAGCTTTACAAGGCCATATCTGCCATTTATTGCATTTGTATATGTTTCAACAGAAGGTGTTGCAGATGCAAGAACAAGCAAAGCATTATTATGAGCGCACCTGAATTTTGCAACATCTCTTGCATGGTAGCGAGGAGACATTTCTGATTTATAAGTATGCTCCTGCTCTTCATCCATTACAATCAAGCCAAGATTTTCAAAAGGCGCAAAAACGGCAGAACGAGTACCAATAGCAATTTTAGCTTCGCCTTTTTTCACTCTTTTCCACTCGTCTATTCTTTCACCGGCAGACAATGCGCTATGAAAAACAGCTACACCATCTCCAAAATGAGAATAGAAAATGTTAAGAGTCTGCGGTGTTAAAGCGATTTCAGGCACCATAACAATAACGCCTTTACCGTCATTAACAACATCTTCAATGAGTTTGAGGAAAACCTGAGTTTTACCACTACCTGTAACGCCATATAAAAGATATGCCGCAGGATTATTTTCCTTATACTTTGAAAGAAGCTCGTTATACGCATTACTCTGAGATTCCGTAAGGCTTGGTGATTCAGCTTTTTTATTGCTTACCTCGTATCGCGGTTTACGGTATATTTCGCTATCAAAAAGATGTACGATACCCTTCTTTTCAAGAGCAGTAACAACTGCAGGAGTAACACCGCAAAAATAACAAACCTCTTTAACGGACGCTCCGCCAATATCAATAAGAAGATTAGTTACACTTTTCTGCTTTGCAGTTAAAGATTTGCACTTCTCCTCTGCTTCTTCCTCAGACATTGCAAGGCGCACATTTTTTACTGTTAAATCACCTGTTCTACGCTTTGTATCAACATTAGAAAGCAAAACGCCTTTTTTCTCCAGTTTCTGAAAAATATCAGAATCTGTAGCAATACTTAAATCTGAACAAATCTTTTCTTTTTTTACATATTTGCCTTGATTTTTAAGATATTCGTATACGGTTTTTTCTTGGGAATCAAGTTTATCAATAACAGAAAAATCCGCATCATTTGCAACATAAGAAACAACATAACTAAGACCTATACCTGCAGGAAGCATTGCTCTTGCCGCCTCAAAAAGCGTACAAAAAGTGTTCTCTTTGAGCCAAGTAACGAGAGAAAGCATTTCTTCATCAAAAAGCGGTGCATCATCTAACACCGAGGCTATTGATTTTAACTTTCCAACGTTTTCTGCCTCAAAAAGTGGCTTCACGGACAGTATAAGCCCTTGTTTTTTCTTGTTTGCGTTGCCGAAAGGCACCATTACCCTACATCCTGCTACGGCTTTAGATTCAAGCTCGTAGGGAATTTTATATGAGTATGGTGCATCAAAATGGTAAACAAGACCTTCTACGGCAACAAGTGCAAAATAAGCGGATTCACCCATAATCAGATATTTGCGATTTCGTCTGGTTCGATGATTTTATACTCTTCGTTAAGGAACTCGTTAAGCGCAACGCTTACAGGCTTCTCTGTTGAGATAACCTTATCTTCGAGATTTTTGTCTGAAATAGCACGTGCTCTCTTTGCAGTTGCAGTAACGAGAGAGTAACGGCTGATGTGTCCTTTAAGAACTTTTGAAAGATCCTGATTAAGCATAATTATTATTTCCTTTCGGTTTAAATTATTTATTACTCATATTATCAACTAAGCCTATCATTTTGCTGCAGCGTGAGTTTTCTGCACTGATTATTGCACAAATATCGTCTGCGCACTCAGAAAGGTGGTCGTTAATAACAATATAGTCGTATTCTTTTGCCCTTAAAAGCTCGTCCTGAGCGATTTCAAGGCGTTTTATGTATGTTTCCTCAGATTCGGTGCCTCTACCCTTCAATCGGCTTTTAAGAGCCTCTATTGATGGAGGAATAATAAATACCGAAACCGCCTCCGAAAAGGCCTTACGCACATTACCTGCACCCTCAACCTCAATTTTAAGGAAAACATTGTAGCCCTCTTCAATAAGCTCCTCTATTTTCTTTTTTGGAGTGCCGTAGTAGTTATCGCCATATTTAACATATTCAAGGAAGTAACCTTCCTCAATGTTTTTTTCAAAGGTAGGAACATCTGTAAACCAATAGTCAACGCCATCAACCTCACCATCGCGCATTGGACGGGTCGTCATTGAAATTGATTGCTTCATATTTAAATCTCTTTTACGAAGCTCTGCAAGAACAGTATCCTTACCTGAGCCTGATGGCCCTGAAAGCACTATTAAAAGACCTTTATTCGCCAAAGCCAAATTCCTGACCTCCTTTTTCTGCCTCGAAGCGTTGCAAAAGCTGCTCTGCACCAAGGAATGATAACACAACATTATCACTATCTGTAATAATAACTGTTTTTGTTTTTCTGCCGTGAGTTGCGTCTATAAGCTGTGCTCTTTCTCTGCACTCCTGAATCATTCTTTTTGCAGGCGCAGATTCAGGACTTATAACCGCTATAACTCTGTCGGCATTGATAAGATTACCAAAACCAATATTAACAAGTTTCATATAAAATCACTCTATATTCTGAATTTGCCCTCTGATTTTTTCAACCTCGGCTTTAATATCAATAACTCTGCGAGCTATATCAACATCCTGAGCCTTTGAGCCGATTGTGTTTGCTTCACGGTTAATTTCCTGAACAAGGAAATCCAGTTTTCTACCTACTGCTTCATCAGATGCAAGCATCTCGTGCAGCTGGTCAATATGGCTCCTGAGCCTTACAGTTTCTTCTGCAACTGCAATTTTATCTGCATAAATAGCAGCTTCTGTAAGAATTCTTGCTTCATCAATCTGAGTATCGCCAAGAACATTTTTCATTCTTTCGAGAAGCTTTTCGGAATAAAGCTTTACTGTTTCAGGAGAACGCTCTTCAATATATGAAACGTTACCGAGAATTGTATCTGCTCTTGAAAGAACATCCTCGCTAAGCCTTTTACCCTCTGTTTCTCTCATTGCTACAAAGCCTGCAAGAGCTTCGCTTACAACAGGTGAAACCTTTGCCCAAAGCTGATCTTCATCAACAGGAGCTTTTGAAATTGATAATACATCTGAAAATCTTGCTACTGAAAGAGCACTTAAATCCTCTGATATACCGAATTTCTCAGAAATTTCTTTAACAGCGTCAACATAGCCTTTTGCAAGAGGTTCATTAACAGAAACAACTACGCTTTCATCAGCTGTTGCTTCAAGCTGAATTGAACACTCAACCTTGCCTCTTGAAATACCTGTTGAAAGGAGAGCTTTTACCTTTTCCTCAAGAAATGAATAAGTACGAGGAAGTTTAGCGTAAAACTCAAAATAGCGGTGATTCACGCTGCGGATTTCAACAGTGATATTATACCCTTCAACAGATGCCTGAGCTCTGCCGAAGCCTGTCATACTTCTTACCATAACTACAAATCCTTAAATCTTAATATTTATTTACTGAACCTGAAGACGATGCACTTCATCCTCTGTAAGTTCACGCCATTTGCCAACTTTAAGCATACCTAACTTAACTGAGCCGACAGAATTTCTTTTAAGTCTTATAACATCAAGACTTACCTGCTCGCACATTTTACGAATCTGCCTGTTTCTGCCCTCGTAAATTGTGATTTCAAAAACGCTTCTTTCTGCGCTTTTTTCAATAATACGGACACTTGCAGGCAATGTATCTCTGCCATCGTTTTCAATATCAATTCCATTTTCAAGCTTTTCAACCTGAGCATCGTTTATATTAGAACGAACTGTTACACGATATGTTTTTGGAATATGCTTTCTTGGGTGCATTACTGCGTTAGCAAATTCGCCATCGTTTGTTAAAAGAAGAAGACCTTCAGAATCTTTATCAAGTCTTCCTACGGGATAAACCTGAGCGCCAACATCTGCCACTAGCTCCGCTACGCATTTTCTACCAAGCTCATCGCTCATTGTTGTAACGTATCCGCGTGGTTTATTAAGCATAATATAATATTTCTGCTTAACAGCAACAACCTTTTTTCCGCTTACTGTTACAGTATCTTTTTTAGGGTCAATTTTATCACCTATCTGAGCGACTTTACCGTTAACCCTTACCTTACCCTCTCTTATAAGCTCCTCCGATTTTCTACGGGAAGCAACAGAGCATTCTGATAAAAACTTTTGTAATCTTTCCTGTGCCATAATTCACGTCCGTCTCAACGACGGTCCTTTTCTATAGAATTTATAACAGGAGCATTTTCTCCTGCAACAATATATATTTTATCTACAAGCATACCGCTCTTTGTGTAAACCTCTGCCCAACCTATATAATCGCCTTTTCTTATGCCTGCATAAACAAAATGAGGAATATAATATGTAACCTCATATTCAGGGATCGTTTTGTAATACGGTACAGATAGCTTTTCAGATAATCTGAGAGATATGGTAGATTTTTTAGAATTAACAACTGCTATATGGGAAACCGCCATAGGTAAATCAATTTCGTTTACCGATAACAAGCCGAAACAATAATCATATAGCTTTATATGGTCATTCCAATCATCATAAGCGTTAAGTGTTACTGCAACAAGAACAATTCCGTTTCTTTCAACTGCAGAAACAAGGCAACGCCCTGCCGCCTTGGTAAAGCCTGTTTTTATACCAAAAGCGCCATCATATTTGTTTAAGAGTTTATTGTGGTTATAAAATGTAGTTTCGTATGTTGGATTATCAATTTCTGCTATGTAGCTTTCTGAAGAACAAATACTCCTGAAAACAGGATTCTTAACAGCGTAGCTACCTAAAAGAGCCATATCGTAAGCAGTAGAATAATGGTCCTTTTCCGGTAAGCCTGACGGATTTTTAAAAGATGTATCAAGCATACCTAACTGCTCTGCTTTTTTATTCATAAGCTCAGCAAATTTGGCTATATCACCTGAAACCAACTCTGCCGTAACATTAGCAGCATCGTTTCCGCTTTCAAGAAGCATACCATACAAAAGAGTATGAAGATTTACTTCATTACCCTTTTGCAAGCCTATTGATGTGCCCTCAACTGTTATGGCTGTTTCTGAAGCATTGATTTTGTCTGCAAGATTTGCATTTTCTAAAGCAACAACTGATGTCATTATTTTAGTTGTGCTTGCAACTCCTCGTTTTTCCTTTTCGTTTTTCGAAAATAAAACTTCACCGGTAGCTGCAACCATAACAATCGCAGACTTTGCCGAAACAGAAACACCTGTTGCTCTGACATTAAACACCAAAAGATTAAAAACAAAGCAACAACACAAAAAACAACTAAGAATTTTAAACCACAAAACGACCACCTACCCTAAAACAAATATATGCGGGTGGTCAGTTTATAATTATTCAGAAACTACTTCTTCAGCAGCGTTATCCTTTTTCTTTGCAAGGTTTGCAACCTTATCAAACATTTCAGGAACGAGACTTACTGCTCTTTCAACTGCATTATCGCCTGAAACGATGTGTTTAATTGTTACATCGCCATCTTTAACAACGAGGAAAGCAACAGGATTAATTGTTATACCTGCACCGCCTGCGCCACCGAAAAGCTCTACATTGTTTTTTGATGGGAAATCAGAACCACCTGATGCAAAGCCGTATGTAACCTTTGAAACAGGGATAATTGTTAAGCCATCAGGAAGATTAATTGGGTCGCCGATAATTGTGCTGACATCAACTAAATCTCTTACCTTTTCAATTGTTGTTCTGAGAATGCCGTTTGCTGATTTTTCACTCATTTGAAGCACCATCCTTATTTATATTTGTTAAATTATTTGTATTTTCAGCCGATTCTTCAACCATAGTTGCATTTTCGGCAATAATAACCTTACTTTTATCGCTCTTTTTCTTTGAGAAAAGAATCTTGAAGAGCACTTTAAACACTAACTGGAGCGCAAGTACGATTGTACCATTGGTAATATGTATTGGTGTTATATGAAGCCTTACATATGCACTCGCTTCACTTTTCTGTGCAAGAAAATCAGGACTAAAGTCAAAATCATATTTTTTAACCTTACTTGTTGAAACAAGCTTACCTAAAATAGGATACGCCCATGCGCAGAGTTTACCATGCTTTATAGCTGTATCTGCCGCATCACTTCCTGCGGTAATCATGGAAATATAAAGTTCATCAAAGACAACTGTTTTGTACAATTTACCAAAAAATCCGCCAAGTGAATTACTTACGGCATTAAGCATTTTTACGATACCATCATAACCATGGTCAAGGTATATCTGCTTAAAAAGACTATTGCCTTTTGTTTTAGGTTTTGCTTTCTCCTGCTTGGGAGTTTCCTCTGCAGTTGCGTTTTCTGCAGGTGGCTCTTCCTTGGCAGGCTTTTTCTCTTTTTTAGGTTTCTTTTCTTTCTTTGGTTTTGACGAATCAAACACAGTAAATTTAACGAAAAGATATTTTATTGTAACCACTGTTTTTTCTGCGTAATCAATTATAACAGTGAGTCGCATTGAAAACAAAACAACAAACAAAAGAATGATACCAAGAATTATATATAAAGCAAGCACTGTATCACTCCTTATATTTTATCATTCTTCTTATTCCTCTATTGGTTCTTCGTCAGCATCGTCTGCCACGTCATCAAAAAGTGAAAGCTGACCGTTATCAACATCAGACATAAGGATTTCTTTATCGCCTTCAGGAAGCTCAGGCAGGTCATCAAGACTATTAAGAGAGAAGCATCTTAAGAAGTCTGAGGTTGTACCATAAAGAACAGGTCTGCCAGGAACCTCAAGCCTACCCTTTTCTTCAACGAGACCTCTCTGACAAAGAGTATTAACAACACCTGAGCAATCAACGCCACGAATCTGCTCAATATATGGCTTTGTAATTGGCTGATTATAAGCAATAATAGCAAGAACTTCAAAAGCAGCCTGAGAAAGCGGTGTGTTTCTTTTTAAATCAAGCACATCTCTAACTGCTTCAACGAACTCTTTTTTACTGCAAAGCTGATATTTTGTATCAAGCTGTAAAAGACATATGCCACAGTTTTCTGCGCTGTATTTATTGTTTAATTCGTCCATAACAAGCAAAATCTGTTCATCATCCATACCTAAAACAGATGCAAGCTTTGTATATTCAATAGGTTCTGCTGCCGCAAAAAGCACAGCTTCAACCATAGCAACTTGTTTTTCGTTAATCAAGAATCTTCATTTCCTTCCAAAAGCTCAATTTGTATATCTTCGCCCTCACCTGAAACATAAATCGTTTTGTTCTTTGCAAGTTCCAAAACCGCTAAAAAAGCAGCAATAAGGTCTGAACGGGACTGGGCTTGTTTATATATATCAAACAGCTTTGTTTTTCTTTTCTTTTTAAGTGATGTAACAATAGACTCAATCTTAGAGCCAACTGAAACAATTTTTCGTGTAACGATGGCTTTGAATGTATCTATCGGCGGAGGCAAACGCCTTAACTTTTTGCCTGCAGCAACTGAATATGCAGAAAGCAATTCATCAGGCTCATGAAGCCTTTTATATGACATATCGGGCGAAACATTCTCAGCATACTCACGAACAGAATAATTAAAGCCGTCAGTCATTTGAGAAAGCTTTCCTGCAAGAATCTTGCAATCGCGATATTCAATAAGCTCATCACGAAGCTGATTTTTAAGCTCCTCTGCTTCTTCATAAACTGGAAGAAGAGAAACTGTTTTTATGTACACAAGTCGAGCTGCCATTTCAAGAAACTCGCTTGCAACATCCATATTCTCTTCCTGCATCTCACGCACATATGCAACGTACTGCTCAACAAGCTCAAGAATAGGAATATCATAAATATCAATTTTGTGCTTTGTTATAAGGTGTAAAAGCAAGTCCATTGGACCTTCAAACACCTCTAATTTGTAAGAAATGGGTTCCATATTTCACCTGAATTATATTTTAATCAAAATTGATTACATATTAAATTAAGCCAAACGGCAAATATGTTACGAAAAGTATAAGACCTCTTATAAGTCCTGATAAGAGAGCTAACGGCGTTGTTAAAACTCCTGTAAACAGAAGGACAAACAGACCTATTTGAATATATCTTTCATACTGCATTATTTTAAAATAATACTTTGAAGGAAGTAATGCTGTTGCAAGCCTTGAGCCATCAAGAGGCGGAATAGGAAGAAGGTTAAACACGGCAAGATTTACATTTATTGAACCTGCAAAAAGAAAGAACAGGCCAAAATACTGAACAACCTCACTGCCTGATTTAGAAGCAATTGCAACACAAGCAGAATAAACGAAGAAAAAGACAAACGACTGAATAAGATTGCTTACAGGTCCTGCAAGAGCTACAAGAGCCATATCTCTTTTAGGTTTTTTAAAGCTTCTCATTCTTACCTGAACAGGCTTTGCATAACCAAAGCCAAAAAGGAAAAGCATTAATGTTCCCATTGGGTCTATATGAGCTTTCGGGTCAATTGTCAGCCTGCCCATTGAACGAGGTGTATCATCACCTAACTTTGTAGCAATAAGCGCATGGGCAAATTCATGAATAGGCGTTGCGCAGAAAACTACAAAGCAAAGCGCGCCTAACTGGAGCACAAACTCCAAAGCACTTATATCGCCTCTTATAAAGTCCAAAAATTCACTTATCATAAATTATTCCTCTAATTTTACTATAAAGACACTTTATGGTCAATATGTACTCAAATTATCTTTTTATAATAACCACTCTATCCAGGTCAGCAGCATCTTTAACAATACGGCCCTTTTCTGCTTTATTAACAAACAGAAAAAGTATATCGTCTGCCTGCTCTTCGCCGCACTCCATTGCAAGATAGCCCCCTCTGTTTATAAGAGGATACCATATTTCAGAAAGCTGACGATAGAAAACAAGTCCGTCATCACCGCCATCAAGAGCAAGTTTCGGCTCATAATGAACCTCCTTCTGCAAGGACGGAATTTCTGAGGAGCATATATATGGCGGATTTGAAAGAATCATATCAGGCCTTGGAAGACCAATAAAGCTTGTACCATCAAGAATATCTGCTTTAACTACTGTTACATTATCGCAACAGAGAAGCTCCTTGTTTTTACGGGTATATTCCAGAGCATCGTCTGAAATATCAACGCAATAAACTTTAACCTGAGGACACATCTTTGCAACAGAAAGACCTATACAACCGCTGCCACAACAAAGGTCGAAAACAATTTTGTAATCGTTCTGCCTGATTTTATCAATTGCAAAATCAACAAGTATTTCTGTTTCAGGTCGTGGAATCAGAACACCCTTACCTACTTTGAAAGAGTATTTGTAAAAATCCCACATTCCGATAATGTACTGAAGGGGCTCGTGAAGAGCGCGTCTTTTAACGCAATCCTCAAAAAGAATCAGCTTAACATCATCAACAATCGCGCCTGAATTCATCAGAAGACCTGTTTTATTATAACCAAAGCAATAAGAAACAAGCTGTTGAGCATCAAATTCAGGGCTATCGCACCCTGCATCCTGAAGGCACTTTATTGCTTCACGGTAAACAGAATAAAGGGTTTTCAATTTTCAGTTTCCTCCACATTTTCCTGTAAAGGTTGAGCCTCTGTTCCCTCTTCATCTTCATAAAGAACAGCTTTGATTGCTTCAATACCAACCTCAATAATATCGTCGGTAGGCTCCTGAGTAGTAATTCGTTGCATCCAGAGACCTGGTGCAGAAAGAACGCGCACAAGTATATTATCGTGCTTACCTGCGTATTTTATAAACTCATAGCCTATTCCTACAGTAAGAGGAAGGATAAGAAGTTTTACAGCCATCCATACTGCTCTGTTATCGTCAATACTTGGGAAAGCAACAACCAAAGCAGATGAAAGGAAAATGCTGATTATAAGAATAACGAAAATAAAGCTTGTACCGCAACGAGGATGAAAACGTTTTTGTTTTTTTACATTTTCAACTGTTAAGTCAAGGCCTGCTTCATAACAGAAAATTGATTTGTGTTCTGCACCGTGATACATAAACACTCTCTTAATATCAGGCATTTTAGCAACAAGCCAGATATACACAACAAAAATAATCATTCTCATTATGCCTTCAAAAAGCGGATGAATATTTTTAAGTGCATCTTTAAAAACGTACTTATCAACAGTATCAACAATTATTGACGGAAGATAAGTAAAAAGTCCGAATGCAAGAAACACACCGAGAACCATTGCTATACCTGTAACAACAGCCATCATTTTAGGACCGAAATGGTCTGAAAGCCATTTATCAAGCTTAGACATTTCTTCAGGATTTGTATCGTCATCAAGACCTGCTTTAACTGCAGATTTTTCCATACACTTGTAGCCGAAAAGAAGGCTTTCAACCATATTGAAAACGCCTCTGATAATTGGCCAACCTGCTGGTTTGAATTTATCTCTGAGGTGCTTAACCTCTAATTTTTCAGTATCAATTGTGCCATCAGGAAGCCTTACTGACATAGCAGCGCCCTTTGGACCTTGCATCATAATACCCTCAATAAGAGCCTGACCACCTACTGAGATTTTATTACAACATTCTTTGGATTTATTGCTCATTATTTTCACTCACCATCATTTCTTCTATTAAAGAAGCAGGTTGTTCAACCTGAACCTTTTCTATAGGGAAAATTACTGTTACAGTTGTTCCCACATTAACAACACTGTTGATTTCAAAAATACCGTTATGAAGCTTTACTATTTCATCAACAACGGCAAGACCGATACCGGAGCCTCTTACCTGAAGATTTGCTTTATAAAATTTCTTTTTTACATTTGGTAAATCTTCCTCAGAGATTCCACAGCCTGTATCAGAAATATTTATTGTAAGAACACCTTCATCAACTATTGCCTCAACGTCAACAAGACCGCCTTGCTTGTTGTATTTAAAGGCGTTATCAAGAAGATTAACGAAAACCTGCTTGATTCTATTAGGGTCGCCCATCATAGGAGCGGGAATTTCAGGGGCGTTATATTTGATTTCAATATTATCTCTTTTAGAGCGCTCTTTGAAAACGAACACAGCTTCGTCAAGCTCCGCCAGAACGTCTATTTTTTCAAGACGAAGTGTCATATTGCCGTTCTGCATACGTGAGAAATCAAGAAGCTCTTCAACAAGTCGGGAAAGTCTTTCAGACTCGTTAATAATAACCTCTGTTCCTCTTCGTGAGATTTCTCTGTCTTCACCGTCAAGCTCTTTAAGCATTTCGCCCCAACCCTTGATAGCAGTAAGCGGAGTACGTAATTCGTGAGAAACGGTTGATATGAAGTCGTTTTTCATTTTGTCGGTTGCAGCAACCTCATTAATCATAGAATTAAGAGATTTTGCAAGCTCAGTAATTTCGTCATCTTCCTTGCCATCTGTTTCAATTCGAACATCGTAATTACCCTGCGCAAAAAGCTTTGTTGTATCGTTGATTTTGCGAACAGGCGAAACGATTGTCTGAACAAAGAATATACCAGAAAGAGAAACGAAAAATAAAGCAACAACATAAACAAACAGAATGATAAGAGTAAACGCAATAATCTGCCTGTCTATAGCTTTAAGGGAAGATATGAATCTTACTGCGCCTGAGAAGCTACCGTCAGAAGTTTGCGGTAAAACCATTGCAACGCTGACGATATGCTCGCCATTCTCATTGAAGCCAAACCATTTACATATACCTGTTGAAGAAAGCTTGGCTTCCTGAACATCCTTCATATCGTTTATAGTTTCATTATTTTTAAAGCCTGATGACGAAACAACCACAATACCTTCGTTATTGATAACCTGAACTTCCATTCGGGATTTATCGGAAAAACTATCGGTAAATTCTTTGGCTTTTTGTTCGAAAACCTCGCTGCTTCCGTCAACATAAGGAGTAAAAAATGTTGTTACTGTTTCGTTAGCGTAATCTGAAATATATGAAACCACATAGTTTCTGTAATACTGAACAACGAACAAGATACTTACAACAACAAGCACTAATAATATGAGAGCTGTAATAAGTAATGTGTTAGTTGCCCACCTTCTGGTGATACCTTTAAGGTTCTTTTTATCTTTGATACCAAAAAGTTTTTTACCTGATGAAGATTTTTCTTCACGCTCTTTAAGGAGCTTTTTAGCTTCATCAACATTGATTTTTGTAACATTTTTTATATCGAAGCCTTTCTTTTCCATTACTTATCACCTCTCTTCCTAGAAAACTGGTTTTTTAAACTAAAGCCACTTATAACCCATACCCCAGACTGTAACAAGATGCTTGGGGATTGAAGGCTCGTCCTCCACCTTCATTCTGAGGCGTCTAATATTAACGTCTACTACCTTTTCGTCGCCAAAATAAGATTCGCCCCAGACTTCTTTCAAAATATCTGTTCTGCTGAGCGCCTTACCTGGATTAGCGAAGAAGAATTCTATTATCTGGAACTCTACCTGAGTAAGCTCAATAAGAACATTGTTTTTATATAATGTTCTGTTTCTCAGGTTAAGCTCAAATGGTTCAATAATTATTTTATCTGCCTTAACAGGTTGAACAGGTGTTTGAGTATTCATTGCCACACGACGATAAACGCTATCAACCCTTGCCATAAGCTCAGATGGTGAAAATGGCTTTGTTATGTAGTCATCAGCTCCCATAAGAAGACCTGATACCTTGTCCATCTCCTGAGTTTTAGCTGTAAGCATAATTATACCAACAGTGCTACTCTGGTTACGCAAAGTTTTACAAACCTCAAGACCATCAACGTTGGGCATCATAATATCAAGAAGAACAACATCAAATGCACCATTCTTGGAATTATATATATCAATTGCCTGCTGACCATCGCAGGCTTCAGTAACCTCGTAACCCGCTCTTTTAAGGGTGATGGCAATTATTTCGCGAATGGCTGATTCATCTTCCGCAATAAGCACCTTTTTCATAAATAGACCTGCCTTACTCGTATTTTATAAACGAAGAGGTTATGAAATCATCGGATATGCCAAAACCATAACCTGCTTCTGTAATCTGGTAATAGTAAACTCCGTGCTCAGTTTCTGCAAGAAGCTCACCTACTATCTCATTTTCTGCAACCGTTACTCTCCTGGAAATTAAGAAAAGCTCATTGCCCGTTTGTTTTTTAGCCTCGTCCCATTTACAGAAAACAAGAGCTTGTCTGAGGGAATCGTATTTGACTGTTACCCTGTTACCCCAAGTGAAAACCATAAAGTAATAATCAAGAGGATTCAAAAGCGTTGTGATTCCACTACCATTTTTATCACCGACAGCATTATTCCACTTTAAAAGCGTAAACGTATAACTATCAGCATCGGTCTTGACTGTGAAAGTGTTTTCATCACCGTACAACTGTGTTAAAGACGGTATTTCAAGAAGACCATCATTATCAATATCACGACAAATTGCTGATGCACTTCTAAGGTTTGTTACTGAAGGCTCAGTATATGCTCTTACGGGAACTGCATGGGAAGAATCCCAATAAACAAGTTCTGTAAAAATCATTCTGTCGTTTTTAGCGCAATCAACAAAAACTCTTACCAAGCGATTACCATTAAAGTTAAGCTCATCACTCTGGATTGCTGAAACAGAAGCAATCGAGCTATCCAGAACAGTTTCGCCATACTTGATAAACTGATGATTTTGTGAAAGCAAAAACATTCTGATAAATGATTTTTGCACTGCACCTGTATCATCAAGATAAACAAGCACTAAATCATCTGCACCATCGTTATTAAAATCTAAAAAGCTTTTTGCGTTACAATACTCATTACCAAGTGAGTTAAGAGAAACTACACCATCTGCACCTGTAACAAGTTCAAATATACTGACAATTTTAGTTGTTTTACTGTCAAGAAGCGACCAGCTTACAAAAACTTCTTTAAGTCCGTCGTTATTTAAATCAACAAAATTAATGTCGTAAACACCAGTACCCGCGCCTTTAATGTCTGATGTAATTATCCATTCATCTGAGATATTTTCCATAAAAGCCATTCTTACAGAACTTTCAACAGATGAAGAATCGGAATAAAACACAAAAGCCTCCTCAGAGTCATCGTTATTAATATCAACGAGAACAAATGAGGTTTGATAATCACCTGCAACAGGTGTTTTCAACTGAAATTTTGTTTCCTTCATTAAGTTATTAAAGGATTTTTGAACCTGCCCATTTTTACCAGATTGAGTAGGAGGCGCCATAAGACTCTCAACAGAAAAGAAGTTAAGAGAGCAACCTGATGAAGTTATTAATATTGCAACAATAATTATTATGGCAAAAATCTTTTTCATATCAAATCGCCCTCCTTTGTTTTTACATGCTTACATCAACTGTATAGGCACCATATACCCAACAGGATGCACTATTTACTGTTACAACAGCGGGAACCGTTTTCAACTCGCCATCTTCTAATGTTACAGAAGATAAATCAACATCAACAGAAATCATATCTTCAGTGATGCCCTTCAAATCCTCTGCTCTGCCAACAATAACAATAGATTTATTAAGACCGGATATTTTGTAATCAAGATTATCAGGGTTGTTTACTTTAATATTACCTGACGGAACTTTCATATACTCCTGAGTGTATCCGTCAAGATTTACACTTACTGTAAAGGATTCGATGCCTTCATCAACTACCGTTGTATTCTGAGCATCAAAAGTAAAGGTATTACTTGTTGGGGAGAGTTCCTTAAAATTGATTGAACCAACAACATAATCCGTTGTTTTATCATAATCCTCTACAAAGATATTAAATTCTGCTCTGTTTGGTGTTATTGAATACTTCAACGGATTAAGAAGAAGATTATCCGGAGCATTTTTAAAGTTAACTGTTGTATCAAGCTCTTTAACTCTGAGAATAGGAATTGTAACAACAACATCCTCAAAATTCATTGACAAATACTCGAAATCACTTTGACCTTTATCATCTAAAAGAGCAAGTTTCGTTTCCGCGGATTTGTTTGAAGTAAGCGATTCATCAAGAACAACTTCAGCAATTACCTTTTCAACACGATTAACCTGTGTTGATGGGCCTGTAATTGTAACAGCTGTTTCAGAGAGACTGATTTCTCCGCAAGAGAAGCCCTCACCTGCTATTTCAAAATCACCCGTAATAATTTTAGGCTCAATAACAAAGCTTTCGGTTTTTTCAGTATCGAAATAAACCCTGATTGTTTTATTTGAGATATTTGAAATTGTGTATGATGTATTATCTGAACCATACTCAGGTTTAAGTTGGAGAGTATAAACACCTGCGGAATCAACAGCAGTTGTCTGTGCTACAACTGAAATATCCTCTTTGGAAAGATTACTTTCAGATATCTGATACTTTTTACCCTTAACTGTTACATCTACGGTAAATTCATCTTCACCAAAAACGTGAAGGCCGAACTGTGATGGAACTGTATCATCAATTGTAACCTTAACACCCTTGATAACACGCGTTGTCTGTGAACTGACAGAAATCACCACAGTAAGCCATATCATAAGGGCAACGACAAACGAAATTAATAAAGTAAACTTATCGTTTTGGAAAAGAGAATCAAAAGACTTATTATTTTTCATTCTTTTTTCCTCCCTTTTTGCTTATAAACTTGCTAAAGAAGTTTTTATTACCCTGTTGCTCGTTTTCGTTTGTTTTAACAATAAATTCATCAAGAAGAATTTCACGAAGTTTACCATTTGTTACATCGCGGGTTAAAACACCATTTTTAACAACTGAAACTGAACCTGTTTCTTCGGATATTACAACTACAACTGCATCACTTTGTTCGCTGATACCTATGGCGGCACGATGACGTGTTCCTAACTCGCTTGAGATAGATGTATTTTGAGTAAGAGGAAGAATACATCCAGCAGAATGGATTTTTCCTTCTCTTACAAGCACCGCTCCATCGTGAAGAGCTGAGTTTTTAAAGAAGATACCGTTAAACAATTCAGCGGATGCTCTCGCATCAAGGATTGTACCTGTATTTGCAATATCTTTTAAAGGAGCATCCTTTTCAAAAACAACAAGCGCACCAGTTTTACTTTCGCTCATATCTGCAGATGCCTTACAGAAGCTGTTTATTGTTTCTGTAACCGTCTTTTCATAGTCAATGCCGCTTCCGAAATTGAAGAAGGAAATATTTCTGATAGACTGCCTTCCGAAACGTTCAAGTATTTTACGAAGTTCAGGAGCAAAAAGAACAACGAGAATTATAAGACCATTTTCAAAAAGCACAGAGAAAAGATATTCGCTTGCTTCCATATTCAAGAGCTTAACAAGAGCAAACATTACAGCAAGAAAAGCAATACCCTTGATTAACTGAAATGATCTTGAACCTCTTACCATCTTTATCAATTCGTAAATAACAAAAGTTACAAGAAGTATATCCAGAAGGTCAGAGGTAAAATTAAAACTAGACAACGCACCAATTATTTTTTCTAAAAAGCCTAAAAGTCTATCCAATTTAGTATCTCCTTTACATTATTCCGCTCAACCAAAACAGTATATTCCAATATATAGAGTAATTATATCATATATACTTTTAAAATGCAATTTTTTCGACTAAATTTAACAGAATATTTATTTCTTTTTTTGTGTTATGAATTGAGGGCGAAATTCTGACGGTTCCACTTTGTTTCGTATCCATAAAGCTATGAGCGAGAGGCGCACAATGAAAGCCTCCTCTTACAGCTATTCCGCCCTGATTTAAAAGCATAGCCACCTGTTCACTATGAAGCCCCTTTATGTTGAAACTAAGCAGCGGCGCATATTTTTTTTCGTTATATTCTTCAGCATAAAGTTTTACATTTTTAATGGATTTCAGTCCATAAAAAAGTTCCTTTGTTAATAGGGTTTCTTCATTGAAAACATTGTCTAAACCATAGCTCTTTACCCACTCTACACCTGCATGCATACCCATTATTCCACCCACATTAAGGGTACCACTTTCAAGTCTTTCCGGATAGCTTACCGGTTGCTTCTGCAAAAAAGATTGGGTGCCTGTTCCGCCCTCTATAAGCGTATCGAAAATCAGGCCCCTATGAATAATTGCACCAATACCTGTTGGTCCGTATAAACCTTTATGTCCGGGGATACAAAGACAATCTATTTTTTGATTTTTTAAATCAACAGGAATCACTCCGGCACCCTGCGCTCCGTCAACAAAAAACAAAGCATTATTCATGTGAGCGATACGAGATAATTTTTCTATTGGAAGAATGTTTCCAAACACGTTTGAAACAGACGTTACTACACATAATTTCGTATTTTTTCTGAAAGCATTTCTGAAGCTTTTCAAGGTTTTTTCTTCATCTTCAAAAACCTGAAAAACTGAGTAATCCACCATACCTTTTTCTTTTAATTTATACAACGGACGAAGAACAGAATTGTGCTCAAACGTTGAAACAACAACGTGGTCTCCCTTTTTAAGAACCCCCTTTATTGCTGTGTTGAGAGCCTGGGTGCAGTTGGAGGTAAAGCTGACATATTCGCTACCATATCCATTAAAAAAATCGTTTATTCTCTCGCGGGCTTCAAATATTTTTTCGGCCGTTTTTACCGACAAATCGTGCCCGCTTCTGCCGGGGTTCGCGGAATAAAAAGTAAGCGCATCTGCAACGGCATTTTTGACCTCTTGAGGCTTATAAAAGGTTGTTGCAGCATTATCTAAATAAATCACAAAAAATCCCCCAATTCAACGGTGCCTTTGATGACAATATTATTTCTTTTGAGTAAATCAAAGCAACGTTTATCCAAATCCATAACATAAATAACATACCCGCAGCCCTCATCTTCAGAAGGATGGGGATTGCGGGTCAGATAAGCTTTATAGCCATTTTTCTGCAATAGGTCCCGTGCTTTCATAGCATACGTTACGGAACCTACCTTAATACCTTTTTTGCTCATAAAAAAGACCCTTCCGTATTATGTGTGCAGTTACTGCACCTTGTACATAATATGCAAGGGTCGTTAATATGTTTACTTTTCAATAAGGCATACGCAATGGGCTGAAATGCCTTCTTTTCTGCCTGTAAAGCCGAGCTTTTCTTCTGTTGTTGCTTTAACATTAACGCAATCAACATCAATCTGTAAAGCACCGGCAATGTTCTGGCGCATTTGCTGAATATGTGGAGCCATTTTTGGTGCCTGAGCAATTATTGTTGCGTCAATATTATTGACTTTATAGCCTTTTGAATGGATTAAATCAACAACACTTTCCAATAAAATCAAGCTATCTGCACCTTTGAAAGCAGGGTCAGTATCAGGGAAATGTTTACCTATATCGCCTAACGCTGCCGCACCTAAAAGGCTATCGGATATAGCGTGAAGGAGAACATCAGCATCAGAATGACCTAAAAGGCCTTTTTCATAGGGTATTTCTACCCCACCAATAATGCATTTTCTGTTTTCTGAAAAAGCGTGAACATCGTAGCCGTGGCCGATACGAAGCATAAAATCACCTTATTTCACAAGATTTTCAAGGCAAGCAAGTCTTACAGAAGTTGTAAGCACCTTAACTGCCTGAGAAAGAACCGCAGGTGTAGGGAAAGTTGGAGCAATACGGATATTGCTGTCTGTTGGGTCTTTACCATATGGGAATGTTGCACCAACATTAGTAAGAGTTACGCCTGCTTCTTTACAGAGAACGCCCACTCTTGAAGCGCTGCCACCTGTAACATCAAGGCTTATAAAGTAACCGCCATTTGGCTCATTCCACTCAGCAATACCGAGGCCTGCAAGATCTGAATTAAGAGTTTCAATAACAGCATCAAACTTAGGCTTAAGAATTTTTGCATGAAGCTTCATATGAGCCTTAATGCCATCAAGATTCTTGAAAAATCTTACATGGCGGAGCATATTAACTTTATCATATGAGATAGACTGAATAGTAAGTCTCTTAAGAATTTCTTTAATATTTTCAACAGATGATGCAAGACATGCCACACCTGCACCTGGATATGAAATTTTAGATGTAGAAGCAACTTCAACAACCATATTTTTATTCTTTTCAGGAAGAACATCAAAGATATTAAGAAGCTCATCTGTTGTATCTGTAAGGTCATGAACACAATAAGCGTTATCCCAGATTATACGGAAATCTGCGGAAACATCAAGATTTGCAATACGCTTAACTGTATCTGCAGAGAATGTAATACCCTGAGGATTTGAATATTTAGGCACGCAGAACATACCCTTAACAGCACTGTCCTTAAGAGCTTCTTCAATAGCATCCATATCAGGACCTTCAGCAGTCATAGGGATATTTATCATTTCAATGCCGAAGAACTGGCAGATTGCAAAGTGTCTGTCATAACCAGGAACAGGGCAAAGGAATTTAACTGCACCCTGCTTTGACCAAGGCTCAAAGCCTGCGCCATTATACATACACTGAGAAACATAATCAAACATCATTGAAAGACTTGAGTTACCGCCTACAATAATATTTTCAGGCTTAACCTCAAGAAGATCTGCAAACATTTTCTTAGCCTCAGGAATACCATCAAGAATGCCGTAGTTACGAACATCGAGGCCATTTTCACATTTAAAATTACCGTCATCAAGAACAGAAAGCATTCCGTCTGATATATCAAGCTGGTCAGCACCTGGCTTACCACGGGACATATCAATAGAAAGCCCCTGAGCCTTAAGCTCTGCATATTCTTTTTTTACAATTTCAAGCTCTGCCTGCAATTCTGCAGCAGACATTTCGAGATAAGATTTTTTCATAGAAAACTCCAAAAAATAGTTTTTTTATAAATATCTTTAGAATTATACCAAAACAATTACAATTTGTAAACAAAAATTTATTTCAATTTATTACACATATAAATTAAACTTATAAAATAACTTTATGTTATTGTATAATGGTAAAAAAAGTTGTATAATAATCACCTATAAAGTTAACGGGAGATGAAAACGGTGAAAAAAAGGCTTGCTATTGTAGGCGGCGGTGCTTCAGGCACAGTTGCTGCCATTGAAGCCAAACAAGAATTCCCTCAGGCTGAGGTTGTAATTTTTGAGAAAAAGCCTATGGCCTGCAAGAAAATACTTGTTACAGGCAATGGCAGATGCAACTTTACAAACGAAGACCTTGCTCCCCATCATTTTTATGGTGAAAGCAAATTCCTGAAAAAAGTTCTTACCTCAGTTTATGCAGATACAGAAAACTATTTCCGTTCACTTGGTGTTCTCTCGTACCACGAAGATGGCAGAATATATCCACGTTCACAACAAAGCTCTGCAATCCGCGAAGCTTTAATAAGCAAAGCTGAAGCTTCAGGGATTATAATCAAAATTGAGACTCCCGTTACTTCGTTAAAGAAAACAAAAACAGGTTATTCAGTTAATGGCGAAAGCTTTGATGCGGTAATTGTTGCAGGCGGTGGAAAAGCCTCTGCTGTGCACGGTTCTGATGGTTCTTGCTTCCCACTAGTTAAGGAATTGAACCACACCTTCACTCCCCTTTACCCTGCTTTATGCGGTCTTGTTACTGCTGACAAAGACATAATAAACCTTAAAGGTGTGCGAACAGAAGCTACGGCCCAATTATTTTCAGGAAATAAGCATCTTGGTTCAGAATCAGGCGAAATACAGTTCACAGAAAAGGCTATTTCGGGAATTCCTGTTATGAATCTTTCACACCTTTGCCGTGATAACAAAAATCTTAATATCTCCCTTGATTTGTGTCCCGAAATTACTGAAAATGAATTAACAGAACATCTTTCAGATATGTGTAGAAATGCACCTAAAATGCAAGCCGAGATTGCTTTGGGTGGTATCGTTAATATTAAATTAGGATACACCGTTTTAAACAGGGCTAAAATCAAAAAGAATGTTACATTAAAAGAACTTAATAGTAACGATATAAGAAATATTGTTGCTGTTTTAAAAAGCTTCAGAATCGTTATCAGCGGTACAAAAAGCTTTGATAGCGCACAAATCACTTGCGGTGGAATTAACACCCAAGAAATACACCCTGAAAACATGATGTCAAAAATTAATGACGGCTTATTTTTCTGCGGTGAAATAATTGATATACACGGAGACTGCGGGGGGTACAACTTACACCTTGCATGGACTACAGGCAGAATTGCAGGAAGCTCTGCCGCAGAATATTTAAAAGGATAATTTATGATTAGATTAAATGAACTAAAAATGCCTTTAGGCGCAACAGAGCAAGAAGTAAAGTCTGCCGCCGCAAAGGCTTTGAAAATAAAAGAAGAAAATATAAAAGACTTTTCTCTGGCGCGACGTTCAATCGATTCACGTAAGAAAGACAATATTATTCTTGTTTATTCCGTTGAAATCGAAACTGACCTTGACGAAGAAAAGGTTCTTGCCGGCTTTTTACCTAACAAGGCATTTAAAACAGAGCGTTATGCTTATGAAATGCCTGAGGTAAAGCGTGATTTCAAATTACGCCCTGTGGTTGTAGGCTTTGGTCCTGCAGGAATGTTTGCAGCTTTAACGCTTGCAAAAGCAGGTCTTTGCCCTATTGTTCTTGAACGTGGTGGCGCAGTTGACGAAAGAACAAGAGATGTTGAAACATTCTGGACACAAAGAAAGTTAAATACAAATTCCAACGTTCAGTTCGGTGAAGGCGGTGCAGGAACATTCTCTGACGGTAAACTGACAACAGGTATAAAGGACCCTCGTTGCAGAGAGGTTTTCTTAAGATTTGCGGAGTTTGGTGCACCTGCAGAAATTCTTTATTCTGCAACTCCTCATATTGGTACAGATAAGTTAAAAACAGTTGTTAAAAACCTTAGAGAAAAGGTTATTGAGCTTGGTGGTGAGGTTAAATTCAACACAAAGCTTATTGATATAATTACCGCAAACGGATTTGTTCAGGGTGTAACCTATGAAAATCCTGACGGTACAACAAGCGACATTGAGACAGATGCACTTATACTTGCAATAGGTCATTCCGCAAGAGATACCTTTGAGCTTATACACAAAAAAGGTCTCGAAATAATGCAAAAGCCTTTTTCTGTTGGTACAAGAATTGAGCATCCGCAGGAGCATATCAACAAGGCTCAATATGGCAAATTATGGAATTCTTCCCTTTTGCCTGCTGCCGATTACAAATTAGCCTGCCACCCACCACACGGCAGAGGTATGTACACCTTCTGCATGTGTCCCGGAGGTACAGTTGTTGCGGCATCTTCAGAAGAAGGTGGCATGGTTGTTAACGGAATGAGCGAATATGCACGCGACAAGGAAAACGCAAACTGCGCTCTTCTTGTTGGTATTGAGCCACCCTTTGACACAGACCACCCTTTAGCAGGAATGTATCTGCAAAGAGATATTGAACAGAAGGCATTCCGTTTAGGTGGAGGTGATTATACCGCTCCCGCTCAGCTTTTAGGCGACTTTTTAAAGGGTAAAGCTTCAACTAAGCTTGGTGGGGTTAACCCTTCTTGTCCTACAGGAGTTACACCAACAGACATTCGTCAGGTGCTTCCTAAAAAGGTTACAGATACAATTGCAGGTGCGATTGCAGATTTTGATAAAAAGCTTAACGGCTTTAATTTATATGATGCTGTGCTTACAGCCCCTGAATCACGCAGTTCATCACCAATAAGAATTATACGCGATGAATTCTTCCAGGCAACAAGGCTACGCGGTCTTTACCCTTCAGGCGAAGGTGCAGGCTATGCTGGTGGAATTGTATCTGCTGCAGTTGACGGAATACGCTGTGCAGAAGCAGTTCTCAGCGGAGAATATTAAGAATTATAAATCACCTCTTGGAATATACTTCCTTGAGGTGATTTTTTGAAATATAAAGTTATATCACTTAATCTTAGTCTGATTTTCTTAATAGCAGTTCTTTTTGCATCCTTTGGAGGTGCTTTATACGTTACTCATACTGCTGTAACAACAAACACAGAAGAACGGCTATTGCCTATCTATTCTGTTGAGACAGATAAAAAGCAAATAGCCATAACTTTTGACGCTGCATGGAGCGCTGAGGATACCGACAGGCTTATCGATATTTTAAAAAGGCACAACGCGAAAGCAACTATTTTCTGCGTTGGTGATTGGGTCAGAAACAATCCTGATGCAGTCAAGAAATTCCACAATGCTGGCCATGAAATCGGCAACCATTCAGACACTCACGCTTTATTTGGTACGGTAAGCGCAGAAAAAGTAGAAGAAGAGATAAAAAACTGTAATGAAGAAATCAAAAAAGTTATAGGTAAAACACCTGTTTTATGCAGAGCTCCAAGCGGTGATTACGACAACAAAAGTATTAAAATATGTGAAAGTTTCAACATGAAAATGATTCAATGGGACGTTGATAGCTTGGACTGGAAGTTGCTTTCGGTTGAAGAAATGTATTCCAGAGTTACAAGCAAAGTGCAGAATGGGTCAATCATTCTCTTTCACAACGGAGTTGAAAACACACCCAAGGCACTTGATAAAATCCTTACAAAATTAGAAAAAGACGGCTACGAATTCGTAACCGTCAGTGAACTTATTTATTGGGATGATTATGAAATCGACCATACGGGCAGGCAAAGTAAAATTTAATTCTCGTGATTGTATTTTTATTCATATTTATTATCACCTTGGCACAAACGAGAAATTTGCCATACATAACAGATAATGCAGCTTTCTGTTGCTCAATTGATATCTATGCTTTGCCTGTAAAAACAATTGAACAAAAGCATTACCGGCAGTAACACAGCTTAACAAAATTCATCCAACTGTATATGCAATTAAATGACCACCATAAATATTACCCTAATTATATACAACCGACGATTTTGAATTTTCACACCATAAAACAAGAAAAATCCCCGTTATCAAAGACAACGAGGATAAAAATAGTAAGTTTCGGAATTATTGATTTTAAAGCATTACTTGTCTTGTGTCCATTTTTTCAATTTATGTATTAATAAATCATATCATAATACATTTTTTCGCTACCTTTAAAAAAATACAGCACAACATCATTGGCGTCAAGTTTATAGACAAAATCCAAATTAGACATAAATTCCTCTTTATACTCTTGCGAATAATTAGAATCCAACCTAGACAGCATTATATCTGATATTACTATGTATGAACTATCAAAGTTCTCTTTATCAAACCATGAATCATGATATAAATAATCGAACGAATTCCATAAATCATCTGGATTATTACTTAAATCAAGGGTTACATAGGTTATTTCATCGCAAGAAGCTGTTGCAAGACCGTTTCTAACTGTGGAGCAATCAGAATAAAGATATTTTATATCATCATCTAATAGTCTTTTTACAATTTCTTGATAATTGTTTTGCATTTCAGGTGCAGTTTTAAAATTCGAGAAGAAAAGTGGTTTGTAGTTCAATATGCTGATACACAACAAAATCAAAACAAGTAAATTCTTTATTGCATTAGCTTTTTTCCATTTTTTATCAATAATGTAACATACACAAAGAGTTACAAGAGGATACCAGCAGAAAAAATATCTTGGACTTAGTTTTATTACAAATATACCCGAACAAAAAACAGCAACTAAGCTTACAGCAAAAAAGATGATAGCAATTTCTATTGGTGTTGCACTACCTTTTTTTACTAAATTAATTATGATAGCTATCATTGCTACAGCAACCATGGAAATCATAAACAAAACCACAAAAAATTCAATTGCTTGTTTCGCGTTACTAGGTATGATAAATCCGATATAAACAAAAAAAGCGTCAATAGATTTTTTTATATTTTCTATCAATCCTGTATTTGCATCTTTAATAATTGTATTCTGGTCTATTTTACCTGTAAAAATCATTACTTTTTCAAAAAATAGACCCAAAATATTTGAAACAAGCATAAGAAGAACGAATATAATATTACTTTTATGTTGCGATAGTTCTTTTCTTTTTATTTTATCTATTATTAAAAATAAAAGAGATACTGCTACAATAGGTAAATTAAGAACAAGGGTTTCCCTTAAACTTTGTACCCCAAGAGCAAAGTTCAAAAGGAATGCCATGAATATAAAGAATTTATTAATTGATATTTTATTTATAATACGTAGACTTATCCCAAGTGTAAAGAAAATACAAATGATGTAACATGCGTAATAACTTGCCATTGTATAAAAAAGTTGGAGCCCATTCACATCACTTATTGCATCACCTCCGACAGTTACACCACCGACCAACACCAAAAGACTAATTATTATTGCCCTAGTTTTTGCGAAAGGCTTTATAAACCAAACATAAGAAGTGAAGCATAGCACTGTCATAACACACGAGGCTATACACAAAGCTGAATAAGCATCATTAACAAAAGGATAGAAAAATGCACCTAAAACGGGAGTAGCTACAACATAAACCTGATTTCCGAAATGCCATCCTTCCGGAAATATAGATTTTTCCATTGAAATATATTTTGTTAATATAGCATCGGAGTACATATCATAATTAACCGACTCTCTACCAATAAAATTAATATAAAACACACTAAAAATATATATAAGAAAAATAAAGAGTGATAAAAAACTAAGATAATCTATAATTTTATATTTTGGATTCATTAACAACTTCTTTTTTCCCAAAACTAAACACCACCAAAAAAATTTATAGAAGTTTAACGGAAATTATCCTGTATTTAATTATCTATTTTTATAGCAATATAGTTATCTATCCTTTGAACATAACCATGATACGGATAAGAAACTATCAAAACATTTATTTCACTAAGATAGTAAGCTTATTTTTCCAAACATTATAGTTGAGGTAACAATATTCAACATCCAAAGCATAGTCACAACTATAATTTTTTATAATTCACGCATTTACCTTGTGTTTATTAAGCAACTCACTAATCATACTATCAAGCATTTTAGGGTTATTAAGACAGACTGAAATACGCTCTTTATCAGCACTTGTAAGAGGCAAACCCTCCATAGTCATTGAACTATCAACCTCGTTGATGATGCGTTCAATTCCACTCATAAAATGCACCTCAACTTTTATATTATATCATAAAAACACCCGCATATCAACCATAAAAACCACATAAAAACTTTACCTTTGTATCAAGTGTTGACAGTCTTGATTGGAAGAAGCTTTCTGTTAGTGAAATACACGAGAGAGTTACAAGTAATGTGCAGAATGGGTCAATTATTTTGTTTCATAATGGTGTAGAAAACACACCGGTCGCACTTGATAAAATACTCACAAAATTAAAAAACGACGGCTACGAATTCGTAACCGTCAGTGAGCTAATTTATTGGGAGAATTATGAGATTGACCATACGGGCAGGCAGATTCAAACATCAGTAAAATAACAGCTTATTCTCCATCCAACTCGTATATTTTCTCAAGCATAGTTTCTGCAAAGATGCCGTATCCTCCTGTTGCATCGTTAAGAAAAACATGGGTTACTGCGCCAATGATTTTTCCATTTTGTACTATTGGTGAACCGCTCATTCCCTGAATTATACCGCCTGTTTTATTTATCAATTCCTCATCTGTTATTTTAATTACAAGATTTTTGTTATCCTGGGATTTATAATCTATGCTTGTTATTTTTATTTTATATTCCTGAAGCGAACCATTTTCTACTGTTGTGAATATAGATGCCTCTCCCTCTTTTATTTCTTCCGGATAACCTATTTCATAAATACTGTGTGCGTTAAATTTCTCAAGCTTTCCATACACACCTAAATCGCCATTGTAATAAATTTCACCTGTTTTTTCGTTTTCAAGATAACCGCAAAGCTCCCCCGCGCATCCGCTTTTACCTTTCACGAAATTAACAATTGTAACATCTGTTGTTTCACCTTGAGAAATAGGAATAACCTGCTTTGTATCAATATCGCAAACTGCGTGGCCGAGAGATGCAAAATAGCCTTCTTTAGTAAAAAATGTTACAGTTCCTATACCTGCCGAACTGTCTCTAATCCATATTCCTGCTTTATACTTTCCTTCGCTTTCTGAAAACTCTGTTTTAAATGATAAATCTATATGCTCACCATTTCTTAAAACACCGAATTTCATTTGTTTGCCGTTACTCTGTTCAATTAAATCCGAAACCTCTTTATTGGTGGTAACCTTAACTCCATCTACGCTTTTTATTACATCTCCAACTTTTATACCAGCCGTTTTCGCTGTATCGACAAGACCATTTTTTGTATCTACGCTTTCTGTATCCACAACTACAACGCCATCCGCATAAAGCTTCAAGCCAACAGGATAACCGCCCAAACAAACCTTTACTTTTGGTTTTTCTGATAAATCACTGTTACTATTGTTATCGGGGTAGTTGAGTTTTTCAATTATATTTTCACTAAACTGATATATGCGTCCTTTTACACCATCTATTTTTACATTTGCCTGAGCAGGTTTTCTGAATGTTGTTGTTGAAAAAACAAGAAACATCAAAACGCCGCTTAAAGTTATAGAAATAACCGACATTGAAATTTTTCTTTTATTCATTTTGCACCTCCCTGCACAAATTTAATTTGTGCGAAAAAATGCAAAATAATAATGTAAAATTAATCAAAAAAGCCTTGCAGTAATTTTACTGCAAGGCTTTTAAAATCATTGAATTTTCTGGAAAATCAGATAGAAATTTCGTTTGCGATTCTGTAAAGTTCAAGGTCAATTGATTTTTTCATATTGAGAGCTTCGATTATATCGTAGTCAACAATCTGGTCGTGCTTTGTAGCAACAACTCTGTTACCGATATCCTGTTTAAGAAGCTGAACAGCATGGAAGCCCATTTTACTTGCAAGAACTCTATCGCGTACAGATGGTGAACCACCGCGCTGAACGTGGCCAAGAACTGTTGCACGGCTTTCAACGCCTGTTTTCTGCTCAATGTACTTTGCAAGAGAAGCAGAATCAATACCCTTAACGCCTTCTGCAACAACAATAACAAAATGCTCTTTACCTGTTTTCTGAGTTCTCTTCATACGCTCAATGATGTATGAGTCAATATCGTAATCAACCTCAGGAATAAGAATGCATGTTGCACCAACAGCGATACCTGCATTAAGAGCAAGGTAACCTGCATTTCTACCCATAACCTCAACGATAGAGCATCTATCGTGAGACTCTGTTGTATCACGGATTCTGTCTACCATATCCATAACTGTATTAAGAGCTGTATCATAACCGATAGTATATTCACAAGAAGCAATATCGTTATCGATTGTACCTGGGATACCGATACAAGGAATACCCTTAAGAGTAAGAGCACGAGCACCCTTGAATGTACCATCGCCACCGATTGTTACGATACCATCAAGACCAAATTCTTTACATACCTCAACTGCTTTATCCTGAACATCTGACTCCGCAAATTCAGGGCAACGAGCAGAATAGAGCATTGTACCACCGCGATGGATAATATCTGAAACAGAACGAAGATTCATTTCATACATATCGCCTTCGCAGAGACCTTTATAACCACGACGGATACCCATAACGCGCATACCGCTTTCGCATCCGCTTCTAACAACTGCACGAATGGCAGCGTTCATTCCTGGAGCATCTCCGCCACTTGTAAGAACACCAATTGTTTTCACTTTCATGTACCTCCAAAAAACATTTTTATGTTTTCAAATCCTATGAATTATATCACACTAAATAACAAGTTACAAGAGAATTTGCTAAAATTAGCCATATTAATTGGAATTATTCTCTTATTACCACATTATCTGTACCTAAAATATGTTTCAGTTCTCTCACAAGAGGCTCATTAACGCTTGTAAGATAATCTTTTCCAAGGAATTCGTATTTTGCAACATCTTCAAAATACACATATACGGGCATATTACCCTCAAAAATTGAAACAAGATTTTTAATTTTATCTGTCTGATCAGATGATTTTGAAGAAACTCTTAGAAAAATACCTTTTTTCTTAGACGATGTCTGTGTTTTTGAATCAGCAGACATAGTTTCTGTTGCTCCAAGGCTTTGTATACCCTCTGCACTTTCAGGGGCGGGGCTTATTTTTTCTGCAATAAGCTTAACCTCATCATCTTTAACAGAAATTTTTCCTTCAACAAGAATAATTGTACCCAAATTAAGATAGCCTGCATATGCAGAAAATGTTTTTGGGAAAACAATCATTTCAAGGCTACCATACAGATCCTCAACAACAGAAAAAGCCATTGTTTCATCCCGCTTTGTAACCTTCTTTTTAGTAGATTCAACAATGCAAAGGAATTTAACAGGTTTATTATCTATTTCCTTTTCTCTTCCTGATTCAATTATTTCTTCTAACTGAATTGTTTTAGGACATTTTAACGCTTCACTAACTGCTCTGTATTCCTCCAAGGGATGGCCTGAAAAATAAAGTCCCGCTACCTCTTTTTCAAAGGCTAAAAGCTCGTTTTGCGGAAGCTCTGCGAACTTTGCAAAAACAGGAGTATTTGAAAACTCTTCTCCACCGAAAGCAGAAAACATATCAAGCTGACCGCCTGCGTACATATCGCTTTCTTTTGCGGCGCTCTCAATAGCTAAATCAAGATTCTGAAGCATCTCTTTCCTGTTCATATCAAGGCTATCAAGTGCACCTGCTTTGATAAGACATTCCAATGCTCTTCTGTTAAGTTCAGGACCGCTTATGCGCTTACAGAAATCCCAATAGCTAGTAAATTCACCATCAAGCTTTCTTGATGCAACTATTTTATCAATAAGTGCTCTGCCGATATTTTTTATACCTAACAAAGAGAAAACGATTTCGTTACCCTTAACATCGAAAGTTTTAGTACTTTTATTTACATGAGGTGGTGTAACTTTAATTTTAAGGCGGTTACACTCGTTCATATAAACAACTGTTTTTGTAACATCACCAATTACGCTTGTAAGAAGCGCTGCCATAAATGCTTTAGGGTGTTTTGCTTTCAGGTATGCGGTCTGATATGCAATAAGTCCATAAGCGGCAGTATGGCTTTTATTAAAGCCGTATGAAGCGAATGAAATCATATCAGAGAAAACATCATCAGCGGTTTTTGCGTCAATACCATTTCTTACAGCACCGTTAATAATATATTCACCGTTTTCATCTTTTAAGCCGTTTATGAAAATCTCTCGCTCACTTTCCATTACATCGCGCTTCTTTTTACTCATAGCACGGCGCACAACATCAGCTCTGCCGTAGGAATAGCCTGCAAGAGTTCTGAAAACCTGCATTACCTGCTCCTGATACACCATACAGCCATTTGTTTCGTCAAGAATATCCTTGAGAAGCGGTGTTCTGTATTTTATATGGTCAGGATTTTTTCTGTTATCAAGGTAAGTATCAATAAAGAACATGGGACCTGGTCTATAGAGGGCAACAGCCGCCGCAATATCATGGAAACGCTCAGGCTTCATATTGACTATAAGGTTAGTCATTCCGCCACTTTCACATTGGAATACGCCAACAGTATTGCCTTTTGACATTTCAGAAAAAACATCAGGACAATCAAGAGGAATTTTTGAAATATCAAAATCCGGCTCGTATGTTTTTATATATTCAACTGCATCATTTATAACAGTTAATGTACGAAGACCCAAGAAATCCATTTTTAAAAGACCTAATTGTTCAATTTCGGTCATAGTAAATTGGGTTACAGTCTGGTCTCCATTTTTAGCGAGAGGAACATAGCTAGAAACCTCATCGCGTGTAATAACAACGCCTGCGGCATGAGTTGATGCATGTCTCGGCATACCCTCAACTCTTATTGCCATATCAATAAGCTTCTTTATGTTTTCATCGCTATTATAAAGCGCCTTTAAATCGTTATTTTTATTGAGGGCATCTTTAATATCCTTATAATCTCTTGTAATCTGTTTTGCAACAATATCGCCTGTGCTATAAGGCATACCAAGAGCCCTTGCTACATCGCGTACTGCAGCTTTTGCCTGCATTGTACCAAAGGTTACAATCTGCGCTACCCTATCCTCACCATATTTACGGGTAACGTAATCAATAACCTCGCCTCTACGCTCATAGCAGAAGTCAATATCAATATCAGGCATACTTACTCTTTCAGGGTTAAGAAATCTCTCAAAGAGCAGTTTATTTTCAATAGGGTCAATACCTGTTATACCCAAAGAATATGCTGCAAGACTACCTGCTGCAGAGCCTCTGCCGGGCCCTACAGGAATGTTTTTTGACTTTGCAAAACGTATGAAATCGGCAACAATAAGGAAATAATCATTGAAGCCCATTTCGTCAATTACGGAAAGCTCGTAATCAAGTCGTTCAATATAGTTTTTTGGTATTTCGCCCATGATTTTTTTAAGACCATTTACACATTCGTTTTTAAGATATGCTTTATGGTCATCTGTAGGGATATCAAAAAGAGGGAGCTTGGTTACACCAAATTCAAAATCGAAATTACATTGTTCTGCAATAATCTGTGTATTACTGATAGCTTCAGGATAATCGGAGAAAGCCTCTGCCATTTCGTCTGCAGACTTGAGATAGAATTCATCACTCTGGAATTCAAGGGCGTTATCCTCACCTACTATCTTGTTAGTCTGAATAGCGATGAGAACAGTTTGCATATCTGCATCCTGACGCTGAACATAGTGCACGTCATTAGTTGCAACAAAAGGTATATCAAGTTGACGGGAAAGCTCAATAACGCCTTCAAGTACCTCTTTTTCCTCAATCATCCCGTGATTCTGAATTTCAAGGTAATAATTACCTTCACCGAAGGTGTTTTTATACCAAAGCGCAGTTTCTTTTGCATCTTCAAAATTACGCTGTAAAATCTTTTGAGAAACCTCGCCAAAAAGGCAGCCTGAAAGAGCAATCAAGCCCTCGTTATACTTTGAGAGAAGCTCTCTATCAACCCTTGGCTTTGTATAAAAACCATCCACCCATGCAGAAGAAACAAGTTTCAAAAGATTCTTATATCCTGTTTCGTTTTTACAGAGAAGAATAAGGTGATAGCGTTGGCTGTCTATTCCGTGGACTTTATCAAATCTGCTACGCGGAGCAACATAGACCTCGCAACCTATAATTGGCTTTATACCCTGTTCTTTACAGGCTTTATAAAAAGCTACCGCACCATACAATACGCCGTGGTCAGTTACAGCAAGACTTTTATGACCTGAATTTTTGGCATAGGAAACTAACTCCTCAATGCGACAAGCGCCATCAAGGAGACTATATTCCGTATGAAGATGCAAATGTGTAAAATCTGTCATATCAATTACTTTTGACCGTAGTAGGCATCCTTACCATGTTTTCTGAAATAATGTTTATCTGAAAGATATTTGTCGATTGGCTCAACGTTGTTTTTCAGACTCTCTGTTTTCATTGCTATTTCTGCTACAATTTCAAGAACAGCGGCATTATGAACAGCATCGCTTGCATTTTTACCGAACACAAACGGAGCGTGAGAGCGGACAAGAACAGCCGGTGTTGACTGAGTTTCGAGGCTATTTTCTTTGAAATGAGCAACAATAACCTTACCGGTATTAAGTTCATACTCTGTTTTGACTTCTTCTTCTGTTAATGCTCTTGCGCAAGGAACGGCAGTGTATGAAAAATCGGCATGTGTAGTGCCGTAGGCAGGAATATCTCTGCCTGCCTGAGCAAATGCAGAAGCGTTAACAGAATGAGTATGCACAACTGCATTTAATTCGCTGAATTCTTTATAAAGAATGTAGTGAGTTGGTGTATCTGATGAAGGATTATAATCACCTTCAACAACCTTACCATCTTCAAGGGATACAATCACCATTTTTTCAGGTGTTAAATCATCGTATGGCACTCCTGATGGCTTTATTGCAAAAACCCCAGCATTTCTATCTACCTGAGAAACGTTTCCCCAGGTAAATGGGGCAAGACCATGGGCGTGGAGCTCTTTGTTTGCGTCGCAAACAACCTTTTTCAACTCATCAAACATAAAATCACCTTTATACTTAAAGTTAAATATTTAATAATTATATATCTTGTCTTATGGTTTTGTCAATCTTGCTATAATATTATAAAAAACTAATGACTTTTGGAGTATTTTGTGTTATAGTGTTAGTGTATTGTTTAAATATACACCACGAAAGGATGAACATAATGAAAAAAGCTGCAAGACTGATGTCAGCCGTTGCGCTTACTCTTACAATAATTATTTGTTTTTCCGGTTGCGGACTTGCTGAATTCACCCGTTCACTTATTACAAGCGATACGGATGATGTTACTGCAAATATTCAGGCAGGAGACACAACCTTGCAATACATACCAAACAACTCTGTAAACGCTACAGAAAACGCTATTGCAGGAACAACACAGCCTTCAACTCAGGCACCTACTCAGGGGCAGACACAGAAGCCTTCAAAGGTTCCTAACGCACAGCAAGCTGCAACAGAAAATACAGATTCACAAACACATGAAACAACAAAGAAGCCTAACACAGGGGTAAAAGAAGAGCCAATTAAGGATATACAAGATTTATTATTTGCAACTGACCCTAACAAAGCAAGTCAGATACTTGAGACTGCAGGCTTTGCTTATGACGAGGCGCAAGGAATTTACTACACACCTCTCTATCCATGGCAGAGAAACTTCGGATACAATGTAGGCTTTGATATGGCTGCACCTATTGCAGGCATGGTATTTGATACCATAAGAATTGAATTTCTCTACGATGAAAGAGAATGGATGGTTCAGATCTGGAAGGGTCAGTACGGTATTACCGCAGGTGCCGAAATAGGTCTTTATAACAGAGACCCTTCAAAGGTTATGCAGTATGACTGCGCCGATGACGAAGACCTTATTGAAATGCAGTTCGACTTCTATAACCAAGGGCAATATGTATTTTCACGCGGACCGGAGAAGCATTGGTGGCTCACAGGATTTAAGATTTTCCATATGGGAATACCTTTCACAATTACAATGGATATGACTCTTAAATTTACAGACAATGCAATGGCTACTGCCTTTTTACAGTCTCTAAAAAAGCAACAGATGAATTCAATTACGAACCCAATTAAATACAAGCGTGCAGGCTCAACAATCAGAATTCTTTGGGGCTCACAGCCGGCAGGAATGGATTTTTAATTATGAATAAGCTTACAAAATTTGCTGTTATTGCAGACCCTCACTACTATTCTGAAAAATTAGGTTGCACCGGTGAAGCCTACGAAAGACGAGCAGGCTCCGACCAAAAAATGCTTGCTCCATCAAAGGGTACTATTGAGGCGGCTTTCAAAAAAATTCTTGAATCAGATGCAGAATTCCTTATGATTGCAGGCGACCTTTCAAACGATGGAGAGCTTTGCTCTCACGAAGAAATCCGCGAAATGCTTTATGAATTCAAAAAACACAAACCCGTATACGTTATTACAGCAACCCATGACTGGTGCTGCGACGGAAATCCCCGTAGATACGAGGGAGAAAACATATACCACGATGTTGAAACGGTGGCTGTTGATAAGCTTTACGAATTTTATAAAGATTTCGGCCCTGATGAAGCACTTTCAGAATTTCACACTCATCAAGATAAGGTTTCCTATGTTGTAAGACCTTGCGAAGGTGTTACGGTTTTTTGCCTTGATGATGACCAGAATGGTGAAGGCGGTTCAGGATATTCTGAAGATCATTTCAAATGGATTACAGAGCAGACAAATGAGGCAAAAAAACGCGGTGATATTGTATTTGGTATGCAACATCATCACCTGCACCTTACAGAATTTGACAGGGTTATAAACGGTAGAGGTTCAGTCGAATATCGCGAAAAGCTCTGTAAAAAGTTTGCTGATATTGGCTTTCCGGTTATGTTTACAGGCCACTCACATATGCAGCACCTGAGAAAGATATATTCCGATAATGGTAATCCGTTTTATGAAATGAACGTTGGCTCCATAAGCGGTTACCCTGCCCCTATCGTTTATATTGATGCATATGAAAACGGTC
This sequence comes from Acutalibacteraceae bacterium, assembly GCA_045614765.1. GTDB lineage: Bacteria > Bacillota > Clostridia > Oscillospirales > Acutalibacteraceae > DTU089. The sequence continues at coordinate 51,461 of JAZLDN010000061.1, forward strand.
TTGATATGAAAACCGAGCACCTTCAGAGCTTTACATACAAGGGCAAAGAATATTCAAACGAATATTTAAAAAACCACGCTACAAGACTTTTTACAAAGGTTATTGAAGCTGCGGTAACTAACGAAAAGAGAGATTTTTCTGCATTAGTTGCCTGCCTTGGCGTTTCTGAAGAAAAAGCTAATAAAATATGGTTAATTGCAAGGCCTGCTTTAAAATGGCTTGATAAGCTTACAGTTAAAAAAGCTGCAAGGATTATGAACTTTATATCCTTTGGTAAGGCCATTGATAAAAAAGCTGCTAAAGAAATTGCTGATACTAAAGTTACTGATATGGTTTTCGGCACTTTCCATTCAATACTTGATGGCTCACTTGAAAAGCACGAGGAAGGCTCTGCTTACTACACAGTATTTACTCAGGCAATGGCTTTCCCCTTTAGACTTGTTAAGAAGCTTAAAATCAAAAATGGCGGACTTTTAAGAACGCTTACACACGTTAAAAATGCTGCCCCTGAATTAATGACAGGCGGACCACTTGATAATAACAACTATTTTATTAGCTTCAAATAATTAAAAAAGATAAACAGCTGTTTTCCTGTTTGGAAAGCAGCTGTTTTAATGTTATAAAGCTGTGATGCAACGGTCAATGACGTTCCCTACAGTTATTATATCCAACGCGATAGATGTAGGGCGGGGCTATCAGCCGTGCCGTAAAATTAACGGTAGCTTGTTAGGTTACCCCAAAGGGCGAGATGCGAGCAAATCGCCCTTTGAGAACTGGTTTAACTATCTTTTTCCTGCGCACACACAGAACCGTCCCCTGATTGTTCCATCTCATGAGACTACCATATTAACAATAGACTGATAATCAACAGCATCAATTTCGTCAGCTATGTCGCCATTCGCAGCATAAATTTGCTCCTGTGTAGCGGTTTTCAAACCATTTGCAACAAGAGCTGCGTATGAAGCGTCAAGAACATCGCACACGCTATCACCGTTAAGATCACCAACTGTAATAACGGTATATTCATCCAATGCGAGACCATCATTTGCAATCACAACCTTTGAACCTGTTCCAAACAAATTCAAAGCGTTAGCAGTAGAATTAAGGGTCAATGCGCTTGATGTTGAAACGATATCAGAAATATCATTACATAAATATACAGAAGAGAAGATCAATTTGTTATCGCAATCAACGTTAACTTTACTATTGGCTGGTTTAATTTCAATAAGAATACATCTCAAACTATTGCTATCAGCATAAGTATGAGCAACGCTGTTTTCATAACAGTAAATCAAAATATCTTTATTGAAAGTATTTTCGCCAATCTGTGTTACATTAGCAAATATTGTTACTGAACTTATGCTAAGACAATCTATAAATGCTCCTGCATCAATAGCTGTAACAGCTTTGTCTGCAAGTGTTGTAGGAATCACAATATTAGTATCTATACCTCTGTAGCCTGTAATTTTAACGGTACCATTCACAATTGAATAATCAAAATGAACATGTGCATTACAATCCTTACAGTACTCACCATCAAAAGTATGTGCTTTTTTAGGGATGGTTTCAATACGTGCAAGACCACCGCATTCAAGACAATAGATGCTTCTTTCGCCCTCTTCTGAGCAGGTGGCCTCTTTATCTATAATCCAATCACCATCAGGAACATGAATTGAAAGAATAAGTTCATATGTTAATTCGTCGCCGCAAAGAATTTCAACAACACCAACACCAACGAAATCTCCAAAGCCTACAACAGTATAATCTGTGTAAACCTCTCTATCACCATTATCATATATAGCAATAATTTCCATTCCTGTTGGGTCAAACGCTTCGCCTTCAAGATATTCAAGCTTAATCGGCTCAGTAACAGAAATACCAATCATTGTTTTAGGAACGACTGTTATTTTAATAATAACTCGTTTGCCCTCGTATGTAACGATAATGCTCTTTTCACCCGCTGTTACAGGAATATTTGAAACTGAATAATCCTTTACAGTAGCTGTTGAACCATCATCATATGTTGCGGTAACAACCATACCTGTTCTATCAAACTTTTCGCCAACAATATAGGTTGTTTTATCAGGCATACTTGTAACTGCAATAGAAACAACTTTTCTTATAAATGTGCTCTGTCTATTATCTATGAGCTGAGGGTTAGGATATGAGCAAGATGTTTCCAATACCCAAACAGAATCGAAATCAAAGCCAACAAAAAGAGAACTCATCAGCATCTGGTCTGCTGTCAAGGCTGTGCTACCTGTATTGCTGTCTCCTGAACCGGTTAAATAATAGCAGTTTGTGCTATTACCGGATGAAACTGCATACTTTACTGTTTTACCGGTTACGGCACCCACACTGTAACAATATGTTGCTGTACCACCTATACCA
>JAZLDN010000062.1:0-7699 GCA_045614765.1 Acutalibacteraceae bacterium
CAAGGACTATGAGGTTGATAGGCTGCGTGTGTAAGCATGGTGACATGTTCAGCTAAGCAGTACTAATAGGTCGAGGGCTTGACCATTTCGTTTGTTTCTTTCGCTTTCTCTTTATTCAGTTTTCAGGGTATATGCCTTGTAAAGAGTTGAAGTTTTTATACTTCAACTCTTTTTTATTGGATAAATTTTCGAAATAAGGCGCTTGTTTCGATTTACAGTAGCTTTGTACGTCGTCATCTCGCAAATCACCCTATTTTGTCCAGTTTCTCTCAATAAAGCACAAAGAATAAATTTGTTCGTTTGATTCGCAGTTTCATACAATAAACAGTGTATTTTAATCTGAATTCTGAAGAGAAATTCGTCTATATTTCGCCCTGCTTCTTTAAGCAATATTTGTTGCAAAATAGAGGGGAGAGCCTTTTTTTTAGAACATTTTGGGCATTTTATAAAATCTTCCATTTTTAGCACAAAAAATTCACTTATATTTTAGTTAATCTGCTAATTTCTTAATTATAATTTTCTGCTATAATATAATAGTAAATTAATATAAACATAAAAGGGGAAGTATTCAATGAAGAAAACTTTAAGTTTCGTTTTAGTAATGCTTATGCTTGTTTCAGTTTTCACTGTAACATCATTCGCAGCATTAGCTCCCGAAATTACAGAAATCACCAGCACATTTGATGGTGTTTCAATCAGCTGGGATAAATCTGCTGATGCAACTGCATATGTTGTTTACCGCGATGGTGTAGTTATCGGTACAACAGTTGAGTGCAATTTCATTGACACAAATGTTGAAGAAAACGCAAAGTATATTTATAGCGTTGGCGCACAGGCTGCAGACGGTTCATACGAGAAATCAGATATTGAATTTGACGTAGTTTATATCCGTCCTTACTGTGCACATACAGACTATGAATATGTTGTTGATTATCCAGCAACAGTATTTAAAGCTGGTCTTAAGCACAAACACTGCAAAACCTGCGGTTTTGATTTACCAGGTGAGGTTATTAAACAGCTTGTAACAGAAACTCCTGTTATCAACTACCTTTCAAATGGTATCAACGGCGTTAAGGTAGCTTGGAACGCAGTTGATGGTGCAACAGCATACTACGTATATCGTCGTGCAGGTGGTTCAACAAAGTGGGAAGGTCCTTACATTGTTAAGAACGAATCTTACGAAGATACAACAGCTAAGAGTGGCGTTTACTATAAATACGCAGTAAGAGCTCTCAATGCAGCTGGTCTTAGCCCATACAATGGTGGTAAGGTTATTAAGAGAGTTGCTACTCCTGAAAATATCACTGTAGCTAACGGTACAAATGCTATCGCAGTTAAGTGGAATGCAGTTCAGAACGCAACATCTTACAGAGTATATCGCAAAGTTCTTGGCGATGATGCTTGGACATATCTCAAAACAGTTAAAACAAACAGCTTCGCAGATAAAGATGTTGATTCAGGTGTTGATTATATCTACACTGTAAGAGCTCTTTCAGGTAATGTTTATAGTAACTTCTTACCAGGTGTTCAGATCAGAAGACTTGATATTGCTAAGCTTAACACAGTAAAGAGCACAGCTGAAGGTATCTATATTGATTTTGAACCAGTTGAAGGCGCAACAGGCTACAATGTTTATCGTAAGGTAGGTAATGGCGCTTGGACTTCAAGCTCATACCTTGGCAACATCAGAACAACAAGATCTCACACATATCTTGATGTTTCTGCTAAAAAAGGCGTTACATATACTTACACAGTTAAGGCATACCACAAAGATGGCTCAGTAACATCTGTTGGTTCATATGTAGCAAAGGGTATTTCCTGTAAAGATGTTTATTAATTAAATAAATTAAAGCCTCGGCTCGTTGAGCCGAGGCGTATTTTTTATTGATTTTAAAACTTATTTATAAATATCTGCAAGAATTTCAATCGCGTGGGCAATGCACCCAGCGTTATTAGACCGAGTGATGTATTTCCCTACAGAGAGAGCTTCCGGCGAGCCGTTTTCGGGCACAAAGCCTGCCTGAGCAGCAATTAGCATTTCAACATCATTGTAGCCATCACCTGCGGAGTAGGTGTTTTCTTTTTTGCAGCCTAATGCTTTTGCCAATTTTAAAAGTCCAGTGCCTTTATCAACGCCTTTTTTTAGTATTTCAACATAATTGCCTGTTGTTTTAAGGTAATTGATTTCAGGATGATTTTCTAATATATTCTGAACTTCCTGTGAGCATCCGTGGGCAGCTATCATAACCTTTGTCCAAGGAAGTGGCGCATCTTCAGGTTTTTCAATTGTTTGAAAGTTTATATCCTGACTTGTGAAATGATGCTCGGAGTGTTCATTAAGATTAACCGCACAAACGCAATCAATATTATAAAACTCAATGCAAATATCAGGGAATTCAGATAAAACATCTTTTATAGCAGGAAGACCTTCTTCTCCGATTGCATCGTTAAATATAACTTCGTTGTTTTCATAATCGTATGCCATGGCGCCATTACCTAAAAGCACAGGCGCGTTTATATATTCAGGATTGTATAAATGAAACCCTTGAAAAATTCTACCGGTGCAAACAGTAAATTTACCGCCCTTGTTCATAAAATCAGCAATAGCAGCTTTTACGTCATCAGTTATAACGCCCTCGTCATTTTTCAAAGTGCCGTCAAAATCGCTTGCTAAAAGAACATTTTTAAAAATCATATAATCACCGTATACATCTTAACACAAAATTTTTTTCAATTCAATAATGTGTATTATATGGCATAATATATAATTGTTTTATTCTGAAATGGGTGAATTTCTATATTCAAGAGATATTAAAAACTTGATTATGTTTTGCCAGAGTGATATAATATTTTAGTTAAAATTTATTTGAAGGTGAAACAGTGGATAAAAGAGAAAATATAAGAAACGTCGCAATTATTGCCCACGTTGACCACGGCAAAACAACACTTGTTGACCAGCTTCTTCACCAGAGCGGTATTTTCCGTTCTAATGAGCAGGTTGAAGAAAGAGTTATGGACTCCAACGACCTTGAAAAAGAGCGCGGAATCACTATCCTTTCAAAAAACACAGGTATTCATTATAAGGATGTTAAAATCAATATTGTTGATACTCCCGGCCACGCCGATTTCGGTGGCGAGGTTGAGCGTATAATGATGATGGTTGACGGCGTTCTTCTTCTTGTTGATGCTTTTGAGGGTTGTATGCCTCAGACACGCTTCGTTTTAAAGAAAGCGTTAGCGCTTGGTAAAAAGGCAATTGTTGTTATTAATAAAATTGACCGTCCGGGTGCAAGACCTGATGAAGTTATTGACGAAGTTCTTGATTTGTTTATTGAACTTGGCGCCAACGATGATCAGATTGAATTTCCTGTTGTTTTTGCATCAGGTAGAGATGGATATGCATCGCTTGATTCATCAGCCCGTGAAGGTGATATGAGACCTCTCCTTGACGCTATCTTAGAGCACATTGATGCTCCTGAAGGTGAAATAGATGGCCCATTACAGCTTCTTTTCTCAAGCCTTGATTATGACGATTATTTAGGAAGAATCGGTGTTGGTAGAGTTGAAAGAGGTTCTGTTAAGGCAGGTCAGCAGGTAGTTCTTTGCAAGCAGGACGGCTCTACACAGAATGTAAAGGTTGTTAAACTCTACAGCTTTGAAGGCCTTCAGAGAGTTGAGTGTCAGGAAGCAAAAATGGGCGACCTTGTGGCAGTTTCAGGTATTGCTGAGCTTAATATCGGTGAAACTGTTTGCGATAAGGAACATCCCGATCCACTTCCTTTTGTTAAAATAGACGAGCCTACAATTTCAATGAACTTTATGGTTAATGACAGCCCATTTGCAGGTCAGGAAGGTAAGTTTGTTACATCCCGTAACATCCGTGCACGTCTTTTCAAAGAGGTGGAAACAAACGTTAGTATGCGCGTTGAGGAAACAGATACCACAGATTCATTTAAGGTAAGCGGACGTGGTGAGCTTCATCTTTCTATCCTTATAGAAACAATGCGCCGTCAGGGTTACGAATTTCAGGTTTCACGCCCTCAGGTTATTTATAAAAAAGGTCCTAATGGCGAGCTTCTTGAACCAATGGAGCTTCTTATTGTTGAAGTGCCTGAAAACTATGTTGGTGCCGTTATGGAAAAAATCGGTTCCCGTAAGGGCGAACTCGAGAATATGGATGTGCGCGATGGTGGTTCAACCCATATTGAATTTAAAATCCCTGCACGTGGTCTTATCGGCTACCGCTCCGAGTTTATGACAGATACTAACGGTAACGGCATTATGAATAACCTTTTTGCCGGCTATGAGGAATATAAAGGCGATATTCAGATGCGTGAGCGTGGCTCAATTGTAGTTCACGAAACAGGTGAAAGCACAGGCTATGGCCTTTTCAATACTCAGGACAGAGGCAGACTCTTCATCGGCCCAGGTGTTCAGGTTTATGAGGGTATGATTGTTGGCGAATGCGCAAAGAATGAAGATATTGTTTGTAACGTTTGTAAGAAAAAACAGATGACAAATACCCGTGCTTCAGGTAGCGATGACGCTCTTCGCCTTGTTCCACCAACAACACTTTCTCTTGAACAGTCAATGGAATTTATTGGTGAGGACGAGCTTCTTGAAATTACTCCTGTAAGTATGCGCCTTAGAAAGAAGATTCTTTCAAAAGAAAAACGAATGAAACAGCAGTTCGGTCATAAGAATTAATAAAAATCCTCGTTCCTTATTGGAACGAGGATTTTTTGGAGCTGGAAACGTGACTCCAACACGCGACCTATGGTTATTTTCACAGGCAACTTTTTAGCTGTTTTCGATTTTAAATATTTGACCCCAACTTAACAAAATGTTAATATTGTTAGTGTAAGATTAAATTGTGAATGTTTTATATTCGTGGGGGTTACAAAATGGTTTGCATTTTGCTTGTAGAAGACGATATGCAATTTAATAGAATTGTTTGTTCTTATCTTACCGATAGTGGGTACAGTGTTGTTGGATGCTATAGCGCTGTCGAAGCACTTGAACAATTAGAAAAGATGTCTTTTGATATGATTATTTCTGACATTATGATGAGAGATGTCAATGGTTTTGAATTTGCCGAACAGGTTAGGCTTGTTAATAAAGATATTCCTTTTTTGTTCTTAACAGCGAGAGATGATATACAATCAAAGGAAAAAGGCTACAGAATGGGAATTGACGATTACATTGTTAAACCTGTTGAAATGAAAGAATTAATGTTCAGGATTGAAGCAATTCTCAGGCGAGCAAGAATCGAAAACAAAAAGAAGATTGTTATAGGTGGTTTAGAACTTAATTCATTTGAAAATGCGGCTTACTACAACGGTGAAAATTTAGGGTTGTCAGTTAAAGAATTCAATATTCTCTTCAACTTCTTGTCTTACCCTAAAAGGACTTTTACAAGAACACAGCTTATGAATGAGTTTTGGGGTTATGACAGTGAAAGCGCGCCAAGAACAGTTGATGTTTGCATAACAAAACTTCGTGCTAAAATATCCAACTGTAAAGATATTGAAATTGTAACTGTTCATGGTTTAGGGTACAAGGCGGTGATTCTTGTATGAAAATAAAAAATATAGAAAAGACTTTTGCCAGCAAATTTAGAAATTTTATAGTTGAATTTATTTCTGTTTTTTCAATAGTTGCATTGAATGGTACTTTCCTTGTGTTGATTTTGGTAACTGTTATAGATAAAGGCTTTAACAAATCAACTATTGCTTTGGCAGGTGTGCTATATCTTTTATTCAGTTGTACTATTTCCACTTGCTTGATATATTTGGTAAAAGGAAGAGTTTATCATAATAAAATAAAAACGGTTTGTGATGCAGCAAATAAAGTTGCAAAAGGGGATTTTTCAGTTAGAATTCCTACTTATTTTAATAAACCCAAAAGTGAAATGGATTATCTTGCGGTTAATTTCAATAAGATGTTGGTGGAAATTAGCTCGTTGGAGAATATGAGGAATGATTTTATTGCAGACGTTTCTCACGAAATAAAAACTCCTTTGAGCGTTATCCAGGGGTATGCAGATTTATTGCAGAATAGGGATTTACCTGAAGAAAAGAGAAAAGAATACACTTATCGACTTTCTCAGGCAATCGAATCCCTTACCAATCTTGTAACAAATATTTTGAAACTTAATAAAATTGAAAATCAGGGTATCATACAAAAGGAAGTTTTTTCTTTAGATGAGCAGATGCGCCGGTGTATACTAGGCTTTGAAGATAAAATCGAAGAGAAAAATCTTACAATAAATGTTGATTTGGATGAGGTATCAATAGAAAGCGATAAAGGGCTTTTGGAAACTGTTTGGAATAACCTTTTTTCAAACGCTATTAAATACACTGCCTTGGGCGGCGAAATATCAATCACACTAAAAAAAGATAACCAAAAAACAATTGCAACTGTATCAGATAACGGATGCGGAATGTCTGATGAAACAATTGAACATTGTTTTGAAAAATTCTACCAGGGTGATTCTTCTCACTCTCAAGAAGGTAATGGTTTAGGTCTTGCTTTGGTTAGGCAGGTTATAAATATACTTGATGGAGAGATAAAAGTTTCAAGTGTTTTAGGAGAAGGTACAGAATTCACAATAATAATATAAATTTTAACATAATCTTAACAACGTTAGTTTAAAATAGCGCTGTTAAGATTTTTTTATTTGGTGGTGAAAAAAATAAAAAGGAATTCGGACTCTGATGATGCGCTTAAAAGAAACATAATAATAGTGTTTGAGGTTGCCATTTTGCTTACTTTGACTGTTATAGTGGTTGCTGTTTTTAAAAGTGATTTATCACCATTTAAAGAGGAACCAACGTTATATGTTACCACCCAGAGTTATACAGAGGATAGCGTTGTTCATAAAGATGGTTTAACCATTTCTCCAACAAAAGAAGATGAGAGCAATCTAATCGTAAACAATAATAAACAACCCGGTAGTTATACTCCTATAACCAATTCTCCAAATAATGTTGCTGCGGAGCTTCCTAATCCTTCGGGATGGAGTAATGCGCAAATAATTTCAACAGCAAAAGCAGCGGTTAACAAAACCAAGGCGTATACTGGCAATCTATCCGTTTCTCATTCTGAGGCGTTTTCTGCAGATGTTACTGAGTGCACGGGCGGAGAAATTGTAAAATCTGTTGTTAATCTGATGATAGGGTGGGTTGTTAAGCCTGTTAATGAAACTTTAGTGTATCAGAATGGTTTAGCCGTTAATTCCGAGGGTGAAACAGTTCCTATTATTCTTCCTAAAAAGAGTAACTTCACCTTAACGGAAAAGGGTGTGAAATCTGCTTCGGTACAACGTGTAGGTAATGAATATATTATACGCATAAATCTTGTTCGTGAAAGCGTAGGAATGTATGAGGTTCCGTCGCATAATGCAGCTTCTATCGGTTATCTGGATGTTGCTAATTTTGATATAAGCTTTATGGAGGTTGACTCGGCAGATATTGTTTATAAGGGTTCAAGTATTGAACTCCATATTAATGCAGATGGTTACGTAACCTATGCGAATTATAGAATACCTCTTCATATAGATGGTTCAGCTCATAAAGGTTCAATAAGCGGTTCTGCTTCCTTTGAGGGTGAACAAACAGAAGAGTGGAGATTAAATTATTAATTGGAAGGATGTTTTCAATATGGGTATAAAAGAGACTGCGCTTAATGTAGCAATTAA
>JAZLDN010000063.1:0-2284 GCA_045614765.1 Acutalibacteraceae bacterium
GAAGATTTATATTACCTGTTGCCATAAAGGTGTCATAAAGCATTCTGACCCAAATAAGGCTATATGTTGTATGGAACATTCTGCCGTTTTCCCGTTCAAGCATTCTTGCAGTTCGCATAATGTCAAATTCTGCAAGGCGCATATCACCAAAGGAGAACATGGTCATAAGGCTTTCGATGTAGTAATCACCGGTACAAGCCATAGGCTCACAATGACGAGGACTGTCAAGGTGGTGAGTCTGACGGCAGATTTTAAGAGTATGCTTGCAGGTATCAAGAACTGCATTGAGGTCTTGGTTACTTGTTCTTGTTTCGCACTCTATATAAACCGGATAGTGAGTTTCAATAAATGATACTGTAAGCTCGGCAGGTAAAGAAGAATTGTTCTTCGCAAGTATTGTAATATTACCTGCGCTATGCATATAAAAGCCTCTGTAATTACAGTTGTTATTTAGAATAATATCTTCAGTTGATCCCTCTTCATTCAATTCTCTGAAGGTGGCTTTTACAGAAAATTCACCAAGGGAATGAACTTTTACATTTAGAAATCCTGCCCATATTTTATCAAAATCTAAAACTACAGTTTTCTCCTCAAATGGTGCTAAAGTGATTTTACTGTTTTCGCAAAGAAGTTCATTTTCTACTCTTACAGGAATAGGCGCAGTTTCGGTCTGCCATATATTTTCAATGCATTCTGCATTTACATATTCATCGGGAACAACTTTACCATTAAATGTGGTTTTGCCCTTGTATGCACCATTTTTTCTTGCAAGCCAGGTTTCATCTGTGTGAATTTTTTCTTGTGAACCATCGGCAAAGGTAAGGATAGCAGAAAGCATAAAGCCTCCCCTACCTTTTGAATATTCACATATCTGAGAAGGTAGCATTTTAACTCTTGCAAAAAAGGAAAGTGAAGAGCTTTTGGGTAAAATCTCTGTTTCAAAGGCATAAAAGTTATCACGAGGAGTTTCGTTGCCTATGAAATCCCCACCAACACACGCAGGACCTGTTGCAACTATCTCGTCATTACAAAAAAGCTGAAAGACGCAATCACCACTAAAACGAAGCTTTACAGAGCATATTTCCTGAGAAAATTTAAGTTCCTTCATAAACTCCGCAACGATAAATTCATTATCATCAATGTTTTCGAATCCGTTTAATATATTGTGAGGCTTGTTTCCGTATTTATCGGAAGGAAGCCATATCCATTGTTCTGTATGTTTCATAAAATCGTCCTTAAAATCTGTGAATTTCAATTAAATTCTGTGTATAGCACGATTATATCACAGCTAAATAATCAAAACAACAAATAAAACTAAATTATATAGACATAAAACACAGTTTATGATATAATTCAACCTTCGAAACAGATTTAATTTCAATATGGTTTGAGTCTTTCTCATTCATCCATTTATATATTGGAGGATTTAATGAAAAACAACGATTTTACAAGCGGACCAATATTACCGAAGCTTCTCAAATTTATGCTACCGGTATTGTTTTCAATGTTTCTGCAGGCACTTTATGGTGCAGTTGATTTACTTATTGTAGGTCAATTTGCTTCAACTGCAGATGTTTCAGCCGTTTCAACAGGCTCACAGATAATATCAACCCTGACAAACCTTATAGTAAGCTTTTCAATGGGTATCACAGTTGCTGTTGGTCAGCGAATCGGTCAGAAGCGTCCCGAAGACGCTGCCCATATCATCGGAACAGGTGTTATCCTTTTTTCAATAATCGGAGTTGTATTTTCAGTTGCAAGTGTTTTAGGTTCATCAGGCTTAGCCTGGATAATGAAAGCTCCTGAAGAAGCATTTGACCTTACAACAGATTACATAAAAATTTGCGGTGCAGGCTTTGTTGTAATCTCAGCATATAATCTGCTTGGTAGCATTTTCAGAGGTCTTGGTGACTCAAAAACACCACTTATCGCAGTTGGAATGGCTTGTATATTCAATATAATCGGCGACCTTGTGTTAGTTTCAGTTTTTAATATGGGTGCTGCAGGTGCTGCTCTTGCAACGGTTCTTGCTCAGCTTTTAAGCGTTGTAATATCGTTCTTTATGATTCGCAGAGCTACCCTGCCCTTTGAATTTCGCAAAGCACATGTTAAGCTTAAGAAAAGCTTTGCAGTCTTAATAGCCAAAATAGGAATACCTGTTGCATTACAGGAGTTTCTTGTAGGTATTTCATTCCTTGTTTTACTTGCGATTGTTAATCAGCTTGGTGTTACAGCTTCTGCAGGTGTTGGCGTTGCACAGAAGGTATGCACCTTTATAATGCTT
>JAZLDN010000064.1:0-22628 GCA_045614765.1 Acutalibacteraceae bacterium
AACGGCAAAAAGGTTGATATTCCTTCATACCTTTGCAAAGCAGGGGATGTAATTTCAATTAAGGAAAAATCAGCTCAGACCGACGCATTTAAGAATATTATTGAAGCTAACGCAAGCCGTCCTGTTCCAGCATGGCTTGACCTCAATCGTGAAGCACTTTCTGGTAAGGTTGTTAACCTTCCTGAAAGAGATCAGATTGAAGTTCCTGTTGCAGAGCATCTTATCGTCGAGTTCTATTCAAAATAATGCTCTTTAGCCTCACGCCTTTATTGAAAGGCAAAACAAAAATCGCAGCTTGACTGTGAAATTTTAAGGAGGGTTTGGTATGATTGGTATCGAGAAACCAGAGGTAAAATTTATCGGCTCAGCAGAAGATTCAGCATACGGTACATTTGTTGTTGAACCACTTGAAAGAGGTTTCGGCACAACACTTGGAAACAGCCTTCGTAGAGTTCTTCTTTCATCTCTCCCAGGCTACGCTATCACTTCTGTAAAGATTGATAATGTTCTTCACGAATTCTCAACAATCCCCAACGTAAAAGAGGATGTTACCGAGATAGTTCTTAACCTTAAGGGCGTTATTCTCAAAATACACGGAGACGGACCGAAGATTATGTATATCGAGGCAAACGGCTCCGGCGAAATCACTGCGGGTGACATCAAAGCTGACTCAGAGGTTGAAATTCTTAACCCTGAGCACCATATTGCAACACTTGATGCTGATGCACATGTTGTTATGGAACTTACAGCTGATAAGGGCAGAGGATATGTATCTTCTGACAGAAATAAGCAGATTCTTGAGCCTGCAATCGGCGTTATTGCCATTGACTCAATCTATACACCCGTATTAAAGGTTAACTACACAGTTGATAACACTCGTGTAGGTCAGATTACCGACTACGACAAGCTTACAATCGAAGTTTGGACTGATGGTACAATTTCTGCAAAAGATGCTGTATCATATGCCGCAAAGATTCTCACAGAGCATCTTAATCTCTTTGTTGAACTTTCTGATGAAGTTTCAGGCACAGAGATTATGATTGACAAGGATGATTCTGAAAACGGTAAGGTTCTTGAAACAACAATTGAAGAGCTTGATCTTTCAGTTCGTTCATTCAACTGTCTTAAGAGAGCCGGTATCAATACTGTTGAAGATTTAATCAACAAAACAGAAGATGATATGATGAAGGTAAGAAACCTTGGCAGAAAGTCTCTTGAAGAGGTTATTGCTAAGTTAGCATCCCTTAATCTTTCTCTTCGTGATGAGGACGAATAAGATATTTCTCAAAGGAGTGATTTAGATGCCAGGAACAAGAAAACTCGGCAGAGCAAGTGATCACCGCGATGCTATGCTTCGCAACATGGTTACATCTTTACTTGAAAATGGTAAGATGACAACTACAGTCACAAGAGCAAAAGAAGTTCGCGCTATGGCTGAAAAGATGATTACTCTCGCTAAGGTTGACAGTCTCCACAACAAGAGACAGGCATTAGCTTATATTACTAAGGAAGATGTAGTTAAAAAGCTTTTTGACGAAATCGCACCTAAGTATAAAGATGTTAACGGCGGTTACTGCCGCTTAATCAAGACTGAAGCTCGCCGCGGTGACGCAGCAGAGATGTGCATTCTTGAATTAGTTTAATTTAAGTAAAGAGCACCTGACATATGTCAGGTGCTTTTAAATTTATATCCCCCTAAAAAGCATAAACTTTTTAGGGGGATAATACTATATTTTTAGGTTGATTTATATATTTAGAACTATTTTCGCAATTTTATAAACATCACCGCAACCGAGTGTAAGAACAAGGTCGCCTTCTCCAATATTTTCCTTAAGGTATTCTGCAACCTTGGGGAATGTATCAAACCATACAGAACCAGGAATTTCATCTGCAAGGTCCTGTGTTGTGATGCCATAGGTGTTTATTTCTCTTGAACCCATAATTTCAGTAAGAACTACATTATCTGCTATTGAAAGAGCTTTAGCAAAAGCATCAAGATGGAGTTTTGTTCTACTAAAGGTAAATGGTTGGAAAACAGCCCAAACGCGCTTGTAATCCATTTTCTTAGCAGCAGAAAGTGTAACCTCAAGCTCTGCAGGGTGGTGTGCATAGTCATCAACAATATCTGCACCATTATATGTTCCTAAGAATTCAAAGCGTCTTCCGGCACCTTTGAATGTTATAATACTTTTTTTGCATTGTTCAACTGTTGCACCGCAGTACATTGCAGTAGCAATTGCTGCAAGAGAGTTAAGAACGTTGTGTTCTCCGGGAACGCTAAGCTCAATTTTTTCCTGGAACTGACCATTGATATAAAGGTCATAGCAGGGAAATGCACCATTGTTAAAACCAACATTCTTTGCAGTATAAGTGCAACTTTCGGATGTACCAAAAGAAATCATTTCTTTGCCCTCTACACCAACAAGGCTATCGAGAGTGTTTTGGTCATCACCATTGTAAATAACCGCTTTTGTTGACATATCAGCAAATTTTCTGAATGAAGCTTCAAGGTTTTCAAGAGTCTTGAAATATTCCATATGATCTCTGTCAACATTGAGAATAACGCTTATGTCAGGTGTGAGGTCAAGGAATGTATCTTTATATTCGCAAGCCTCACAAACAAGAATATCGCTTTTGCCCACTCTTCCGTTTGTACCGGTGAGAGGAAGCTTTCCTCCGATAATTGCTGATGGGTCAAAGTTGTTATCAATAAGAATATGAGAAAGCATAGATGTTACAGTTGTTTTACCGTGTGTACCGCAAACACCTATACATCTATCGTAATTTCTTGTAAAGTAGCCGAAAAGCTTACTTCTTTCAAAAGTAGGGATTCCGCTTTCTTTAGCTGCAACAAGCTCAGGGTTATCAGGAAGAAGGGCAGCGGTATAAACAACCATATCAGCACCATCTACATTTTCTGCTTTCTGACCCATAGTAACAGGTATACCAAGAGCGCGGATTCGCTTTAATGTATCTGATTCATTGTTATCAGAGCCCGTAAGGTAATGGCCCTGAGAATGCAAAATCTCAGCTAAAGGGCACATACCGCTTCCGCCGATTCCTATAAAATGAATTCGTTTTGCATTTTTTATGGCTTCATCTATTAACATATAAAACAGCCCTTTCAAAAGTCTCTGATAATTATACTCTAAATTTATTGAAAAATAAACCCTGTGCTGAGAATTTATACTATATTTTCTTTATTATATCTCTTTTTGATAATGATTTTTGCAGAAGTGTGCCGAGAACTCCGCAAGAAATCAATTCGCCAATGAAAACAGTAAGTGCAAAATACCAATATGTACCTTCAAGTGCATATACATTTACAAGCACAAATGGAACGATTATTGTGTTTGCAAGCATAGGCGGAATAGTAGCAAGAAGCTTATGCTTTCTTAGCAAGTAAGTACCTATAGCACCAAGAAGTGTAGCAAGGCTTCCTAAAATAACGTCCCATAAAGCACAGCCTGTGAGTATGTTAGCAAGAAGACATCCTATAAATACACCTGGAATAGCATATGGTGTAAATATTGGCAAAATAGTTAATGCCTCAGATAATCTTACCTGAATTGCTCCGCTTGCAAGCCCGAAGGCAGATGCAACAAAGGTTAATACAACATATGCTGCTGCAATAAGTGCTGCAAAGGCAATGCCCCGGATTTTCTTTCTGTTTTTCAATTTAATCAACTCCATAGTTTTTATTAGTGTGAGGATGGTTTCGAACTCACAATTTATATAAAAAATGCCTTCAATATTCGTTTAAAAAGACACTTTCTATTTGGGAAAATAATGTGTTATATTATATCATATAGAATGAACACAGAGGTGTATTATATGATTAATGTAACAATATGGAACGAAGGACGCCATGAAATCGAATCTGATGAAGTACGCGCAGTGTATCCTAACGGTATACACAACTGCATTAAGGATTTTTTAGGCACTAATGACGACCTTAATATAAAAACAGCAGTTCTTGATGACCCTGATAACGGTCTTCCTGACGATGTTTTAGAAAACACAGATGTACTTCTTTGGTGGGGTCATATGGCTCATCACTGTGTGCCTGATGAATTGGTTGAAAAGGTTTATAATCGTGTTATGAGAGGTATGGGCTTTATCGCTCTTCACTCTGCTCATTTTTCAAAACCATTTAAACGCCTTATGGGAACAACATGTTCTCTCAAGTGGCGCGATGGAGATAGAGAGCGCCTTTGGTGTATAAGCCCTAATCACCCAATTGCAAAGGGGATTCCTGAAAGCTTCAATATTCCTGTTGAGGAAATGTATGGTGAACGCTTCGATATACCAACACCTGATGAAATTGTGTTTATGGGTTGGTTTAAAGGCGGCGAATTGTTCCGTTCAGGTTGTTGCTGGAACAGAGGTTTAGGTAAAGTATTCTACTTCCAGCCTGGCCACGAAAGCAACCCAACATATCACATTCCTGAAATTCAGAAAATCATAACAAATGCAGTTTATTGGGTAGCACCTGAAAAGGTTATACCAGAGGTAGAATGCCCTTGGGTTCCTTCTTTAGAGGAATCATATGACGGACCCAATAAATGATTATAGCATACAAATCAAAGAAGGTAAATACAAATGAAAAGATTTTTATTTCAAGGCGATTCTATTACTGATGTAAGCAGAGTGGATGTTGATGATGGCGGAGCGGGTAGCTGTCTCTTCGGCTATGGTTATCCTAACTTACTTGCAGCTGATTTTCTTAAAAATCACAAAGGCGAATTTGATTTCATAAACAGAGGCGTCAGCGGCGATAGAATAGTTGACCTTTATGCACGTATTAAAGATGATATTATAAACCTTGAACCTGATGTTATGTCAATTCTTATCGGTGTTAACGATGTTTGGCATGAGCTTTCCGTTCAGAATGGCGTATGTGCAGAGAAATTCGAGAAAATCTATTCAATGCTTATAGAAGAAATTAAAGAAGCTTTGCCAGATATAAAAATAATAATTCTTGCTCCATTTGTACTCAAAGGCTCAGGAACAGAAATGTATTACGATGAATTCCGTGCTGAGGTCGCAAAAAGGGCAGAGTGCGCAAAGCGCGTTGCAGAAAAATACAATCTTGTGTATGTGCCTCTCCAGGGTGCTTTTGACGAGGCATCTGCAGACGGAGATACAACATATTGGACTACAGACGGTGTTCATCCAACTGCCGCAGGCCATCAGATAATAAAGGAAGCTTTGGCTGAAGCTATAAATCAATTATAAAAACTAAAAAATGGAAAAAACTGTTGCATAATTGTTGTGCAACAGTTTTTTTTGTGATATAATCCATATGGATTAGTATGCCTTATTATAACTTTTGGAGGCTTTTTGATGAAAAAATCATTTAAAAGGTGTTTATCAGCATTTCTTGTAGTAGTAATGCTTTGTAGTGTTTTCAGTATTTCTGTATCAGCGGCAACATATACTATTACTTTGGCAGGTGGATATAGAGGTAACGGTGCGAATCGTGTGTATGGTGTATTGAATGAAAAAATAATGTCAATAAATGGTGATACATATATTGATGAAAGTGGTATTGTTTACACAATTGATAAAGATAATGCCACTATCACTTTTACAACAGATGCTTCCGGTAAATTTACATACCCTGAATATTTTTTCGATATGCCTGGGTATACACAAACATCCTGGGTTACCAGCAAAACCAGTAATTCAGGTAAAAAGTATGCTGGAGCTTCTGCAACTATAAGAAGAAACACTACGTACTACGCCGGATATGACGCTTTGACATTTAATGTGACATTTATGCCCGGCGCAGAAGGTGAGGGTGAACCTGTTTCGATTTCGAATAAATTATATAACAGTAAAATTACTCTTGAAGATGCTATTTTCACTCGTCCTGGGTATGTTCAGATTGGTTGGGCAACAACAGAAAATTCAGATGTAATTGAATATGAGCTTAACAGTGAATTTACTATAACAGAAAATGTTCAGTTTTATCCTGTCTGGATTAAGCCGGTTTACGATTTTAATGTGGAATATGATACTGTGAATTTTGGAACTGTGTGCGAAGGTTACTATGATGTTGAGTCTGCTGAATTTGCAGCAATAAACAATAGTAATGTCCCTGTTTCTTTTGTCGTACCACAAAGTGAATGTTTTGATGTTGAATTCTCAACTACGGAAGCACAGATTGGTGAAAGTATTTTTGTAAGTGTTTCTCCAAAGCCTTATCTTGAGATAGGTGTGTATCAAGAGTCAATCTCTATTGGCGTTGATGAAGAGTCTTCTGCAACAGTAGATGTTTCCTTTATTGTAAGAGACCATATTTATACAGATTGGGAGGCTACTCTTCCTGCTACAAGTGATTCAGAAGGTATTAAAACTCGTTACTGTCAGTTTTGTGATCGTATTGAATATATACCCATACCTCAGCTTATTTGTGAAGCACCTGCTGCAGTGTATGCATCAGTAGATGAGGGTAGTATCACTCTTTCCTGGAACACAAGCTTTGGAGCTGATAGCTATAATATTTATAAACTTAATGATTCAGGTGAGTGGGATTGTCTCGCTTCAACGCTCAGCCGAAATGAACTGACATATACCGATATAGGTAGCTACGAAAATAATAGTGTTTATACATATGCAGTTACTGCTGTAAATGAGATTGGAGAAACAGCGGTAGAGGATGCTACGATTGATGTGAATTATATTATTCATGATTATAATGAGTGGCAAACACGTAAAGCTGCTTCTTGTATTGAAGATGGCGAAGAGTACAGAGTGTGCAATACTTGCGGAGCGGAAGAAACAAAAGTTATTCCTTCTTTTGGGGGCCATAGCTTCCCTGAAGAGTGGGAAACAGTTGTAGAGCTTAATTGCACTACGAATGGAGAATATAGAAAAACTTGTGCCAAATGTGGAGAAACAGAAAATAAAACTGTTGTAGCATTAGGACATGAGTTTGATAGTGAGTGGACTGTGGATGAGTCTGAAACCTGTACAGAAGACGGTAAGAAATCCCGCCATTGCCTTAACTGTAATGCGATGATTGATCAAACAGTTATTGAAGCAACAGGTCATGATTTTTCCTTAATTGCAACACCTGATAGCCATCCACATGGCAAAATCTATTGTTGTAGTAATTGCGGAGAAGAAAAAACAGAACCAGTTTTTGATTCCGAATGTTATGAATGTATATTCAATGTAACTCAACTTCCTGATGGAACACTTCAGGTGAATTCATATATCGGTAGCGATAATGAGGTTTCAGTTCCTGCCCTGATAGGTGATAAGGTGGTTTCTTCTATTTCGTCTGATTGTTTTAGAGGAAATAAAAATATTGTTTATGTTGAACTTCCTGATACTGTTACTAGAATTCCTGATAATGCATTTGAAAAGTGCACATATCTTCAGTTTGTAGATATGGCTAGTAGCCTTGTATTTATCGGTGATGATGCTTTTAGCGGTTGCGAAGCTCTTGCAGAAGTGATTCTTTTCCCAAATGTTGAAAGTATTGGTGAAAATGCTTTTGAAGGCTTCCGCGGCTATATTTCATGTGTAAGAAACAGTTTCGCTCATCAGTACGCTGTTGAAAACAATATTTCTTATGAGCTTTGGGACATTTTTGCAAAAGACGGTTCAAAAGTTGATTATAATGAAAAAGTAATTTTTACTAACAATTTTGCTTGTGACAGTATAGAAGATATTATTGAGTGCTTTGGTGATGTTGAGGTTATTGCCACATCAAGAAACCCTGCTCAAAAATATCTTTACGGAACGGGTTCGGCAGTTTCTGTTTTTGCCGGAGATGAATATCTGGGCGACTATGTTGTTATCGTTGAAGGTGACGTGAATGGCGATAGCGTTTGCGATGTTCTTGATATGTATGAAACGATGAAAATAAGTAATGGTAAAACAGTTCCAACACAAGAACAGATTTATGCCGCTAACGGAGAAATATCTGATATTATTGATGCAATGTCGTACCAGAATGTTGTTAACAAAGCTTTGTCATAAACAAGAAAAATATAAATATATCAATGAATTCTGAGAGGAGTTTTCCAAATGAAAAAGAAAACTATGAAAGTTGTTTCTGCTTTGATTGTGCTCTGCATGGTGTTCAGCTTAGTTGCTTGTGGAAATACACAGCCAACTATGCAGAAGAAGCCTATAAATAATGGCGCTTTAGATAATGCAGGCTCAGTCGTAGTAGATAATGACGAAACACCACTTGATGTAAAAGTGGATGAAAACAATAATACTTACATTGAATCTGATGAAAATGAGTCTTCGGATTCATTGGTATCGTCTGAACAGCAGGTGGATACCAATAAACCATCAGAGAACAAAAAGCTCCCTTCAATAGTTGATAAAATAACAGACTTGTTTGATAAACAGGATGTTGTAGAAAAGCCTGATGTGAACAATAATGATAATGTTGTTGTTCCTGATAACAAGCCACAGGAAGATAAGGACAATGATAACCAGTCTCCTGTTGTAACTCCAGAGGTGGATAATGATAATGGGGATTCTGCAGACATAAATACTGCCCCTAAAGCTGAGTACAACAAAGGCGTTGTACTTGTTAAGGTTGAGAAAAACTTTGATGAATCTGCCTTAGGTGAACTGGAATATGCTTCAGCAGAGCCTCTTTACAATGGCTCAAAGTGGTATAGCGTAAAGCTTGCAGATGAAAGCAAAACTGAGGATGCGGTTAAATATCTTAATGGTCTTGATGCATTTGAAGAAGTTGACTATGACTATGTAATGTCTACAGATACAACAACAGAATCTGTTGATGTTTCCTGTAACCCTGACTACGACAAGCATAAGCACCATCACACCCACAAGGTTCCTGAAGGTTGGCAGTATGCAACCAACAACGGCAAGCGCCCTGGCGGTAGCAGTGATGTAATTGTTGCAGTAATTGATACCGGTGTTGATTATAGGCACCTTGACCTTCGTAACAATATCTGGGTAAACATAGCAGAAATTGCGAATAATAACATAGACGATGACGGCAATGGTTATATAGATGATGTTTATGGCTGGGACTGTGTTGGTGATGATAATGACCCTACTGACGATAACGGACACGGTACTCACGTTGCAGGTATCATCGCCGCAGAAAACAATGATTTAGGTGGTGTAGGTATTGCTTACAACAGCAAAATCATGGTGCTTAAAGCAGGTAACTCATCGGGTTACTTCAACAACTCTGATATTGCAGAGGCTGTGCAGTATGCATATATGAATGGCGCTACTGTTATAAATATGTCTTTTGGTGGTAGTTTTATTTCTATAGCTGTAGAAGAAGCACTTGAAAATGCATATAACAGCTGTATTCTTGTTGCAGCAGCAGGTAACGACAGCGCTTGTAACAATCTTGCGTGCAAGGCCTGCAAGATTAAGACGGTTTCATATCCTGCAGCACTTCCTTATGTTATAGGCGTAATGAGCACAAACTATAATGGTGCCGCAGTTTCTTCTTTCTCTAACTACGACCACTATCCTTATGATTCTATTGAATATGAGGTTTATGCTGTTGGTGAATCCATACCTTCATGCTGGCCGGGCAACAAGTATGCAAGCCTTAATGGTACATCTATGGCAGCGCCTACTGTTTCAGGTATTGCTGCGCTTCTCAGGTCTTACTATTTCGACCGTGAGATGTATTCTAGTAAATTTATTCAGTCTCAGATTGTAAATACAGGCACACTTAATCCCTATAACTTTTTGCTTGAAGAGACTGATGATGCGCATTCAGTAGCCAATATATACGAGGCTTTGACTAAGCTTCCAAAGCCGGCGGTTAATTTATATGACTATTCTGTTGATGACAGTACCGCAATAAATAGTGCTAACAATGGTAATGGTGTTATTGATGCTGGTGAAACGGTTCATTTATATATTTCTCTTCACAACCGCGGTGGTGTAGCAAGTAATGTAAATGTTTCTATTGATACAAACCAGGGCGAAGGCTTAAGTGACCCTTACTTTACTTTTGTTAACGATTCAATACAGCTTTCAGATATTGGTACCTATTCTGTAAGAGAATCAGGCGATCAGTATTTTGAAATTATAGTAAACGACAATTGTCCTAATGATTACCTTGTGAATTTCAATATCCGTTATACATACACTAATGGTATGGATGAAAATGATACTGTTGTTTATGAGGATAATGGCAAGCAGAAGGCTCAGTTTAATGTAAGCAGCGGTTACCATTTACCAGCCATTATCAGTGAGGATACAGTTTTCACAAACGACCGACTTTATATAGTTGGTGAGAATGTTATGATTCCAGCCGGCGTAACGGTAACATTTGAAGAAGGTTGCCGTATTCAGTTCTATGATGACAGAGTGTATTACAATTCTCCTGTTTTAACAGTGTACGGAACATTAAATATTGCCGGAACAAAGGACAATATGGTTACTATTGCTCCGAACGAGCGTAACGCTGTTTTTACCTGTAGTATAAATATTGAAGAAGGCGGTTCTGCATTCCTTGACTATGCTGATTGCATCAATTTGATTATAGAAGATAAGAATTATTCTAAGGGTAATTACGATAATTTATCAAATTCATCTGTATCCAATTCTAAATTGGTAAGTAATACAGGCTCGTATGGATATCCATATATATACAGTGAAGGCTCAATCTCGCTACATAATCAGAATATACGGGTTGCAGCTATAACCAATAGCTATATCAATCTGGGGTATGGCACTATTCGTGCCGCTGTACTTGATTCCAACTATATCGTTATGGAGCTTTATAATGTAACGATTGCACCTAAAGCTGAACAATATTATGATAGAGAACTTGAAAAATGGTATGGTAAAGGAAAATTTATAAATAATGTTGTTTACACATCATATAACAAAAAAAATCCCGATAATTCAAGTGCCAGAACCCTTGATTGTACAAATTGTAGCGAAGTAAGTAATAACATCTTCTTAAGCTCGGATAACACAAATCCATATACTTTCTTAAAGATTACTGGCTACGATAGTCGAGCAACCACATTTGCAAATAATGATTTTGCGGAGTATTTCTATACATATGCAGATCAGATAATCAGCGGTTATCTTGACTCAACAGGCACACCTACTATTGATATTTACGGCTCTTGTAGCGATATTTCTGCTCTTTATCCACATATCACAAGTGTTGAAATCTTCAATGCAGATGGTGAGCCGGTTACAACTATCGGTAAGGAAGAGATTAGGGTTCGCGTAACCTTCAACCGTCCTATGAATACTGAAAAAGAAACATATCTTACCTTCGGTACTATCCTTCCGTTTGCAGATTATAAAATAAATGGTGCATATATAAGCGATACAGTGTGGGAGGGTACATATACCTTAAAGGCACAGATTGAAAATGGCCAGAATTTCCTTAAGGTTGAAAATGCTTGTGCAGCAGAGGATGCTACAAAGGTTGTTCGCGGTGAATATCAGCTTTATGAATTCACTATTGATACTACAGCGGCTATGTCTATGAACCTCTTCGCTCAGTCAACCGATGCAGGTATCGAGCTTACATGGAATCAGGATGACTATGATACCTTGATGGGCTATAATATTTACCGTAGCGAATCAAAGGATGGTAACTATGTAAAGATTAACCCATCTGTATTATTACCTACTGATAGTTCATTTATAGATGATAATGCAGAGGCAGGTAAGACTTATTGGTACACCTTTACAGTTGTTCTTTCTGACTTCAGCGAATCCGCTCCTGCAGGTAAGGTTTACTGTACTGCAGAAGATACATTGTATCCTACTGTATACCATACTCCTGTTAACCAGGGCTACGAAAATAATAACCTTATAATTTCTTGTACCGCAAGCGATAATATGCGCGTTGAAAGCGTTATACTTTATTATAGAACAATTGGCGCTGCAGAGTGGAAAACTCTTCAGATGTCAAAGGTTAACGATAAATACAGTGCTACCATTTTTGGTAGTGAGCTTACTTTGGAAGGTCTCGAGTACTATATTGAGGCTTCCGACGGCTGTAACACAATTTCAAAGGCATCTGCAGAAACTCCGTATCAGGTTGTGATTAAAGATGCAACATCTATCTCGCGCATTGGTGACGTAGATGGTAGCGGTAGCGTTACAACTAAGGATGCTCTTATGCTTATGCAGTGCTTGAATGGTGATTTGATTCTTACAGATGACGAGTTTAGACGTGCTGACCTTAATGGTGATGGAGACCTTTCATCTGTAGAAGCGCTTCGTATCCTCCAATACGTAAACGGCAAAGTGAACAGCCTTGAAATGTAATGGAGGGAATATGAGGATTTATAAAAAAACCAAGAGTTTTATAAGTCTTGTTTGTTCAATAGCGATACTGCTTTCAGTTTTTGTTACACCTGTTGTTGCGGTTGACGGTAAAACCGTCACCGCAACAACTAATTCCTCTGTAAAACAGGGCAGTAGTGCTAACTGTTATGTGAATATTGATTCAACAGAATCCCTTGCCTCATTGGAAGTAACGGTGCATTTTGACCCTGCAAAAGTTAAAATTAACAATGTGTATAACAGTATTGATTGCACACTTTACGATAGTGTGATAAATACTGATAATATTCAGTTCAGTTATATTTTAGATGGTGAGGGCTCAGTATCTCAGACAGGGCTTTTTCAATTTAATTATCAGGTATTAGGTAATGCCCAGGTTGGCGATGCTTATTTTGACATCACTATCGGTGAAGCTTGCGATGGTGATTTGAAAAATGTTGCAGTTTCAGGTTCAAGGTGTAAATTCACCATTGCTGAAAGTATAACAAATAAAAAATGTAAGATTTACTCCACAAGGAGTCTCAATACATCTATAGAGCATGAATTTTCTTTATCTTATAGTTTTAATACATATGAGATAGCCTCAGGTTCTGCTGTAATAACCTATGATCCCGAACTTTTTGAAGTGGTAGAGGTTGCCAATGGTGAATTTTTAAACAATAAACTTACAGATATAAATACTGGTTTTTTAGGCGCCGTGTATATTTCGTTTGTAGGTACGGCGTATAACAGTAAATATGATTTTGTAACTGTGAAATTCAAGACGTTGAAAAATGTTGATGAAGCATCAGAAATTACTTTTAAGGCAACTGAACTGTGCAATAAAGAGTTAAATACAATAGCTTGCGACAATTACATAACTACAGCCAATGTTTTGTATGACAATACTTATGTTAAGGATGCACCTAAAATAAGCGTTACGGCGCAATATGATGCAATAAAGGAAAAGGTAACAGCTACAGTTTTGTTGGAAGCAAACTCCCGTCTTGGCGCAGGCGATTTTGTGATTGGATTTAACACAGATATACTTACATTGTCATCATATGAAAAAGGTTTTTCACCTACATTCTTTAACATCAATGATAAAGAAGTTGCGGAAGGGAAACTAAAGTTTTCTATTATATCGCTTGAAGATATAACAGATGCTCAGACGGTTTTAACAGTTGTGTTTGACTCATCAGCAAACTGCGCAAAGCCGAGAACAGATATTGATATTACTGGTTCGATGCTTTCCGATTCTATGACCGAGCCTATTGCACTTAATTTTATTGGTTGCGATATTTTATTCCCTACGGGCCATACCTACGGAAAATGGGTTATAACCCAAAGACCAAATTGTGTAGATTTAGGTGAGATGAAAAAAACCTGCTCAACATGCGGAGATGTTGTAACAGATGTTGTTGAAGCTTATGGGCATGATTATTCATCTGAGTGGACTGTTGATATAGCACCTACCTGTACAGAGAAGGGTATTAAATCGCGCCATTGTCTGGCTTGCGATGACAAGACCGATGTGTTAGAAATTGATGCTGATGGTCATAAATATGAAACTAAGTGGACGATTGATACACAGCCTACATGTACTGAAGAGGGAAGTAAATCTCATCACTGTTCAGTTTGTGGTGATAAGGCAGATGTAACAGTAGTTCCGGCTAATGGCCATAACTATGGCGAATGGATTGTTGAAATTGAACCTTCTTGCGAGGAAGAGGGATCAAAATATAAGGTTTGTTCGGTTTGTGATGATGTTTCATTTGAAGTTGTTGATGCAACAGGTCATAACTATTCAACAGAATGGACAATAGATTTAGCACCTACCTGTACAGAGAAGGGTGTTAAATCGCGCCATTGTTTGGTTTGTGGCGATAAGACCGATGTAACAATAATTATGGCTAACGGCCATAACTATGGCGAGTGGGTTGTTGATAATGAACCCTCTTGTACCGAAGAAGGCTCACAACATAAGGTCTGTGAGGTTTGTTATGATTATTATGTAGAATCAATTGAGGCAAAAGGCCATGTATGCAATGTTGAGTGGATAGTGGAAAGTAAACCAACAGAGTTCGAATCAGGTTTGCAATACAAAGATTGTATCGTTTGTGGTGTGGTTTTGGAAACAGAGGTTATACCTCAATTGTTATGCGAAAAACCGATTATGGTGAGTGCAACAATTGCCGGAACAAGCTTGGTTTTATCTTGGGAAAGTGTAAATGGAGCAGATACCTATAAGTTATATAGAAAAACCAATTCTGAATGGTTGCTCGTTGCTGAAATTGATGGTGCACAGACAAGCTATATTGATGCTTCTGTTTCCTTCGACAATGTTTATACGTATTATGTTACAGCATTAAACGAAGCAGGTGAGTCTGAGCATTCTAACGAAATGAGCTTGCTGCATCACGCTCACACCATGGGAGAGTGGATTGAACGCGTACCGGTTACCTGTACAAAAAATGGTGAAAATTATAGGGTGTGTACAGTTTGTGATTACCAGGAGATTGAAATAATTAAAACCCCTGGTCACACATTTTCTGATAGCTGGACAATCGACGTTGCAGAAACCTGTACAGAAAACGGCTCAAAATCTCGCCACTGTACAGTCTGTGACGAAAAAACAGATGTAACAGTAATTGAAGCCTCTCATAAATATTCAACCGAGTGGACTATAGATTATCCTGCCACATGTACAACTAATGGTACAAAATCCCATCATTGTACAGTTTGCGATGCCCGTACTGATATAACCGGAATCGGAGCTACAGGACATTATTATGGTGAATGGATTGTTGATCGCGAGGCAGATTGTACATCATCAGGTTCAAGACATAGGATTTGCTCAAGTTGTGCTGATGTTGTAACAGAAACAATCAAAGCGAAAGGCCACAATTATTCAACCGAATGGACAGTAGATGTTCCCAATACCTGTACAACACCGGGCTCTAAATCTCATCATTGCACTGCTTGTGATGCAAAAACGGATGTAACAACAATTGCGGCAGCTCATGAATATGAGGATTTTACAACTGTCGATATTGAGCGTACTTGTACAACAGGCGGCGAAATATCCCGTCATTGTAAAAATTGTGATGCCAGAATTGATATAGTGCAGACATCACCTATGGGACATAGGCATGAGAACTATACAGTAGTTGAAAAGGAAACCTGTACCGAAACAGGCGAAGCGATATCAACCTGTAGCTATTGTGGTGATGTAAAGAGATTTACGATTCAGGCAAAAGGACATTTGTATAGTAATGTTTTCACTATAGATGTTGAGGCCACTTGTACAACAGATGGTTCAAAATCATATCACTGTATATATTGTGGTGATAGGAAAAATATAATAGTTATTCCTATGAAGGGTCATGCGTATGTGTGGACAGATGATTTTGAACAAGGTGTCAGTGTAGGCGTTTGTGGAAATTGCGGAGACAAAAAAACTGAACGAATTGAAATAGATTCAGTTCTTACCTTTAAATTGAATACAGCTTCAACCGGATATATTGTTTCAGATTGTATCACAGATTTCAGTGGCAGAATTACTATTCCTGCAATGTATAATGGTTTGCCTGTGCTGGAAATAGGTGCAAGCGCATTTAAAGATTGCTCGGGTATAACGTCTGTTACAATCCCGGAGGGCGTAACTAAAATAGGCAATCAAGCATTTGTTAACTGCTCTTCTCTTGAAAATGTTTCAATACCTTCATCTGCTACAACCTGGGGAACAGCAGTTTTCAGGAACTGTTCATCGCTGAAAAATATTAATATTCCTACTGAATTAAAAACTTTAGGAAGTGCAACATTTTATGGTTGTGTAAGTCTTGAAGAAATTGTTTTACCAGAAGGCATGACATCTATCGGTGCTACAAGCTTCAGAGAATGTAGCTCTCTTATTAAGGTTAAAATACCACATAGTGTTACCAATATAGGCAACTATGCTTTTTATGGATGTACTATGCTTGAAACAATTGAATATAGCGGAGACGAATTTTCATGGTCCTCTGTAAAGGTGGGTAGTAACAATGCTCCATTGTCATCTGCCGAAATAGTTTGTATTGAATTTACACATACTATGAGTACTGATGCAGTTATCATTGAACCAACCTGTGTTGGTGAAGGAAGAAAAATCTTTTCTTGTATTTATTGTGGAAAGGAAGTTGATGAAATTATACCTGCTACAGGTATACATGAATATTCAACTGACTGGACAGTTGATATTGAATCAACCTGTAAGGATGAGGGTTCTAAATCTCGTCATTGTTTGAATTGCGAAGCTAAAACAGATATTACCTCTGTTCCTAAAGCTCATGTTTTCTCTACCGAATGGACAGTTGATACTGCTCCAACTTGTACAGTAGATGGCTCTAAATCCCGCCATTGTACGCTTTGTGATGAAAAAACTGATGTTACAGCTATCGCTGCGGCTCATAAATATTCAACCGAATGGACAATAGATGTTGAACCTAAATGTGCAGAAGATGGTAGTAAATCCCATCATTGTACGGTTTGTGAAGATAGAACAGATATTACAATAATTGAAGCTGTTGGCCATAATTATGTACTTACAGATGTTTTGTCTGAGCATCCTCATACAATCACACATACTTGTTCACGTTGTGATGATGCAATAAAGGAAGATAATGTTATATCACCGTGTCTTGAGTGCGATTATGTGGTGAAGACCGCCTCGAACAGCCACAGGCTTATCACATATATGGGTGAAGAGACAGAGGTTGTTATTCCAGCAATTTACGAAGGTATTCCTGTTACAATAATAGGGAACTCCTGTTTTAGAGGGAACGATAATATCACCTCTGTTGAAATTTCAGAAGGAATAGCAACAATTGATTCCCTTGCTTTTATGGAGTGTCCATCACTTGAAAAGGTTTATATTCCTGATAGCGTTACTTCAATCGGTACTCAGGCTTTCTATGGCTTTAATGGTATAGTATATTGTAACAGTGGCAGCTATGCTCATAAATATGCGATGGATAACAATATCAAATACGTGCTCCAAAATACTGACGAGCAAGAAAACCCTATTCAGGAAACTCCATATACTCAGATCGATTATGACAAATCAATAATTCGTACCAGCCTATGTGCTAGTTCAGATATTACTGAAATCTTAAATCTTTCTGATAGTGCTGTTGCTGTAGCAAGAGCAAGCTATGTGTATGGCGACCTTGAACTTTACGGCACGGGTACATTTATTACCGTTTTTGATGGTAATGAGTATGTGGGCGATTTCCTGTTGGTTGTAGATGGTGATGTCAATGGCGATAGTATTTGCGATGCTGTTGATGCTTTCTACGTGGCTCAGGCTTCAAATAGCCTCAGGGAATTGGATGATGTCTATGAATTAGCGGCTGATAGTAATGCAGATAATATTATTGATGTTATTGATTATCAAGCCGTTATAAATAAAGCCGTTTCCTAAAATATAAAACCCTTGTTTACTCAAAAAAGTAAACAAGGGTTTTGTTTTATAAAATTATTAATTTATCTTGATTTTCAGGTTCCGCAACCTTAAGAAAATAATCTCTGTTTTCCAAAGCACCCATCTCTCTTAAAGCGTTTGTTGATGTTTCATATGCAAGCTGAGGGGTGTTGTTTTCCATGCTTAAGTGCGCAAGAATAAAGTGGGTTGAGCCTTTGTTTACAAGTGCTCTCAAAGCATCTGCGCATGCATCGTTGGAAAGATGACCAACATTTGAAAGTATGCGCTTTTGTAATTGGAAAGGGTAGGGACCAGTTTTTAACATATCAATATCATGGTTGGATTCGAGATATACAAGTCGACAACCTGTTATGTCGCTTAAAAGCTCTGTTGATATGTAGCCCGTGTCAGTGGCAATAGCAGCTTTTGTTACGCCATCGCAACCGGTTATAATATATCCTCTTCCGTCTGCGCAGTCATGTGAGGTTTTGATAGGTTTTATATCTAACCCTGCAACCTGAACATTATCTGTAACGGATATATCTATATGCTTACCTGTAAGCACACCTTTGCTTTTTAATGCAGCCAATGTGCCCGTGGAAGCATATACTGGAATATTATGCTTTGCAGCAAAAACGCTAAGACCGTTAATATGGTCAGTATGTTCGTGAGTTATGAATATACCTTTTATGGAATCGGCTTCTATGCCTATTTTTTTTAACATCAAGTCAGTTTGCTTGGCGCTTCTGCCTACATCAACAAGAATTCCACCTGAATTATCGCCTATGTAAACAGAATTGCCGCTGCTTGATGAAAACAGCGGACAAAACTTAAGCATATTAATTAATCCTCGTCGTAACTTACTCTTTTTATATCTGCGCCTACGCCTGTGAGCTTCTCAATAAGCTCCTCGTAGCCGCGGTCGATATATTTAATGTTTTCAACGTATGTCTCTCCATTAGCAACAAGGCCGGCAATAACCATCGCTGCACCGGCACGAAGGTCATCTGCCTCAACAGGTGCTGCCTGAAGTGTTTCAACACCGGTTATAAGGGCTGTATCACCATTTACAATGATATTGGCGCCCATTCTTCTTAATTGGTCGACATATTTAAAGCGGTTATCCCACACGTCTTCAACAACTGTGCTTGTGCCGTTGCAAGTACAAAGAAGTGTTGCAAACTGAGGCTGCATATCTGTTGGGAAGCCTGGATGAGGGCTTGTCTTAACTCTGCAAGCCTTAGGGCGTCTGCCTTCAGATAGTATTCTTACGCTTTCATCGCCTTCGATTACTGTGATTCCACAATCCTCAAGTTTGTTTGTGATAGATTCAAGGTGTTTAGGAATAACGTTATTTACAACAACATCTCCGCCTGCTGCAGCTGCTGCAACCATATAGGTACCGGCTTCAATCTGGTCGGGGATAATTGAGTATGTGCAACCATGCATGCTTTCAACACCACGGATTTTGATAACCTCAGTACCTGCGCCTCTTACGTCCGCACCCATAGAGTTAAGGAAGTTGGCAAGGTCAACAATATGAGGTTCTCTTGCAGCATTTTCAATAACAGTAAGACCTTTAGCCATTACTGCGGCAAGCATAGCGTTAATAGTTGCGCCTACAGAAACAACATCGAGATATATTGAAGAGCCGTAAAGCTCATCTCCTGTAACATTTACAATAGCGTTATCAGTGTTTACGCTTGCACCTAACCCTTCGAAAGCCTTTATATGCTGGTCTATTGGACGTACACCAAAATAGCAACCACCTGGTAAAGCCACGCTTGCTGTGCCATATTTGCTCAGAAGTGCACCTAAAAGGTAATATGAAGCGCGAAGCTTACGTGTCATTTCATCGGGGATAGTAATATCTGCTTTGATATTGGTTGAGTCAACAATAATAACGCCTTTTTCAGGTTTTTCAACCTCTGCACCAATGAATTTTAAAATTTTAATCATCATTCGTACGTCGCTGATTTCAGGAATGTTCTCAATGCGACAAGGCTCGCCTGCAAAAACAGATGCAGCGATTATAGGTAAAGCGGCATTTTTAGCACCGCTGATATTAATTGTACCGTTGAGCTTGTTTCCGCCTCGGATAACAAATCTTTCCACAAACTCACTCCTTATCTGAAGATTTATAAAAACACAAATAATCTACATTAAAATCCTATATTAGTATAACACCTTTACCCGAAAAAAGGAAGAGGATTTTTACATAAAGAGCAGAATATTTAATATAAAATTACGGCATCAATTTGTGTATTTCTACAAATTGATGCCGTTGTCTGAAATTATTTCGCGTATAGCATTTTATAGAAGTTTGGATAAGCGCTAAAAAACTGATTTAGGGTTATTCGAGAATTTGAACCTGGATCATTAATATAAAAGGCAGATGGTGTAAGTGTATCGCAACTTTTAACACCTGTAACTACAACGTAGTGCTGGCCGCCGTAAGAGTTTTTTGCGCCAACTATAACAGGCTTTCCAATTTTTAATGAATCGTATATTTTTTGAAGATAACCGCTCGATGATGTGATAATGGTATAGTTTGTTGGCCAGTAAACTGCACCGCCAGAAGAGTAGGAAAGCTTTTTTGCCATAGCATTAGGGTAAATGCTTGTGCCGGTTCTGTAGCTTTCAGTCATTGCAAGGGCAGTTGTTGCGCACCCGATTTTTCCTATTGACTGTCCGGATGAACCTAATATTACATTTGCCCATCTTGAATCTGTTTGTTTGTAATCAGGAACTTTTAAAGAAATGGCGTTGTAATTACCTGTAAAGCTCTGCGACTTTACAATGTAATTGGTGCTTACGTATCCCACCTTGTTGCCATTATAGATAATCTTTGCAAAATTGCTATCTACTGTGTGAACTGTTACCGGTGTACCGGATGGAAGATAGGCAAGGATTGATGCGTTCGTTGATGGTGCTGAACGCACTCTGAGAGAACCGCTTGTTGTTTTAACCTGTCTTACCGCAGTTGATACACTGTAAATATAATCAGCATGGCAGTAGCCATAACCTGAAGTGTTATAGCGAACATACCAATATGAACCGGTTTTAGATATAAGGGTAACATATGAGCCTATAGGAAGACGAGCTTTTACAGATGCAGAAGATGATGGTGCGGAACGGACATTCAAGGACGAGCTTTTCGTATTGACCCTACCTGCACCTGAAATATCTGCTGCTGTTGATGGTACAACCATCAGCATGCTTATGAGCATTACTGTTACTAAAATCAGACTTATTTTTCTTTTCAAAAAAATCACCTCGTATGAAAAAGATGTGTCCATCTTACCATACGAGGCGAATGAAAGTCATTGCATAAATATTGGAAATCACGTGTTTTGCTCTATTAATTCAAGTGCTATCTGACGTAGTTCTTCAATGGAATTTATAAGGCCGATTCTGGCTCTGTAATTGGCAGCACCGTGAATTCCTTTTGTATACCAGGCAGCGTGTTTTCTCGCTTCGCGTATACCAACATATTCGCCCTTATATTCACATATTTTTTCAATATGTTTAAGCATAACATACATTTTCTGAGTAACAGGAGGTTCGGGAAGAATAACCTCATTATCAAGGTAAGCATTGATTTCCTGGAATACCCACGGTCTACCGAGCGCACCTCTTCCCACCATAACCATATCACAACCGGTATCTTCAAGCATTTTTGCTGCGCTTTTTCCGTCTGTTACATCTCCGTTTGCTATAACAGGTATAGAAACAGCTTCTTTTACGGCTTTTATTATATTGATATTCACAGGAGGAGCATACATTTGTACCTTTGTTCTGCCGTGTACAGTTATAGCAGCGGCACCTGCCTGTTCACAACGCTTTGCAAGTTCAACGCAGTTTATTGAATTATCATCCCAACCTGAACGCATTTTTACTGTTACGGGAACGGTAGATGC
This sequence comes from Acutalibacteraceae bacterium, assembly GCA_045614765.1. GTDB lineage: Bacteria > Bacillota > Clostridia > Oscillospirales > Acutalibacteraceae > DTU089. The sequence continues at coordinate 21,652 of JAZLDN010000064.1, forward strand.
ATTAACAACAGCTCTGACAATGTCTTCAGCTAACTGAGGACTTTTCATAAGCAAAGCTCCGCCACCGGATGCAGCAACCTTTGGAGCGGGGCAGCCCATATTTATGTCTATAAAATCTGGGGAGTATTCTAGAGCTTTTTCAGCGGCAATAGCCATTGTTTCAGGTGAATTTCCGAAAATTTGGCTTCCTGCAGGCCGTTCTGTTGCTGTTATAGAAAGCAGCTCCGCGCTTTTTTTATCTCCGAGGCTTATGCCTTTTGCGCTTGCCATCTCACATACTGTATAGGCGGCTCCATAGCCGCGACAGAGCTCACGGAATGCTCTGTCGGCAACGCCAGCAAGGGGAGCAAGAGCTGCTTTTTCTTTTATTTCAAGATTACCAATTTTCATAATTAATCACCATATAAAAAACTTGTAGTTAGCATACCACGAAACGTTGAGAATTACAAGGGAATAAAGCATATATAGTGTTTTACTGGAATAACTTTACAACTACTTGTAAAATTATAGTAACTTTGACAGTTTTTTTAGTGTATGTTTGGTGAAAGTGATAATATAATTTTTGTGATTTATATGTTATAATTCAAAGGTAAAAGTATACTTTTAATTTTGGAGGAATACGCATGAAGATTAACTTCAAAAAAATCTTGTCATTGTTTATGGCAGTTCTGATGTGTTGTTCAGTTCTTACTGTAGCAACATCAGCCGCAGGTGTTTACACAATCACACTTGAAGGTGGTTACCGTCAAGTTGGTAGCACGGTTCGTATTGATTCAACCTTTAACGATACCATCGATGCAATCACAGGTGATACTTTCACCGATGAAAATGGTGTTACCTATACTATTGACAGAGCAAACAAAACAATTACGTTCCAGACAGATGCATCAGGTGCGTACATAGTACCTGAGTATGCGTATGAAATACTTGGTTACGTTCAAGATGGTTGGAGCACCAAAGATAGTAGCAACTCAGGT
>JAZLDN010000065.1:0-20668 GCA_045614765.1 Acutalibacteraceae bacterium
TATGCAACCTTGTTAGCGTGAACAAGCCATTCGTCGCCATTAACAACGAAATGAGTTGCATATTTTCCTTCAGGTGCCTCAGGGTCAAGGCAGCTTACCTGATATACGCAGTGGATATTCTCAAATTTTGATTTGAGAGAAGGTACATCGGCAACAATTGTCTTTAAAAGAGGTAAAGCACCGCAAAGGAATATTTTATTGGTATAAAGTGCTTCTTGTGTAGTAGCCAAAGAAAACACTCCTTTCTTGTAATTAGGAATTAGGAATTAGGAATTAGGAATTTCGGGCACTGCGTGCAGCAATTATAAGCTATCGCACCACTTTTACCGGCAAAACTTAACCCTGTTTCCAAAATCACCTTTTTTGTGAAGATGTGGGGAGATTTGCGGTTTTACCGACCCCGTAGCGTACAAAGGTACGTGAGTTTGGTTTGGTAAAACGCAAAGATTCCTGCATATTCGCAAAAAACATTAGAACTCGTCGTCCCAGTCATTATCCTCTTCAAAGTCTGCCTTCATAACTTCACGAACAGCTTCAATAATACCGTTGGAGTCGATACCAAGAGTAGACATAATATCTTCGTGGAGACCGATAGGAGCAAATGTATCCTGAACACCAAGCTTCTTGAATGCACAGCCCTTACCTGATTCAACAACAACCTCTGCTACTGCTGAGCCGAGACCGCCGATAACTGTATGGTCTTCAACTGTGATGATACGGCGAGTATCCATAACAGCTTTAAGAACAGCTTCTTTATCAAGAGGCTTGATTGTGTGCATATCAAGAACACGAATCTTGAGACCGTCTGCCTTCTCAAGGAATTCAGCAGCCTGGAAAGCCTGGAATACGCAAGAACCGCAAGCGATAATTGTAAGGTCTGAGCCTTCGTGAACTTCTACTGCCTTACCAAGCTCAAAGCCATAGTTTGCATCCTTATAAAGAACGCGGTCAAAACCACGGTTAATTCTGATGTAGAATGGGCCTGGTGTGTTGTATGCTGCCATAACTGCGTTGTATGTTTCGTAACCATCTGCAGGGCAGATAACTGTAAGGTTAGGAATAGAACGAGTTAAAGCAAGGTCGCAGATAGCGTGGTGAGTAGAGCCAGCCTGACCGAAGGATGTACCTGAGTGAGTAGCAATAACTTTTGCGTTAACATTCTGGTAGCAAAGGTCTGTGTGGAGCTGGTCTGCTGAACGGAAGGATGCGAACTGTGAGAATGTTGAAAGGAAAGGAACAAGGCCTGCCTTTGCCATACCTGCAGCAATACCGAACATATTCTGTTCTGCAATACCTACGTTAAAGAATCTATCAGGGAATTTCTTCTGGAAATCACCGATTTTTGTTGATTTTGCAAGGTCAGCTGTGAGAGCAACTACCTCAGGATGAGCTTCTGCAAGCTCAACAAGAGCCTGACCGTAAATTTCAGCTGTTGAAAGAGATGTTGACTGTTCAGCTGTATATGATAATCCGCCTGCCATAATTAATTGCCCTCCTTCTCTGCACGTGCAATTCTCTTCTGGTATGTTGCTTCAAGAGCTTTCTTACCATTAGCATATTTTTCATCATCAAATGCACCATAGTGCCATCTGAAGTCGCCTTCGATAAAGTCGATACCGCAGCCCTTAACTGTATCGCAAAGGATAAGAACAGGCTTATCTGTATCGTTTTCATATGCGAAATCAATAGCTTCGCAAAGCTCTTTAATGTTGTTACCGTCAATTTTCTTAACGATAAAGCCAAATGCTTCCCATTTATCTGCAAGAGGCTCAAGAGCCATAACGTCTTCTGTGTTACCGTCAATCATATTGTGGTTACGGTCAACAAAGGTGATAAGGTTTGTAAGCTTGTAGTGAGCAGCGCTCATTGCTGCTTCCCAGTTTGAGCCTTCGTCAAGCTCACCGTCGCCAAGAACAACAAAAGTCTTGAAATCTTTTTTGAGAAGTCTTGCTGCAAGAGCTGTACCAACACCGATTGAAAGGCCATGGCCAAGAGAGCCTGTAGAAGCGTCTACGCCAACAACCTTGTTTGAGTCAAGGTGCATACCCATTTTTGAACCTGAAAGGTTAAATGTTTTGAGCATTTCCTTATCGTTGAAGCCAAGGTCGCAAAGAACAGGTGCATAAGCAATACCTGCATGACCTTTACTGAGAATGAAGCGGTCGCGGTCTTCCCAGTTTGGTTCCTCAACCTTAATGTGCATATATTTATGGTAGCACACTGTCATAATATCCATAACGCTCATACCGCCGCCAATGTGGCCGCTGCCTGCCCAGTATGTTGTATCAAGGCAAAGGTTACGGAGTTCGTTTGCTTTCTTTTCAAGAGCAAGCCACTCCTGTTTTGAAAGTGCCATTTTTATTCCTCCATTTTATATAGATTTATAGAGCCGATAGACATCGGTTAAATTAGCTTAATTAATCAGCCAAGCTCAGGGTGAAGCTTTTTAACAGCCTTGAATGCATCCTCTGCAATTTCAATAGAACGGTTAATATCTTCCTGAGTGAGAGATGCGTTGATAAAGTGGTTATGGTGAGAAGTAATGAACATACCTCTGTTAACACACTCTGCAACCCAATCCTGATGAAGAAGAAGAGAATCGTCGTTTGCAATTCTGAGATAGAAGAGAGCAGGTGCACCTGTTACCTTCAAATCAAAGCCATGCTCTTTACCTGCAGCAACGAAGCCGTCAGTAAGCTGTCTGCCTAAAGTATCGAAAAGCTTTGGAGCATCAATAGCTTTAAGCTTATTGATACAAGCAATACAAGCTGCAAATGGAACTGCGCTCATCCAGTAAGAGCCTGTGTAAGAAAGGCTTGAAGCAGCATTTCTAAGGAACTCTTTACCGCAGAATGCAGACATATTGTAGCCGTTTGCGAGAGCTTTACAGAAGCAGATAATATCTGCCTCAAAGCCGAAGAAATGGTCTGAGCCTGCAAGGTCAAGACGGAAGCCGCAACGAACGTCGTCTACAATAAGAACGATACCGTGCTTTGTGCAAAGCTCGCGAACCTCTTTCCAGAAGCCGTCTACAGGGAAAGCGTTATCAACGAAGTTGCCGTGGTTATATGGCTGAGCAATAATAGCAGCAATTTCATTTTCGTTTTCTGCAATAATCTTTTTAAGACCTTCAATATCGTCCCAACGAGCGTAGATATTGTTTGCAACATCTTCAGGTGTAACGCCAGGATAGTCAATCTTCTGAACCATTGGAGAAACACCATGGTAGAAGTTGTTGAAGAAAATAAGCTTCTTTCTGTGAGTGTGTGCTCGAGCTGTAAGGATTGCACCCTGAGTAGCATCGTTACCATTCTTTGCAAAGAAAGCCCAATCAGCAGTAGCAACTGTATCAACAAGAAGCTCTGCGCACTCAATCATAATTTTATCAGGAGATGTAACGCAGTTGCCCTTTTTAATCTGCTCAATAGCAGCGGCGTCAACATCTTCATCGCAATAACCAAGAATGTTTGGACCATATGCGCACATATAGTCGATATACTGATTGCCGTCAACATCCCAGAAATATGAGCCCTTTGCCTTCTCTGAGAAACGAGGCCATCTGTTTACAGGAATAAACTGACCTTCAGCAGGGCCGAGGTGGCCATATACGCCTGCAGGGATAACCTTGGCAGCGCGCTCAAAATATTCGTCTGATTTAGTAGTTTTGTATAATGGATATTTTTTGCTCATTTTACTGCCTCCTTATCCTATATATAATGCAACTCTGTCAAGAATACGGTTGACGTTGTCAAGCATACTTACAAGACCGTGCATTTCGATTTTGCCTGTACCGATACAAGCGAGAGCGTTAAGCTTGCCGTCGAAAAGACCGCGTGCGGTTTCAATAGAATCAAAAATCATTGCTGAGCGATATTTTGCAGGAGCCTTTTTAAGTGTAACAAGGCGGTGGTCCTTACAAACAAGCTCAACAGCAGGGCCATTTTTGATACCGATAAATACGCTACCATCTTCAATAGCCTTAGCGCTGAATTTACCAATCTGGTCATTATTACCGATCTGAGCGATTGCAACACCGATTGTGTAAAGCATAAGAAGAGTGCTTCTTTCAAAGAAAACAGGGTCTTTAAGGTCTTCTTCAGATGCTCTCATATATTTTGTGAGAAGATCTGTAAGAGGAGTAAAGGTTTTGAGAAGGAAGCCAATATGCTGGAAGCCCTTTGATGGAATTGGTGTTACTGTTCCGTCAATAAGACCATTGAACTTTTCACAGCTTGAGAATGGAAGCTTAACATCGCAAGATGAGCAACCCTGCTCCATACGGCATTTGCCGTTTTTAAAATAAAGAGTAGCGCTTGGACCATCTTTAACATCAAAACCGATAGAAATCGGCTTTTTGCCTTCGAGAAGCTCAGATGCTTCAGGTACAAGCTCGCAAAGGTTTTCAAGTGTTCCTAAAATGCCAAACATATTTATGTAGGCAAGTGTTTTTGAATCCATAAGATTTTGCAAAGCAAATTCCTCCTTTATATGAAATCAATTTATTATCCATTTTATTTTAACAGACGTGTGGTGTATTGTCAACAAATTCCATAGCAAAAAATATAATCGTTTTAGTGAAACTATCTACAAAAATCAAGTTTTTTCTTAAAGGAGAAAATCTATATAAATTAACAGAAATAGTGCATAAAAACATTGTTAATTTTTTGGTAAATTTTCACACGATTTTTTACAAGACATCATTTTCTCTTGACAAGGCTATATAATAATGTATAATAAAAAGTGAATCAAAATTCACTCCAAGGAGGAAACAGAAATGGACACAAGATTTGCTATCAGTGAGTATCATGACGCTGCTGCCATTAACAGACAGCTTGACGAACTCATCAAACAGCCAATTTACACAATCAAACCGGACGTTCTTAAGAAATACGAAGAAGAGTATTACGATAAGAAATGCGCAAAGAGTAAAGAAATAATTGCAGATGCAAAGCAGGTTATCCCTGGCGGTGTTCAGCACAACCTCGCTTTCAACTATCCATTCCCTCTCGTATTTACTAAGGCTGAGGGTATGAAGCTTTACGATATCGACGGTAACGAGTATTTCGACTTCCTTCAGGCAGGTGGCCCAACAGTTCTCGGCTCAAACCCAAAGGTTGTCAGAGATCAGGTTATCGATCTTCTCAATACTTGCGGTCCTTCAACAGGTCTTTTCCACGAGTTTGAATATAAGCTTGCAAAGAAAATCTCTGACAGCGTTGAATCTGTAGAAATGTTCCGTATGCAGGGTTCAGGTACAGAAGCTTGTATGACTGCAGTTCGTGTTGCTCGTCTTGCAACAGGTAAGAAGAACATTATCAAAATGGGTGGCGCATACCACGGCTGGTCAGATCAGTTAGGTTACGGTATCCGTGTTCCAGGTTCTAAATTCACACAGGCAAGCGGTGTTCCGCTTTACCTCTTCAAGCATACACAGGAATTCTTCCCAGGCGACCTTGACGACCTTGAAAGAAAGCTCCGCGCAAACCTTTTCCGTGGCGGTACAGCTGCTGTTTTCATTGAGCCAATCGGTCCAGAAAGCGGTACAACTCCTGTTGCTTACGACTTCAACAAGGGCGTTGAAAGACTTTGCCGTAAATATGGCGCTCTCCTTATCTTCGATGAGGTTGTTACAGGCTTCCGTATTGGTATGGCAGGTGCTCAGGGTTACTACGGCGTTTCTCCTGACCTTACAATCTTCGGTAAGGTTATCGCTGGTGGTTATCCAGGCGCAGGCGGCGTAGGCGGTAAGAAGGAATATATGAAGTACCTCGGTGCAGGTCTTGATGATTCAGGTATGAAAATCAAGAAGGCATTCACAGGCGGTACAATGACTGCTAACCCACTTTCATGCTGTGCAGGTTACTTCACACTTGAAGAAATTGATAAGCAGAATGCTTGCCAGAAGGCAGGTCTTATGGGCGACAGACTTACAAAGGGTCTTCAGGAGCTCATTGCTAAGCACAACCTTCCATTCGTTGCTTGGAACGAAGGTTCAGTTTGCCACCTTGAAACAGTTGGTACAATGCACTACTCACTCGACTGGTGCAAGCCTTGGTTAATCCCTGGCGTTATCTCAGCTACAAGCGAAAGAAAGAAAGAAATGCAGTACATGGGCGCTGCTTACATGGCAGAAGGTCTTGTTACTCTTGCAGGTAGCCGTCTCTACACTAACGCTCAGTACACACCAGAGCTTATCGACGAAGCAATTGCAAGATTCGACAGAGTATTTGCAAACGTTGCAGTTAAAGAAGGCTAATTTAAAACACAAAAAGCCACGGAGCTCCGTGGCTTTTTGAAACCATGAAAGGATTCGCTTTATGGATATTTTAGAAGCAAAAAATATAGTTATCAAAGCGGGCCACGAGCTTTTAAAGGCAGGTCTTATTGTAAGAACATGGGGTAACATCAGCTGCCGTATAAACGAAAAGCAGTTTGTTATCACTCCAAGCGGTATGGCTTACGACGGCCTTACTCCTGATGATATTGTGCTTGTAAACATTGAAGACCTCAGCTACGATGGCGATGTTAAGCCATCATCAGAAAAGGGTATTCACGCTTCCTGCTACCAGCTCCGTCCCGACATAAATTTCGTTATCCACACACATCAGAAGAACGCTTCTGTTGTAAGCACACTTGGTCTTGATATCAACAACATTACAGGTGCAGCAGCAGAAATTATCGGTACAGACGTTCCTTGCGCAACATATGGTCTTCCTGGTCAGCCAAAGCTCCGCGAAGGCGTTATTGGCGCAATCACCCGCTCAACATCAAAGGCTGCTATTATGAAGCACCACGGTGCAGTTTGCCTTGGTGTTGATTACGAGGATGCTTTCAAGGTTGCTCAGACTCTTGAAGATGTTTGCGAGCAGTTTATTATCGACCGCTGTGTGGAGGTTTCAGGCAAAGCCGTTGATACTTTCTCAGGCGTTGTTGATTACATTACAGATGTTATCAAATCAGGCGATAAATACAGAGCTGCTAAAGAATTCCCAGCTTGCGACAGTGCAAGAAAGGGCAATTTCTTCTTCGTAGGCGAAAAAGACAAGAAGGCCGCTATCATTGATACAAAGAGCGGTGCCTGGGTTGGCGGCGGCGAAATCCCTGACAGCGCAGATATGCACTGGGAGATTTACAAAAAGAGACCAGACGTTAACTTCATCCGCCATACAAAAGAGGAAAATGTTGTTGCAGTTTCAAGAAAGGGCAAAACAATCAAACCTCTTCTTGACGACTTTGCTCAGCTTTGCGGTCCTGTTGTTAAAACAGCAATCTTCAATCCTGACAGCACTCTTTGCTCAAGCAAAAAGGTTGCAAAGGCTCTTGGTAATAGAAATGCAGTTTTTGTTAAGGACAATGGCGCAGTTTGCGTAGCAGATAATCAGTACAACGCAGAGGCAGTTGAGCTTGTTATGGAAAAGCACGCAAAAACTGCAGTTGGCGCAGAGCTTTACGCAGAAGTTAAGCCAATCGGCCCAATCGATGCCCACCTTATGAATTTTATCTACAAGATTAAATATTCAAAAAAAGCAGGCAAATAAAGCAAATAACCGCTGACTGAAAGGCGTTGTGTTCGTAAGGACACAACGCCAGTTTTATTCGCCTATGGCGAGTTATATTGCTTCGCAGTGATATAACGCTACGCGTAGTGTTATTGTCCTTCGGACAGTTTTTTCGAATAAAATAACACTGAAACCGCAGGTTTCAATAAAACTATTGCATAAGCAATAATAACACTCTGCCAACAGGCAGAATAACACTTTAATACAGCATGAAAAGAATTATCCGAAATTAAAGACGCACTTACTCACCACCAATGGTAATGTGCTGTTGAAAAGAAAGAGCCAACACAAATAATCTGTGTTGGCTTTTAGACTGTCCTTAGCAATCCTGTTCTAAAATCGGCGGTTTTTTTATAATAAGTATTATTGACATATTTTGACTTTATTGATATAATCACTTTTATAAAGGGGGATTATCCTATGAAAAAATCATTATTTAAACTTTTTTCTTTAGTAATGGTTATTTGTATGCTCGTAAGCGTTATGCAGATTTCTGCAGTAGCAGCTGTTAAAACATACAAAATTACTAACCCATATGCAAGCGTAACTTCTTTACTTGCAAATGAAGATAACCACTACAAAACAAATCTTCATACTCACTCAACCTACAGCGACGCATATATCGATTTGAACGCAATGGTTAAGGAACACTATAACCAGAACTTTGAGATTCTTGCAATGGCTGACCATGGTGTTATAGGCAAGCCTTGGAATGAGCAGCCTACACTTATTCCGCTCTATCAATATAATCATGCACTTCTTAACGAACAGTCTCACCTTTCAGATGAAGAATTTGAAGGTATCGTTAATGGTACATATAAGGATGACCATACAAGACGTACTATTGAAAATGGTATGGAATGTGTAACAGGCGCTATTGAAGCTAATATGCTTGTTGTTCAGAAGAACCACATCAACGGTTACTTTATGAACGACGACAGAACAGAAGGCGTTCTTGGTGATGAAGGCGACTTCGACACAATGCTCGGTATGATTGAAGATGCAGGCGGTATCTCTCACATCAACCATCCTGGTGATTGGCTCGGTTCAGCAAACGGCGAATTGGTTTACGATGAAGACGGCAACGTTATGCTTACTCCTAATGGCGACGAAATGACTGTAGGCTACCAGATTGCAACAGATCCAGGTAACGTTCAGTTCTTTGCAAAATCTCTTCGTAAATATCAGTCTTGCCTTGGTATCGAGGTTTACAACTCCTTCGACCGTCCTACACGTAGCGACCGTGTTCTTTGGGATGAGCTTCTTAAGGTTATGATTCCTGAAGGCAGAAACGTTTGGGGCTTTGCTAACAACGATGCTCACGCATATTATGATATTGACACAGCATTTATGGATTTTGTACTTCCTGAGTACTCACCAGAGAATCTTCGTACAGCTATGGAAAACGGCGCATTCTTCGCAGTTTCCAGATATGAAGCAGGTGAAAGAATCGGTACAGGCGATGCATACCCAACAGTAACATGCGTTATCGTTGACGACGATGCAGATACAATCACAATCATCGGTAAGAACACAGACCAGATTAAGTGGATTGCAGACGGCGTTACAATTCAGACAGATACAGTTTCAGCAAACGGCGTTGTTGCTTCAACAATCAAGCTTGCAGACTATTCTGACGATATCAGCTGCTATGTTCGTGCAGAGCTTAATGGTGAAGGCGGTACAACTCTTACACAGGCTTTCGTTTGCGATGACGGCCATATGGACGAAATCGTAACTAAGGGACCTTACAATCCTGCTCCTGTTGATGCAGTTGCTCTTATCCGTTCAATCCTCAAGTTCCTTCTTAGAACTATCACTGGATTCGTAAAATAATTAAGCTTATATAATGATTGGCTGTAAAAACCGATTGGTTTTTACAGCCTTTTTTATGGGGATAGGAAAAGTGCAGACCGCACGAAATATTGTTTTTCCATCTATTTGTAGCTTTGGGATAAATTTAAGGGGTTCACAGGAAAATCACACCTGTTGAACCCCTTTGATTTATATTGTTTTTTACAGTCTGCGCTTTTTAAAACATCCCATTTTATTTTTCAGTTGTTTCTTCTGTTTCCTTTTGGAACTCTCTGTAATTTACCTTACCGATTTTAGTTGTTGGCAAAGCGTCTGTGAATTCAAATTCTGTAGGCTGGGCATTCTTTGCAATGTGCTGCTTGCAGAATTCTTTTATTTCTTTTTCAACATCGGCTGTTCGCTGAACACCTTTTTTAAGAACAATAACTGCCTTTGGTGCTTCCTGCTTCACCTTATCCTTAACGCCCACAACAACGCTTGATGCAACGTATCTGCATTTGTTGATTACGTTTTCAAGCTCTGTTGGATAAATGTTATAGCCGTTTGAAATAATCATTCTCTTAAGGCGTGATGTAAAATGAAGAACGCCACCGTCGTCAACAAACCCAAGGTCGCCTGTATGGAGCCATGTAACTCCGTCTTTGTGAACTCTTAAAGCGTTAGCTGTTTCTTCAGGCTCGTTAAGGTAGCCCATCATAACAGTTGGAGCATTAACACAGATTTCGCCAACAGTTCCTGCAGGCAACTCCTCGTTTGTTTCAGGGTCGCAGATTTTAATAATATTATCAGGGTTAGGAATACCAAGGTTGTCCGTTTCCTCTATTGTATCTGCGGTAGCAGCAATAAATGCAGTTGCCTCGGAAAGACCGTAACCAACCTGAATATGAGCATCGGAACCGCAATCCTTAAAATACTCAAGCACCTTTTCGCGAACATCGTCGCTGAGGTAATCGCCACCTGAAAGAATAACCTTAACTGAGCTGAGGCTGTCAGGTCCTAAAGGCGGATTATTTGTCATAGCCTTAAGCATTGTAGGAATTGCAGGAAGAAGGTTTGGCTTTTTCTTCTTGATTGTGTTATTCAAATCGCCAACGCTGATTTTAGGAAGAAGTATACATTTAAGACCTAAAGTCAACGGAACATGGATACTTACGCACAATCCGAAGCCGTGGAAAATAGGAAGAGCAGAAAGAATAGAGTTGCCTGCTCTCGCCTCTTTACAAACTGCATAGCACTGAGTTGCAAGAGAGTTAAAGCAAAGGTTTGAAAGCACAATACCCTTTGACTTACCTGTTGTTCCGCCGCTGTAAATAATAACTGCAGGGTCATCCTTAGTGCGCTTTATAATAGGACCATAAGCAACGCCCATATTAAGGAAATCCTTCCAACGTATAAACTCGGCAGGATACCTGAGAGCTTTTCTGTTTTTAAGGTTATATGCAGTTCTGAGAAGAGGCTTCATTGAATTTGAAACCTCGCAAACAACAACCTTTGCCTTTACGCCCTCAACCTTAAGAGCAGAAACATCTGTTGTAAAAACAAGAGTTGAGTTTGTTGCTTCAACAGCATTAACAATATCCTCGTGGTCGCTTAACGGATGAATAACGTTACAAACCGCGCCGATTTTATTGATAGCATAAATAAGGAAAATTGCCTCAGGCATATTTGGCATACAGATTGTTACGCTTTCGTTAGGCACAACGTCAAGCCCTAAAAGAGCTTGCGCTACCTGCTCGATATGCTCGCTTAAATCTCTGTATGTAAATTCTACATCGAAATATTCCATAGCAAGGCTTTTAGGATACGCTCTTATTGCATCGTAAAGCATATCGTAAATAGAGCCCTGGTGGTAATCTAATTTTTCAGGCATTTCACCATAATACTGAAGCCATTTCTTCTCGTATTCAAGGTTTTCTGCCAATTGAACCGGTGTCATCTTTGAAAGATATTCGCATGGGGTTCCCATTTTTCCGCCTTCCTTTCGGAGCATTTTAAAAATCAATAAGAAAAGCATAGAGCCTTTTCTTTTCAAAGTCAAGGGATTTTATGTTAATTTTAACCGATTTTAAAACATTATACATGTGTTTAATATCATACAACTATTTAATTAAAGCTTACTCTCGAAAACAGCCTATCCACTTCGTTTTCAAGAGCTTCGCGCTCCTCTGCAGAAATATCAACTGTGCAGTTTATAATTTCCTTTGCAGAATTTTGCGCTTCGTAAAGAATTCTTGTGTCTGTCATAAGGTTTGCAACGCGCATATCAGGAAGACCATGCTGTCGAGAGCCGAAAAAGTCGCCGGGTCCTCGCATTTCAAGGTCTTTTTTAGCAATAACAAAACCGTCTGTTGTTTCGCACATTGTTTTAAAGCGGTCTGTGGCCTCTTCATTCTGAGCGTCTGACAAAAGAATGCATGTGCTTTCCTCGCTACCTCTGCCGATTCTTCCCCTTAACTGATGAAGCTGAGAAAGTCCGAAGCGCTCTGCATTTTCTATTACCATTACTGTAGCGTTTGGTACATCCACACCAACCTCAATTACAACAGTAGAAATAAGCAAATCTATTTCACCATTGTAAAATCTTTTCATAACTGCATCTTTGTCCTTTGGCTTCATCTGCCCGTGGAGAAGACCGAGAGTGCAGTCTGCAAAGTATGTGGATTTAAGATATTCATAATATTCAGTTGCAGGAACAAGGTCGCTTTCGCTTTCCTCAACCAAGGGGCATACAATATAGCATTGCCTGCCCTGAGCAATATTTTTCTTTAAGAAGCTATAAATTCTTTCGTGGTAGCTTGTTGGCACGCTATATGTTTTTATTGGCTTTCTTCCCTTTGGAAGCTCATCGAGAACAGAAATATCAAGGTCGCCGTAAATCATCATAGCAAGTGTTCTTGGAATAGGCGTTGCAGACATAACAAGGGTATGTGGATTTGTTCCCTTATCTGAAAGAGTCGCCCTCTGCTTTACACCAAAGCGGTGTTGTTCATCTGTAATAACAAGACCTAATTTGAAAAACTCAACATCATTCTGAATAATAGCGTGAGTGCCTACTACAATATGAGCTGTGCCGTATTTCAGCTTTTCGCGGATTTCTCTTTTAGCTTTTGCTGTTAACGAGCCTGTAAGAAGAACAATTTCAATTTCCTCACCAAAAAAGTTGCGAAGTGTTTTATAATGCTGGTTTGCAAGCACCTCAGTTGGTGCCATAAGAGCCGCCTGATAGCCATTTTTAACTGCGTTATACATAAGCGCCGCAGCAACCGCAGTTTTACCTGAACCAACATCACCCTGAAGAAGTCTGTTCATAGGGCGTTGGGTTTTCATATCCTCGATTGCTTCCGAAACTGCTCTTTTCTGCGCTCCTGTTGGTAAAAATGGCAGAGATTTAAAAAATTCTTCTGAAAAATCCATAACCATTTTAGGTGCTTTTCTGCCTGTTGACGAGGATTTTTCCCACAGTAAGCCTAACTGTAACAAAAGAAGCTCTTCGAATATAAGTCTGCGCTTTGCGAGATTGAGTTCATTTTCGTCTTTTGGAAAATGGATTGCCTTTAAAGCCTGTCCGAAAGGCATAAGGCGGTACTTATTTATTAAATACTGCGGTATAATTTCAGGAATATTCCCCTCAATTTCCTTTAACGCAGCTTCAGTAATGCGCTCTGTAGTTTTGGAAGGGAGAGATGTTGTGGCTTTATATATTGGTCGGATTCTTTGCTTATCCCCTGCTTTTTCAAATCTTGGAGAAAGCATTGTTCTCACAGCGTATTTATCCTGAGTAACCTTGCCGAAAAACAGATATTCCTCGTTTTCCTTCAACTGGTCTTTAACATACTTATTATTAAAGAACACAATAGGCATATAATCTGTTCCGTCTGCAATAGAGGTTTTAACAAGAATTTTGCCACCCTTGATTGTTACAACTGATGGTTGCTCTGCAACAACTGCTTTAAGGCACACGCTTTCGTTAATCTGTGCATCACGCATTGGTGTAACAAAGTTCCAGTCCTCGTAGGTTCTCGGATAATTTCTTAAAAGGTCAGAAACAGAGTAGATATTCTGCTTTGCGAAAACCTTTGCTCTCGCCTCGCCTACACCTTTAAGATACTGAATCCTTGAATCGAGATTAACCACACTCTCACCTCCCTAAAAATAGTATGTAGTAAATAAAATAGCCAACACAATATGTAAGAAAATTATTATTGGTAAGCCTATCATAAAGCTTTTATGTTTAGTTTTATGTCGAATTTTCTTCATTACAAAAAATTCTGCAACCGCACCTCCTATAAGGGCAAGTAAAAAAAGCATTGCTTCGCTTACTCTGTGGCGCGGAAATTTTACAGCCGCCTTTTTATCGTAAAAAGTAACGATTACTGTAATTGCAGAAATAATAAGAAAATAAATTAAAAACCATTTAAGCAAATTTATCACCTTTAGGTTATTATACTATATGTTTTAACTACTGACAACAATAAAAAACGGAGACTCATTTAACGAGCCTCCGTAGCTTATTTTATTTATTGAGCGCTTCTCTCTGAAGAAGAACCTTTTCGTGAATATCCTCTTTTGTTTTACCTGTTAACTTATAGAAGAAGAACGGAACACCTGCAAGGAACATCATAATACCATGCATAATTGTGTAGAAGAAAAGAAGTGTAACCTTTGTGTCAAGACTCTGAACAGGGTTTGGAATAAGGTCGGTTGGCTGAATATAACCAATAATTGAGCCTTCGCCATAAAGGATAAGTGGAGCAACTGTGCTTGCAATAGTACCGCTTATCAATGTGCCTATACCAATAACAAATGGGAAGGTAGCGTCAAGGCGCTTACCTGTTTTAAGCTCGATTGTTTCAAGAACGTCTGCCTGGAACATTGATGGAAGAAGGTTTGATGCACCAAACTGAAGACCGATAAGGAATAAGAATATAACGAAAACAACCTGTAAAAGTGAGTTTCCGGTTGTAAAGTAAAAATATCCCACACCGAAAGCAATGCAGTTTGCGCAAAGTGAGTAAATACCACTTGCAATATAAAGCTGCCTTGCATCAAACTTCTTTAAAAGGAAGTTGATAACAAGCATACCAACTGCAGTACCGATACCAACAGGAAGAACGAAGATAATCTTCTTTGAAATATCGCCAAGAACGGCAGCAGCCATAAATGCTTCCATAAATGTTGCAATACCGCGGAAGCTCTTTAAGAACTCTGAAACGATAATTGTCCATGCATACTTATTTTTAACAACATCCAAAAAGCCTTTAAGAGGATTTTTCTTTTCTGCGGTGTAAACTGTTCTTTCGCGGACAATTTTCATACCGAGAAGAACTGTAATAACGCCAACAACACTGCAAAGTGCGGCAGAAATTATGTACTGCAAGCCTTCAACGCTACGAATACTTGTTCCTGTAACCATTTCAACAAGGGCTGGGTTATCCTTACTCCAGATAAGACCAATAACGAGAAGAATAACAATTGGAGCAGAGTTACCAACAGCAGAAGAAATTGAACGGAATGAAAGAACCTGGTCGCGTTCTTTTAAGTTTGGCGTCATAACATTGGCAATCATATTGATTGAGTTACCGAATGTACAGAAAACAGACCAGAGAACTGCGATTGTAATAATATAAATGAAAAGAATTGTTCCTGAAAGCCCTGGTGGAGCCCAGAAGGAAAGCATTATAACAATTGCCATGGGTACTGCAACAAGCATTGCTACAGGACGGAATTTTCCGCCCTTGCCCATTCTTCTACCGTCTATGTACATAACAATAAAGAAGTTAAGCACAAATGGAATTATACCTGTTAAAAGATTGAAGAGAGATGTTTGCTCTTCAGGAAGTCTTAAAACGTTAACAAGGTATGCGCTACGGTTACCACCAACCATACCTGTCATTGTAGTGTAGAAAAACACACCCATTAAATACAGAACAAATTCGCTTTTTCTTACATGCTTTTGCTCAGTACTTGCTGTGTTTTGTTGAGTTTTTATTTTTTCGCTCAAAAAAATCACACCTTTTTTCGTATTTAAAGAAATGTTATCATATAAACGCTTCAAAAGTCAACAAAATACAGGTCTTAATATTAACCAAAATATATTGGTGTTATTTGTAAACTATGGAAAAGTATTGACTTTTTTCCTCTTTTATGGTAATTTGGTCTTGTATAAGGAGGCGAAATTATGGATTCTATTATGGGTATTCTTTTTAACCTTTTTGAAGGTTTAGATTTAGAGAAGGTTCTTAGCTCAGTTGAAGGCTCAATGCTTGAGTACAACGTAAGCGTTGCTCTTGATACATTCTCAAGCTTCTTCGGTGGCCTTTTCTCATAAGCATAATTATTTCAAAAGCACTCTTCCTAACGGAAGGGTGCTTTTTTTAAAAGTATAGAGTATATTTCTCGTTTTGCGTTTGGAAAACATATCGAATTTGAGAGTAGCGAAAATATATCGAATTGCGTAGCAATATATCGAGTTTATCGTAGGATAAACATATCGATAATGTCGATATGCCTACAGCTCGATATATCCTTGCGGATTCGATATGTGTTTCACACTCGATATGTTTCACCAAAGGTGAAACAAGCTAACAGCTATATGCTAATTATTCTTGACTATTAACACAATTAAGTGTAAAATATATAATTAGTTAAATTTCGATTTATTTTGTCTTTTAAGACTTTTGGAGGCTTAGATTTTGGCAATTATATCTGTTGAAGGGCTTACTAAAGCCTATGGCAACAAAACCGTTCTTAACAATATGAACTTCACTCTTCCTGAGGGTGAGGTTATAGGTCTTTTCGGCCCTAACGGTTGCGGTAAAACAACACTTATGAAAATTCTTACAGGCCTTATTCACGATTATTCAGGTACTGTTCTCATTAACGGCAACAATCCTTCCGAAATTACAAAGGCTGTTACCGCTTACCTTCCCGAACAGAGCTTTGTTCACGAGTGGATGAGAAATATTGACGCTGTTGATTATTTTAACGATTTCTTTTCTGATTTCGATAAAGCTAAGGCTCTCGAAATGCTCCAAAGATTCGGTCTTGACGAAAAGCAGAAAGCTAAAACAATGTCAAAGGGTATGCAGGAAAAGCTCCTTTTATCCCTTACAATGTCCCGCGATGCTTCTCTTTATATTTTAGATGAGCCTATGGGTGGCGTTGACCCTGCTTCAAGAAGCGCAATTCTTAATTTTATTATGGAAAACTATGCGCAGAAATCTACCCTTCTTATTTCTACTCACCTTATAAATGACCTTGAAGATGTATTTACTCACGCGTTGTTTTTAGGTAACGGAAAGGCTCTCCTCAACGATAGTGTTGCTAACATTACAGGCGGAGATAAATCTATTGAAGACGTTTTCAAGGAGGTATTTGCAAATGTTTGGTAAGCTCCTTAAAAATGACCTTAAAGCCCAGTATCATTCAATGTCTGCAATCTTTTTTGCAATTGTAATAATAGCTGTTGGCGGTGAATTTGTTGCACTTTTTGCAAAAAGCGATTTAGGAAAAATTTTTGGCGGTGTTGCCGTAATGGGCGCCCTCCTTTTTGCTTGCGTATTTATTCTTATTGCCGTTGCAATGATGTATAACAAAACAATGTTTGGCAGAGCAGGTTATCTTACACTTACTCTTCCCGTAAAAACAGGAAAGCTCATATGGTCCAAAACAATTTCTGCTCTTATCTGGACTTATCTTGCATATTTCCTTTTCTTAGGCTCCTGCTTTTTATGGTTTGGTCAGGTTAAAGACATTATGGGTGAAGAGGCTTTGCAGAGCACAGAACTTCTCCTCTCCCTTTTTGGTGCGCCTTCCTTTGAAATGCTTTCAGTTGTTCTTATTTTCTTTGCAGTTTCCCTTGCAATTTCTGCATTGATGATAGTTCAGAGCATTTTCCTTGGCATAACTCTTTCAAATGTTAAGCCTTTTTCTAAATTGGGAATTATCGGTATCATAATTTTCTCATTCTCAATTTTCTATTGCTTGCAGGCGCTTTCAAACGGCTTTTCCGCGATTTTACCTATGGGTATGGTTATATCTCCTGATATTGTAACCTTTACCTCTGACACTGCAAAAACTGCGGCGGAGCTTGGCAAAGGCGTTATTACAATTAACTTCTCAGGCCCTGTTTTCAGGCTTGTTGCGGGTATTGCCCTTAATCTCCCTGTAACATACCTTACAAAAACTGCAGTAAACATCAAGTAATTTATTAAATAAACTATTCCGAAAGGACGATTATATATGGATAATATGAATGGTCTTAAGCGTTCAATTTTCTGTGGCGACCTTCGCGCAGAAAACATTGGCGAAGAAGTTACCGTATGCGGTTGGGTTGCAAAACAGCGCGACCTTGGCGCTCTTATTTTCGTTGACTTACGCGATAAAACAGGTATTGTTCAGCTGGCTTTTGACGAAAATACAGATAAAGAAATTTTCGAAAAGGCTTTTGGCGTAAGAAGCGAATATGTTCTTATGGCAAAGGGCGTTGTTCGCGAGCGTTCCTCAAAGAACAGCGAAATTCCAACAGGCGATATTGAAATTGATGTTAAGGATTTAAGAGTGCTTTCAAAGAGCGAAACTCCACCATTTGACATCGTTGAAAACTGCCAGACTGCAGAGCTTACACGCCTTAAATACCGCTACCTTGACCTTAGAAGACCTGATTTACAGAAGAATATTCTCTTCCGCCACAAGGTTACTAAAATTACAAGAGACTATTTCGATGAGCACGGCTTTGTTGAAATTGAAACACCAATGCTTATCAAATCAACTCCTGAAGGCGCACGCGACTTCCTCGTTCCAAGCCGTATACATCAGGGAACATTCTATGCTCTTCCTCAGTCTCCTCAGCTTTACAAGCAGCTTTCAATGGTTGCAGGCTTTGACCGCTATATGCAGATTGCCCGTTGCTTCCGCGACGAGGACTTAAGAGCAGACCGTCAGCCTGAATTTACTCAGATTGACCTTGAAATGTCTTTCGTTACAATGGAAGATGTTCTTTCTATAGGTGAAGGCTACATTGCAAGAGTTTTCAAGGATGCTCTCGGTGTAGAAATTCCTCTCCCTCTTCCTCGACTTACTTATAAAGAAGCTATGGAGCGCTACGGTTCAGACAAGCCTGATACACGCTTCGGTATGGAAATTTTTGACCTTACAGATATTGTTAAGGATTGCGGCTTCTCTGTTTTCTCAGGTGCAGTTGCAGGCGGTGGCTCAGTAAGAGGTATTACTGCTAAAAATGCTGTAACAACATATACCCGTAAAGAGGTAGACAAGCTTACAGAGTTTGCTAAGGGTATCGGCGCTAAAGGTCTTGCATGGATTCGTCTTACAGACGACGGTATCGCTTCTTCCTTCGCAAAGTTTATGACAGAGGAAGAAATGCAGGCTATTCTTGACCGAGCAGGCGCAGAAAAGGGCGACGTTGTATTTATCGTTGCAGATACAAAGAACAATTCCGTTCTTTCAGTTCTTGGCGCACTTCGTAACGAAGCTGCTAAGAAGCTTGATATTATCGGCGATGGCTTCAACCTTCTCTGGATTGTTGAATTCCCATTCTTCGATTGGGATGAGGATGCACAGCAGTTTGTTGCAATGCACCATCCATTCACCTCTCCTCTCCCTGAATGTCTTCCTTACCTTGAAACAGATAAGGCAGCAGTTCGCGCAGAGGCATATGACCTTGTTCTCAACGGCATAGAGCTTTCTTCAGGCTCAATCCGTATTACTAATCCTGAGCTTCAGGACAGAATGTTCAAGCTCCTTGGTCTTTCAGACGAGGAAGCTCAGCAGAAATTCGGTTATCTTCTTGATGCATTCAAGTTTGGCCCACCACCACACGGCGGTATGGGTATCGGCCTTGACAGACTTATTATGCAGCTTGTTAAGGCAGATTCTCTTCGCGATGTTATTGCATTCCCTAAGGTACAGAATGCAAGCGAGCCTATGACAGAATGTCCATCAAAGGTAGACGATATTCAGCTCGACGAACTCGGTATCGGCATAAAAATTGCCGAAAAGGAATAATTTACCTTATTTATAAAGCAAAAACGGCCTATTTTTCTTAAAAAGGCTTGAAAAGAAGGCCGTTTTGTTATAGAATTATTATGTTTAAATATGAAATTTATTTTCGGAGGATTTAATTATGGTAACAGCAGGCGATTTCAGAAACGGCGTTACATTTGAAATGGATGGCAAAGTTTACTCCATTATCGAATTCCAGCACGTTAAACCTGGTAAAGGTGCAGCTTTCGTTCGTACAAAGATTCGTGATGTAATCAACGGAAGCGTTACAGAAAAAACTTTCAACCCAACAGAAAAATTCCCAACTGCTTTCATTGAAAGAAAGGATATGGAATATTCTTACGAAGATGGCGGTCTCTACTACTTCATGGACCCAGAAACATACGATATGGTTCCTGTTGACGCAGCTAACCTTGGCGATAACTTCAAGTTCGTTAAGGAAAATATGACATGTAAGATTCTTTCATACAAGGGCAGTGTTTTTGGCGTAGAGCCACCAACATTTGTTAACCTTGCTATTGCAAAAACTGACCCTGGTTTCGCTGGCAACACAGCTACTAACGCTACTAAGCCAGCTATTCTTGAAACAGGCGCAGAAATCAAGGTTCCTCTCTTCATTGAAGAAGGCGAAATCATCCAGATTGATACAAGAACAGGCGAATATCTCTCAAGAGCATAATTGCCCTGATCTGTGATATAATAATATTCAGGAGGTCATTGAAATGACACTTACAGAAAAAGTTGCATATCTTAAAGGTCTTGCAGCAGGTCTTGACCTTGACAAAGATACAAAAGAAGCAAAGCTCTTCGAAGCAATGTTCGATATTCTCGAGGATATGGCTCTCACAATCAGCGATATTGATGAGGACCTTAGCGCTTGTGAAGATTTAGTTGACGCTATCGACGAAGACCTTGACGAGCTTGAAGAGTACATCTTCGAAGAAGATTTCGACGATTACGACGACGATTGCTGTTGCTGCGATGACGACGAGCTTTACGAAGTTGAATGCCCTCTCTGCGGTGAGGAAATTCTCCTTGATGACGAAATGCTTGACGAAGAAGTTATCGAGTGCCCAGGTTGCGGCGAAAAGCTTGAGCTTGACATCGATTTTGATGACTGCGATTGCGACTGCGGTTGCTGCGGCGACGAAGAATAAGAAAAAAAACCTTCCTCATTTGAGGAAGGTTTTTTAATTAGGAATGAGAAATTAGAAATTAAGGGGACGCTCCGCTTCCGAACAGTATAATGTTTCGCGAATCTTATCATCCCT
>JAZLDN010000066.1:0-8031 GCA_045614765.1 Acutalibacteraceae bacterium
GCCGATTTCAACTCTTTTACCTTCAATTGATGCAGGAATTTTATCGTTAGCGGCACCAAGAGCAGTAGCACTTGAAATTTTAATTGTGTTTTCATCAAAAACGCAACGAACAGGGCTCTTTATTTTACTTGTAATAAGAAGAGATGTTCTTTCAACAGAATCAAGGATAAGTTTAAGGTTAACTCTTGCTTTAGTTGAGCTTTCTGCAGGGATTGCATTTTTATAATTGAAAAATTCACCTTCTAAAAGACGGGAAATAATTCTGTAATTGCCAACCTCAAAGAGAATGAACTTTTTGCCGATAGAGAAAGTAATGTTCTGTTCGTCATCATCAGCAAGCTTAACAACCTCTGAAAGAGTTTTTGCAGGAACAACGAATGTCATATCATCGCCAGCATATTCGATTGCTTCATTTCTGATTGCAAGACGGAAGCCGTCGCAGGAAATAAGGCGGAGATTGTTGTTTTCAACCTCAAATTTAATACCCTTGTGAACAGGCTTAATGTCCTGAACAGCAACAGCAAAAATAGTCTGCTTAACCATATCGCGAAGAATTCCCTGCTTAATAGCAAATGGAAGACCGCCTGAAACAGTTGGAAGCTCAGGATAATCGTTTGCTGGAATACCAACAAGTGAAAATTCAGATTCGCCTGACTTTATTTTGCAAAGATTGTGGCTATCGACAGTAATTGTAACAGCAGCAGAAGGAAGTCTTCTGAGAATGTCGCAAAGAAGACGAGCATTTAAAACAATGCTGCCATCCTGTTCAACTGAGCAGTCAATTGCAGTTGTGATACCAACCTCAAGGTCGTAACCAGTAAGAGTAAGCTTTGAGTTTTTTGCCTGCATAAAAATACCTTCAGTTGAAGGAATTGTGCTTTTCTGAGGTACACCGCGCTGAACAATGTTACATGCTTCTGCGAATACAGATGTGTTACAAGTGAATTTCATAATTAAACCTCCAAAAACGGAATAAAATTAATTTTTACGGGAAAAATAATAAATTAAACAGTAGCAGTAGTAGAGACTGTTTAATTGTAGAAACAGGGAAAATCTGGCGTATTTAAAGGGCTTGACCGCATTTTCAGCTTTGTAGCAAAAATGTTAATTAATGTCAGGAAATAAAGCCTTAAAAACACCCATGTTTATATTGTTCAAAACTTTTTAAACAGTGATGTTCAAAATGTCAAAAAAATAAAGTTTTCGCAAGCCTTTTTCAAAAGGCTTTAGGGTCAAGGGGCAACGCCCATTGTCGCATTCCGCAGAATGTGAAATCCTTACTAATAATAGCGCAGGAAGGTAGGTAAAACATTCCGGTGTGAATGTTTTACCGTAGGAAACCCTCGCCGGGGGTTTCCTGAAACAACACATTACAATTTATTCATTTCTCTCGTCTTTGATACTCTTCATAATATCGTAAACGGAGTTTTTAAGCTGTGGGTTATCATCCATCTTGCTTTCGGCAGCTTCAATTGAGTAAATAACCGTTGAGTGCTTTTTACCACCAAACTGAGCACCGATTTCTTCATATGTAAGGTTTGTTACCTCACGCATAATGTACATTGCAAACTGTCTTGCGTTTGAAATTTCTGCTTTTTTCTTTTCGGAACGAATATCGTCTGAAGAAACTCCGAAGGAATGAGCAACCTTATCAATAATATTATTGATTGTAACCTCAGTTGGCTGAGCGTAATAAATAATATCCTTAATAATGTCGTTTGCAACGCCGATTGTAGGAGTTGAGCCGTCTATTGAATAAACTGCGTAAAGCTTATTTACAACGCCTTCAATCTGGCGGACATTGTTTTTAAGCCTTTCAGCAATAAACTCAACAACGTCATCAGGAATATTCATCTGGAACACCTGAGCCTTGCGGCGGATGATTGCTATTCTTGTTTCAAGCATTGGTGGCTGAATATCTGCAAGAAGACCCTGAACGAAACGAGAACGAAGCCTTTCCTCAAGAGTTGCAATATCCTTTGGTGGGCGGTCAGATGTAAGAACAATCTGCTTACCCTGATTTATAAGAGCCTCAAAGGTGTAGAAGAATTCTTCCTGAGCAACGCTTGTCTTGCCGATAAACTGAATATCGTCCATAAGAAGAATATCTGCATTTCTGTATTTGTTATGAAATTCAGACATATTCTTTTCGCTCATGTGGTTGATCATTTCGTTAAGGAAATTTTCACCGCTTGTGAAGAGAATATTCATATCCGGCCTTGTTCTTTTAAGCTCCGCTCTTATAGCTTTAAGAAGGTGGGTTTTACCAAGACCTGATTCACCGTAAATAAAGAGAGGGTTGTGAACGCTTCCGGGATTGTTTGTTACCGCAACCGCAGCAACATATGCAAACTGGTTTGTTGAACCAACAATGAAGTTACTGAAGGTAGGCTCTGAATTTGACTGCTCAGCCTCTCTGCTGACAGTAGCTTTTATATTTGCACCGCCATTACCGTCAGGGCTTGTCCCTTGTTCAATTTCAGGAACGGAAATTTCAACAGTAACCTGAAAGCCCATAAGCTCAGTTGCAACGTTTTCAATTTCTTTTTTCCAGTGCCTGTCAATCTGATTTTTCTTGAATGAAGTTGATGCCTCAAGAACAAAGCAATCGTCTTCAAAGGAAACAGGAGAAAGAGTTTCTATCCAAGTGGTCATAACCGCAGTTGAAACAGACCCTGTAAGCCCCTGGAGAATTGCTGCCCAGAGTTCATAAATATTATCCAAAAAATTCACCCCAAAAATTTCTATTTATCTTTCAATTTTTTACATATATAGGTATATATATTATAATATTATATTCTATTAAAGTATATCATAGTAAGGAGATAAATGCAATAAAAAAGCCAAAATAACTGACAAAAAATGTTCAAAAAATCAAGGAAAAATAAAGAATAGTTGTTGCTTTTTCAAAAAGGATAATGTAATATTTAAAATAGGATAAAAGTATGGGTTTTTATACCTAAAAAACACTTAAGAAAAGAGAAAAAAATGGATATTAAAAAGTATATTTGCCCTGTTTGTAATAATGCTTTCAACGAAAATGATGATGCGGTTTTCTGCCCCGAATGTGGCACTCCGCACCACAGAGAATGCTGGAAAACAAACGGAAAATGCTTTAACGAGCATCTTCATGGAACAGCTGAAAATATTGAATCTACCTTTAAAAAGCCGGAAGAAAAAACTTCATTTTTAAAGCCTGAGGAGCCATTGAAGGTTGAGATTGAAGATGAGGAAAAAAAGTCCCATCTTCCATTCTCAATTGAAATAAAAAAACCTGACATTGAAATAAACCCTGCTCAGACATTTTTAATTGAAGGTAAACCTTCTGTTTTATATGAGGTTGCAGTTAAGAAAAATCAGAAATATTACATTCCTCATTTTATGGCAATGAGCGAAGTGAACAAGAAGGGTATTTCCTGGAATTTCTGGGCATTTCTTGTTCCTCTTGCATGGTGCGTTTACCGCAAAATGTATAAGTTTTCTGTGATTCTCTTTGCTCTTTATATGGCAATTCTTGGCGTTAGCGCATACTATATTTACTCTGACGAAGGCTTTGTAAATGCAACAGTTGAATGTATGGAAGAAGACCCTCAATATTTACAGAATATTTCCCTCTACCTTTCAAATGGCAGTACAACCTTAACAGTCAAGCAACAAAAGCTCCTTGAAGAAATGCAGGGAATTTATGTTCCATCTGCAGTAGGAACAATAAGCAGTGTGCTTTTGATTGCGTGCCGTCTGTTTATGGGTCTTCGGGCAAATACGGAATATATGAAAACAATAAAAAAGACCATAGAAAAGGGCGAAAAGAAAGGCTTAAGGGGAGACAAGCTGAAAATGTTTGTTTACAGAAAAAGGGGACTTGTTCCTATTGTTATCCCTGCAATAATCGCTATTTTTGAATGGCTTACAATTTATTGATTGTGTATTTTCGGATGTGGATTAAATGAAATTTAAATTTTTGGGTACCTGCGCTGCAGAAGGCTTTCCTGCAATGTTTTGCCAGTGCCCAGTATGTGAAAAAGCAAGAGAAAAAGGCGGAAAAAATATAAGAACTCGCTCTCAGGCGGTTATTGATGATACTATTCTTATAGATTTTCCTGCCGATACATATATGCACGTTTTAACGGGCGGTCTTGATTTAATAAAAATAAAAGCTTTGCTTATTACCCACGGCCATGATGACCACATTTATCCTTGGGATATTATGTACAGAGAATCAAAATACGGCCACCTTAAAAATGAGGATGAAAAAGAGCCTCTTCCTGTGTTTGCAACAGCTGCTTCGGGTAAGGATTTTATTGATGTTTTCAATAAAAAATGCGTAGGCGAAAAAGACCCGAAAGCCTTGATATATAAGGAGATAAAGCCATTTTGCGAGTACGAGATTGAGGGCTATACGGTTATACCCTTAAAGGCAGACCACGCAAAGCATCTTGACCCTGTTTTATACCTTATTTTAAAGGATAACAAAGCGCTTCTTTACGCTCACGATACAGGATATTTTCCTGAAGAAACATGGGAATATCTTGAAAACATGGGAGTTCATTTAGATTTTGTTTCCCTTGACTGTACAAGCGTTATAAAAGATTACGCAGTAAGTAACCATATGGGCTTAAAGGCTTGTATAGATGTTAAAAATCAGCTTTTAAAAACGAATGCTGACGAAAATACAGTATTTATACTCAACCATTTTTCTCATAATGGCGGATATATTTACGATGACCTTGTGCCTGTAGCAAAGGAAAAGGGCTTCCTTGTTTCCTATGATGGCGCAGAATTTCAATTTTGAGGATAATTTATGCATACACCATTAGCAGACAGAATAAGACCCACCTCTCTTGACGAGATTGTAGGTCAGAAGCATTTAATAGGTGAGGGTAGACCCCTGAGAAATATTATTGAATCAGGGGAGCTTCCTAATATGATTTTTTACGGTCCCTCAGGTACGGGTAAAACTACCCTTGCAAGAATGATTGCCCAGAAGACCGACAGAACACTCAGGAAGCTTAATTGCACCACCGCAGGCACTCAGGATATAAGAGATATTGTTGAGGACTTAAACGCCTTTACAGCGCCAAATGGCATACTTTTATACCTTGACGAGATTCAGTACTTTAACAAGCGTCAGCAACAGACTCTTTTAGAGTACATAGAAAACGGTTCAATTACCCTTATTGCTTCTACTACAGAGAATCCGTATTTTTATGTTTATAGCGCAATTCTCAGCCGTTCTTCAGTTTTTGAGTTTAAATATGTTACTCCTGAAGATGTTGAGGAAGCAGTAAACAGAGGCTTCAGGCTTTTAGCAGAAGAAAAGGGCGAGGAATTCAGCATTGAAGACGGAGTTTCACGCCATATTGCCACCGCTTGCGGAGGAGATGTAAGAAAATCTCTTAATGCAGTAGAGCTTTGCGTTTTAGCAGCAAAAAAACCTTTGGAAAATGAAAAAAGAATAATTACTCTCGAAAGCGCACAGGGTCTTACTCAGAAAAGCGCTATGCGTTACGACAGAGAGGGCGACGAGCATTACGATATTTTATCTGCATTCCAGAAATCTATGCGTGGCTCTGACCCTGATGCCGCAATTCATTATTTAGGCAGGCTTTTAGAGGCAGGGGATATGACATCTGCAATAAGAAGGCTTTTAGTTTGCGCCGCAGAGGATGTTGGCCTTGCCTACCCTATGATTCTACCTATTGTAAAGGCGGCAACAGATATTGCTATGCAGGTTGGTATGCCTGAGGCGCGTATTCCCCTTGCAGATGCAGTTATTTTAGTTTGTAACTCTCCAAAATCCACTACAGGCCACGATGCAATAAATATGGCAATGCAGGATTTGGAAAGAGGTAAAAGCGGACCTATACCGCGTCAGCTTCAGAACAAGCATTTTGACGGAGAGGATGCGGCGGTAAAAGGGCAGAATTATAAATACCCTCATTCATACCCTAACCATTGGGTAGCTCAGCAGTATCTGCCTGATTGCCTTAAAGACACTCAGTATTATTCCTATGGCGACAATAAGCAGGAGCAAGCCGCCAAGGAGTATTGGGATAAAATAAAGAAAAAGTAAGAGGGGGATTTTATGAAAAAGAAAATTCTTGCGTTAACTATTATTTGTTGTTTACTTTTCTCTGTATTAAGTGTGTCAGTAAGCGCAGATGTACCTGAAAGGGTAATTCTTGATAACAGTGTTTTTTACATAGATGTTCCCGAAAACTATATGTATTACACTGAAAATTCAGAAAATTTCTGCATTATGGATTCAGAATTCGGTAGTCAGGAATTAGAATTTTTCGTTGAAGGTAACCTGATGTTCCCTGACGGCTTCCAAAAAGCCTCAGACGAAGAAATTGTTTCTAAGGTCAGAAGAATCGTTAAATGGGGCGTAGACTTTACCGTTAACGGCGTTGAACGAAAAACTGTAAACGGGCAGAAAACTGCAATTGTAAGCTGTACAGAAGATTCCTTCGGTACATATGATTACGAATATTATTTATTCGCTACAAAGGAAGCACTTTGCGTTATCTCTGTTTATTACGATACTGAAGAAGAAAAACAGGAAATTGAAGGTATGTTAGAAACCTTCGTTCTTAACGGAACAAATTTCCCTGGTGATAAACCAATAAATAACCACGATTTTTCAAATTCTCCTGATTATTACGAAGCAATAGAAGAAATTGCGGAAGAATATTACGATTATAACGAGGAATTTGACGATATAATGTGGGGAATATTCGGCTTCTTTGGTATTTGCCTTTTAGCCTTCCCGGGTCTCTTTATTGCCCTTATTCTTCTCATTATAGGATGGAGAAAAAATAAAAAGCTCGTTAAGGAATATGAAGGCTATTTTGGCAACATTAACGCTGTAAGATATACTGTAAGAGCTCAACAGGCTCAATATAATCAGTATAATATGGGAGCATATAATTATCAGGGTAACCCATATGCAGCAAACGGACAGCCACAGCAAGCTTATCAGCCACAGGCAAATCAATATCCTCAGCAGATGAATTATCAGCCTGCTCCTGTTCCACAGCCTGTTAATGAACAGCCACAGCCACAGCAGGCATCCGTTTTAAACGGAGAAATCCAGAATAACAATCAGCAATGATTTTATAAATAATAATTTAAAGGAGATATATTATGAAACAGTTTCCAATTGGTGTAATTGTGGATAGCTTCAGAACAGATATCCCAACTGCAGTAAAGAAAGCCGCTGCTTGCGGTGCTCAGGGTATTCAGGTTTATGCAACACGCGGTGCTATGAGCCCTGATGAGCTTGTAGGCGCAAAAAGAAAGGAATTCCTTGATATTGTTAAATCAAACGGCCTTGTTATTTCTGCTCTTTGCGGAGACCTTGGTGGTGGCGGATTTATCCACAAGGATTTAAACCGTCAGAGAGTTGACTATTCAAAGAAGATTCTTGACCTTGCTAAAGAGCTTGAAACTGATATCGTTACAACTCACATCGGTGTTGTTCCATCTGACCCAAATCACGACCGCTTCAAAATTATGCAGGAAGCATGCCGTGAGCTTGCAGAATATGCAGATTCAATTGATGCTCACTTTGCAGTTGAAACAGGTCCTGAAACAAGCGCAGACCTTAAAATGTTCCTTGATAGCCTTGATTCAACAGGCGTAGGCGTTAACCTTGACCCTGCAAACCTTGTTATGGTTACAGGTGATGACCCTGTTAAGGCTGTTCACAACCTTAAAAAGTATATTGTACATACTCACGCTAAGGACGGTAAGCAGATTTTCTACCTTGACCCTGAGGTTGTTTATGGTATTAATAAGGACGTTATCGTTACAGATGATTCATTTATTGAAGTTCCTCTCGGTGAGGGTAGCGTTGATTGGCCAAACTACCTTAAAGCTCTTGAAGAAATCGGCTACAACGGCTTCCTTACAATAGAAAGAGAAGTTGGCGATGATCCTGAAAGAGATATCAGAGCACCAGTTGAGTTTCTTAAAAAGAATATGAAATAAGAAAAGAAGCCTCGAAAGACCCTACTTTTTTAGATGCCA
>JAZLDN010000067.1:0-6802 GCA_045614765.1 Acutalibacteraceae bacterium
GCGTACAGAGTATTATTGACGGATTAAAGACAGTAGAAACCGCTCAAACATTAAATCTTAATAAAGCAATAGTTTTAACAGACGAGCAGAAAGCAACTATAAATGCAAAGGGGTGGACTTTAGCACAATGATTACAGAAAATATTTTAGTTTTAAAGGCAGATGAAAATATGACCCTCACAAATGGTGAGGCGTTCGGCAAGGTAGTTTACTTAGGTAAAAACGATAGTGCATCCAATTGGCACGAAATAACAGACGAAGAGGCGAAGGCTATTCAGGAGAATGGAGAAATTGATGGTTGATAATATAATACTGATTGCATCTGTGCTTACTGCGTTGTCGGTGATAATTGCAACCTCTGTTAAGGTTTATAGATTTATCCGAAAGTGGGATGAATGGGTAGATGAGCAGAGTGAGCATAGTAAAGATAATTATTTATCAATTCTTCAGCTTAAAATAATGGCACCGTATATGCCTCTTTCCGAGAGGATAAAAGCAGGAGATAAATATGTGCAATTAGGCGGGAATGGTGAGATAAAGCATAAATATAATATGCTTATTGAAGAACTTGTGGTTGAGGATTCACAGAAAATATAAAAATAAATATATTGCAACGGAGGCAGATGAATTGAAAATTAATATAAAAGCAAGGTTAAAAAACAAGGCGTTTGTCGTAAGCGCCGTAACATTAGTAGTTTCTTTTGTGTATAAGCTTTTGGCACTTGCGGAAATTGTGCCGCCAGTGGCAGAGTATGAAATTCTTGAGTTGTGTGGATTGTGCGTTAATGTTCTTGCGCTTGCAGGCGTGGTTGTAGACCCTACAACTCAAGGTGTTTCTGATAGCGACAGAGCTATGACATATTATAATAAAGAAACTTTCTCAGAGGTGATTCATTGAGTAAAAGAATTTATATTTCCCCCAGTAATCAGCAGGGGAATTTATATGCAACAGGGAATACAAATGAAAAAGCTCAGTGCCATAAAATAGCGAGGGCTTGCGAAAGATATCTTAAAAAAGTAGGTTTTACTGTAATGTGTACATATAATGATGATATGTATCAAAGAGTGTGGGAAAGTAATACTTTCGGTGCTGATATGCATATCGCGATACACACAAATGCAACAGCTAAACATAATATTACAGGTGGCACGCAGATATTGCTTTATTCGCTTGATGGTGAGAGAAAAAAAGCAGGACAGGCTGTATTTGATTGTCTTGCACCGATTACTCCGGGTAAGAGCGCGGAAAGACTTATTGCGAAACCTGATTTTTATGAGTGCAGAGCGACTAATGGTCTTGCTGTGTATTGTGAATGCGAGTTCCATGATACAAAGGAAGGTTCAGATTTTATTATTAAGAACACTAAGGATATTGGTGAGGCAATTGCAAAAGGAGTTTGCAATTATTACGGAGTTTCTTTTCCGAAAGAAAAAAACAACGCTCCGCAGGAAAGCGGAACGTTGTATACAGTTCAAACTGGTGCCTTCAAGGAAAAAGCTAATGCGCAAAAGCATCTTGCTGCTTTGAAAAAAGCAGGCTTTGAAGGCTTTGTTGTTAAAAAGTGATTTATGAATTACGGAGAATATAGGAAGCGTCTCCAGTATCTATTTTTCCATTGCAGTTAATATCGCAAATGAAAAGCTTTTCTCCGGTTATTCCGTAATCCATTGAGGCGGCAATGCGAAGAACTGATTTAGCATCGTTTTTATCAGTTTTTCCGTTGCCGTTTATGTCGCCAAAATATGTATAGGTTTTGTTGAGATCGGTAATATATACACTCACGTTATGCATCTTTGCGTATTTTGTGCCCTGTGAGTTTTTTGCGCAAGTAAGAGAAATATTATGAGAAAAATCTGTGGAAGTTGAGTTTCTGAGGGCAAAGGCATATCTTCCGATAGCTGAAATGTTATTCGGTATTGTAAGTGCAGTAAGTGAGGAACAGTTTTCGAATGCGTATGCACCGATTTCAAGCGTTGCAGAACCAAAAGTTAAAGATTTAAGAGATTTGCAATTTTTGAAAGCACTATTACCGATATATGTAAGCTTATCGGGTAATGTAAGGGTCGTGATTGATGAGCAATCTGCAAAGGCATAGTTACCAATATAAATCAGGGTGGAAGCCTGCTTTATAAATGTAAGAGCTGAACATTTCTGGAAAGCGTATGCGCCGATAACTTTAAGGGCATTTCCACAATAAAGATCGCTAAGTCCGCTACAACCATAAAATGCGTGCTCACCAACAGTCTGCACATTTTTGAGGTTTATACCTGTGAGACCTGTACACATGCTGAAGGCCTTTGAACCGATTGACTTAACACTTGAACTGAGTATAACGGAGTTAAGGTTTTTGCAACCATAAAAAGCCATTGAAGCAATTGCAGTTACAGATTCAGGAAACTTAACAGTAGAGATTGTTGTTTTATTCTGGAAAGCACCTTTTCCTACTGCAGTAACCTTTATTCCGTTTATTGTTTCAGGAATATTTACATAATCTGTTTTGTAGTCATTATAGCCTGTTATAACATATGTGCCTGCAGAGTTTGCCTGATATTCGAACCCATTATATTCTGCGGCAACTGCAACAGGGACAATGGCAATAATGAAGGCTATACTCAGAATAATTGATAGAAATTTTCTCATTTTATTCTCCTCGGAAATTTTATACAACTGCTACAGAGCAGGAAATAAACATAAGACCAAAATAATAAAGATTTATTCTCAATAAAGATTTTGTATTGTTTTTATCAAAAACAGAAATGATGCTTGAAAAGAATATTGCTGTTGCACCCATAATTATTGCGCAGCTAGCTGCCTGCGACTGAGGATTCCCTGATTTATGAAGGGTAATACCTGTAAGAATAGCGCATATGATTAAATACACAGCAGATATAAGTTGAGAAACAGATGTGGATTTTATCAAGGTGATAGCGCATGTGAGAAGAATTGCGGCAGGTATTGCGTACTGGATTACCAAACTAATTTGATTTTGATTAAGTAATGTTGGGTTTTTGCAGCATAACGCCACGCCGATAGCAATATATCCGATAACACTCAGAATTGCTGAAAAAACACTGTGAATTTTATTGCTCTTTTCCTCAAAAATGTCGTGAATGAATATGGAAAGGAAAGCACCTATGAATAACAGCGTATATGTATTGTTGAAATTCCCTTTTATAGCTGAACAAAGGAGCACTGAAGCCATATAAATGGCGGAACAAATTAGTTTGTGTTTAAAGGCTTTCTTTTTATCTGTTGCTTTTTTTGCTAAATCATACCAGGATGCTGCAAATAACTGTATAAAAAACAGAAGCCCTAAAAGAATCAAATAAATCATATATAAATCCTTGAGTGCCAATTTAATGTAGACATTATTATACAACATATTTTTTATTTTGTATATAGAAAATTTGTTAACAAATTTATTTTGAAATATTCATTCTGCTTGCATAAACGTGTATAATTTTTCAAAAAAGTGTTGCAATTTTGCATTTAGGGGTATATAATGCACTCACAATGTGCGAAAGCATAAATATAAAAGCGAGGTTTTTACAATGAAAAAGTTTTTAAAGATTGCTTCAATCGTTCTTGTTATTGCTATGGTTGCTTGCTTCGCAGCTTGCGGTAAAGAGCCAGCTGATAATGGTGATACAACAGCACCAGCAGGCAAAACTGTTCTTACAATGGCAACAAATGCAGAATTCCCTCCATACGAATATGTTGAAGGCGACAAAATCGTAGGTATCGATGCTGAAATCGCTCAGCTTATTGCTGATAAGCTTGGCATGGAGCTTGAAATCGTTGATATTGCATTTGACTCAATTATCCCAGGCGTTCAGTCAAAGAAATATGATATGGGTATGGCTGGTCTTACAGTTAACGACGAAAGACTTGAAAAAGTTAATTTCTCAACATCTTATGCAACAGGTGTTCAGGTTGTTATCGTTAAAGAGGGCAGCGATATAAAGTCTCTTGACGATATCACAGGTAAGAAGATTGGTGTTCAGACTTCTACAACAGGCGACATCTATGCTACAGGTGATTTTGGTGAAGATGCTATCACACGTTATGACAACGGTGCAGTTGCTGTTCAGGCTCTCCTTGCAGACAAGGTTGATTGCGTTATCATTGATAACGAGCCTGCAAAGTCATATGTGGCAGCTAACGAAGGTCTTGAAATTCTTGAAACAGAGTATGCTGTTGAAGATTACGCTATCTGCTTCGCAAAGGATAACACAGAGCTTCAGGCACAGGTTGATGCAGCACTTAAGTCTCTTATCGCAGATGGTTCTGTTCAGCAGGTTATTGACAAGTACATTAAGTAATTAATTTCCGGATTTAAGGGCGGATTTATTCCGCCCTTGTTTTCTGTTAAAGAAAGATTCGGGTTTAGAGAAAGGATGAGAGAATGAAAGAGCTCTGGCAAGAAATTCTGTTCGTTTTTGGCGACGGCAGATATGAGCTTATGATAAACGGTTTCTTTAATACTCTTAAAATCACAGCAGGTGCTTTGTTTTTAGGTGTTGTTATCGGTATCGTTGTTGCTGCAGTTCGTTCCTCTTTTGATAAAAACAAGGAATCTATGAAAATGCATGGCGGTATAGGTTATTGGGTTCTTGTAGTTGTAAATGCAATATGCAAGGTTTACCTTACCGTTATAAGAGGAACCCCTGTTGTTGTTCAGCTTATGATTATGTATTTTGTGGTTTTTGTTTCTGCAAAAGATGGCGTTCCTGTTGCTATTGTGGCTTTCGGTATCAACTCAGGTGCGTATGTTGCTGAAATTTTCAGAGCTGGTATCATGTCTATTGATAACGGGCAGTTTGAAGCAGGCAGAAGCCTTGGGTTTAACTATATTCAGACAATGCGTTATATAATCATTCCTCAGATGTTCAAGGCAGTATTACCTACATTGTGCAATGAGTTTATTGCTCTTATAAAAGAAACTTCTGTTGCAGGTTATGTAGGTGTTATGGACTTAACAAAGTCAGGTAACGTGGTTGCGGGCAGAACCTTTGAATACTTTATTCCGCTCTTTACCGTTGCTATAGTTTACCTTGTAATAGTTATGCTTCTTACATCTCTTGTAGGAAAACTTGAAAGGAGGTTGCGTAAGAGTGACCGATAACGTTTTAATCAAAGTAACCGACCTTAAAAAACACTACACAGGTGGTATTGTAAAGGCTCTCGACGGCATTAACTGCCAAATTAACAAGGGTGAAAAGGTTGTTATAATTGGCCCTTCAGGAAGTGGTAAGAGTACACTTCTTCGCTCTCTTAACCTTCTCGAAATTCCTACAGCAGGAAGCATCGTTTTTGATGGCGCAGAAATTACATCTAAAAAAACAAACATAAATAAGCATCGTCAGAAAATGGGAATGGTTTTCCAGCACTTTAATTTGTTCCCTAATATGGATATTCTTAAAAATATGACTCTTGCTCCAACCAAGATTTTAGGTAAAAATCAGGCGGAAGCAGAGAAAAAAGCGATGGAGCTTCTTGAAAGAGTTGGCCTTGCTGACAGAGCTCACGCCTATCCTCAGCAGCTTTCAGGTGGTCAGAAGCAGAGAATAGCTATTGTTCGCGCTCTTTGTATGGAGCCTGATGTAATGCTCTTCGACGAGCCTACATCTGCTCTTGACCCTGAAATGGTAGGCGAAGTTCTTGATGTTATGAAGGATCTTGCAAAGCAGGGTATGACAATGGTTGTTGTTACTCATGAAATGGGCTTTGCAAAAGAAGTTGCAGATAGAGTTATCTTTATGGACGAAGGCGTTATTGTTGAAGATGGTACACCTGATCAAATATTCAATAACCCTCAATCAGAAAGACTTAAATCATTCCTTTCAAAAGTGCTTATATAACGGGATATGGCAGACTGTTCACAGCAGTCTGCTTTTCTTTTTGTGGTAAAAATAAACAAACAAGTACAGGCAATTTTGATGTTTCCCACAAGGTTATTTTTTAAGCATATAAATTCTTAAATTATAGTTGCAAAGATTTTTTTGCTATGGTATAATTCACTTTATAAATGGTGTGGTATGCCTAAAAATGTGTATCACAACTGCGGAGGTGTATCTTTTGGCAGACGAAAAAACCACTGTTGTTGCCGAAACGCCGGAAATGGACGCTACTTCCCGTGAGTATGTCTATGAAAACAGAAGATATGTTGGTATGAAAGAAACAGTATGGTACGTTGTTTATGATATGTGCCAGAGCTTTAATATCGACTCCTTCAACGATCGTTTCGTAACAAGTATTCTCCAGATTGACCTTGACTACCAGACATTTGTTAGTGTTTTCAATGGGTTCTGGGATGTTATCAATGATATTTTCACAGCGGCAATCGTTGAGAAAACACGTACTCGTTGGGGTAAATTCAAGCCTTACCTTGTAGGTTTGGGTATTCCAGGTACATTGGGTACTTGCTTCTATTGGTTGCTCCCAATGCTCTTTAAGGGCAAGGGCTCCAGAGATATCAGTAAGTTCCTTACATATTTCTTGCTTGCGGTTGTCCGTGAGGGTGCGGGTACGTTCCGTGCTATTGCTAAAACCGGTATGTTGGCAACCATAACGCCTCACCCGGTTGACCGAACAAGGCTTATTACCATGGCTGAGTTCTTCTCGGGTCTGTTAGGTGAAAAGCTGCCGCAGCAGATATTGACAGTTCTTATTGACCTTATCGGTAATAAGGTTATCAACCTTTCTTACACATCAACATTTATGTTTATGGGTAACTTTACCGCTATTGTCAGTGGTGTTGCATCCCTTATATTCTGCGTTATGACCCGTGAACGTGTTCTTC
>JAZLDN010000068.1:0-46736 GCA_045614765.1 Acutalibacteraceae bacterium
CAGCCTGTCTGCAGTCAAATACGACCAAAATCTCTCGAAACCTCGTTCATTTAAGGTTGAAGAATTTTGTGATTAAGTATTTTTTGCTCAGATGAGGCAAAAACGCAGTAAATCCTGACGGATTTACGAGTATTTTAACGAAATATGAGTGGAAAAGACTATCCCAAATCTGATTCGGATATGCTTTACTCACTCTAAGGTATGTAATCTATGGACAAAAAAGAAAGAATTGATAAAATAATTGCTTCTCAGGGTCTTGCTTCACGAAGCGAAGTTAAGGCAATGATAAAACGTGGAGAAGTTGTTCTGAATGGTGCTGTTGTTAAAGATAGCGGAACAAAAGCCTGCTATTCAGATGAGATTTTAGTTAATGGCGAGAAGCTGTTTCAGACAAAATTTACTTATATTATGCTTAATAAGCCTGCCGGTGTTGTAAGCGCAACAGATGATAAGCGTTATAAAACAGTTGTGGATATTTTGCCTGACGATTTGAAAAGGAAAAATCTTTTTCCTGCAGGCAGACTTGATAAGGACACAACAGGTTTTTGCCTTATAACTGATGACGGTGAATTTGCTCACGATATTTTAGCGCCTTCAAAACATGTTACTAAAACATACATTGCTAAGCTTTCAAATCCAATTGATTATGAGCGAGCAAAACAAGGGTTCTCTGATGGTGTGGTTTTAGAGGATGGAACAGTGCTTCTTTCAGCTGTTCTTGAACAAATCGAGAATGGCGAGAACCCTGTTTATAAGGTTATTGTTAAAGAGGGGAAATACCATCAGGTTAAAAGGATGTTTTTGCGCTATGGCGCAGAAGTTATTGAATTAAAACGTATCGCAATTGGTGGCCTTCCTCTTGATAAAAGTCTCAAAAGTGGTGAAGCAAGGCTTGTTACTGCGGACGAGCTTAAATCCATTGTTGAAAATGACGAAAGATTTTAAGTCTTGAAAGTCAATGTTTTTCGCAATTGAAACAATAAAAAATGTCGAAAAATTAACATTTTGCATAAAAGAATTTGAAAAATATAAAAAAAGCACTTGCAAAAACAGATAAAGTTGTGTATTATGTATAACAGTTAATTTGTCAATTTGTTTAATTTTCGGAGGTCATAATATGTCCAATAGATTATTTCAAGGCATCATTCACCAGATGCGTGATGTTGTTGACAGAACAATCGGCGTTATAGATGAGTCAGGTGCAGTTATTTCTTGTAGCGACCTTGGCAGAATCGGCGAAATCAGGACAAGCAATCTTGTTGCTGTTTTCTCTTCTTCAACACCAGTTGCAAGCGAAGGTTATCTTTATCAGTCTTTCGGCACTCATATGCATCCTGAATATGCAGTTTTTGTTGAAGGCGAAGATGCTGCTGCTCAGAATTACATAGGTGTTCTTGGTGTTTCTCTTTCAAGCATCAAGCAGTTTTATGACGAGAAATATGATAGGAGCAATTTTATTAAGAATATTATTCTTGATAACATTCTTCCTGGCGATATTTATCTTAAGGCTCGTGAGCTTCATTTTAATAACGAGGCTTCAAGAGTTGTTCTTCTTATCAGACTTACTGAAAAGAATGATGTTTCTGTTTACGACGTAATTCAGAATCTCTTCCCAGATAAAACAAAGGATTTTGTTATCAATATCAGTGAATCAGATATTGCTCTTGTTAAAGAGGTTAAGAGCGATATTGATGGTAAGGACCTTGAAAAGCTTGCTCGTTCAATTTCTGATACACTTTCATCTGAATTCTATACTCACGCTCTCGTTGGTATAGGTACTCCGATTGTTGGTGTTAAAGACCTTGCTCGTTCATTTAAAGAGGCTCAGGTTGCTCTTGAGGTTGGTAAAGTATTTGACACAGAGAGTAACATCGTTAGTTATGACCATGTTGGCATTGCTCGACTTATTTAACAGCTTCCAATTACTCTTTGCGAAATGTTCCTTAAAGAAATTTTCAAAGTTGGTTCAATTGAAACTCTTGACCAGGAAACACTTTTCACAATTCAGCGTTTCTTTGAAAACAACCTTAATGTTTCTGAAACATCAAGAAAGCTTTTCGTTCACAGAAACACTCTTGTTTATCGTCTTGAAAAGATTAAAAAGCTTACAGGCCTTGATTTAAGAGAGTTTGATGACGCTATTGTTTTTAAAGTAGCTCTTATGGTTAAGAAGTATCTTGACGCAAACCCTATTAAATATTAATAAACAGTAAATATTAAATTAATTTAGCACATTTTTATTACAAAAGGGTTACATTTTGTAATTAAATGTGCTATTATTATTGGTGGATAGAAAAAACTACAAGATTGGGTGTTTTGTTTGATTAAGTTCGAAAACGTAACTAAAGTTTACGCTGATACAAATGTAAAAGCTCTCAATAATTTCAATCTCGAAATTGAAACAGGAGAGTTCGTTTTTATTGTTGGTTCATCAGGCGCAGGTAAAAGTACATTATTAAAGCTTATGATGCGCGAAGAAGTTCCTACAACCGGTTCAATTAATATTAATGGCTATGACCTTAATTCTATGAAAAAGAGAGATATTCCATATTTCAGAAGAACTATGGGTATTGTTTTCCAGGATTTCAGGCTTATTCAGAATATGAACGTCTACGATAATATCGCATATGCAATGCGTGTTATCGGTGCACGCGAAAACTCTATAAGAAAGCGTGTTCCATATCTTCTTGGTCTTGTCGGTCTTAATTCAAAAGCACGTTCAAAGCCAAACCAGCTTTCAGGTGGTGAGCAACAGCGTGTTGCTCTTGCAAGAGCTTTGGCTAACAATGCAAATATGATTATTGCGGACGAGCCAACAGGTAACGTTGACCCTAAAATGTCATACGAAATTGTTGACCTTCTTAACCATATTAACGCAGATGGAACAACCGTTATTATGGTAACTCATGACCTTCATCTGGTTAAAACCTTTAACCATAGAGTTATTACTATCAAGAATGGTGTTATTGAGTCAGACTGTCCTGATGCATCTCATATAGATGTTGAACCATATAAGTTTGAAAAACCTGAGGATTCAGTTGGTTCATACTTCCTTGAAGAGGGTGGCGAGGATCTGGAGTACCTTGTTCAGAACTATGGCGTTG
Source organism: Acutalibacteraceae bacterium (assembly GCA_045614765.1). Classification (GTDB taxonomy): domain Bacteria; phylum Bacillota; class Clostridia; order Oscillospirales; family Acutalibacteraceae; genus DTU089. The sequence goes on from JAZLDN010000068.1 coordinate 3,105, forward strand.
TAGATGTTGTTACAGATTATTCTGAAGATTCTCAGAGTGAGGAGGTTGAAGCGAAATGAAAGGCGCAAGCTTAGCTTATCTTACAAGAGAAGGCTTTAGAAACATCTGGGTTAACAGATTACTTTCTCTTGCTACTATTATTGTTTTGATTTCCTGTCTTATAATTGTTGGTAGTGGTACGCTTCTTTTCCTTAACATAAATTCAGTCCTTGATTTAATTGAAGACCAGAATGTTGTTATGGTTTATATTGAGGATTCTGCTACAGAAGCCCAGACCGACGCTCTTAAAGTATCGCTTCTCGCTATGGAAAATGTTGAAGACGATATTGTTTTTGTTTCCCGTGAGGAAGCTTTTGAACGTCAGAAGGAAGCTTATGGCGACAAAGCCGCTCTTCTTGATGGTCTTTCTCCAACAATTCTTCCTAATGCATATAAAGTAAAGGTTGCAGACCTTGAACGTTTTAACGAAACAGTAGAAGAAATAAAAAATCTTCCTTATGTTTTACAGATTCACGAAAACAGTGAACTTGCAGGAAAGATTTCAAGTATAAGAGATGCTGTTACATATATCAGCTTGGGTATTGTTGCAATTCTCTTCTTTGTTTCTCTCTTCATTGTTTCTAACACAATAAGAATTACTATATTCAACAGACGCCTTGAAATCAGCATCATGAAAGCTGTTGGCGCAACAAATGCTTTTGTTCGTTGGCCATTTATGGTTGAAGGTATTCTTCTTGGCCTTTTCTCTGCAGTGATTGGTCTTGGTATTCAATACGGAATATACAGCCTTGCATCTATCTGGCTTGGAAACATTATGTCAATGCTTGGCGGTAGTGTTGTAAGCTTTGGTGAGCATATCGGTCTTGTTTTCGGAATGTTTGCCTTTGTTGGCGTGTTTATCGGTGTGTTCGGTAGTATTATTTCACTTAACAAATATCTTAAGGAGCATAGCAATGTTGTCGAAAGCAGTATATAATTCCAAAAAAGTTTTCAGCTTATTACTTGCTCTTGTTATATTGGTTAGTGGCCTTTCCATATCTGCGTTTGCTTTAACTGATGCTGAAAAACAAGAGTACAAAAATAAAATCGAAGAAATAAAACAACAGATTGCTGCTAATCAGGAAAAAATTGATGCCCTTGAGCAAGAAGCATCTAAGTATGATCCTGAAATTTCAACTCTTCAGAGTAAAATTGATGCTTTACAGCAACAAATTGATTTATATAATCGTGAAATTGCTTTAATTGATGCAGATATTGCGCGTGTTGATGAGCAGATTTCAAGCGTTGAAGCAGAAATAGAAGCTCTTAATAAGCAGATTAAAGAGCTTGACCAGCAGGTTATTAAATTAGAACAGGAAAAAGCAGACACATATGTTCTTCTCGGTGAAAGAATCAGGGCGTCATATATGGCAGGTGCTGCTACTCCACTTGAGTTTATTTTAACATCTGATGACTTCGAGTTTCAGGTTTATCTCGAAAGAGTTGAACTTCTTCAGAGAATTGCTGAAAATGACGATAAGCTTATAAAAGAGCTTGAGCAGAATATTATTGATATCGGCGTTAAGGTTGCAGAAATCGAAGACGTAAAAAAACGTCTTAACACTAAGATTGCCGAGCTCGATGAAGCCAAAATTGAATATGAGGAAAAGAAACAGGAGCAGGTAGATGCACGTAAAGTTATTGAGGATGCTGAAGCTCTTATTCAGAAGGACCTCGATAAGGTTATGGCTATTGTTAATAAGCTTGATGCTCAGAGCGCTGAATATCAGGCAGCAATAGATAAGCGTGAAGAAGCTATTCTTGATCTGGAGGATAAACTTGCCGATAAAAACACTCACTACGGCTCAGGCGTGGTAGATGGTGATATGGTTTGGCCTCTTCCTTATGAAGATGCATATATTTCCTCAAGTTTCAAAACACGTTGGGGTAAACAGCATAATGGTATAGATACTTGCCGTTGGGCAGGAACACATGGTGCGGATGTTATTGCTGTTAAAGCCGGTACAGTCGAAGTTGCAAACTGGGGCTGGGGCGGCGGTTATGGTAACTATGTTGTTATTAACCACGGTAATGGTGTTCTCACATATTACGCTCATCTTTCCAATATCAGAGTAAGTGTTGGTCAGCGTGTTCGTCAGGGCGATGTTATCGGTAATGCAGGTAATACAGGTTACTCATTTGGTGCTCATCTCCATTTCGGTTTGATGATTAATGGCGGTTGGGTTAACCCTGTAAATTATCTTACAAGATACACTCCAGGCGGAAAATATATTCAGGCAACAGACTGATTCTGACAAATTTTTTACTCCCTCTTTCGTACAATACGAGAGAGGGAGCGTTTTTTATGTTAATTTTAAAATTAAATAAAGAAAAAAAGAAAAAATCATTAAATTTATTCAGAAAGAAGCAAAAGAACATTGTACATAATAAGAGTAGTTTTGTTTGCCAAAACGTTATATTTAACGTTGTTGAATTAAGTGAAAGTGATTTGTATAATGAAGAAATAATAACACTTTTGAATAAATATAAGGGTGCGGTTCTTGATACACAGAATAAGGAAGTAAATGATTATTTAACTTCATATTTATTTAACTATTCATTCTATATCAAAAGAGCGATTGTATCTTCTTTTATTGGTTTTCTTACTACTTCAGATATTAGGGATGTTGTTGTATATGATGAAAACTTCAAATTTTCAGAAGAGTATGTAAGGCTTGCTGAAATTTGCAGAAGGCTTGTTATATTTTGTAATGAAAATAAAGAAATTATTGTTTTTTCAAAATACTGCTATAATAAATTTGGGTTAAATGTTTTTATTAATGATGAAAGTTTTGTTAAGGGTAAAAGCATACATATAAATTTAAACAATGTAAAAAAAAGAGAGCCAATTTCGGTTTGGGATGGGAATAATAATCTCGAAATTACAGCAGATTCAGAGTATTTTGCGGAGAATTCATCTGTAAAGAAACTAACAAATTTCGGTGTGTCTCATGATATGGCGTGCGCAGTTGTTGAGGTTATTCCATATAAAAAACACATATTTTTCGAGGGTGAAGAATAATCATTACTTATCACTTGACTTTTATTGTTAACTTTACTATAATATAGCGGTATAAATTGAAGCAGTTTTTGCTTGAGAGGATGTAATTTTAAATGGCACAGGATATCGTTTTAACAAAAGAAGGCTATGAAGAGCTTAAAGAAAAGCTTGCCGCACTTAAATCAGGACGTTCCGATATTGCTGAAAAACTTAAGGTTGCACGTTCATTCGGCGACCTTTCCGAAAACAGTGAATATGATGAAGCAAAATCAGAGCAGGCAAAGCTTGAAGCAGAAATCAATGATATTGAGGCTATACTTTTAAAAGCAACTATTCTTGATGAAGAAACAACTAACTCAGAGGTTGTTCACGTTGGTTCTGTTGTAACAATCAAGGGAACTGCTAAGGGTTCAGCAGAAAAAACATTTACAATAACAGGTTTCGCTCAGGCAGACTCAACAAAAGGAAGAATTTCTGATGAATCTCCTGTTGGTAAAGCTCTTATGGGTCATAAGGTAGGCGATAAGGTTTCAGTTGAAGCTCCTCGTGGTGTTATGACATATAAAATTGTAAAACTTGAAAATAACTAAATGATAAAGCACTCACTTAAAAAGTGAGTGCTTTTGTTTTATTCAACTTTATCATTTGTAACTGTTCCAACCATTTCGTTTTCTCTGAAAAGAAGTGAAATGCACCAAATACCTGCAAGAGCTATAACCACGTAGATTATTCTCGACAATATTGCAGCTTGTCCACCAAATAACCATGCAACAAGGTCAAACTTGAAAAGACCAATGCTTCCCCAGTTAAGTGCGCCTACTGTAACAAGTATTAAAGCGATTCTGTCTAACATAAACATTCTCCTTTCACTAAATTTCTGTTTTTATTATTTACGGAATATTTTATATTATTCATTTATTCAGCACTAAATATAGGACTAATAAACTGAATTTACATATTTAAATTTTTTTATATTTATGATATTATAATTTCAACAACAAAAACCGGAGGTTTTTATGCTTCATTTAATTAAAGGCAGAGCAGGCAGCGGAAAAACACGCGCTATGCGTCAGATTATAACCGAAAAATTAAATAAAGGTGAGAGCAAGCCTCTTTTGATTATCCCTGAGCAGTTTTCTTTTGAAACAGAAAGAAGTATGCTCAAATATTTAGGTGCTTCAGGTTTAAAAGAGGTAGGAATCTATAGTTTTAAACGTTTAGCTCTTTCAACATTGAAAAATACACCATACTACACTAAATCTATTGCAGACAACGGTGTGAGAGCAGCTATTATGAGCGAAGCGCTTCAATCTCTTGAGGGCAGGCTTAATGTTTTTTCATCTGTTAAAACGAATTACACTGCTTTGAATCCACTTGTAGATTTATGCAAAGAATTCAAATATTGTAATATTTCTTCTGATCTTTTAAAAGAAAAAGCAGAGCTTCTTGAGGATGGTTTTTTAAAAGAAAAACTTCAGGATATCACTTTAATTAACGATGCATACGATGCCCTTGTAAAACAGAGTTATTTTGACGATACGGATTCTGTTAATATGCTTTCCGAATTTGCCCTAAATAACAATATTTTTAAAGGTAAAACTGTTTTTATTGATGGTTTCAGGTCATTTCTCAAACAGGAAGCAGATTGCTTTGATATAATGATTTCTCAGGCAGATGATGTGTATGTATCGTTATGTACTGATGAAAATGTAGGTAAATATACTCCGTTTTACTATATAAAAGAGTTTGAAACACGTCTAAGAGCAATTGCTAATAAATGTTCTGTCAGTGTTGATGAAATTTATTGCAGCCAAACTGCTGATTCTTTTTCGTCAGATATTTTTATGCTCGAAAAAAATATTTTTTATGATGAGAAAACAGAGAAAAAAGATTCTGACGGAAGTGTTGTTGTATATAAATGTGCAGATAAATACGATGAGTGTAAGTGTATTGCTGCACAGATTAAAAAACTTATCCGTTCAGGTGAGTACAGATGCCGCGATATTGCGGTTATAGAGCGCGTAGAAGGCTCTTATAACTCTTTAATTGCAGAAGAGCTTAAAAGCCTTGATATCCCTGTTTTTGAGGATAACAGGCGTTCTCTTAAATATGAGGCATTGTTCGTTTATCTTAATGCCGTTCTTTCTTGTATTACTTCAAGTCTTACAACAGAAAATATTTTGATTTATCTTAAATCAGGTTTAAGTAATCTTACTCTTACAGAGATTTCAAGGCTTGAAAAATATGCGTTGATATGGGGCGTTGGCGCGTCAAACTGGCGTGATGGGTTCACAATGCATCCTGATGGCTTTGGTAATGAATTCAACGAGAAAACGCAGAAACAGCTTGATGAGCTTAACGAATCAAGAAGGAAAGCAATCGGTCCGATTTTAAAGTTGAAAACTGATTGTGAGGATAAAACAGGCAAAGAGATTTCCGAAATAATTTATAATTTCCTTGAAAAACAACATATTCAGGACAAGCTTTTTGATTTATATAAAAACCTGAATGAAAGCGGATTTCCTGTTGAAGCGGAGCGTCAGGCTGTATCCTGGGATATTCTTATGGAAATGCTTGATGAAATGGCAACCTTCGGTGATGGCAAGTATATGTCAGTTAAACGTTGGTTTGAGTTGTTCAGTGTTCTTTCTGATTCAGGTGAAATCGGTGAAATTCCTCAGGGCCTTGACGAAATTAAAATCGGAAGCGCAGATAGAATCCGTACAGAAAAACTTAAGGTAGTTTTCCTTGTTGGTGTAAATAAGGATGAATTTCCTCTTGTGTCAGTGCAGAGTGGTATTTTAACCGATGCAGATAGAGTTTCTCTTACAAATTTAGGTCTTGAAATAAAGCCTGCTTATAAAGATAGTATTCCTGAAGAAAAGTTTATCTCTTATTGTGCTGTAACTTCAGCATCGGAAAAACTTTATTTGTCATATAAAACTATAGATTCTGATGGTTCTGAGTTGTATCCATCGGAAATAATAGATACTGCTTTAGAATCAATTGAGAATGTCAAGGTTATTTCAACATCTGAATGTGATTCGTTTTCTTTTATTGAAAGTGATGACGGTGCATTTTCTCTTCTTGCTAAAAATTACAGGGAGAACAGTGTTCTTCGCACCACTCTTTATGATTATTTTAAGAACAAAAAAGAATATGCAGGCAGATTGTTTGCTCTTTCAAATGTTGCTGGTCAAAGAGACTATAAAATTGATGATGCAGCCGTTTCTCAATCTCTTTTCAAAAAGGATATGTATCTTTCTGCAAGCAGAATAGAGTCATATTATAACTGTCCCTTTTCATATTTTGTGCGCTATGGGTTAAAAGCGGAACCATTAAGAACTGCCGAGCTTGACCCTGCGCAGAGTGGTACAATTGTCCATCTTGTTATGGAAACAATTCTTAAAAAATATCCTAAAGGTTCATTTGTCTCAGCAGAGGAAAGTGTTCTTCGTAATGATGTTTCTTCAATTCTTCAAGAATATATCAATGACAAGATGGGCGGTATTGACGGAAAGTCAAAAAGATTTTTATTCCTGTATAACAGGCTTGTTGAAACATGTATGGCAATAATTGCCCGCCTTAAAGACGAGTTTTCTGTTGGTTCCTTTGAACCTTGTGGATTTGAGGTCGAAATCGGCGGAGATGAAATACCTTTGTACGAGGTTGAACTTGAAGACGGTAAAGTGTTTGTGCGTGGCTCTGTTGATCGAGTTGATATTGCCGAAAAAGACGGCATAAAGTATGTCCGTATTATTGACTATAAAACAGGTAAAAAGGAATTTAAGCTTTCTGAGCTTTATGACGGATTAAATATTCAGATGGTGCTGTATTTGATGGCTCTCGAAAAGAACGGTAAGAATGTTTACGGGGATTTTATACCATCAGGTGTTTTGTATCTTCCATCAAAAATCGGTATATCCGATTATTTGAAAAGCCGTTCTCCGAAGCCTGAAGAGATAGCGAATCAAAAGACCTTAAGCGGTAAATTATCGGGTATGGTGCTCGAAAGCCTTGTCGTTTTAAAGGCAATGGGTGCAATAGATGCGCCAAAATATTTCCCTGCAAGCTATGATGAATCAAAAGAAAAGTTTGTTGGTAATACATATACCCAAGGTGATTTTAAAAATCTTTCAAGGCTTATTGATAATAAGATTAAAGAAATGGGCGATTCCTTACATCAAGGCAAAATCCCTGCAATTCCTGTAGGTGATGGTGATGAAGGTAAAATGTGTAAATATTGCTCATATAGGTCAATCTGCGGATATGAATCGGGTGATGAAGTCCGTGCTATAACAGATTTAGACCATTCTAAAGCTATAAAACTGCTGGGAGGTGAGGAAGATGAGTAAAACCGACTGGACCACTGAACAGGAAAAAGCTATAGAAGCCCGCGGTATGCAGGTGCTTGTTTCTGCTGCGGCAGGCTCAGGCAAAACTGCAGTTCTTACTGAGCGAGTAAAAAATATTGTATCTGATATAAATAACCCTTGCAGTGTGTCTGAAATTCTTGTTGTTACATTTACTCGTGCTGCAGCAGGTGAAATGAGAGACAGAATTTATAAAGCACTTAAAGAAACCGCTGATAGTGGAAATAACGTTAACTATCTTCGTGAGCAGATGGCATCACTTCCTCTTGCAGATATATGCACAATGGACTCTTTCTGCCAGAAATTAGTTAAAGAAAATTTCACTAAAGCGGATGTTTCTGTTGATTATTCTGTGCTTGATGATAAAGACCTCGCCGAAATGACAAATGACGCAATAGAAGTGGTAATTAACAAGCTTTATGAGGAAAATGATGATAGCTTTATTAAGCTTACTTCAATGTTCTTAAGTGAACGTGATGATAGCAGACTAGGCGAAGTTGTTCATAGTCTATATAAAGATTCACGCTCATATCCATCACCAAAGCTCTGGCTTGAAAGTGTAGTTGATTCTTTTTCTGAAAATAAAACTCCCAATGATACCGTCTGGGCAGATATAATCTATAAAGACATCAGGCTTTTTGCAGATTTTCATCATAAAAGGTTATTAAAGGTAGTTTCTCTTCTTGAAGAAAGTGGTGGCTTTAATCCGAATTTTGTTAATAAATTTACTGTTAACGCAGAAAGATTATCCCAACTGATTGATTGTGTAGACAAGCGTAACTGGGATGGTATGGTTTCGATGATTCGCGAGGGCATATTGTTTACTTGCGATGGTAGAAATACCAAGGTGAATAATTATATAAAAGACCTTGCGATGGAAGCCTTTAAAGTATATAAAGCAGACCTTGAATCAATTGAGGCTCTGGATTTACCAACAGAAGCAGAGCATAAGGCAGATTCTCTTAAATTAAAGCCTATAATAAAGAAACTTTGCGATGCAGTTATAATGCTTGAGGCAACTCTTGATGAAATGAAAAAAGAGTGTAACGCATACGCTTTTGACGATATTCTTCATAAAAGCATTGATTTGCTTGTTGAATTTAAAGGCGAAGGTTGGGAGCCTACACCTTTGGCTCTTTCTTTGCAAAATAAATATAAAGAGATTTTTATTGACGAATATCAGGATACAAACCAGGCTCAGAACATAATTTTTGAAGCAGTTTCACGTAATTGTAATAATTTATATTGTGTTGGTGATGTTAAGCAGAGTATCTATAAATTCCGTTTAGCAAGTCCTCAGCTTTTTATGGCTTTAAAGAAAAGGTTGCCTGATTATGATGGTGGTAATCATCCATCACAAATAAGACTTGACCGTAATTTCAGAAGCCGAAAAGGTATCGCGGATGCAACTAACCATATTTTTACTACAGTTATGAGTGAAGATGTTGGTGAAATAGATTATAACGAAAAGGAAGAGCTGGTTTTCGGGGCTTCATATTTTGAAGATAAGCCTGAGCCTGATGTTGAACTCCTTTGCTTTGATTTTTCTGAGCATAATTCTGCCGAAACTGTTTGTCTTGAAGCAGAACAAATAGCTCTTTATATTAAAGATTTATTAAAATCAAAGGTTCTTATTACAACCAAAACAGGTAAAAGACCTGTAGAGAGCTCAGATATTTGTATTCTTCTTCGTAATATGAAAAAGAAAGCCCATGTTTATGCCCAGGCGCTTACAGAAGAAGGCATTTCGTCAAATACGGTTCTTGATGGCGATACAAGTCTTTCTAAAGAAATTCAGCTTCTTATGAGCCTTGTTAAGGTTGTTAATAATCCGCTTGTTGATATTCCTTTGATTTCTGTTCTTTTCTCACCATTGTTTGGCTTTACTGCAGACGAGCTTTCAATGATAAGAATGGTGAATCCAAATGCGGAGCTTTTTGTGTGCCTTGAAGAATATGCAAAAACCTCAGAAAAAGCAAAACGCTTTTTAGATAAACTTCAGCTTTATAGAAACATTGCAGCATCTTATCCGATAAATGAATTTGTAAAATTTATTGTAAGAGATACTGATATAATCAATGTTTTTCTTGCAGCTGAAGACGGTAGAAATCGTAGTGCAAATATCCGTGGCTTTATGGATTTTGCTGATTCCTTCACTGAAAGTGGCAGGGTAGGTCTAGGTGCATTTGTCAGAAGTATGGATAGCGCTGTCAATTCACAAAAAATGCACACCTACAGTGGTGTAACATCTCCCGGTGGCGTGCAGATTATGTCTATTCATAAAAGTAAGGGCCTTGAATTTCCTTATGTTATTGTTGCTGACTGCTCAGCAGACTTTAACAAAAGAGATGCCTATAATCCTCTTAAAATTTCACGTAATACAGGTATAGGCCTTAAAATTCGCGATGACGAGAACTTTACAACCTACAATACAGTTTCTTCTGTTGCAACTGAGAAGGATATTCTCTATGGCGGAGCATCTGAGGAATTAAGAGTGTTGTATGTTGCAATGACTCGTGCAAAGGAACACCTTGTTTTTGCTTGTAGTTTTAAAAACAGAGATGGATTAAAAAAGAAAATTAGGGTGAATAATCATCTTGGTTTTGATGCTAATGGTAAACTCCATCCATATGCTGTTTACAAAGCAAAGTCAATGACAGAATGGCTTCTTACTTGCTTTTCGAAACATAGTATGTGTGATATTGTTCGTCAGCAATGTGAAATTGTTAATCCTGAAAGCATAACTTCAGAATACCCAATGAATGTTAGCTCGGAAAGAGAAATAATTGAAATCTCTTCAGGTGAACACAATGATGTTGTTTTCGACGTTGATGAGGAAATAATTTCTCAGTTGGAGGAACGAGCAAATTTTACTTATAAATACGATTGCTCAGGAATCCTTGCGAAACGAACAGCATCATCTACAGAACGCCATTTGGACGAAAGAAAGTATTTCGCAAGAAGAAAACCTAAATTCCTTGCAGAATCCTTTACAGGTGCAGACAGGGGAACTGCAATTCATAAATTCCTTGAATTGTGCGATTTCAAAAATGCATCTTGTAATCTCGAAGAGGAAAAGAAACGCTTGCTTTCAAACGTACTTATAACTGAAAAAGAGCTTTCTGTTTTAGATAACTCTTCTGTTGAAGCTTTCTTTAATTCGGATATAGGTAAGCGCCTTGTTGCTTCAGAAGATATTCATAAAGAATTTGAATTTTCATTTCTGAAAAAAGCAGGGGAGCTTTATAAAGATATTTCGCCTGAAATATTTGATGAAGAAATTGTTGTTCAGGGTAAATTTGACTGTGCATTTATTGAAAATGGTGAAGCAGTGCTTATAGATTATAAGAGCGACAATATAACAGAACCTGAGGTTTTCAAAGGGATTTATGCTCCTCAGCTTGAAATCTATTCTCAGGCTCTTACTGCTTGTATGGGTGTGCCCGTAAAAGAAAAATACATTTATTCATTTAAGTTGAAGGCGTTTATTAAAATATAAAAAGTAACACGGTTGAAATTTTGTTTTTGTTTCGGCCGTGTTGTTTTATTTTGGGTTGTTGTTTTTGGATAGAATACCAAGCTTGATACTTCGTTAACATTATTAAAATATCAGCTTGTTTTTTGTAACTTTGACCAAAATTTGTTTTATGTTTAAAATTATATTTTAAATTATAGAAAATTCTGCTAATATGAAAATGTGGTAATTCCTATGATGTATGGGGTAATATCAATGCAGATATGCGACTTACAAACCATGAAACAGCCGAACAATCTGCAGAAGCTATTTTCTATACACCTACTGTAATTATGGGAATATATTTATTGTATAGAGTAAAACAAACAGCTGAGCCAAAAGATAGGGGTGCTATAGGGTTAGATCCGCAAAATAAATATTTATTTATTGCATATATCGTTTCGGGGGATTCCAAATATGCCGGAATATATGCCTATTCTGCTGCTTTAAATATGTGGGGGCGTGTGTATGTTTAAAAGAAATCTTATCCTTTCTGCAATATTTGGTATACTGGCAATCAGTATATATTTTAATATGTCCAAATTGTTAATTATGAATTTATTAAATGTTGAGTTGCCGTATTACTTATCTTTTGCAAGAGGATGCTTGATCTTATCTATTACATTTGCAGTTGTGTGTATCTGTTGCAAGCGTAACTATTTTAAAAAAACAGTAATACGCATTGTTGCTGTTGTGGAGATGGTTGTGTTAATTCTTGGTGGGTTAATTTATGTTTCGAAAACAAACGATAATTACTATAATGGTTTTGTTGAGAAAAACTTGATTTCTAAAAATGAATCTGAAATTGCAAAGCTATACCCATATCATGTTTTCAATTTTAGTGATAATGTTCAATATGGTATTCCTATTGTAATTAGAATTGGTTCAGCAACTTTTTTTTCCCTAACTTCTGAGAGCCAATATATTGAAAAATCCGATGGTGTTTATTATTACGTTGATTACTTTGAAAGCTTAAGTCCGTATATGAATTTTAAGTTCTATATGGAAAACGGCAGTTTTTTGGGTCAGATGAGAAATAGACCACCATCATATTATCCGCAATCGGTAGAAAAGGTAAAAATTGATGGGTATAAGGTGAAAATCTATATTGTTGAAGATGAATACAATGTTTTTATTGATGGCTTCGGAAAATCCATTTATGCTTCTCTTAAATATGGTGAGGATATGGGTATTACACCACAGGCTTTTGCAGAAGAAGTCGTAAATCAATTTCAACTGATAGAAAAAGCAATTGATGAAAATATTTTTATTCAGTAATTAAAATTGTGTACATATTAAAAACAGCTCAGACGATTTTGTCTGAGCTGTTTTGTTATTCAATAGTTGTGTAATACAAGCTGTCAACAGGGAATTTACCGCTTCCTTGTCTGTATTTTTTTGCGCCTGATTCGAAAGCAATATAAATACCGTCAGGAGAGTTTGCCATGCCCTCTGCCATTGGGATTGCAGTTATTTCTTCTGTAAGGTAACTACTACTGCAGGCGTAAAGGTCAACCTCTTTGTTATCAATTATTTTTATACCGGATTTCTCTTTAACCAGGAAGTCTTCATAAACATAAATTTTCGAGTTGTTTTTTCTTCCGTAGCTTGTGCTGAAAACAATTTTGTTTGTTTTAGTAAAAGCCATTCCTTGTATCTGTTCAGGTATTGCGATCATGTAATCTGGCACATATCCCGTGGAATCACTGTTGATTTTATTGACATCAGGCAAGCCATCTTCCAAGGTGTAGCCCTCGCAGTATGCGTAGAATGTTTCTCCGTTTTGAAGAGTTGTAACATCCTTTATACTTTCTTTAACTTTATCATCGTTTTCAACAAAATCGCCTGTCCAGAAAATGTTGTTGTATATACAAGCGAATGAGCCTGCTGTATTTAATTTGAACTTTCCTTGGAACTGAATTGAATCGCCATTTTTAAGTCTTTCTAAAAGGGAGGAAGGGAATGTGTAGCATTCGCTTTCTGATGTAACATAAACAGTGTTCTGTGAAGAAGCAATACCGCCTGCGTGTCCGTAATAATCATCACCTTCGGTGTTTTTCAAAGAATATGCACCTATAAATTTGCCTGATTTTTCATCTATAGCCATAATTACAGAGGGGTATTTACTTTTTTCGTAGTATCCGCTTATAAGTAAATATCCTGTTGATTCGTCGTAGCACATACCCTGAGGAATAACGCCTTCGAGAAGTCCTGGTATTGTGTGAGATGCTTTGAATTTATTTAAGAAATCAGAAAAAACTTCTTGCTCTGTTATATCGCTTTTGAGTATAACTGCGGTTTGCGTAATTTCATTGGTTATTTTCTTTGTTTTGAGAATTTTAGTTCCACCGCAAGAGGTAAGTGAACATAAAATTAATATCAAAGCTGTTAAGCTTAAAAACTTCTTTTTCATTTTATCACCGAAAATATTTTATCATTGATATATTTTAGTGTCAAGATAAGTTGCAATAACGGAAATTAAATTGTATAATTGTGGTAATTAATTTTGCGAGGAGAAAGAATATGAAAAAATCTTTTTTTGACCATATAATTCACGGTGGGGATTATAACCCTGACCAATGGATAAATACACCTGAAATCTGGGATGAGGATATGCGCTTAATGAAACTTGCTCATGTTAACAGCGCAACTGTAGGCATTTTCTCATGGTCAATGCTTGAGCCCGAAGAGGGTGTTTATAATTTTGAGTTTCTTGATAAAATTCTTGATAAACTCCATGAAAACGGAATAGATGTTATTCTCTCAACTCCTTCAGGTGCCCGTCCGGCATGGCTGGCGCAGAAATATCCTGAGGTTTTGCGTGTTGAAGAAACAGGTATAAGAAATGAGTACGGTGTTCGCCATAACCATTGCCTTACATCACCGGTATATCGTGAAAAGGTGCGTAATATCAATACTAAACTTGCAGAACGCTATAAAAATCACCCTGCAGTTAAAATGTGGCACATTTCCAACGAGTATTGTGGTGAGTGCCATTGCGATTTATGTCAGGAAGCATTCAGAGATTGGCTTAAAGTGTATTATCACAATGACCTTGAAGAACTCAATTTCAAGTGGTGGAACGGCTTCTGGGCTCATAGAATGACAGATTGGTCTCAGATTAATTCACCAAAATTCAGGGGAGAAAACCATGTTTCAGCAATGAAGCTTTGTTGGAATCGTTTTGTATCAGATAGTCATATTTCTTTCTTTGAAAACGAGATTGCTCCGCTTCGCGAAATTACACCAAATATTCCCGTAACAACAAACTTTATGAAGATGTATGACGGTATAGATTACCAGAAGTTTGCAAAGCATCTAGATTTAGTTTCATGGGATAACTATCCTGCATGGGATAAGGGCTATAACGAAGCAGAGGCTTGCGACATTGCTTTTGTTCACGATACATTCCGTTCAATGAACGATGGCAAGCCATTCTTTATGATGGAAAGCACAACATCTCTTGTCAACTGGCACGATGTTAATAAATTGCCACGCCCTCGCTTGCAGTCTTTGTCTGCCATTCAGGCTGTGGCTCACGGCGCAGATAGTGTGCAGTATTTCCAATGGCGTAAAAGCCGTGGAGGCCACGAAAAGTATCACGGTGCAGTTGTTGACCATTGCGGTCATGAGCATACAAGAGTTTTCTGCGAAGTGTCTGATTTAGGCGCTCAACTCGAAAAACTCAGCGACGTTATTGGTGAAAAATCAAACAGTAAGGTTGCTGTTGTTTATGACTGGGAAAATGGCTGGGCAATAAAGCATTTCTGTGGCTATAACAACATCAATCGTAAGTATTTTGAAGAATGTGTAAAGTGGTATAAACCATTCTGGAATAAAGGTATTTCTGTTGATATTGTTTCAATGGAAGATGATTTTTCAAAATACGATTTAGTTATCGCTCCATTCTTGTATATGCTTAAGGGTGGTACAATCGAAAGAATTGAAAGCTATGTTAAAAATGGTGGTAATTTTTTAACAACATACCTTTCAGGTCTTGTTGACGAAAATGACCTTTGCTACCTTGGCGGTTTCCCTGCAAACCAGCTTAAAGATGTTTTCGGTATATGGTGCGAAGAAACCGATTCTCTTCCTGAGGGTATGAAAAACGCTGTTGTATACAATGGTAAAGAATATTCTGTTGAGCATGTTTGTGATATAATCCACGCTAATGGCTCAACCTCTTTAGGTGAATATCAGAAGGATTTCTATAAAGATATGCCTGCAATTACCGAAAACAAATATGGTAATGGTACAGCATATTATGTTGCATTCAGAAATGACGAAGATTTCTCAATTGATTTCTGTAACGATATTATTAATAAACTTAATATTTCTCCTGATACATCAATTGATGCGGAAAACGGAGTAATTATAAGAAAACGCGGTGATGTCATATTCCTTATGAATTTTTCTGATAATGAAAAGTGCATCAATCTCGATAAGGATTATACAGACATTCTTAACACTACAACTGTAAATGGTCAGATTACTATTAAGCCTTGTAGCTATATAATTTTGAAATAAGGTGATTTTATGAAAAAAATATTATCATTACTTGTTTGCTTATGCCTTGCTGTTTCTATGATTTCAGCTTTTGGCGTAAATGCTTTTGCAAAAGATAATGCAGATATTGTTCTTTATGCTTCTGCGGATGCTTCGGAAAACGGCGTTGGTACGCTTTCTTCTCCATACAGCCTTTTGAATGCTAAAAACAAACTCAAAGAATATAAAGATTCAGGAAAATCTGCTATAGTTTATCTTCTTGGTGGTACCTACGAGTTTGGTGGAATCCTCACATATGATTCAACAGATATGTCAGATGTTACTTACAAAGCATATAATAATCAGGTTGTTGAATTTTCTGGTGCGAAAGCTATAAACGGCTTTACAGAAAGTGAAGTAAATGGTGTTAAGGTTTTTACTAAAAAACTTGATACAACAAAAGATAACTGGTATTTCAAATCACTTTTCAGTGATACTAATAATCTTTGTGTAACAAGATACCCTGAAAGCGGTTACTTTACTGTAAAAGCTACAGCTCCTGAAGATGATTTGTGGACTGCTGAAACTGCTCCTTGGGAATACTGCCTTGGTCAGAAATCTTTTTACTATGATAAAAACGATATAACTATCGATTTTAAAAATCCTGAAGATGTTAACGTGCGTATTCTTCACTACTGGCATGACGAATTGGCAGGCATTGCCGCTATAGATAAAGATTGTGGTAAGCTTACAATGTCAAGACCATCAGGTATGAATATAAGGGATATTGATCGTTACTACTTTGAAAATGTATTTGAAGCACTTAATAATCCCGGTGAATATTATGTTGACAGAGCAGAAGGTGTACTTTACTATGTACCTTTTGAAAATGAATCTGCTGATAGCCTTACTCTTTACAGCTCCAATGTTGATAAACTTATAGATATCAGAAATGTGAACGGCATTTCCTTTGAAGGTGTTCGTTTTACCCGTACTGATTGGGTCTATCCTGAAGCCGATGGGTTATATGAGAACGGCTGGAATGCAGAGAATAATATAGACTATTCTCAGGCTGCAATGTTTGTTGATGGTGTTGTTTCTGTTGAACATGCCGAGAACGTTCATTTTAAAAACTGCGAGTTCACACACCTTGGTGGTACTGCAATTAAGTTTCTTAATGGTGTGAAAAACTCTTCTGTTGAGAATTGCTATTTCTATGAAATTGCCGCTACAGCTATATATGCAGGTGGCACCAACTGCCTTCCCGGTGAGGCAGATTACACGCAAAACATTACTATTAAGAACAATGAGATATATAAATACGGAAGAAAGTTCTTCTGTGGTATAGGTGTTCATATTGCTTATTGCGATACTGCTGATATTGTTAACAACGAAATTCACGACGGCTACTATACAGGTGTTTCTGTTGGTTGGATATGGGGTTATGATTACCACGTTACGAAGAATATCAATATAAGCAGAAACCTTATCTATAATATCGGTCAGGGTTGGCTTTCCGATATGGGTGGTATTTATATGCTTGGTAAACAACCGGGCACACGCCTTACAGAAAATGTAATCCATAATGTTGCCGCAGACCCAACTGAAGGTGGTTATGGTGGATGGGGTATCTACCTTGATGAAGGCTCATCATATATGGAGGTTGAAAAAAACCTTGTATATTCCTGTGGAAACCAGAGCTTTAATATCCACTATGGTGAAGGTAATGTTATAAGAAATAATATCGCTGCTCTTAGTGGCGAAGGTCTTGTAAGTCCTGGTATTGATAAGGGCGAAACCCACGCAACAGGTCTTTATTATAACAATATCTTCCTTACAAAAGATAAAGCTCCTATATACATTGAAATGCAAACACCATCTCATTTCTATGATAACGGCAACCTTATGTGGAGCTTAACTGAAGGGGATGAACTGTATTTTAATACAGGTAGTCTTACATATAATCTGGAGAAAGCCCAAAAAGAAGGCTTCATTCATTTCCCTACAGTAGCAGACCCACTATTTAAAGATGCCGAAAAATTTGATTTCACACTTTCAGAAGAAAGCCCTGCATTTGCCCTTAATTTTGAATCTTGGGATTATTCTCTTGCAGGTACTCTTAAAGATACAGTTATAGGTTTCTCAAAACAAGGCGGTCAGACACCATACAACGGTTCTGCAGAACAGGTACAGATTAATGTTAGTGAACCAAATCTGTTTGATGCGTATGTTCAGTATTTTGCAATAATTATTCCACTTATAATTTTTGCAGTATGGGTGGTTATTCTTTTAAAGAAATCAACAAAGAGCGTTGCATTACCATTTGTTGCGGTTCTTTTATCTGTTCCTGTGTTTGCTCTTTCTTATCAGACATATATTGAATGGGTTGAAATCCCGTACTATATCTATGCAGCTGTTCTTGGTGCACTTGCAACAGTTTTACCTGTTATGATTGCAGTTGAAAAGGGTAAGGTTAAAAAGAAGATAATCCTTTCAGCTATTATCCATTTTGTGCTTACAACAGGTATTTATTTAGGTCTTGCAGGTATAATGAATCTTATTCTCGGTTCAGACAATCCGCCTGTAATTCTTACTGCAATAAGTGCAATGGTTATATATATGACCGTACAGACGGTAAGACTTTTAAAAACTATAAAGAAATAAATTTAGTGCCGAAAGATTATTTGTTATCTTTCGGCATTTTTTGTAATTTTAATGTAATATATATTTTGTGTCGTTTTGTTGACTTTATTGTTGAAAAGGAGTAAAATAAAATGAAATAAGTATGCGTGGTAGTGCGCGTTCTTAATGCAAAAAATTGATTGTATTGAGGAAGTAAAATGGCTGAATATGATTATTTAATTGTTGGTAGCGGTCTTTTTGGTGCTGTTTTCGCACACGAGGCAACTAAACGTGGTAAAAAGTGTCTTGTTATTGAAAAACGCAATCATATAGGTGGCAATGTTTATTGCGAAAATATTGAAGGTGTTACTGTTCACAAATACGGTGCCCATATTTTCCACACAAGCAATAAGATTGTTTGGGATTATGTAAATAGCTTTTGTGAATTTAATCGTTTTACAAATTCACCTATAGCAAACTATAAAGGCGAAATATATAATTTGCCTTTTAATATGAATACATTTTCAAAGTTGTGGGGTATCGCAACCCCTGAAGAGGCGCAGAAGATAATTTGTGAGCAGCGCAGTAAGGTAACAGATGAACCACAGAACCTTGAAGAGCAGGCAATAAGTCTTGTCGGTGAAGATATTTATTATAAGCTTATTAAGGGTTATACAGAAAAGCAGTGGGGCAGAGATTGCAAGGAGTTACCAGCCTTTATTATAAAACGCCTTCCTGTACGCTATACCTACGATAATAACTATTTTAATGATTTATATCAGGGTATCGCTATTGGTGGCTACAATGTTCTTGTAGAGAATCTGCTTAAAGGCATAGAGGTTCGCCTCGGTATCGATTACATTACCGAGCGAGAAAAGTATAACGCCCTTGCAGATAAGGTGCTCTACACTGGCACAATTGATTTGTTCTACGACTATCAGTTTGGCAAACTTGAATACAGAAGTCTTAAGTTTGAAACTGAGGTTCTTGATGTGGAAAATTATCAGGGTGTGGCTGTTGTGAATTACACCGATAGAGAAACTCCATACACACGCGTAATCGAGCATAAGCATTTTGAATTCGGTGCACAGGAAAAAACAGTTGTTACCAAAGAATATCCTTCCGATTGGCAAGAGGGTATGGAAGCTTACTATCCTGTAAATGATGATAAGAATCAGGAGCTTTACTCACAATACAAGGCTCTTGCAGATAATGAAAATAATATTATATTCGGTGGCAGACTTGCTGAGTATAAATATTACGATATGGATAAAGTAATTGAATCTGCTCTGAATAAGGTAGAGGAGATATTTGGGTAAAATTTGAGGGAGATATTATGGATAGCAATATTAAAGTATCTGTCATAATGCCGGTTTATGGTGTTGAAAAGTTTGTTGGTAAGGCAATTGAAAGTATTCAGGCGCAGACTTTAAAAGAGTGGGAATTTCTTATTGTTGATGATGGTACTAAAGATAATAGTGGCGTAATATGCGATGAATATGCAAAGAATGACTCTCGTATCACCGTTATTCACAAAGAAAACGGCGGTGCACCCTCTGCAAGAAATGCTGCGATTCCGCTAGCAAAGGGTAAGTATATGTATTTTATGGACTCTGACGACTGGGCAGAGCCTACTATGCTCCAGGATATGTATAATCTTGCAGAAGCGAATAACGCTCAGTATGTTGTTACAGGTTATTATATCGACACATATTATTCTGATACAGAGTTCTTTTCTCAGGAGCAGTATGTTGATGATGCTGTTTTTGCATCACAAAAAGATTTCAGAGAAAATGCATACCGTCTTTTTGACCAGAATCTTTTGTACACACCATGGAATAAGCTCTATCTTTCTTCGTATATCCTTGATAAAGGGCTTCGTTTCCCAAATCTTTTCTGGGATGATTTCCCATTCAACCTTAGCGTAATAAAAGATGTTGAAAGGGTAGTTGTTTCAAGTAATAAATACTACCACTTTATGCGTGCAAGGGCAGAGAGTGAAACCGCAAAATATCGTCCTGATATGTATGAAAAGCGCGAGGAAGAAAACGAATGGCTCCAGGGTCTTTATAAATATTGGGGTATTGACGATGCTAATTCACAGGAGTTCCTTGCTCGCAGATATATCGAAAGATTTATAGGCTGTGTTGAAAACATAACCAACCCTGACTGTCAGCTTTCTGGCAAAGAAAAAAGAGCAATCATTAAAGATATGCTCAAAAATCCAAATGTTAAAAATAGCCTTAACGGCACAAAGCCCAATTCATTGTATATGAAGGTAATGCTTATCCCATACAGGCTCAATTCACCCTTACTTATTTTTAGCGAAAGTAACGTGATCACATACATCAAGCGTAACTTCGTAAAGGTGTTTGCGAAGCTTAAGGCGAAGAGGTAAGTTTATGATAAATCCACTTGTTAGTGTTATAATGCCTGTATATAATTCACAGCAGTATGTTAAAACTGCTGTGAATAGCATTGTTAACCAAACATACAAAAATATAGAAATTCTATGCGTGAATGATTGCTCCACGGATAATTCACTTTCTGTTTTAAATGAGCTTGCATCACAGGATAGCAGAGTCAAGATTATTGATTCACCTGTAAATGTCGGTGCAGGCGAGGCAAGAAATCTTGCTATTAAAGAAGCAAAGGGTGAGTACATCACTTTTGTTGATGCAGATGATACCATTGAGCCTGACCTCTACCAAAGAGTTATTGATGAGATCAATGAAAATAATCCCGATCAGGTTGTGTGGGGGCTCATTGAAGAGCATTTTGATAATAATGATAAACTTATTAAAACAGTTCCTATTATCTCACCAAAAGAGTTTTTAACAGACGATACAGCTATTGTTAAAACAATACTTCAGCTTGAAGAAAATTCTCTTTTTGGTTATCAGTGGAATTCTTTTTATCGTGCATCTGTTATAAACGATAATCATATCAGATTTGAAAAAGCTTTGTTTTATGAGGATTATTTTTTTAATCTTGATTTTGCAAAGTGTATGAAAACCTTTTCTGTACTTGATTATACAGGTTATCACTATTTTAAACGCGTTAATTCAAGTATTACACACCGCTTCACAAAGGATTATTTTGCACTCAGTTACAGAAGAATTGAGTCTATGTATCGTTACTGTGAAGCAAAGGGTTACATTGTATCTGAGGTTTACAATATCTTAGGTAACAGATTATTAAGATACACTTTCTCTGCACTTTCAAGAAACCATAATCCTTTGTCAGAAATGAGTTTTTCTGATATGAAAAAGTGGGTTAACGAAAACACAAATCGTGAAATGTATGATCTTCTTTTGCCTGAGTGTGAAACTAATAATCCTGCACACAAGGTTTTGAAGATACTTATTAAAAATCGTAATAGCACACTTATGGTGCTTATTGGCAAATTGGTTTATTTATTGAAGAGGTAAAAAAATGAGTGAAGTTATAAAAAATGCTAAAAAGAACATTGCCGGTATGGATTTACCGCTTGTTGTTCTGGTTTTCTTTTTGCTGTTCTCACCGCCGATTATTCCTAAAATAAATACCGCTATTATTGCTGCAGCTGTTGTTTTTGTTGCTCTCGTTGTTTTCCACAGAAAAGAACTTAAGGAGACTATTATTGATTCGGATATTTTAAAATTTGTAATTGTAATGGCGATGTTTTTTATTTATGTCGCTATTGTTACCGTTATAAATTTCTTTACCGGTGAATTTGTTCAGCTGATGCACTATATAACGCTGTGGTACAGGTACTTTATGATTGTTCCGTTGCTTGTAGTGTGCAGTGTGTATATTTGCATAAGGTGCAAAAAGAAAAATTATAATCTGTATGACCTTGCTATGAGCTATGTTTATGCGGGTATGCTTCAGTTTGGTCTTGTTTTCATTTCCTTGGTAATTCCTGCGGTAAAAGCAGCATTTATTGCCTTTATCTATAAAAATACAGGTGATATTTATCTTGGTACACCTTGGGTCATGGAACGAAGAGGCTTCGGCTTTTCGAATTCATTTGTTGATAGCTTTGGCTTCGGTATGGGTATTGTGGCAGTTTTACCATTATTTTTTCTCAAAAAAACAAAGGAAAAAATAGCTTTGTTTGTTCCGTGTCTCGTTCTTATTTCGCTTGTTAATGTAAGAACAGGTCTTATTATGGCTGTTATTGGTTTGCTTTTTGCTTTACCTGTAATAATCAAGGCATTTTTAGAATCAAAGGTAAAGATTGTAGCCACTGCACTTGTAGCTGTGTTGTTACTTTGTTCTTTCATTGGTACGGTTTATGTTAAAAATCCTAAAACATTAGGTTGGATTTTTGAAGATGTTATATCTTTTGTTGGTATAGATCTTCCCGAAGAAACAACTGAACCGGAGCCAACGACACAAAACACAGATACAACAGTTGTTGAAACCACAACTGAATCTACCACGGTTGAAACCACAGAGGATTCTACTGAAACGGAAGATACCACAACCGAAGAAACAATAGAAACTACAACCGATATTCCTTCTGTGACATCGGAAGAATCCAATTCTGTTTACAATACAGAAAATGAACCTACTCAAAATAATATCGAAGAAACAACTCAAGCAGGTTTTTGGGAAGTTTTAACTACACCTTCATCACAAAATAATACAGCTGAGCTCCTTTTCAAAGATGATTTTTGGAGTATACCAACAGGTTTAGCTCTTGTATTTGGTACAGGGCATTCTGTTTATGGTGCTGAAGGATACCCACATTCAGATGTTGGTTATATAAATGATTTATGGACAGGTGGCATTGTTGGTACATTGATTTTATATGCTGCTTTTGCATTGCTATTCATCAAAGCATTCAGGAGTTCAAAAGATATTAATGTAAGATGCTTGATTCTTTTCTTTGCAGTTGCAATCCTTGTTTTCCAGGTTAAAGCAAATGCAATTATGTTCAATGCAGGTATAAACACCATTCTTCCAATGTTGTTTTTTATATGCTTTCAAAGTAAACAGAAAAGTTCTTTAGGTGAAAAATAATGATTAAGGTATCAATTATTGTTCCTGTGTATAATGTTGAGGAATATCTTGGTAAATGTGTTAACAGTCTGATTGCTCAGACTTATAAAAATATTGAGATTATTCTTGTTGATGATGGTTCATCCGATAATTGCCCTCATATTTGTGATGAGTTTGGAAAAACGGATAGCAGGGTAAAGGTTATCCATAAAGAAAATGGTGGACTTTCTTCTGCGAGAAATTCAGGCATCAGAATTGCAATAGGCGATTATATTGCTTTTGTTGATAGTGACGATTATGTTAAGGAGAACTACATTGAGCTATTGTTAAATGCTTGTGTTGAAAATAATTGTACAGTATCAGCTTGTGGTTATTATGAATATTATTCTGAAGATAATTACAATATTGTTTGTGGAGAATCTGACGGAGTTATATCATCAATTGATGCTGTAAAAGATATTTTCACAATGAAAAACGAGATTTGCGTTGTTGCGTGGAATAAGCTCTATGCTAAAGAATTGTTTATAGATAACAATATCAGTTACCCTGAAGGTAAAATTCATGAGGATGTTTTTACTACCTATAAACTCTGTGCTTTAGCAGATAATGTGGCATATGTAAATGAACCTTTGTATTATTATGTTCAACGTCAAACAAGCATTATGGGGCAGTCTTTTTCACCTAAGAGATTACAGCTTATTGAGGCCGTTGAAAGCATAAGTCCATTTGTGAAAGAGAACTCACCGGTATTTGATGATGCATATGATTATTATATGTTTTTGAATTATCTGACCTTGTTGAATACTATGGCTGATTGCAAATATAAGGATAATTCTTTGTTTAAAGAGTTAAGAGGAAAAGTTCTTGCCATGCTTCCAAAGCTGAAGACCAATATGTATTTTGGTAAAAAGAATTTTTTAACATGTGTATTTCTTAAGTTAGGAATGAGCATGTTTTATGTTATCCGTAAACTTTATAAAAGGGTTTAAATTATGAAAAAAATTGATTCAAATAAGAAAACGTTGTTTAAAAACACTGTAATGCTTTATGTCTTACAGTTCTCAACTTACTTTCTTAGTTTTGCTACATTACCATACCAAACAAGAGTTCTTGGCCCTGCAATGTATGGTGTGGTAGGTGTTGCAGTTGCAACAATGGCGTATTTCCAGCTTTTTATGGATTTTGGTTTTTTGCTTTCTGCAACAGAAGATATATCGCTTAACAGAAATGACAGGGTATATGTTTCTAAAAAAATTACGTCTGTCGCTGCAATTAAAACAGTTTTTTTCATTGTATCGATTAGCCTTGTAGTTTTATTTACTCTGTTTTTAAAGCCATTTTCTGAGTATAAAGCATTATATATCTTTTATGTTTTGGCTTATGGCGTGAACTCATTTTTGCCTGATTATTTCTTTAGAGGAATAGAGAAGATGACAGCCATCACATTCAGAACTGTTGCCGTTAAACTGTTTTCTACAATTTTAACTTTTGTGTTTTTGCATTCAAAAGAAGATTATCTTGTTATCCCGATTTTAATGTTAGTAGGCAATATCGGTGCTGTTATATGGGCATATTTTTATATTTACAAGAAATTAAATTATTCCTTTGAAAAAGTGTCTGTTTTAGAGATGGTTTATGATTTTAAGCGCTCTGCTAGTTTTTTTCTTGCCAGAATTGCATCAACTGTGTATAGCGCTACCAATGCTGTTATTATCGGGCAGGTTGATACAACAGGCGTTGCAACAGGTTATTTTACTTCTGCAGATAAGGTTATGACTATAGCCAAAAGTACCATTGCTCCTATTTCAGACAGTCTGTATCCTTATATGGTTAAAAACAGGAATTTTTCGTTAATAAAAAAGATATTCTTACTTATTGAACCTGTCATTATCTTGGGTTGCTGTATTGTATGGTTGTTTGCTGAACCGATTTGTGTAATCGCTTTTGGTGAGGAGTATGCAGGAACTGCTCCTGTTTTAAAAGGTTTTATTCCCGGCATAGCTGTTCTTCTTCCAAGTTATGTGTTGGGTTTTCCCACACTTGGTGCAATGAAGCTTGCTAAATTTGCTAACTATTCCATATTTTTAGGTACAGCTGTTCACATAACCGGACTTCTGGTGTTGTTTTTTTCATCTAATGTAAATGGTGTGACTTTAGCATGCCTTACATCAGTATCAGAGGTTACTATAATGCTTTTTCGATTATTTTCGGTAATTAAAAATAAAGATAAGTTAAAGAATTTAGATTCAAAATAACATCTTGTAATATTGAAAGCAGAAGGTGTCTCAAATGAGTTTAAAAAGTTTTTTGTATCAGTTATATAGAAAATGTCGTCATATTTTAGGACTTCTCAAAGTGAGGTGTTCAGGGCAAGCAGCATTGGAGTTAAATGGAGATAAACATTTTTTTATTTTTGGTACGCCTAACCATGGTAATTTAGGCGATAGTGCTATATCGTTTGCCCAAGAAGATTTTTTGAAATCTCTTTATCCTGATTATAAAACTTGTTTTATTGATGAAACAGCGTATTGGAAATATAAAAATGCGTTAAAAAATAAAATCTCTAAAAATGATATTTTAACTTTTGTAGGTGGCGGGAATATGGGGTCTTTATATCCATATTCTGAGGATTTGCGTCGTGATGTTATAAAGACCTTTCCTGACAATATAAAAGTTATTTTTCCTCAGACTATATATTTTTTCCAAGACGTATTTGGTCGGTATGACAAAATGAAAATGGAAAAATTATATAACAAAGATAAAAATATTTATTTGTTTGCAAGGGAAGAATATTCTTTTGAAATTATGAAAAAAATATTTGGAGCAGACAGAGTTTTTCTTGTTCCGGATATTGTCCTTTCACTGAAAAGTTTGCTACCTGAAGAGGGTGAGCGCAAAGGCGCACTTACTTGCTTCAGAGCAGATGAAGAGACCAAACTTACTGCTGATGAAAAAGCGATTATAAATAACAAGCTTTACGAAGCTTTTGGTATTCTTGAATCAACTGACACTGTTGTGCCATATTATAATGGGGTGGAAGAATCAAGAGAAGAGGTTAGAAAAAAATTAGAACAATTTTCAAAAGCAGAAATTGTAGTTACCGATAGGCTTCACGGTATGGTTTTTGCTGCAATTACCAAAACACCATGTATCGCTTTAAGTAATTACAATAAAAAAGTTTTAGGTGTTTACAAGTGGATTTCAGAGCTTTCCTATATAAAATACATTGATAATGTTTCTGATTTTGATGTTGCTCTTGATACCGTATTAAATTGCGAGAAAAATGATTCTATTGTTTTTAAGAAAATTGACAGTTATTTTAAGCCTCTTGAGGATATCTTAAAAAATTAAAAAATTATAACCCACCAAACAAAAAAGTTTGGTGGGTTTTCTCATATCTCAATCAATTCATATTCTCTTTTACCATACCCAAGCTTTGCAGCGGTTTCGATGGTACGGATGCCGTTTCTGCTTTCGATTCTTTCAATAAGGTGCGGTTTGCCGGGGTCAGAACAGGCATAAACTAAGTCAATACAAGCCTGGTCAATGGCGATGGGGTCAGTAGAAGCGAGAATTCCAATATCTGCAATGCAGGGGTCTTCAGCCTTTGCACAGCAGTCGCAGTCAACACTCATATTCTTCATAACATTAATGTAGAGAATGTTGCCTTTAAAATAATCAACAACGGAGCTTGCAGATTCTGCCATAGAATCTAAGAATTCGTTATGGTCAGATGTCCAGAAATTATCAGGATTGCCTACACCGTGAATGTAGCCTTTTCCGTATGATGATGCAACACCGATTGAAAGCTGTTTGATTGCTCCACCATATCCACCCATAGGGTGTCCTTTAAAGTGGGAAAGTACAAGCATAGAATCATAGTTTACTATGTTTTTGCCAACATAGTTTTTCTTGATTTTTTCACCATTCTTAATATCAAGCACAAGGTCAGGGCCTTCTGAATCAAGGATATCAACATCGTAATATTCAGTCCATCCGTGGTCTTCCATAAGCTTTTGGTGACGTTCAGTAGTATTTCTTGCGCCTTCATAAGCGGTATTACATTCTACAACTGTGCCACCCACAAAATCAATTATAGGTTTCCAAAAATCAGGCTTTAGAAAGTTCTGGTTGCCTTTCTCGCCTGAATGGACCTTAACAGCAACCTTGCCGGGTAATGCAACACCGAGCATTTTATATAATTCAAGCACCTTTTCGGGTGTAATTTTTTTAGAAAAATATACTTTTGATTTCATAAAAGCACCTTCCTTTTGCTTAATTATATCAATATGTAAACCAACTGTCAAAAATATTTTATTCTATTTGAAAAATATATAGATATGTGATATAGTTATTTTAAGAGAAGGTGTGATGATATGAAACCTAATATTATATTTTATTTTTCTGACCAACAGCGTTGGGATACTTTAAATAGTGAGCTTATGCCAAATGTGTGGGAGCTTGGTGAAGAAGGCGTTCTTTTTGAGAATTCCTTTACCTGTCAGCCGGTTTGCGGTCCTGCTCGTGCGTGTCTGCAGACGGGGCAGTATGCAACGGAAAACAAGTGCTACTGGAATGGCATTCCTTTAGAAGAAGGCACAAAAACTCTTGCAGACCATTTTAATGAGAACGGCTATGATACCGCGTATATCGGCAAATGGCACCTGGCTTCTGATAGAGTTCCCGGTGTTGGTTTGCATTGTGAAAAAACTGCAGTGCCTGTTGAAAAACAAGGCGGTTATAAATATTGGCGTGCTGCGGATGTGCTTGAATTTACATCTCACGGCTACGATGGCTATGTTTTTGATGAAAACGGAAACAAACTTGAATTCAAGGGTTACAGAGCCGACTGTATAAACGATTATGCTTTAGAGTACATAAATAATCATAACGATGAAAAGCCCTTTTTTATGTTCATTTCTCAGCTTGAGCCACATCATCAGAACGACCACGGGCATTTTGAAGGTCCTAAGGAAACAATTGAGAAATATAAGGATTATCCCATACCTGATGATTTATCCTTCCTTGATGGTGACTATAAAGAGGAATATCCTGATTATATTGCCGCAATTAATCGCCTTGACGAAAATGTGGGTAAGCTTGTTCACATATTAAAAGAAAAGGGTATATATGATAACACAATAATCATGTACACCAGCGACCACGGTTGCCACTTTAAAACCCGTAATTTTGAATATAAGCGTAGCTGCCACGATTCATGTATACATACACCACTGGTGTTTGGTGGCGGTGCAGTTGAAAAAGCAAGGAATGTTGAATCTGTTGTAAGCCTTATTGACTTACCACCAACTATTCTCTCTTTGGCGGATATAGCTGTACCCGATAGTTATTCAGGTAATGTTTTGCCTGTGAATAATGATAATGCACCTGAGAGGGATTGTGTTTTTATTCAGATAAGTGAATCGCATATCGGTAGAGCTGTGCGCACAAAGAATTGGAAATATTCCGCTTGTGCAATAGGCTCGGGGTGGAATAAACCAGACGCAGTACATTATTTTGACGATTTTTTGTATGACTTGAAAAACGATCCATGCGAAAAGCTTAACCTTGTTAATGACGAGAAATACGCTAAGATTCTTGCACAGATGCGCGCACTTCTTGCAAGAGAAATGGTGAAAGCAGGGGAAAGGAAACCTGTTTTTCATAAGCCGTTAAAGGTAAAAAAGTATTAATAAAAAGTCGGTAATCTTGGCTTAAGATTTACCGACTTTTACTTTTTAGTTTATTTAACGCGCAGACCCTCTCGGGTTCGAGTCCAATTTAACTAACTAAAAAAATAAACACCACAAACGTGGTGTTTATTTTATGGCAGGGGCAGAAGGACTCGAACCCTCAAGGACGGTTTTGGAGACCGGAATGTTACCATTACATTATGCCCCTATATTAACTTAAAATAAATGGTGGACCATCAGGGACTCGAACCCCGGACCAACCGGTTATGAGCCGGTTGCTCTAACCAACTGAGCTAATGGTCCATAAGCAACGTATAAAATTATATTCAATTCACCATCATTTGTCAAGTGTTTTTGCGAAGAAAAACTAATAAATAAAATATTTTCACTCTTTTTAAATTATAACTATTTTCGTGGAAATACTATAATTAAAATGAGGTGGAAATTTATGTTGTCTGTGTGGAAGGCTGAATCACAAATTGGTAGGTTCGATTCACTATCTGAAGATATTTCAACCGATGTTCTTGTTATCGGTGGAGGTATTTCAGGCGTATTGTGTGCGTATATGCTAAGTAAATCAGGTGTAGATACAGTGCTTGTTGAAGCTCGCTCAATAGCCAGTGGTGTAACAGAAAATACAACAGCAAAAATTACCTTGCAACATGGGCTTATATATCAGGATGTTTTTAAAAGGTTCGGTGAAGAAAAGGCGAGACTTTACCTTGACGCAAATATAAAAGCTTTAAAAGAGTATGAAACCTTATGCAAAAATATTGATTGCGATTATGAAAATCAAGATTCCTATGTTTACTCTGTAAATGATAAAGAGAAGCTTGAAAATGAACTAAATGTCTTGCAGAATTTTGGTTATCCTTGTAAATATACTAGTGATTTAAAAATACCTGTTAAAACTGTAGGCGCAGTACAGATTAAAAATCAAGCTCAGTTTAACCCATTGAAATTTATATCAGCAATTTCAAAGCATCTGAAAATTTACGAAAGTACATTTGTTGAACATATAGACGGAATAACTGCAATAACACGCAAAGGTAACAAAATTAAAGCAAAAAAGATAATCGTTGCAACTCATTTCCCTTTTATAAATAAACACGGCAGCTACTTTTTGAAAATGTATCAACATCGTTCATATGTAGTTGCTCTGGAAAATGCGCAGGATGTTGACGGAATGTATGTTGATGAAGCTCAGATGGGTATGTCTTTTAGGAATTATAAAAATCTTCTGCTTGTTGGCGGAGGAGACCACCGTACAGGTAAAAAGGGAGGTAGCTGGAACGAATTAAGACGCTTTGCTTCAAAGGTATATCCTGATTCAAAAGAAAGCTTTTACTGGGCAACTCAGGATTGTATGACTCTTGATGGTGTGCCATATATCGGGCAATATTCACCAAGCACTCCTGATTTATTTGTTGCTACTGGCTTTAATAAATGGGGGATGACATCATCAATGGTTTCTGCAATGGTGCTTTCAGCTATGGTGCAGGATATAAAAAATCCGTATGAAGAATTGTTTTCACCTTCAAGGTCAATATTACACCCTCAGCTTTTAGTGAATTGCGGTGAAACCTTATTGAATTTTGCTTTTCCAACTATAAAACGTTGTCCTCATTTAGGGTGCGCTCTCAAATGGAACTCTTATGAGCATACATGGGATTGTTCTTGCCACGGCTCGCGATTTACTGAAGAGGGGAAAATAATTGATAACCCTGCAACAAAAGATGCGAATATATAATATTTAAAGGGAATAATTAAAACGGAGGTTAAATTATGAATGAATTAAATGGTTTTAAAATTACGAAGCGAGATAGAGTCCTTCGTGGATGGCAAGTGTCAACAGGCCTTGTAAGAGAATATCAGGAATATGCAAGAGAAGTAGGAAATGAAGATGTTGAGCTTTCAAAATGCTTTGCAAAGCTCTCACAAATTGAGGCAGAAATATCTGCTGAATTATTAAAAATATTACAATCGTATTAAATCGTTGAAAGAGCAGCTACATTTTATGGTTGCTCTTTTTGTTTTTGCGGTGTATAATTTAGTCATAACTCACGAAAGGTTGTGCAAATATGGCAAAATACGATATTATAATTGTTGGTGCATCTACTACAGGCTGTTGGTTTGCTGAAAAAATGGCAAAGCAAGGCGCAAAGGTGCTGGTAATTGAAAAGGAATCAACTGAAAATGTTTCCCGTGATTACGATATTTTCCATATGGGCGAAGGGGAGATGGAGAGAAGCAGTCTTCAGATTCCTGATGAAAATAATCCTATTCGTGAATTCCGTTTTGAGCGTTCAAATATGGTTTCGCCATATGCAAAAACAAAAATTCCTGGT
Source organism: Acutalibacteraceae bacterium (assembly GCA_045614765.1). Classification (GTDB taxonomy): domain Bacteria; phylum Bacillota; class Clostridia; order Oscillospirales; family Acutalibacteraceae; genus DTU089. The sequence goes on from JAZLDN010000068.1 coordinate 34,169, forward strand.
GGTTATTCACCTGTAATTGGTATGCATAAGCACGACTATATTATGTTTATGGCTCAGCAGGCACAAAATGCAGGCGTAGAATTCATCTATGGCGCATCTTTTGTTGATTTCCTTTATGACGAAAACAATAAAATATGTGGTGTAAAATATAAAGCAGAAAACAAAACAAAGAAAGCTAACTGTAAGCTTGTTGCAGATTGCTCAGGTATTCCATCCGTTGCAAGAAGAAAACTTCCTAATTCTTCTGTTGTTGAGAATGCACCTCTTACAAACAAGGATATTCTCTATGTCGTTCTTTATTATGTTACATATAACGATAAATCAATAAATCCAACAGACCTTAACGGCTTCTTTATGCAGTACAAATCATGGTTTGCTCCTGCGGGTGAGGGCTACGATGGTCTTATGGGTATAGGCGCCTTCTTCTCGTATGACTACGCTGAAGCAGTTTTTGAAAATCATTTCAGAAAGAATGCAAAGGTTCCTGAATATACTCTCCTTAAAACCGAAAAGGGCATGACACCATATCACAGAAACTTAACCTCTACTGTTGACGATGGTTTTATTGCTATGGGTGATGCAGCATTCCTCACAAAGCCAACCTGCGGTGAAGGTTGCACATCCTCTCTTGTTCACGGTGAAATTGCAGCAGAGGTAATTGGGAAGCTCCTTAAAGCAGGTAAACCTCTTACAAAGGAAAATATGTGGAGTATAAATACACGCTATATGAGAGGTCAGGGTAAAGAGTTTGACTCAATGCGTGCACTTCTTAAAGGCGTTATAACAATCAGCTATGATGAAGCTGAATATATGTTCAATAACGGTATACTCTTCTGTGATAAAATACTTGGTGGTATTGATGATGGTCTTAATCTTTCCGGTTCCGATATTGCCCAGATAGTAGGCGGTATTGCCAAAGGTATTGCAACAAAGAAGATAAGAGTAGAAACTGTTAAAAATCTTCTTAAGGCTCTTTCTCAAAGTGATGCCGTAACGAAGCTTTACGACATGTATCCTGAAACTTACGCTGGCTACGCATCTTGGAAGGCTAAAGCCGATAAATTATGGTGCGAAATCGGTAAGCTTTCAGATGTTGTAGACCCCGAGATAGCTGGAAAAGTTAATATGAAATAATTAAAAAGTCCTGATAATTTAACGATATCAGGACTTTGTTTTATAATTTTATATGCCGTTGTAATCCGTTTATATAAATCGGCGTCAGCTCTGCTTGTATAAGCGGTCTTGCGTATCTATGAAAATTATTGGTAACATTTGTTCCGTTATCGCAAATCCAATCAATGGGTAACTTTTTTTCAAAATTTGCCACCTTATGAACATCATAAAGCTCTGTAATGCATTGGTATGGGTCGTGTGATATTCTTCTGAGAGCAACCATTTCTCCTGTATGCCCATTAAAAGCCGCTCTGACCGCTGCACCACCAACCTGATAGCTTTCTGTTATATCTGTTCTGCTTGTTATGTGGCCTGCGCAACGTTGTAATATCGAAAGCTCAATAGAACGGACTTTTGTGTTAATGCTTTTGGCAACGTGGTTTGCTAAAAATCTTGCAGTGCCTGTTAAGTTTTTATGGCCGAATGAATCCACAAAACGGGCATCATCTGAAAGCTCGCAAACGTATCTTCCATCCGGCAATTTAATACCCTCGGAAACTGCAACAACAATAGATTTTTTATCTCGTTGCATCTTTTCGACTCTGTTTAAAAATTCATTGATATAAAAGGGGAGTTCGGGAAGACAAAGCATATCTACACCCTCACAATCTTCGGATTCAGCGAGAGCAGCTGACGCAGTGAGCCATCCTGCATTTCTACCCATAATTTCAACTATTGTTACATAAGGAGTACCGTATACAGTTGCATCCCGTATAAGCTCCTTCATTGTAGCACCAATGTATTTCGATGCAGAGCCGAAACCCGGTGTGTGGTCTGTGAGCATAAGGTCGTTATCGATTGTTTTAGGTATGCCCATAAATGAAATATCGCTTCCGATTTCCTTTGCGTAATCTGAAAGTTTCATTATAGTATCCATACTATCGTTTCCGCCAATATAAAAGAAAAACTGAATGTCAAGTTTTTTCAGGACTTTAAATATCTTTTCATACGGTTCGGTTGTTTCATTGTAGTGAGGAAGTTTGTATCTGCAAGAACCTAAAAAAGACGAGGGCGTTCTTTTTAAAAGCTCAATTTCAAGGCTTGTATCAAATATTTCGGATAGATTGATTATATCTTCATTCAAAAGACCTGCAACGCCATGCGCCATTCCATAAACGATATCTGCACCGCGGTTTCTCGCTGCTTCATATACACCTGCTAGGCTTGAATTTATAACTGCTGTAGGTCCGCCGCTCTGCCCAACTATTGCATTTTTCATAATGAAAACACCTCATTAAAAAGATTAATAATAGTCTTTTCAACGAGGCGTTATTTAATCATTTTTATTTATTATATTTTTAAAATCATCAAAATTATAGAAAGTGCCCCTGTATCGTCCGTCAAAGCCTTTAGGTCTGCTTTGGTTTACAGCAAAAACCTTGCCTGATTTATAAAGAATTGCAATTTTTATTTGTTCACTGTTACCATCGGTGAAATGCTTTTTTATTTGCTTGTACGAATTGTCTTTCCTTTTTAAAAATTCAGGTATCTGTAGAGCAGAGGAGCAGGATAGCAAGTCGCAGATTAGTGCTTCTCTTAATAATTCACTATCTACCTTTTCTTTAAAATAATTATAAATTTTTTCTGTGTAATCAGATAAGCTCGTTTTATCCGCTATTACAGTATTACCAAAATCATAAAACAACCTGAATGGAGTGAAACGGCACTCGTTTATTAAGTAATCGAGAGTATATAAAAATCTTCCGCTGTTATAAAGTCGGTCAAGAGCATCTTCACAGTTTTTAAGCATTTTCAATTCTTCTTGGCTTAACCAAGGTGTGCTGATAACCTCGTATGGTGTTTTTTTTGAAAATTCACAAGGGTATTTCTCATGTTGTTCTCGCATATCTGCACCATACAAGAGCTTTAAAAAGCCCATTTGGAGCATATTTGCACCTAAGCCATAACCAATATCAAAACTTCTTTCAAAGCTTTCTATATCCTCGTAGGGGAGCCCTGCAATAAGGTCAATATGTATATGCATATTCCCGAATGATATAAGACGCTTTATATTCTGGATAAGCTTTTCGCAATTGGTTTTACGGTTGATTGCTGAAAGTGTTTTTTCATTAAAACTCTGCATACCGATTTCAAGCTGGAAAAAGCCTTTTGGTGCTCTTTCTAATATAGCGAAGGTTTCTTCTGTTAAAATATCGCCTGCAATCTCAAAGTGGAAACAAACTGATTCAGGTATTCCTTTACCACGATTTTCAAGAATGAAACCGAGTATTTCGTTGGCTCTTTTTGCGTTTGCATTAAAAGTTCTGTCAACAAATTTTATGGTTTTTGTTCCGCTGCTTGCTAATGCACTGATTTTCTCTTTAGTCTGTTCAAAATCAAAGTATCTGAGAGTTGAGCAACGTCCCGAAAGGCAAAATGCACATCTGTAGGGGCAACCTCTGCTTGCTTCAATGTATGAAATTCTATTGTTAAGATTTTCAAAAAATTCTTTGCAATATGGGTTTGCTGGTGTGCCTGTGTATTCTTTTTCAGGATTAGTTATAATCTCGTTGTTATCTCTGTATGAAAGTCCATTTATATCTTTATAGTTTTTGTTGTTTTCAAGTGCATTTATAAGCTCAGGATATGTTTCTTCACCTTCACCTGAAAGCACAAAATTTATAAAAGGGTAGTCTTGCAAAACATTTTCTGATCTGTACGAAACTTCAGGACCACCTAAAATTATAGTGGTACCTGTTTTTTCTTTAATTGCTTTGCAAATTTCAAGAGTTTTATCAATATTCCATATGTAACAGGAGAATGAAACAATATTAAAGCTACCATCAACAATCTTGTTTATCATATAGTCAATATCATTATTGATTGTTGATTCAATCACCGTTACATCTGTATCAGGATAATTCTCCTTTAATGCACTGAAAAGGCACCAAGGGGCCAGGGAGGCATGAATATATTTAGAATTAAGACAACAAATTGCAATTTTCAAATTAATCCTCCCTTTTTAATTTACATTTTAATTCTCTTGTGATATTATAACGATTATAGTTAGTCGAAACAGTGTAACTAAACACTGTTTCGATACCAAATTCTTGATTTGGTATCGAGTTTTTGCAGAAATTCGACTATAATCCTTTCAATGACTGTAGTGCAAAATTTATTTTGCAAAAAGCCGATGATATCGGCTTTTATGAAACGATAAAGCGTTTCGATAACTATAGTCATTATATCTAAAGTTTTTAATTTAATCAAGGTGATTTAAGTTGTTAAAATTATCAAACAAAAAAGATATCAATTTTCTTGTGGCGCTTTGCTCTGTTGTTTATTTTGTGAGCTATGTATCAAGAATAAATCTTGGTACTGTACTTGTCGAAATTATTGCAAGCGGATATGCGCCAAAAACTGTTGCAGCTCTTGCTCTTACTGCTTGTTCAATTACATATGGTGCAGGTCAGCTTGTGAGCGGATATCTTGGAGATAAGTTCAAACCTCAGAATATAATATTTATAGGCTTTATCATAACTGCAATGATGAATCTTTGCGTTGGTACAGTAGGGGACGGCAGTATGCTTGTTTTCTTCTGGGCAATCAACGGTTTTGCTCAGGCGTTTATGTGGCCACCACTTGTTAAAATCCTTTCAAATCTTCTTAATGATGATGATTATAAAAAGGCGTGTGTTAAAGTCAGTTGGGGCAGCTCTTTAGGTACTGTTTCAATGTACCTTTTAGCGCCTGTTATGATTAAATTCTTTGATGTGCGCGTTGTGTTTATTGTAAGTGGCGCTCTTGCAGCAATTATGGCGATTGTCTGGAAAAGCGTTTACGATAAATATAAGCCCTTTAAATCTTGCGGTGAGGCTGTATCAACAAAAGCATCTGATAATACTTCTGTAAGTAGCTCAACTTCAGTGAAATTTGATAAGCCTGCGATTATACTTTTGGCATTTATAATGCTTTCGATTATGCTTCAGGGATCTCTTCGAGATGGTGTAACAAACTGGACACCTACATATATCTCTGAGATTTTTAAATTGGATAGTTCAATTTCAATTCTCACAGGCGTTGTTTTACCTGTTTTCAGCTTGCTTTCATTTACTTTTGTTTCATTTATAAACAGAAGGTTCATTAAAAATGAGCTTACATGTGCCGGCGTAACATTTGGTGTTGGTGCTGTTTCCGCAGTTTTGTTGCTTCTTATCGGTTCAAGTAATGTTGCGGTTTCTCTCCTCCTTCTCGCTCTTCTTGTGGGCTCAATGCATGGCGTAAACCTTATTCTTGTATGTATGATTCCTGCACACTTTGCAAAATTTGGGAAGGTTTCGTTTATATCCGGTCTAATCAACTCCTGTACTTACGCAGGTGCGGCGATTTCTACTTATGGAATTGCAGTGTTTACAGATGTTTTTGGATGGAATAAAACAATACTTCTTTGGAGTGTTGTTGCAGCATTAGGTGCACTTGTTTGCGTTGCCCTTTCAAAACAATGGGTTTCCTTCAAAAAAATATAGATTGATAATAATTTAACTTGACAATGTTCACGTATTTTTATATTATAATATGTGAACATTTTTGTTTATTATTTTGTAAGGATGTGTTATTTAATGGATCAGAAATATGAGGCATTATTTACCCCCTGGAAAATCGGTAATGTTGAAATCAAAAACAGAATCGTAATGTGTCCTATGGGTGGTACATCATTGTTTGGTTGGTTCGAGCTTGGCGGTTGCCATTTCGATAAGGAAGCTGCAAAGCTTTCCATCGAAAGAGCTAACAACAATGTTGGTCTTATCATTCCCGGTATTGCTCCTCTTCGCGATACATTCTGGGGTAAGTGGCTTTGGCAGAATCCTAAGATGTTTGAAGAACTCAAAGAGTTTATGGATGAAATCCACAAAACAGGAGCAAAACTTTTCGTTCAGCTTACAGCAGGTATGGGCAGAAGCTGGGCAATTACTGAGCTTGTTGCTCCTCTTCATAGAAATAAATTTACTCGTGCTCTTGTTAAGCCAATTCTTGATACTTCTCATGAATTAGCTTGTCCAAGTCCACAGCCTGCTCGTTGGGCTCCTGACATTATTTGTCCTGAAATGACTAAAGAGCAGATTCACGAGATTATTGAAGCATTTGCAAAAACTGCAAAGCTTTGCCGCGATGCAGGTGTTGACGGTGTTGAAGTTCACGCTGTTCATGAAGGTTATCTTCTTGACCAGTTTGCTATTGAATATTTTAATAAGCGTACTGATGAATACGGTGGAAGCTTTGAAAACAGATCCCGCTTTGCAGTTGATGTTGTTAAGGCAATCAAAGCATCCTGTGGTGATGATTATCCTGTTTCTCTTCGTTACTCTGTTGAGTCCAAGATGAAAGATTTCTGCTATGGTGCAATGCCTGGTGAAGATTACACCGAGGTTGGCCGTGCAATGCCTGAATCAGAGAAGGCTGCAAAGTATCTTCAGGATGCAGGTTACGATATGCTTAATGCAGATAACGGTACATATGACTCTTGGTATTGGGCACATCCACCAATGTATATGCCACAGAACTGCAACCTTGATGATGTTGCTCACATCAAAAAGTTTGTTGATATCCCTGTTGTTTGCGCAGGACGTATGGAGCCTGATGTTGGTGCACAGGCAGTTGCAGATGGCAAAATCGATGGTGTAGGTATTGCTCGTCAGTTCCTTGTTGACCCTGAGTGGATCACAAAGCTTATTGATAACAGAATCGAAGAAATCAAGCCTTGTATTTGTTGCCACGCAGGTTGCTTCAACTTCTCAACTTCAAAGGGTCATGCAAATACTCAGGATCTTATGGATACAATGGGTCTTTCTCGTTGTGCTCTTAACCCTAAGACAATGCAGTCAAAGAAATATAAAATCACTCCTGCTAAGAAGAGCAAGAAGATTGCTATCATCGGTGGCGGTATCGGTGGTATGGAAGCTGCTATTGTTTGTGCACAGCGTGGTCATAAGGTTGACCTTTATGAAAAGAGCGACAAGCTCGGTGGTGTATTTATTGCTGCAGCTGCTCCATCATACAAGGAAAAAGACCGTGATCTTATTGCATGGTATAACCGTGAAGTTCAGAAATATGATGCAATCACAATTCATATGAATACTGAGGTTAAAGATGTTGCTTCTCTTAATGCAGATGAAGTTATTGTTGCAACAGGTTCTGTTGCTAACAAGATTCCTGTTAAGGGCGCAGATACTGCAATTGAAGCAGTTGATTACCTTCTTGGTAACAAAGAAGTTGGTCAGAACGTTACTGTTATCGGTGGCGGTCTCACAGGTTGCGAAATTGCTTATGAGCTTTATCTCGAGGGCAAGAATCCTACAATCGTTGAAATGCAGGATGACCTTATTACCACACCAGGTATTGCTCTTGCAAATACAAGCTTCCTTCGTGACTTCTTCAAGACAAATAAAGTTCCTGTTTACCTTGAAACAAAAACAACAGAAATTACAGATTCAAGCGTTACTGTTCAGACTAAGGATGGCAAAACAGAAACAATTCCTGCAGATAGCGTAATTCTCTCTGTTGGTTATAAGCCTGCTCCTGTTGCAGAAAAGGCTAAGCACATCCACGTTATCGGTGATGCACAGAAGGTTGGTAACCTTCGTACAGTTATCTGGGGCGCTTGGGACGTTGCAATGAAATTATAAGCAATTTGGCGAATAACTTTGTCTTGCCTCCTCGCAGTATCTTTTATACAGCGTCGTCGCCAAGCCGTGGTTCTTCATTTAAATTGAATATAAAAATTTATCCCCGACGGGTTTTCCGTCGGGGATTGTTTTGTTTATTTAAGTTTTAAAACTGCGTTGTGGTCGTCTATACCGTAGTTTCCTGCGCTGTGCTTTAATATCTCAAACAAGTCTGCCTTGTTTCCGTCAAGGTCTTTAATATTGATTTTCTTTAAAATGAAATTGAGTCTTTTTAAAATGCCTAAAATTGCATCTCCCTCAGGTGTTTCTTCAACAAATGGCTGATTACCTGCAAAAAGATTCTGAACGAGCTGAACTATGTAATCCTTAAGAAGCATTTTTTTGATTGATTTATCACATTTTACGAAGAAAAGTCTGCATACAGCTCCACAAGTAAGCTTGTTAAAAAGTTTGCCTACAAGCTTAATAACCTTAAGTATGATAGGAGAGCTTTTCATGCCTAATTTGCGTGTCATTCTTTCAGGATTATATTGCATATCGCTGAGCATATTAAGAATCATGCTGTCAAATAAATCTGAAAGATATTTTTTACATGTTCTGCCGTTTGTGTTCCACTCAAAATCAGGAATTGGCTCACTGTTTATGTTGATTGTATCTAAATCTTCAAAATCTATGTATCTCATATATGCAGGGCATCCGATAGCTGAACCTGTGCAAACGTCGTAGATTTTGTTGCCGTTTTCTGTAATCTTTTCGTTAATTGCCTGATTGTGCATATGACCAGTGAAAACAAGGTTTACGCCTTCGTCTGCAAGCATAGTGGTGATTGCACCCGAGTTTTTCTGAACTGCTGATGATACGAGAGAGAAAATTGGCTGACCAGGTAAAAGAGGGTAGTGATTCATAGCAAAAATCATCTGATTATTCGCTTTTGCATCGCGAATCTGCTCTTTTATCCATTGAAGCTGTTCTTCGTCGTATGTTTCTCTGCATTGGTCTGTCCCGTCGTTGTTGAGAGCTAAAAGACGGATTTCAGGTGTTAACTGAGCAACGTATGAAAGGTGTTTTTTATCAACCGCAATTGCGTCTTTAAAGCCAAATTCGTAATATAAATCAAAAAGCTCTTCACGCTTTGTGTTTTCAACCTGATGGATACCTTTATCTGTATACCCTCTGCAATAGTCATTAAAATCGTGTCCTGCGGTAATAACGTAAACCTTTTTGCCATTGTCCTGAAGCTTTTTAAGAAGCTTTATAAAACCAAGGTGGCTTTCCTTTTCTCCGTTAAAGCTTAAATCACCGGGGATAAGTATTGTATCTGTTTTGGTCTGTTTTGCAAGATAATCAAAAATAGCGTTGTTAATTGCTTCTGTTTCAGCAAAGCATTTTTGCTCAAAACGCATAAACTCATCGTACTCTTTTCCATAAGCACCTAAAGAGTTTTTGAAGAAATGAGTATCTGTAATAAGATAAAAATTAAGTAAGCTCATAAAACACCTCACAATATTTATAGAATAAGTTTATCATATACATTTCTATAGTGCAAGAATTTATATTTTTATTGTCTTTTTTTGTTGTATGTGGTATATTAAGAGAAATATATTTTGAAATTTGAAGGTGTTTATATGGATTTCAGAAAAGATTTAGTTGAAAATATTTTACCTTTCTGGCTCAAATCTTCCATCGACTATGAAAATGGCGGGATTTATACATGTCTTGATAAAGATGGTAATATATACGGCACAGATAAAAGTGTATGGTTTCAGGGCAGAGCCTTGTGGGTTTTCTCAAAGGCATATAACCTTATAGATAAAAACGAAGAATATCTTAAAGCTGCAAAGTGTATTTATTCTTTCCTTCCAAAATGTACAGATACAGATGGTAGAATGTATTTTACAGTAACTGCTGACGGTAGAGAGCTTCAGAAAACAAGATATTATTTCTCAGAAACCTTTGCCGCAATAGGTTGCGCAGAGCTTTATAAAGCAACAGGGGATAGAGCAGTGCTTGAAAGTGCAGAGAAGTATTTTAATGTTGCTTATGAGTGCTTTACAGGTGTAAGAAAAAATCCACCTAAAATCAATCCTGATAATATTGATTCAAAAGCGCTTTCACCTGTTATGATTATGCTTGCAACTGCTCAGGTTTTAAGAAGCATTCCTGAGGTTTTTGATAAATATAATAAAATCTGTTCAGAGTGCCTTGAAGAAATTCTTAGTGGCGGTTATCTTACAGAGCGTGCACTTCTTGAAAGCGTAACAAAAAAGGGTGAATTCGTTGATAGCCCTAACGGCAGAATTGTTAACCCTGGACATTCACTTGAAGCTGCATGGTTTATTATGGCAGAAGGTCTTGTTACAGGAAACAACGATGCTGTTGAAAAAGCAAAACATATTATTGATATTACTTTACCTCTCGGTATTGATAAAAAGTACGGCGGTATTATAGCCTTTACTGATATTGATGGCAAACCACCTGTTCAGCTTGAATGGGATATGAAGCTTTGGTGGCCACAGTGCGAGGCAATGATTGCTTTAAGGCTCGCTTACATTCATTATAAAGACGAAAAATATAACGCATTATATAATAAAATAAAGGATTATTGCGAAAAATACTTCTGCGACACTGAAAGTGGTGAGTGGTATGGCTACCTTCACTACGATAATACAGTTTCAACTACATTAAAGGGTAATATATTCAAGGGTCCTTTCCATATTCCACGTCTTTATATGATTATGGCATCCATGGACGATACTAACGATATTCTGGAGTATATGAAATAAGCTATGGAATATGTTCTTAAAGAATTTAAATCAAATGCTGATTTATTGAATAGCGAATTGTATCAGCTTTCCTCTTATCATTGGGAGGCTGATACACCTTACAGACCCTATACATACGCTAATGTGGGCTTTGTTGGTGATTTGCTTGTTGCTGTGCTTAAATGCTACGAGGAAGATCCAAAAACCGAGTGCATTAACAGAGACGACCCGATATATACTGATAGTTGCCTTGAATTTTTTGTTGCTCCTGTAAGTGAAAGAGCGGAGTATATCAATGTTGAGTGCAATTCAAAGGGTGTTTTCTTGTGTGAGTTTGGTGCAGGTAAGTATGAAAGGGTGCTGTTGGCCTCTCTGACAGAGTTTTCACCACTTGTTGAGTCGTTTAAGGGCTTAGATGAAAAAGGCGCTTATTGGGGTGTTTTTGTGGCTCTTTCAAAAGAGCTTGTAAGTGATGTTTATAAAACTTCAATTGATGAAATTACTTTTGATACAATCAAACTGAATTTCTATAAATGTGGTGATGGTTGCAGTATTCCTCATTACCTTGCATTTTCGTCTGTTACTACATTGCCACCGGGTTTTCATAACCCTGAGTGTTTTGCAACTTTTAAAAAGGAGATTAAATGATGGACATTAAAGAAATAATTTCTGCGTTCCCTGATTATGGTGAGGTTGTTAGTTCTAAACCAATTACTGCAGGGCATATAAATGATACATATATAGTTGAATATAAACAGGAGAACGGAGAAAGCGTACGCTACCTTCTTCAGAGAATCAATACCAATGTTTTCAAAATGCCTGTTGAGCTTATGGAAAACGTTATGGGCGTTACTGCACACCTCCGTAAGAAAATCGAAGCATATGGTGGAGACCCGTCAAGAGAAACATTAACAGTTTTTCCTGCAAAAGACGGTAAAAACTATTATATGGCAGAGGATGGCGGCTGTTGGGGAATGTATAACTTTGTTGAAGATACATTTTCAATCAGTGAACTTACTAATGCAGAAGACTTTAAAAATGCAGCTATAAGCTTCGGTAATTTCCAGAAACTTCTCTCTGATTATCCTATTGATACTCTTTATGAAACAATCCCTAATTTCCATAATACTGTTTCTCGTTTCGCAGATTTCAAAAAGGCGCTTTCTGATAATCTTTCAGGCAGAAAAGACCAGGCACAGCCTGAAATTGAGTTTGTGCTTGCTCGCGAAAATGATTGCGGTGTAATTGTTGAAATGCTTGAAAAAGGTGAATTGCCATTAAGAGTTACACATAACGATACAAAGCTTAATAACATCCTTTTTGATAACACAACTAAAAAAGGTCTTTGTGTTGTTGACCTTGATACTGTTATGCCGGGTTCATCTCTTTATGACTTTGGTGATAGTATCCGTTTTGGCGCAAATACAGCCGCAGAGGATGAGAAGGATTTAAGTAAGGTTTCTCTTAATCTTGATTATTTTAAAGCATATGTTGAAGGCTATCTTGAATCTGCAGGCAAAAGCCTTACAGAAAATGAAATAGATTATCTTCCTTTCTCTGCAAAGCTTTTAACGCTTGAATGTGGTATCAGATTCCTTGGTGATTTTATCAACGGAGATGTTTATTTTAAAACAGAGTACCCTGAGCACAACCTTGTAAGAGCAAGAACTCAATTCAAATTAGTTGAGGATATTGAGGCCAAATTTGATGAGATGAAAGCAATTGTAAATGAGGCTAAAAAGAGTATTTGACAACTTAAAAAACTTTTTTGAAAATTTTTAAAAAAAGTTGAAAAAAAGTGTTGACAAATCCTGTTCAATAGTGTATAGTATCTATCGTTGTCGGTAAACAAAAAACACCGCAACGATACTCATGGGAGCATAGCTCAGCTGGGAGAGCATCTGCCTTACAAGCAGAGGGTCATAGGTTCGAGCCCTATTGTTCCCACCATGAGGTGGCCCGGTAGTTCAGTTGGTTAGAACGCTAGCCTGTCACGCTAGAGGTCGACGG
>JAZLDN010000069.1:0-5323 GCA_045614765.1 Acutalibacteraceae bacterium
CAGCCTGTCTGCAGTCAAATACGACCAAAATCTCTCGAAACCTCGTTCATTTAAGGTTGAAGAATTTTGTGATTAAGTATTTTTTGCTCAGATGAGGCAAAAACGCAGTAAATCCTGACGGATTTACGAGTATTTTAACGATATATGAGTGGAAAAGACTATCCCAAAATCTGGTTCGGATACGCTTTACCCACTCTAAAACAAATATGGTCTGCTAAATTGAAAATCAATTTAGCAGACCATTCATTTTTGAATATTTGGACTTAATAACAGCGACCGCAAGCAGTGTAGCCTAAATCTTGCGCCTCCTTAATACTTACCTTGCGAGGTTCTTTCATTCCGCTACAAGTAGGGTCTGAATGGTAACGCTTGCCTGATTTAGGAAGATAAACAGCTTCATTGTCAGAAACAGAAGGTTGTGTCTGAGGTTGGGTTGTTGGCTTTTGTGTTGTTTTTTCGACCTTTGCGGTTGTTGGTTCTCTTTTTTGTGTGGTCGCTTCGTTTTTTGCGCTTAACCTACTATTACCGGTTGCATAATCAATTTCAACGCCAGGTTGATTGTTATAGCAAAAAACGTTAAAGCATATGCCGTCGCCATTATCCTCAACTGAAAAGGCTTCTATCTGTACGCCACGGCAAACAAGCTCGCTACCTTTAAAAACCGGAGTTACTCTATATAAAACATGATTACCTGTTTCTTTTATATAGTCTGCTACCATATTTTCAAAAGGCAGCATACCATCAACATTCATATAACGTGTACCTGTTATTAAATTGCGGGTATTAGCGTTTTCACCTGAAAGCTGAAAGCCTATAAGATGGCATCGGTTATAAAGATACTTACCATCCACAAAATCATATTTTACTGTATGCCAACCACTTGGCTTAACGGAGCCTATTGCTCCCCTGTCCTCTGTTGGCATAGTTTCTTTACCTAAGCACGCGAAAGCAACTCCGCATCTTTCAAGGTAATCGAGGGCTGTGTATTTTTCAAAATAATTTGCGGTTCTGTCAGCAAGAGAAAGACCGGGTATATTGTTGTTTACTGCAACATACGGCTTACCTGAAAATTCAGGTATACTACTCAGTTTTACTTTATAATCGCCTTTATTCTGCGGTGCTTTTGTAGTGTTTTCTGACGATGGTTCAGGATTTTTATACTCTGTTGTTTTATCATTTTTTGTAGCTGTATCAGAACTATCTGCAGGCACACTAAAACCGTCAGATTCATCATTTTCTATTAATGAATCTGAAGAAGCAACTACGTTGTTTTGGGTTGTATTGAGTGTTAAATCATTACCATCATCAGTACCGCCAACAATTCCTACAAGAAGCACAAAAACAACAGCAATAATTATACCGATTGACTTTTTATTTAATTTCTTCACACCATTCACCTGCCATAAACTACTTTTGTTATTTTATCGTGAGAGCTTCCCACAAACTCAGTTTGACATTTTATTGTAAAAGCTGAAAAATCAATTTCGCAACTAAAATCAGCAGGATAAACTCTGTTCCAACGATAAACTACAAGCTCATCTATATCACTGATAAATGGCGTAATATCAACGTTCTCAATAAAATATGCCCCGTTTTTTTCTATGGTTTCAATCTCGTTTATCCTATCTGAAAACGAAGAAAATAAAGCAGAAGAAAATGGAAAAACATTAAGCTTTTCACCATTCAGATTATTAATAATATCCTCGATAACTACGCTATCACGGCTTTGACGGCGGTTGTTAAAAAGCATACCATTGTTATCATCAAGGCAAAGAATTATTTTCATTTTTATCACCATTTTGATTATAACATATGCCTTTAAATTTTTGAATAGTTTTAACAGATTGTATATGAATAAAATTTTTCCTTTTGCAAACAATATTTTCAAACAACAAAAAGAAGGTTAGTTATGGCCGAAAGAACAGGAAAAAACACTATTAATTTACAATCTAAACCATCGATAATCGGCTATGGTGTTGCCGTTGGCAAAAAAGAAGGCGAAGGTCCTCTTGCTAATTGGTTTGATAAAATATATACAGACGAGTTTTGCGGAGAAAAATCTTTTGAAAAAGCTGAAACGCATCTTCAAAAGGTAGCAATACAGACTGCAATCAAGAAGGCAAATATCAGTAAAAGTGATGTTAATTTATGCTTTGCGGGAGATTTACTGAACCAATGTATTGGTTCTTCTTTTGGTATGAGAGATTTAAAGCTGAATTTTGCAGGACTTTACGGAGCCTGTTCTACAATGGCTCTTTCCCTTGCATTATCAGCAATTCTCGTGGATTCGGGAGCTGTAAAAAACGTTATTGCCTCTACATCTTCACACTTCTGCTCTGCAGAAAGGCAATACAGAATGCCACTCGAATATGGTGGGCAACGCTCCCCTGCCGCTCAATGGACTGTAACAGGTGCAGGCGCCGCCGTAGTATCCGAAAATCGCAAGAACACACCACATATTGAAAAAGTTATTTTCGGTACAATAAGAGATTTAGAAATTACCGATACAAACAATATGGGAGCTGCCATGGCACCTGCTGCATCGCTCACAATAGGTCATTTCCTCAGAGATACTCATTCTATTCCCTCGGATTTTGATATGATTCTCACCGGAGATTTAGGGTCAACAGGCAGTGAGCTTCTTATCAAACTATTAAAGGCCGAATACGGACTTGATATATCGCCTGTTCACAAGGATTGCGGAACAATGATTTATGACCTTGAAAAGCAAGACGTTCATTCAGGTGGTTCGGGTTGCGGTTGTAGTGCATCAGTGCTTTGCTCATATATTTTAGATAAAATAAAGCTTGGCGAGCTTAAAAAGGTACTTTTCGTAGGAACAGGAGCTTTGCTTTCCCCTACATCATCTTTACAGAAGGAATCTATTCCCGGCATAGCTCACGCAGTGTTAATTACAAATGAATGAGAGGTTTTTATGGAACAAGGAACAAAGGTTTTAAACAATTTATCAAATGTGGCAAAAACGTATGTGAGAATATCTTCAATAAAAACTGCTTTAACTGTATTTCTTGTTGGATACACAGTTCTTAAAGCTATACAGACTTTTACAGATGACAATGAATGAATGAATAAATGAATAAAAAAGCAGTGGCAACATTTTTATAAAATGTTGCCACTGTTAGTTTTATTTTTCATCTACAAGTCTTATAAGAAGCTCTGCGAAAAGGCTGTTTGCCCATGCAAACCAAGGTCTTGTAAAGTCCTCTGCGTCGTCTTTATTAAAAGATTCGTGCATCAGATATGTACCAGCGTCTGAATTTATAATCATGCTCAGGCAGGAATCAATCTCTTCTGCATTATTACTTGTAAGAGCCTGCATTGCAAGAGCAATATGCCATATTTTATCATATCCTGTGTGAGGGCTACCTACGCCTTTAGCAACACTTCCCTCAAAATACCAAGGATTTTCGTTAGAAAGAATAAACGCTCTTGTATTTTTATAAATCTCATCGTTCTTATTGCAATAGCCGATATATGGGGCAGCCATAAGGCTTGGCGAATTAGCATCATCCATAAAGAGCATATTACCAAGGCCGTCTACCTCATAGGCATAAATTTTACCGAATTTCTGGTGCTCATATATACCATGAGCTTTTATACCTTCATCAATATCGAAAGCAAGTGAACGACATTCGCTTTCAAGTTTTGTATCTTCATACCCAATATTTATAAGTTCTGCCGCTTTTTTGAGAGCGCAAACTGCCATCATATTTGAAGGAATAAGGTAGTTATAAAGACATCTGTCGTCAGATGGGCGGAAGCCTGACCACGTCATACCGGTGTATGCCACAGGATTACCCTTACCCTCGCAAGGCAAGGTATCTGTTACAGGCGCATCAGGACGGTGGAAAAAGTACTCCGATTTCTGCGGATGATTCTGTTCTGTTTTGAAAACCTCTACAATATTTTTTATCATTTTATAGAAGCTTTCTGTAAAAATAGATTCATCAAGAGTTTGTGTATAATACTGATGGGCAAGGAAAATAGACGCACAAAGAGAATCCACCTCATATTTTCTCTCCCATATTAAATCATGGTAGAAATTAGTCTGATCCTTTGACCAACAGCTTTTTGCAACTGCATTAAAAGCATTTGAATATGGGTCAAGGCAAACAAATTGAGCGTGTCTTGCAATAACGCTACGGATTATTTCCTTTAAATCTTCATCTTCATTAGCAAAACGTATATAGTGAGTAAGCTGAGAGGCGCTATCTCTGAGCCACATTGCAGGAATATCGCCTGTTATAACAAAGTAGCCGCCATCATCAAGCTTTGTAACTGTAGTTTCAATTGTATTTAAAAAGCAGCCTTTGAAAAAGGGCGCAAGCTGAGGATATTTTTCCTCTAACTTTGCGGTTATTTCATCTGCTTTTTGTAAGAGTATCTTTGGAATTTCCATATAAATCTCCCATCAGAAGTGATTTCTTCTATTATTTTTCAAGTATATCACGGTAAAAATCTTAAAACAATAGACATATTGTAAGGTTTTTAAAGCTGAAATTTGTTTATACCTCCAAAAATAAATTTTTTCAAAAATTGTTAATGATTTCACAAAGAATATGGTGTATAATGTTTTCAAAAATAACCCTAAGGAGGTTTTTACGATGGCAAATCGTATTGTATTAAACACAATTTCATATCACGGCAAAGGCGCTGTAGAGAATATTCTCCCAGAGCTTGAAGGCCGTGGCTTCAAGAAAGCATTTGTTTGCTCAGACCCTGACCTTATCAAATTCGGCGTAACTGCAAAGGTTACAGACTTACTTGATAAGGCTTCATATCCTTATGTGATTTTCAGCGAAATCAAAGCAAACCCAACAATCGAAAACGTTCTTGCTGGTGTTGAAGCATTCAAGGCAAGCGGTGCAGATTGCATTATCGCTATCGGTGGCGGTTCTGCAATGGATACTGCAAAAGCAGTTGGTATTATCATTGAAAACCCAGAGTTTGCAGACGTAAGAAGCCTTGAAGGCGTTGCACCTACAAAGAACCATGCAGTTTTCACAATCGCAGTTCCAACAACAGCAGGTACAGCAGCTGAGGTTACAATCAACTATGTTATTACAGACGTTGAGAAGAAACGTAAGTTCGTTTGCGTTGACGTACACGATATTCCTGAGGTTGCAGTTGTTGACCCTGATATGATGGCTTCAATGCCAAAAGGCCTTACAGCATCAACAGGCATGGACGCTCTTACCCACGCTATTGAAGGCTACATCACAAAAGGCGCTTGGGAAATGACAGATATGTTCCACCTCAAGGCTATTGAGCTTATTGCAAAGCATCTTCCTGGTGCTTGCGA
>JAZLDN010000070.1:0-16564 GCA_045614765.1 Acutalibacteraceae bacterium
ATTACGGCAGAAAGGTGCCAAAACATGCCCATGGTACAGGTAATCTTCAAGGTTACACGTCATCAACTAAAGAGATTATGCAGGTTACAATGGACTTGTTTGATAGAATCATAAACGAGGATTTGCTTGTACGTAGAATTAATGTGGTGGCTAACCACATTATTGCCGAAAAAGATATTCCTGTACCCGAAGCAGAACAACTTTGCCTCTTCAACGACTATGGTGAAGAAAAAAAGAAAAAGGAACAACGGGAAACTGAGCTGAAAAAAGAGAAGAGTATGCAAAAGGCGGTTATCAAAATCCGCAATAAGTTCGGTAAAAACGCAATCCTTAAGGGAATGAATTTCAAAGAGGGCGCAACTACAAGGGAAAGAAACGGACAGATAGGAGGCCACAAGGCTTGAACGAAAAGTATAAAGACATTATGGATTTACCTCACCATCAGTCTGCAAAGCATCCGCGCATGTCTATGGTAGAAAGAGCCGCTCAGTTTGGCTCCTTTGCAGCGCTTACAGGTCATAGCGACGCCATAAAGGAAGAAGCGCGCCTTGTAGATAAAAAAGAAGAACTCAACGAAGAACAGGTTAACGACCTTAATTCAAAACTTCTTTTTATATGCGATAATATCCACAACAAGCCTCAGGTAACTGTAACATATTTCGTGCCCGACGAAAGAAAAGAGGGCGGAGCATACGTAACATGTATCTGCCGTATAAGGATGGTTGACCTTAACGAAAGAACGCTAATTACGCTGGATAAAAATACCATAAATATCGATGATATTCTCAAGATAACGGGTGTATAAAAACATCCGTTATTTTATATTTAAAATATTGCTAAAAACTTGTGTTTAAAATGCCTGTAATTTGTGATTTTTATCATTGATAAAACTATATAAAAGGAGTAATATTTAGCGTGTAAAGATGTTTAAAATATAAAGGAGAGTGGCGGATGATAGCTCTCATTTTTTGTGCAGGTATAGGCGCATTGCAAACCTTACTTCTCAGCGTAGTGCTTAAGGGTGCTTTAGGCGGTAAAATGAAGGAAACGGTTGTTGCGTTTCTTATTAAATTCTTAACTTATGGTATAGGCTTTGCTGTTTTATACTTTTTCTTTTTAGATGATATTTATTATGCTGCCGCAGGCTTTATTGTAGGCGCAATTGTTTCTTTCAGTATAGTTGCGGTAAAAGGCATAAAAGAATCTAAAAAAACCCAAGATAAAAATAAAGGAGATGATGCGAATGGGCGCAGCTGAACTGATAAAAATCGGTATAAGTGCGGTAGTCTTTGCGTTAAGCCTTGTAGGTAATACTCACTTTAAGGGTTTACTGAACAATGCAGATAAAGATGAAAATCCCAAAGCTTTCAAAAAGCTGAAACGCAAAAAAACATTGTGTTTTTCAGGAGCTATTATAAGCATCTGGTTTGCAGTTGGTGTTTTTGTTACTTGGTTTTCTGGCAAAAAGAGCGGTCTTCACATAGAGTTTTCAATGTTCGGTGAAAGGTCTGGCGTAGAGCTTTTCGGCTTCAACCTTTCTGAAACAACAATTATAACAGTTGTAATTGTTGCTATAGCATCTGTTCTTTGTGTGCTTTTCAGGTATCTTGTTTTCCCTAAATTCACCGAAGAGCCTAAGGGTATACAGAACGTTATGGAAATATGCGTTGAAGCAGTTGAGAATTTCTGTATATCAGCAACAGATAAGAAAGCAGGTAAAAGCCTTGCACCCTATATGTTCACTGTTGCAATTTATCTCATACTCAGTGCAGCAACAGAGCTCTTTGGCTTGAGAGCACCAACATCAGACCTTGCGGTAACATTCTCTTTAGGTCTTATAACCTTCTTCCTTCTTAATTACCATGGCTTCAAAAAGCTTGGTTTTGGCGGAAGACTTAAATCAATGGGCGGTGCAGTCCCTGCAATGAGACCGATTATGATTCCGCTTAAGATTGTAAGCGATATAGCGGTGCCGTTATCACTTGCTTGTCGTCTTTTCGGTAATATGCTTGGCGGTATGATAGTTATGGAGCTTCTCAAAGGTGCTCTTGGCGGATATGCCGCAGGTATTCCGGGCGTGGCAGGTCTTTATTTCAACCTGTTCCACCCACTTATTCAGGCGTATATATTCATCACGCTTTCCCTTACCTTCATTGACGAAGCTATGGAAAGTCCTGAAGAACATAAAAAATAAAATTAAAACTGATTTATATTTTGGAGGTAATTTATTATGGCAGCAGCAGTAGCAATGCTCGTAGCACTTGGCGCAGGTTTCGGTATGTGTTATGCAACATCAAAGGCAGTAGAGGCAGTAGCACGTCAGCCTGAAGCAGCGAGTAAAATTCAGACGATTCTTCTTTTAGGTTGTGCCCTTGCAGAATCAACAGCAATTTATGCTTTCGTTGTGGCACTTATTCTTTCAGCAAAGTAAGGAGAAAAAATTATGCTTGAATCTTTAGGTATAACAAAGGATTTAATTGCCGATATCATAATAAATATCGGTAGCATAGTTGTGCTTTTTGTTATAGTTAAAAAGCTTGCTTACAAGCCTGTTAAAAAGTTCATGGATGAACGTACAGCCCGTGTGATGGCAGAAAAATCACAGGCAGAGTCTCTTAAGGCAGAAGCTCAGGAGCAGCTCCAGAAATACAATGTTCTTTTAACTGAATGCGAAACTGCTAAATCAGACGCAATAAAAGAAGGCGAAATGCAGGCTCACAAGGAATCTGAGGAAATAATTGCAAACGCGAAGAAAACTGCAGAGGAAATTGTGAATAAGGCGAATGTAAAAGCTCAGGAAAAGTACAACAGAGCAATTGAAGAAGCTAATGATTACATTGTTAACCTTACAATTGATGCTTCTTCTCATCTTCTCAAAAGAGAAATAACAGATGAAGACAATAAAAAAATAGTTGAGGAATTCCTCAAATCAGCAGACGGTGATAAAAATGCGTGAGGCAATTATTAAAACCGCCCGCAATATGAGTGATGAAACATACGATATGCTTTGTAAGGGCGTAGCTGAAAAATTTGGTTCAGATATACAGTTTGAGCGGGTTTTTGACGAAACGCTTATTGGCGGATTTGTGCTGAAGCTTGATGGTATTGTATACGATTACAGTGTCCGTACTCAGCTTAAAAATCTTAAAAAGCATATTTCGGATTGAAAGGAAAGTTTTAAATGTCTAACGATATTTATAAAACAAAAAGTGAATATCTGAAGCAGAAGTTAGAAAGCTTTACCTTTGAGCCAATTGTGTATGATTACGGCACCGTGAAATCGGTGGGCGATGGCGTTGCTCGTGTTGAAGGGCTTCAGAACCGCGTTTACGGTGAGCTTCTTGAGTTTAAAGATGAAGTTTTCGGTATGGCGCTTGACCTTGAAGAAAACGGCGTTGGTGCTGTGCTTTTTGACAGTGCAGATTCCGTAAAGGTAGGGGATAGTGTAAGAGGTACCGGCAGAGTAGCAGAAATACCTATAGGTAATGCTCTTTTAGGCAGGGTTATTGACCCTATAGGCAGAGCACTTGATGGTAAACCTCTTGAGGTACGAGAATCTCTTCCTGCGGAAAGGCCTGCTCCTACTATCATAGAGCGTCGCCCTGTAAAAACTCCTCTTCAGACAGGTATTCTTGCTATCGACAGTATGGTGCCTGTAGGCAGAGGTCAGCGTGAGCTTATAATTGGCGACAGGCAAACAGGTAAAACTTCTATAGCTCTTGATGCAATATTCAATCAGAAAAACACAGATGTTATCTGTGTTTATTGTGCTATAGGTCAAAAGGCATCTAATATAGCTCACGTTATAGAGCAGTTAAAGAAAAATGGCGCTATGGATTATACAGTTGTTGTAGCATCCACTGCGTCTGACAGCCCTGCAACACAGTACCTTGCACCATATTGTGCTTGCTCTGTTGCAGAAGGCTTTATGAATATGGGTAAAGACGTGTTAGTGGTATATGATGACCTTTCAAAGCACGCAGTAGCATACCGTGCAATGTCCCTTCTTCTTCACAGACCACCGGGAAGAGAAGCATACCCAGGTGATGTTTTCTATCTTCATTCAAGGCTTCTTGAAAGAAGTGCCTGTATGAGTGAAAGTTTAGGCGGAGGTAGTATTACAGCTCTTCCTATTATTGAAACAATGGGCGGTAATATTTCAGCGTACATTCCAACCAATGTAATTTCAATTACCGATGGTCAGATATATCTTGAAACCGAACTTTTCCATAGCGGTATAAGACCGGCTGTAAATACAGGTCTTTCAGTTTCCCGTGTTGGCAGAAGCGCTCAGCACGACGCTATGAAAAAGGTTTCAGGTACTTTGAGAATTGAACTTTCACAGTATCGTGAAATGGCAGTTTTCACTCGTTTCGGCAGCGATGTTGACGAATCTACCGCAAAACTTCTCAGGAGAGGCGAATGCCTTACGGAGCTTCTTAAGCAGGGTAAGGGCGAGCCTATGAATCTTTTTGAACAGGTTGCAACCCTTCTTGCATATAAGCTTGATGTGTTTGAAAATGTGCCTGTTAAAAAGGTTAAGGAAACAGCAAAAGAGCTTCTTGAGGAGCTTTATAAAACATGCGGTGATTTTGTAACAGAAATCAACGAAACAGGAAAACTTACAGATGATGTTGAAGAGCAGATGAAGCTATTTATGTTGAATTTTAAGGAGAACCTTAAATGAGCAGTGTAAATGAAATAAAGCAACATCTCAAGGCGGTAGAGCAGACGAGGCAGATTACAAACGCTATGTATCTTCTCTCTACCTCCCGAATGAAAAAGGCTATGCAGCATGTGGATTTCAATCTTTTTTACTTACAGAGATTGAGAGCTACGATGAAGGATATTTTGTCAAAAACAAAAAACAACGATTTGACAAACCGCTTTATTGAAGATAATAAAAAAGGTTCTGCAGTTTTTGTTGTAGTTACATCGGATAAAGGTCTTTGCGGCGGCTACAACTCGGCTGTTGTGAAGCTTGCTATGGAAAGATTATCGGAGTATCACGATTATCCGGTTGTTATTTCTTTGGGTATTGCAGGAGATAAAATGCTCAAAGATAAAGGTATAACACCAGTTTATTCCTGGTATGGTGCATCTCAGCATCCAACGCTTAACCTTGCAAACCAGGTAGCAGAAAAGCTTATAGGTCTTTATCTTACAGATGATTTCCATGAGGTGTATGTTGTTTATACGGAATTCCATTCCGCAGCTGTACAGGAGCCAAAATGTGTGCGACTCCTTCCGCTTCTCAGACGAGACTTTCTCGATGTTGAGCGCGAGGGCGATAAAACTGCAGAAATGATTTTTGAGCCTTCAATAGATGTTGTTTTTGACCAGCTTGTTTATCAATATGTTACAGGCTTTATGTTTGATGTGTTTATGCAGTCGGCGGCAAGTGAAAACATAGCAAGAATGAATGCTATGCAAAGCGCTACACGCAATGCAGATGATATGATAAAGCATTTGTCTACAGAGCTTAATGCTGCGCGACAGCTTCAGATTACAAACGAAATAACAGAAATTTCCGCCGCAGTTGAAATGGGCGGAATATAAGAGAGTGTTTATTTATGAACAGTAAATATAACGGAACAGTAGTAAGAATATCGGGTCCTGTTGTAGATGTCAGATTTGAGGGTAAACTTCCTCCTATAAATTCCCTTCTTTTTATAGAGGGTGAGGAGAAACACCTTGAAGTGGCTATGCATATCAGTATGGATACAGTTCGTGCCATTGCCCTTGAGGCAACGGAAGGTCTTTCTTGTGGTCTTTCAGTTGTTTCAGATGGTGAGGGTATAACAGTTCCTGTAGGCGACGAAGTAGTCGGCAGGGTAGTTGATGTTCTTGGCAGAGCTATTGACGGCAAAGGTGAAATAGTAGCTTCAAAGAAGCTTCCTATTCACCGCAATGCTCCTGCTCTCAGTGAGCAGAAGCCTGCTACTGAGGTGCTTGAAACAGGTATTAAGGTTATAGACCTTCTTGTGCCATATACAAAGGGCGGTAAAATCGGTCTTTTTGGTGGTGCAGGTGTAGGTAAAACAGTTCTTATTATGGAGATGATTCATAATATTGCTGTGAACCACGGTGGATATTCTGTTTTCACAGGTGTTGGTGAGCGTAGCCGTGAAGGTAACGAGCTTATGAGCGATATGGAGAAAAGCGGAGTTATCAATAAAGCTATTCTCGCTTTCGGTCAGATGAATGAGCCTTCAGGTAGCCGTATGAGAGTTGCTCTTACAGGTCTTACAATGGCAGAATATCTTCGTGACGAGAAAAATCAGGATGTTCTTCTTTTTATAGATAATATTTACAGATATGTGCAGGCAGGTAACGAGGTTTCTGCACTTTTAGGCAGACTTCCAAGCGCAGTTGGTTATCAGCCTACGCTTGCAAATGAATTGGGTGCTTTGGAGGAACGTATTGCTTCTACTCAAAATGGCTCAATTACATCTGTTCAGGCAGTTTATGTGCCTGCGGATGACTTAACCGACCCTGCTCCTGCTACGATTTTCAATCACCTTGATGCAACTACAGTTTTATCAAGAAGCATTGCAGAGCTTGGTATATATCCTGCAGTTGACCCACTTGAGTCCTCAAGCCGTGCTTTAGAGCCGGAAATAATAGGTGAGTTGCATTATTCTGTTGCAAGAAAAGTGCAGGAATGTTTGCAGAGGTATACTGAACTTAGAGATATTATTGCAATTCTCGGTATGGAAGAACTCTCAGAAGAGGATAGAGCAATAGTTTACAGAGCCCGTAAAATACAGAAGTTCCTTTCTCAGCCAATGAATGTGGCGGAAGGCTTCACAGGTGTAAAGGGTAAATTTGTGCCTCTGTCAGAAACAATTGAAAGCTTCCGTCAGATAGTAGATGGCGAGGCAGACGATATTCCGGAAGCCGCTTTCTTTATGGTTGGTGGCATTGACGAAGCAAGAGAAAAAGCAAAAACACTTTAATATACATTTACTGAAAGGTGGTGGCTGAATGTCAGAATTTATACTTGAAATGTTTACTCCCCAAAAGCAGTTCTTTTTAGGTAAAGCAGAATCTTTTGTATGTACTCTTGCAGATGG
The DNA here is from genome assembly GCA_045614765.1 of Acutalibacteraceae bacterium. Classification (GTDB taxonomy): domain Bacteria; phylum Bacillota; class Clostridia; order Oscillospirales; family Acutalibacteraceae; genus DTU089. The sequence goes on from JAZLDN010000070.1 coordinate 7,077, forward strand.
TGAACTTTGCGTTCTTGCAGGGCATCAGCCATTATTGGCAGCACTCACTCCCGGTGAGGTTCGCCTTAAAGTTAATGGAGAGGTTAAAAGAGCGTATGTTGCCGATGGCTTTATGGAGGTTCGTCCTGACCATGTAATGGTTTTCTCTCATATATGCGAGTGGCCTGAGGATATTGATGAGGCTCGTACAAGAAGAGAAATAGAAAAAGACCGCGAACAGCTTAGAAATGCAGAAAGCCTTTCTGAACACCGCAGAAGCGAAATTGAACTTCAGCGTATGATGGCAATGCTTAAAGTTAAAAACAAGAAGAAATAAGATAGGGAATAATTTATGCAAAAACTTCAGCCAAAACTTTTTTCAGCTTTGAAAAATTACTCAAAAGAACAGTTTGTTAAAGATATTACCGCAGGTTTTATAGTTGCGATTATCGCTTTACCGCTTTCAATTGCTCTGGCTCTTGCTTCCGGTGCTACTCCTGAGCAAGGTCTATATACCGCAATTGTTGCAGGTTTCGTAATATCATTTTTAGGTGGTAGCCGAGTTCAGATTGCGGGTCCTACTGCCGCGTTTGCATCTATTGTTGCGGGGATTATAGCAACAAACGGATTTTCGGGGCTTGTAATTGCTACCATAATGGCAGGTATAATACTCATTTTGATGGGTGTTTTCAAATTAGGTAGCCTTATTAAGTTTATACCGTTTACTATTACAACAGGCTTTACATCGGGTATTGCAGTAACTATTTTAATTGGTCAGATAAAAGACTTCTTTGGTCTTACATTTTCTGAATCCCCAATTGAAACAATAGATAAAGTAAAAGAGATTGTATCATCTTTCGGTACAATAAACATAGAATCTACCATTATTGGTGGCGTAACGCTTTTAATACTTGTGTTGCTTCCTAAGGTGCTTAAAAAAATTCCGCCATCACTTATAGCTATATTAGTAGCAGCGCTTCTTGTTAAAGTTCTTGATTTGAACGTGCTTACAATAGGCGACCTGTACGAGATTTCATCAAAACCACCAATGCCAAGCGTTCCCGGATTTTCATTTGAAACAGTAAGGGCAGTAGTACCTGATGCGTTTACTATTGCTATTCTTGCTGCGGTGGAAAGTCTTCTTTCCTGCGTGGTAGCTGATGGTATGGTAGGTAGTCGTCATAACTCAAATATGGAGCTTATTGCTCAGGGTGCGGGCAATATCTGCTCTGCACTTTTTGGCGGTATTCCTGCTACAGGCGCAATTGCAAGAACAGCGGCAAATATCAAAAACGGCGGTAGAACTCCTGTTGCAGGTATGGTGCATGCAGTTGTGCTTCTCTTAGTTCTTTTGGTGCTTATGCCTCTTGCTTCATATATACCAATGCCTGCTATTGCGGCAATACTCTTTGTTGTAGCCTATAATATGAGTGAGTGGCGAGAGTTTGTACATATATGCAAAAAGTCGCCAAAAAGTGATGTGCTTGTGCTTGTAACAACCTTTGTTTTAACAATTGTGTTTGACCTCGTTGTTGCTATTTGTGTTGGTATTGTGCTTGCAACACTTCTGTTTATGAAACGTATGAGCGATGAAACAAATGCATACGGTTGGAAAGAAATTGACGAAGCAACAGATGAAGAAAATATAAATCTCAAGGAAATACCTGAGGGTGTGGCTGTGTTTGAAATTACAGGACCTGTTTTCTTCGGTGCATCTACAAAAATATCAGATGCTATTCTTTCTCACGATAAACACAAGAAGGTACTCATTCTCAGAATGAGAAGCGTTCCTGTAATTGACGCTACAGGCTTACATGCCTTTGACGATATAATAGAAAACCTTGAAAAGAAGGGTGTTAAATTAGTGGTTTCTCACGCTAATGAGCAACCTCTTAAAACACTAAAAAAATCAGGTGTTTATAAAAAAATCGGAGCAGAAAATTTCTGCCCCAATATAGAAACTGCTCTTAAACGAGCAAAAGAATTAGCTGAATAAAATTAAAGGGGCTGTAAAAAAACGATAGTTTTTTTACAGCTCCTTTTTACATTCCTTTTTAATCCAAATATTTTACAAACGGAATGTGCGGATAGCCCTCGTCAAGATATTCTTCACCACAACGCTCGTAGCCTATTTTGTCGTAGAAGCCTGCAGCCCTTATCTGACCGCCTAGTTTAAGTGTTTTGCCACCCATAGCTTTTGTTAGCTTTTCGGCTTCGCTCATTATAAGTTTTCCAAGCCCTGTGCCTCGATATTCTTTAAGAACTGCGATTCTGCCTATATGGTGTGAGTTCTCTTCATCGCACCAGAAAATACGGCAGGTGGCAACCGCCTTTTCGCCATCGTATATAACAATGTGTTTTGCAATCTGGTCAATCTCGTCATATTCATTCTGAAAACCCTGTTCTTTAATAAAAACAGTTTCTCGTATTTCTCTTGCTTCGGGCACAATACCGTCAAAAATTTTAATATCCATAATTCCTCCAAGAAAAATGTGATATAAATATTATATGGTATATTGTTGTTTCGTCAAGTATAATTGTACTTGATTGGAATAAATTAAATTGAAAACACCCTGGAACAACCAAATGTGTTTCAGGGTGTTTGTTTTACTTATAATTTATAAACTGAAGCAATTATATCTGCGCATTTTTCAATACCTAATGAAGATGTGCTCAAACAAATATCGTAGTTTTTTAGGTCGCCCCATTTTCTGTCGGTATAGAAATTGTAGTAGGCGGCGCGGCGTTTATCCTTATCTTTAAGGCGTCTTTCAGGAATTTGCTCACTTTCGCCGTATTGCTTTACAATTCGCTCTGCGCGGGCTTTCATATCTGCGTGAATGAAAACCTTAAGGCAAGGATTGGAGTCTTCAAGAATATAGTCGGCGCATCTGCCTACTATAACACAAGGTCCTTTTTCTGCAAGCTCTAAAATAACCTTTCTTTGAGCAAACCATATATCGTCTTGAACGGAGTGGCCATAATAATCTCTGTCAGCAAAAGCGTTGGCAAGCCAGCTTCCGCTTGAAGCGTATTCACCGCGTTCTTTTACGAATTCCTTGCAAAGACCGCTTTCTTCTGCTATTTTTTCAATTAAGTCGTGGTCGTAGCAGGGAATGCCTAGCTTTTCAGCAACAAGTTTTCCGACTGTTCTTCCTCCTGAACCAAACTGCCTGCTTATAGCAATAATCTTATTACTCATAACTTTTGCCTCCTTTGTATAAATTTAGTTTTACCTTAATTAAATTATACATTGTAAGAGGTGCATTGTCAATTATTTGCCTTCTTTGATATATTCAATTGCACTTTTTTCAAGCCTTGAAACCTGTGCCTGAGAAATGCCTATTTCTTCTGCAACTTCCGTCTGGGTCATGCCCCGCATAAATCTCATCGAAAGAATCTTTTTCTCTCTTTCAGGAAGATTTTTGATAGCCTCCTTCATCGAGATTTCGTCTATCCAGTCTCCGTCAGTTTCGTCTGAGCCTATCTGGTCCATAAGGTAAATTGTGTCGCCACCGTTGGAGTATACAGGCTCGTAAAATGATACAGGGTCAACTATAGATTCCAGTGCTACAACAACATCGCATTTCTCTCTTCCCAATTCCTTTGCGATTTCCTCAATAGTAGGCTCTCTGTCAAGCTCGTTGCTTAGCTTTTCGCGTGCTTGCATAGCATGGTATGCTGTATCCCTCATTGAACGACTGACTCTTACAGGATTGTTATCTCTCAGGTATCTGCGCACTTCACCGATTATCATCGGAACCGCATATGTGGAGAAACGCACATCGTGGCTTATATCAAAGTTATCTATAGCTTTCATAAGACCTATGCAACCAACCTGAAATAAGTCGTCAGGATTTTCTCCTCTGTTTGCAAATCGCTGTATTACACTTAGCACAAGTCTCAGGTTTCCTGTAACTAATTTATCTCTTGAATATTTATCTCCTTGCCTTGCTTTTTCAATAAGCTCTGTTTTCTCCTTTTCTGTAAGTGTTTTTAAACTGCTTGTGTCAATTCCGCAAATTTCAACCTTGTTATAGTACATTCTTAAAGCTCCTTTGTTAAAATATGTACCATAAAAATTATTGACAGAATTTTGAATACTAAACATACCTGCATTTACCAAAATTTAATAATTGTTTACTTGACTTTTTATATGGGTATGATATAATCAATTTGTAATTTAATTAACGAAAGCCAAGGAGGTTTTTAATATGAAAAAGGTATTAAAGGTTATCGGCATTATTGCGGCTATCGCAGCAGCTGCAGCAGCAGTTTATGTTATTATCAACAAGATTAAAGAGAAAACAGCTCCCCAGGGTTATGATGAGGATAACTATGTTTCTTGCTCTTGCCTTGATGAAGATTTCATCAGCGAAACAGTTAAAGAATAATCAAAAAGTTTTTAAGCTCTCCGAGTACTACTCGGAGAGCTTTTTTCATATTTTAACATCTCCTGTAAATACTAACCGCAGAAGGTGATTATATGATTTTTATAAAAGCATTTATCGTTGGCGGTCTTATATGTGTTATCGGTCAGATTATACTTGATAAAACAAAAATTACTATGGCAAGAATTCTTGTTTTGTTTGTAGTGCTTGGTGTTGTTCTTCAGGCGGTAGGAGTGTTTCCTGTTTTAAAAGAATTTGCGGGTGCAGGTGCTACTGTTCCGCTTCTCGGTTTTGGTGCCGCTCTCGCTGAGGGTACAAAAGAGATTATAGATAAAGAAGGTGCAATTGGTATATTTACAGGCCCGCTTACTTCAGGGGCAGGGGGTATAGCTATCGCAATTATATCTGCACTTGTAATGGCTGTTTTAACAAAACCAAAAGCAAAGTAGTGTGTAAATAAAAAATAAAACCTCTCTTTTTATCTTGTTTTTTTTGCCGATATTTATTATACTAAAAATGTATATGCGCAAAAAGTGAAATCAGATTATAGGGAGGTGCAGATGTGGCGAAATACGGACTTGATTTACCAAGAAAGAAAAAGCGTAACACAGCCTTGGTTATAGGCTTTTTATGCTTTGCAATAGCTTTAGGTACAGTGTCCACTCTTCTTATGTGGCGTTCCTACAACTATGATTTTAATAATATGTTTGTGAAGCAGGATGAAAGCACCACTTCTGTTCCAACAACTACTCAGGTTTCTGAAGTAACCTATAGCGGTAATTATGAGTTTTTAGTAGCGGTTACAAATGACAACAAAACAGAGGCGTTGTTCTTTAACATTATAGCCGTTGATATGAGTGAAAGAACTATCCGAGTTGTGCCTGTTGACAGCAATATAGCAGATAAAAAAACAGGTCTCTCACTTGATAAGCTACTTATATCACAAGGTATTAACGAAACAGCTTCTTTTATCAATAGTTTTTATGGCATAAAAATTGATAAGTATGCAGTGCTTACTGAAACTGGCTATAAATCCTTTTTCAGAGCTATGGGAGATATAACAATAAAAATATCTCAGGATGTGGAGTACGATACAGACGATATGTTCCTTGAACTCAATCGCGGTGAGAATCAACTTACTCCTGATAAAACATATAAATATATGAAATATCTTTGCGAATCATTGAAAGGGTATGAGAGAGCAAAAGCAAATGCAGAAATCGTTGTTGCAGCATTTAATTCTTTCTATACCGTAGAGCGCTTTAATTCGGCAGATAACACATTTTCAGTTATAATCGATTATTGCGATTCTGATATTTCAATCGTTGATTTTACAAATGCAAAAGACGAGCTCAGCTATCTTCTTCCTCAAAACTCAAAGGAGAAGATAAAAGCATTTGTTTCAGATAACATAAAGCCTGAAACGGAGGAGGAAACTACCAATGAAAAAAAGTAAAGTAGCGGCAATTATTGCTGCTGTTGTTGCAATTATAATCGTTGTTACAGGTTGCCTTGCTGTTGGTGTGTATAACGGTTTCCTTAAGCCTGCCGATTTTAATGATTATATTGTGCCTGTAAGCGGAAAAGGAACAGGCTATTACAGACATTGCTATGAGGAGCTTAATGAAAACGAAAAGAAGCTCTATAGTATTGTTCTTCCTGAGATTTATAAACAAACAGCAAAAATTGAGGTGCCTCAGCTTGAAGATGGCAGCCTTACCAATGTGCTTAAAGCCCTTTCCTATGATAACCCTGATATGTTTAATATGGGGCTTAATTGTAAAATGTATAAAAGCGGATACAAGCATTTCTTTGAAGTTGATTATGCCTTAGAGTTATCTGCATATAAGTCTCAGCTTCAGGAAGTTGAAAAAATTGCTCAGGTAATAGTGGATGGTGCTTCCCGGTATACTGATGTTTATGAAAAAGAAAAATATGTTCACGATTACATAATAAATCATTGCACATATGTTGAGCCAACAGAAAGCGCTAATGCCAACACTATTTATGGTTGCCTTGTTGAAGGTAAAGCTGCTTGCGAAGGTTATTCAAGAGCTTTTCAGTATATTATGAACAAGCTGGATATTGATAACCGCATTGTTACAGGTAAAGCGGCTACCGATGGCGTTAATTATGTTCCTCATATGTGGAACTTTGTATACCTTAACGGCAAAGGGTATTTTACAGATGTTACATGGAATGACCCTAAGAGCGAAGGTAACGTGCTTAACCATAACTATTTCAATGTTAATACAAGGGATATTCTCTTGAAGCATAAAGATATTGAGCAGACTATTCCTCTTGTAACAGATACTGAGCACAACTATTTTGTCAGAGAAAATGTGTACCTTGGCATAGGTTCGGGTGATGCATTTGAAACCGCTGTTTCAAATGCTGTGTTTGCAGCTCGCTATAACAATCAGAATTCTGTAGAATTCCGTTTTACTGATGGTGCGGTTGCCGCTCAGGCAATGAATTCCCTTTTCAATACTGGTGTTATATATAATGTATATACAGATGCAGGCATTTTTGTTTCGTCAGGTGCAGGTCAGGTTTATTATATGACCGATGATTCTCTGCACACAATCTGCTTATTCTTCTGAGGTGTGGTATGGATAAAGAAAAAATCGAAAGAGCGGTCAGGGATATTCTTGAAGCAATAGGTGAGGACCCTGACAGAGAAGGCTTAAAAGAAACTCCTAAGCGAGTTGCAAATATGTATGAAGAGGTTTTTTCAGGTCTTTCTGAAGATGCCCACGTTCATCTCAAGCTTTTCAACGAAAAGGGTAATGATGAAATGGTTATCGTAAGAGATATACCTCTTTACTCAATGTGTGAGCACCATCTTCTTCCTTTTGTTGGTAAAGCTCATATTGCCTATATTCCATCTGATGGTAAAATTATAGGTCTTTCTAAACTTGCAAGAATTGTAAATGTTTATGCTAAACGCCCACAGGTGCAGGAGCGCCTTACAACACAGATTGCAGATTTCCTTTTTGATGAACTTGAAGCAAAAAGCGTTGCAGTTATTATTGAGGCGGAGCATCTTTGTATGACAATGCGTGGTGTTAAAGCTGCAGGCTCACAAACTCAGACATCTGCTCTCAGAGGTACAGCCCGTAGCGACGCCCGTACAAGAGCAGAAGTAATGTCTCTATTGTTAGGTGGTAAATAATAAATGATATTTTCTTTTGAAAGCCTAATTAAAGAAAAAGGTGCGCCGCTTGTAATGGGGATCCTGAATGTTACTCCTGATTCGTTTTCTGATGGTGGTCAGGCTTTTTCTTCAGAGGCTGTAGTATCAAAAGTTAATAAATTATGTAACGAAGGCGCCGATATCATTGATGTTGGCGCTTGCTCTACCGCACCCTGTAATAAGATTGTAGGTGTCGAAGAGGAACTCCAAAGATTAAAATCCTTTTTACCATTGGTAATTGAAAATTCTACAATTCCTGTTTCTGTTGATACTTTTAGACCCGAGGTAGCAGAGTATGCCATATCTCAGGGAGTAAGTATAATAAACGATGAAAGTGGATGCTTTTCAGAAGGCATGGCGGAGCTTGCAAAAACTTCTGGTTGCGGTTGGATTTTTATGCACACAGGCAATAAATCATCGTCTGAAATAGCAGTGTATGAAAATGGCATAACAAACGCAGTTCTGAAATTCTTTGCTGATATGAAAAAACAAGCGATGGATTATGGCATCAATCCAGCTCAACTTTCATACGATTGCGGTATAGGTTTTGGCAAAAGTCGTGATGACGATTTAGAGCTTCTCGCTAATTGCGAAGTGCTTTCAAAATATTCACCGCTGCTTGTAGGCGTTTCCCGAAAAAGAATTATAGGTGAATTAACTGGTGAAGCAGACCCTCAAAACAGAGTGCAGGGGAGCGTTGCAGTTGCAAAGCTTCTTTCTCAGGATGGCGTAGGCATTTTAAGGGTTCATGATGTAAAAGAAACTGTGGAAGCAGTTAAAAGAGGTATATATAATGGAAAAAATAATTATAAAAGGTTTAAAACTTTTTGCATACCATGGTGTTAATCCGGAAGAAAAGGTTGATGGCCAGAATTTTGTTCTTGATATAACTGCGACTCTTGATGCCGACAGAGCAAAAGAGACAGATAATGTAGACGATACAGTAAGCTATGCAAAAATACTCAAAACAGCACGCGCTGTTTTCTGTGAGAAAAGCTATGACCTTATTGAAACTGCAGCTAACAAAGTTGGTATGGCAATTATGGAAACTTATCCAGCACTTAATTCAGTAACCGTGCTTTTAATGAAGCCTGAAGCACCAATTAAAGCAGAGTTTGAATATGTAGCTGTTGAAGAAACAATAAATCGCGAGGATTTAATATGAAAGCTGTTTTAGGTATCGGTACAAATATGGGAGATAGAGCAGAGAATATAAACTCAGCTACAGAAAGTCTTTCTCTTGTACCTGGTATAAAAGTATTAAGAGCATCCCATACATATGAAACTGAACCCTGGGGATACACAGACCAACCCAACTTTTATAATAATGTTGTTGAAATCGAAACTACTCTTAGTCCCGAAGCTTTGCTTGGCGTATGCCTTGGTATAGAAGCAGGGATGGGGAGAGTGCGTCAATTCAGAAATGGTCCCCGTGTTATAGATATAGATGTATTAGTGTATGAAGGATATAAATCTGATACAGAAGAACTTCAGTTACCTCATCCAAGAATAGGCGAAAGAGCTTTTGTGCTCGTTCCTCTTAAGGATTTGTATGAAGAATTGAATGTATTGGGCATTTCATACAAAAAATACTACGAAGATATGTCAAATACCGACATAGCAAATAAAGTCAAAAAAAGTTGAAAAATGTGCTTGACTTTTAAGTGTTGCGGTGATATAATTTCGAACTGTTGGCGACGCAAGAAGCCCACCGGGAATACCTGGTGAACATCTTAAAAGTAAGAAAGAACGAAACGCTCGGCGGCGTGGACAAGTTCTTCAAAAAACTAAAAAAAGATGTTGACAAGAGAAGATGATTATGATATTATCTTTAGGCGCCCTTGAGAGAGGGAGCGAAACGAACCTTGAAAATTAAACAACGATAAAAGAAAAAACCCTTGAGATTTTTTTGAGCGCAATAA
>JAZLDN010000071.1:0-2387 GCA_045614765.1 Acutalibacteraceae bacterium
CTACAACGCCAATATAAATATCACCGCCTGTACGGGCTTCAATATCCTTATAAATACTTGCTTCTGTCATAATTTTTCCTCCTAAAACTATTTCACCAAATACATATGAATAGGAGACGAGTTTTATGACAGGCGTAAAAAAGCTAATGGCGATTAGTAAACAGCGGATAGCGCAAGAGTTGCCAGATGCCAGATACCAGGGCTATCGCGTATAATAAACATAATGCTATGTAATATTCGGCTTCCCTTGAACAAAGCCAAAAACGAACGATAAATTTGACAACATATCTTTAACATACTCTTAATTGAAGATACCGCTTGCTTTCATTTCTCCCCTTCCAACTAACCCTACAATTCAAACATCCGTATTCAATTTGACATTATCTTTAAAATATAATATAATAAATAAATATTAAAAATCAGGAGTGAATGTTTTGTTACTTAATATTAACCCCAGTTATGATGTTATGGATGTTTTGTACGCATTCCTTGACACTTTCAGAATTTCAAGTGTATTCCCCTATTTTCTCGCGCTTGTAACCGCAACAGTTTGTGGTGCAGCAATAGGCGTTGAAAGAACTCTCAGGCAGAAGGAAGCAGGCATCAGAACACATATAATTGTTGCTATGGGTTCTGCTCTTATCATGATTGTAAGTAAATACGGTTTCTTTGATATTGTTAACATGCAAGGCATTGAGGGTAACATTAACCTTGATGGTGCAAGACTTGCCGCTCAGGTTGTTACAGGTATTTCCTTCCTTGGTGCAGGTATTATTGTTTATAAGGGTACTGTTAAAGGTCTTACAACCGCCGCAGGTGTCTGGACAACAGCAGGTATCGGCCTTGCAGCCGGCGCTGGTATGTATGGTATTGCCGTATATGCAACACTTATTATTCTTGTTGTTCAGATTGTTATCCACAGAATTCTCCCTGTTGAAAACACAAGCACAACATCTTTAAGCATGAAGCTTGTTGACAGTCCTGAAGCAATTGAAATCATTTCAGGAATATTAAAAGAAAACAACTTTGAAATAATTTCAAGCAGTGTTGAAAAGAAAAACGAAAAGTTGGTTTGCTTATTCGTTATTAAATCACGTGGACACATTAAGCCTGATGATGTAAGTGCACTCTTCACAAACAATGAATATGTGCTTTCAGTATCTGTTTGATAATTAGTTAATACTACTCATTCAACTGCCCTTTTTTAGGGCAGTTTTTCTATTGTTTTGAAACTACAAATAATGTATTATATTTATATTCGTTTTAGTAAAGTGAGGTAGTTTGCTTTGAGAAATGGTATTATTTATGACAAAAGCGGTAAACCTTTTCCACAGCTTATGGGCATAGTTGGTGTTGTTCTCGCAATAGCGTTATTAGTTGCGCGACTCAATCTCCTTGCTGTTGTTAATGTTGCATTTATGTGCATTATTGCGGCGTTAACCATAATCGGTGCTATATTCTGCAAAAAGGTTTACAAATGGTTTATTATAGGCTATTGCGCTCCTGCAATAAGTATTTTTATTTATTTCCTTGTATGGGGTGCTGACGCAGGCTTTGGCGCATTTTCAACAGGTAAAACAGGTTGGGCAAGTGCAGATAATCCTCTTTTCAGCGGTGAGGGAACATTCCTTACAAGGCTTGGCGGCGGTTTGCTCCTTATTCTCCCCTGTATTATCGCTATTTCACTTTTAGTTACTATAGCTAAAAAGAACTTCAAAAAAGCAGGCGTGCACAAATTCCTCACATCTGTTTTAAGCTTAGTTTTAGCAGGCACAACAGTTCTTTATGTACTTACAATGAATCTTCGTGCAGAGCCGAATGTTGAAAGGCTCTGGGAAGGACACGACGATTATCTTGACGGGGTTGATAAAGTTAAAAAAGGCAGTCCTAATGTTCTTTTCATTCTTATGGATGATATGGGCTACGGCGACACATCTTTAAACGGTGCTATTTATGATACACCTAACATGGACAGAATTGGTGAAGAGGGCCTTAATTTTGATAACTTCTATTCAAGCTATTCTGTATGCTCCCCTGCAAGATTTGCTCTTATGACAGGCAGATACCCATTCAGAGGCTATGCAGATAATGTTATTTACCCAACATACGATACATTTTCACCATTTGCTCAGACAAGAATTTTCAATTCCATCGAAATGGGCAACAACTGCGATGGTATGCTTGGTGATGAAATTACTATTGCAGAAATTTTCAAAAATGCAGGCTATAACACAGGTGCATTCGGCAAATGGCATTTAGGCGATTACGGTGAATATCTCCCTACAAATCAGGGCTTCGACTATTTCTATGGAAGCCACCACGTTAACGATATGGCTCCCTTCTACCACGTTGCTGAAGAAAACGGCGAGTTCGAAATAGTTCACGGC
>JAZLDN010000072.1:0-14769 GCA_045614765.1 Acutalibacteraceae bacterium
AAGTGTGATTTCAACCTTTCCGTAATGCCAAGAGACACAGACGTTGTACTTATGGCTGATTTCTCCACTGATATCTGGAACGAGACCTCTATCAGAAAGTTCATATCTGCTTTCAAAGCTATTCTTTCTCAGGCTCTTGATTCCAACCTTCTCATTAAAGATATTTCTGTTACTACAGACCTTGATGCTGCTTCTGTTCAGAGATTTAATGATACAAGTGCAAACTATGATTTAAGCGGTAGTGTAATAGAAAGTTTTGAGAGCATTGTGCAGAATAATGCGGATAAAACAGCCGTAATAACAAACGAAAAATCATATACGTACAAAGAAATAAATATAAAAGCCAATAAAATTGCCAATACACTTATAGAAAAAGGTATAGGTAAAGGCGATATTGTAGGCATTAAGTTACCAAGAAACTGTAACGTATTGGTGGCTATGTTAGGTGTGCTCAAAACAGATGCGGCATATATGCCGATAGACCCTGACTACCCCGAAGAAAGAATAGAATATATGCTTTCAGATAGTGGCGCAAAACTTTGCATTACTGAAGAAAATATATATGAACTACTTCAGAATGACAATATTGAAAATCCTTGCGTTAATGTGCAGGGAGATGATATAGCATATTGTATATACACCTCGGGCTCAACAGGCAAACCTAAAGGTACACTTTTAACCCATAGAAATGTATTAAACTACGTTGCATATAACGAGAAGAATATATATGGTGGTATAATCACAGCGGATTACAAATCAATTCTTTCTGTAACAACTGTAGGCTTCGACATATTCGTAACTGAAAGCCTTCTCCCACTTTGCAATGCTTTGACTGTTGTTCTTGCAGATGAAAATGAATCAAAGCTGCAGAACAAGCTGTCAACACTTGTAAAAAAGCACTCTCCTGATGTTATTCAGACAACACCAACAAAAATGAAATCTTTGATTGGAGATAAATCCAACATAGACTATCTTAAAGAATTTAAGGCAATCATTCTTGGCGGTGAAGCCCTTGACAACACTCTTGTTGAGGAATTAAACAAGTATACATCTGCAAAAATATTCAATGTATATGGTCCTACAGAAACAACTGTATGGGTAACCGAAGGTAATATTGATAGCAATGATATACACATCGGTAAACCTCTAGCCAACACACAGATATATATTCTTGACAAGTACCAGAAAGCTGTACCTGTAGGGGTAACAGGTGAATTATGCATTGCCGGAGAATGCGTTGGCGCAGGCTACCTTAACAAACCTGAGCTTACTGCAGAAAAGTTCATAGATAATCCATTTGGTGAAGGAAAACTCTACAAAACAGGAGACCTTGCATTCTGGCGTGAAGACGGAAATATTGCATATGTCGGCAGAAATGATACTCAGATAAAAATCCGCGGTTTGCGTGTAGAATTAGGTGAAATTGAAAACGCCATAGCATCTGTTGACGGCGTCGAATTATGTGCGGTTGTGGTAAGAACAGATGAAGATAACAGACAATACATCTGTGCTTTCTACACAGGTGAGGAAATCGCCTCAGCACAATTCAGAGCAATCTTGAATGATGTTTTGCCAAAACATATGGTACCACATCTCTTCACTCACATTGATAAAATGTCATTGACATCAAGCGGTAAGATTGACAGAAAAAATCTTCCTCAGGTTGATTTAACAAATATTGAAACTGATACTGAATATGTTGCCCCTGAAACAACTGAGGAAAAAACTCTTTGTAATGCAATTGAAAGCGTTCTCAGTTGCGATAATATCGGCGTTCTTCACAATTTCTTTGATATTGGTGGCGACTCACTTAAAGCAATTGAATTAACCGCAAAGCTTGAGGATGCAGGTTATGCAATTGAAATGAGAGCAATATTTGATGCACTCACAATAAAAGCATTAGCAGAGAAAATGCATGTAATAGATACTGTAATTGAAACAGTTAATTATGGCAGTTCATTACCTGCTACTTCCGCACAACTGAGAGTGTACACATCTCAGTTGATAGCACCAAACTCTTCGCACTACAATATTCCATATGCATTTAACGTTAAATCTTTGGATATTGGAAAACTCCAATTTGCAGTTAATGAATTAATTAAACGACACGAAAGTTTACGCACACACTTTGATAACAAAAATGGTGAAATTTATCAGGTTATTGAAGATAGCGCAAATCTGTACATTGAAAAACTTGAATGTGATGACATTTCACAATTCAATTATTCATTTAATTTAAATACTGCTCCCCTTTTCAGAATCGGATATTATGAAAATACAGTTATGATGATTTTCCATCACATCATAGCTGATGGTGAATCATTACCTGTTTTCTTCAGGGAATTAAACGAATTGTATATGGGCAGAGCTCTTGAAATCATTCCGGTTCAATATGGTGATTTCGCAATCAGAGAGACTTTCAACGAAGAATCCGAAAAATACTGGCTTAACGTATTCAATGAAGAGGCACCTAAACTTGAACTTCCTTCAGATTTCACGAAACCAAGCACACAAAGCTTCAACGGTACCTCTATTCTTGATTTAGTTGATATCTCTTTGCATAAAGAGATTCTGAAAAAATGCAAGCTTCTTAACATTACGCCATACGCATACTATATGGCTTGCTACAATATTCTTCTATCTAAATTCTCTGGTTGTGAGGATATTGTTGTTGGTATGCCTGTAAGCGGCAGAAAAAGCAGATATCTTAACACTATTGGTATGTTTGTTAATACCGTGGCTTTAAGAAGCGCACCTACCGGCAACAAAACTGTTTACGATTTCCTTCAGGAAACAAAGATTAATTCTGTTAACGCTATTCACAACCAGGATTATTCTTTAACTGAGCTCTTTAAAAAGCTTGGTCTTAACGCTCTTGGCACAAGCTCTCTCTTTGATGTTATGTTTGCTTACCAGAGCACAGAAGAAACAAACATTATCTTTGGAGATGAAAAGGCAACTCTTCTCCCTGTTTCTATTTCCGGTGTTAAGTGTGATTTCAACCTTTCCGTAATGCCAAGAGACACAGACGTTGTACTTATGGCTGATTTCTGCACTGATATCTGGAACGAGATCTCTATCAGAAAGTTTATATCTGCTTTCAAATCTATTCTTTCTCAGGCTCTTGATTCCAACCTTCTCATTAAAGATATTTCTGTTACTACTGACCTTGATGCTGCTTCCCTTCAGAAATTCAATGATACAGAATATACCTATAATATACCAACTTCATCTACACTCTACAGTCTGTTTGAGAAAAACGCAAAAAGCAACAGTAATAAGATTTGTATTAAAGCCGAAAAAGAGGAAATAACATTTTGTGAATTCCTGAATATTGTAGAACAGCTTGATACAGAAATCCGAAAATATACCAAGGGCGAAAAGCAGGTTATTGGTGTAATTGCAGACCGCTCAATAGAAATGTATGCCGCAATATATGGCATCATAAGAGGCGGTAACGCATATATGCCTATATCCCCTGATTATCCTCAGGACAGAATAGACTATATGCTTAAAAACAGCGGCGCCCCACTTTATATTGCTCAGGGCAAATATTGCGCTGCTGCAGGCGAGAATTTCATTAATATGACAGATTTTATTGATAATCTGCCAAACAATGATGTTGTTCCTTTTGCTTGTGAAGAAGATGATACAGCATATGTAATCTACACTTCAGGCTCCACAGGTAACCCAAAAGGTGCTAAGATAAGCCATAAAGCTGCCGTTAACCGTATATTGTGGATGCACGATAAATACCCTCTTGAAAAGAATGGTGTTATTCTCCAGAAAACCCCTTACACATTTGATGTATCTGTATGGGAAATATTCTGGTGGGGTATACTTGGCGGTAGCCTTGCTGCATCTAAGCCAAACGAACACTTTCTTCCTGCAAAAATTCTTGAGGAAACAGAAAAAAATAGCGTTACTCATCTTCACTTTGTTCCTTCTGTTTTTGATTTATTCTTAACACACCTTGAAGCACACAAAGAGGACTGCAAGAAGTTCAATACGGTCAGATATGTATTCCTTTCAGGTGAAACATTGAGTGCATCTCTCATAGAGCGTTTTTATAAGCTCTTTGATTATAATAAGGTTTCGCTTCACAATCTTTACGGACCTACTGAGTGCGCCGTAGATGTTACGTATTACGACTGTTCACCAGACAGCTTTGACCCTGTACCTATTGGTAAGCCTATTTACAATACAGCGATGCATGTGGTTGACAAGTATATGAATCCTGTGCCGGTTGGCGTTATTGGTGAATTATGCATTGGCGGTATAAATGTTGGGCAGGGCTACCTGAATAATCCTGAGCTTACTGCAGAAAAGTTCATAGATAATCCGTTTGGTGAAGGTAAGCTTTACAAAACAGGCGACCTTGCCTACTGGCGCGAGGATGGCCAAATCATCTTCTGTGGCCGAATGGACAGCCAAATAAAGCTTAATGGACAAAGAATCGAGCTTGGTGAAATTGAAAATGTTATCTCTTCTGTAGAGGGCATTGATTCAGTTGCGGTTATGATTCAAAAATCTGATAATAAAGATATTCTTGTTGCCGTATGCTGCGCTGATGAAAGCTTGAAAAATTCCATACAAAAAATCTGTGAAAGCAAGTTACCTTCATTTATGGTTCCACAGGCGTTCGCATTTTTGTCTGAAATGCCGTTGAACCAAAGCGGTAAGCTTGACAGAAAAAAACTTGCCAAGCTGAAGTTTATTACCGCTAAAAAGGAATACGAGGCTCCACATAACAGAACAGAAAAGCTCATTTGTAACGCCTTTGAAAAGGTTCTTGGTATTGAAAAGGTCAGCAGAAACAGTGATTTCTTTGAATTAGGTGGTACAAGTCTTTCGATGATTTCAATTCTGTCAGAGGATATTTTCACAGATGTTTCTGCACCTGAATTCATAGCAAACTCCACACCGGAAATGCTCGCGCAATTGCTTAATTCTAAGGAAACACTTCACTTTAGATATCTCAAAATCTTATGTGAAAATACAACCTCAAATAACGCGATTATATTATTCCCATATGCCGGTGGCGGAGCCGAGGCTTACGCAAAGTTCGCAAAAGCATTTGAAAAGGCTACCGAGGATTTCTCGTTGTATTTTGTTGACTACTTGCGCAACGAAAATGAGATTTCCGCTGCAGCAGAAGAAATAAGTACACTTTCCAAAGAGAAAAAACTTTACTTCTATTCTCATTGTGCAGGTGCTACTGTTGCGTTGAAAATGCTTAATATTATCGAAACCGATAACCTATGTAAAATCAACCACTTAATTTCAGGTGGATTCCTCCCACCTAAAAAAGCACCCAAAAAGAATAATTGGAACAAAACACCGGATTTTATTCTTAAGAAAATCCTGGTAAATGCAGGTGCAGGATTAAACGAGCAAGGCAAGTGCTACGTAAGAAATATGTTGAAGAGTTTCCGTAAGGATACAGATTTCATGACAGAATATTTATACACCACTAAAACGTCTGTATCATGTCCTGTATCTTTAGTAATGAGCAAAACTGACTCTTTCACCAAGGAGCATGCGCAAGCTCGTAAGCTTTGGGAACCATATGCTTCAGACTTGAGGAATATAATTTATATTGATGCAAACTCCCACTATTTCCAATCCACAAACAGCTCTGAATTGGTTGATATAATTTTAGGCATACTAAATTAAAAAAAGTGTTAAGGTCTTAATTAAGACCTTAACACTTTTTCTCTTTGAATTTGTTTATCTTTTAATTTTCTGCTGAAATAAATTGTGTTTTCAAAATAACGCGTGATTCTCTCGCCATACTTGTTAACAAAAATCAAACCGGCTATACCCAAAATCACACCGAAGAAACAAAGTATATGGTATGTTCTGAACGGACCTAAAACAAGCTCCTGTCCTCTCCAGAATTCAGAAACGAATCGTGTTCCGCTATAGAGAAGCATATACAATGGGAACAGCATACCGGGCTTTACTTTATCTCTATAAATATTCAAGAAAATAAATATGGCAAGAGCAAGTCCGGCCTCAATTAACTGTATAGGAACCTCTTCGCGCTCTGTCTGATAATTATACATTCCGCCCGGCATCCATAAGCCGTTACAACAACCGGCGCTAAAACAACCGAGCTTATCAAACATAAGACCCAAAGGAAGCGGAATAGCAAGCAAATCTATTTGTTTCATAGGTTCAACCCAAACAACTATGCTCATTATAACAAAAAGAAAATGCATAAAGAACAAAAAGCCAAAATAGTTAGCACCGGTACCAACAAGATTACCGAACGGTCTGTTTACAAACGCATTTGGTAAATACTGAAACGCAAATAAAATTACTATTTCAAACAAAACCCAAAACACCGGATGTGCTATCGGCTTCAATATTTTACATTTTCGGGATAAAAGGGAAAGCCCTGTCTGCGCCATAACTGACGCTGCGCTCATAACCTTTTTTTTCCTTTTGAACTGTAATAAATCATAAATTAATACGGAAAAAATACTCGCAAGCGCGAAAACAGTTCCGTACAATAAATTTCGCAATTCGTAACCAGGAATCATAACAATCTCCTTCAATCTATAATATATGACAGAATTCTATCATATTTATATTCATTTTTCAAGTAAATTAAAAAGTTGCGAACTATATTTATTGATTTTAACTACACAAATGTGATATAGTATCTTCTATGAGTTGCAAAGGAGGATTTTTATGGAATGCTTTAAATTCAATATAAATAATCTCTCTTTTGTTGACTATGAAAAATGGTTTGCTTTTATGACGGAAGATAAAAAAGAACGTATCAACAAAATGCGATTCAAAGACGACAAAAAACGTTCCGTTGCAGGTGAAATGCTTGCAAAAAAAGCTGTTTCTGATATATCGGGTATTCCAGTTGAAAACATAATCTTAAAAACAACTGAAAAAGGCAAGCCGTATATTGAAAATTCAGATATTCATTTTAACATAAGCCATTGCGAAGACTGGGTTGTTTGCGCTATACATAACAAGCCTATAGGCATTGACATTGAGAAAATCAGGCCAATAAATTTAAAAATTGCCAAAAGATTCTTTACGGCAGACGAACAGAATTATGTGTTTTCTGGAATTCCTAAGGAAGAAGATTTTGAGAAAACATCTGATTATGATATGCTCAAACGATTTTTTGAAGTATGGACAGGAAAAGAAGCATATCTCAAATACAAAGGTACAGGAATAACAGACAGTCTTAACACCCTTTCTGTTAACGAGAATAACTTAAAAACAGAATACTTTGACGATTATATTGTCAGAATTTATACGGAATAAAACATACATGAGGTACATTTATGACAAACAGAACAAATCTTAATAAAAGGTGGCTTTTCCTTGCCACTGGTGTTTTTACAATGCTTTTTTCAGGTGTGTTATACGCCTGGTCAATTTTGAAAATCCCTTTTAAAAGTGTTTTTGGGTGGCAGGATTCTGTTCTTGCGTTCAACTTCACTCTTACAATGTGCTTTTTCTGCCTTGGCGCTTTCTTTGGTAGCCTTATATGCAAGAAAATCGGCCCTAAAATCACCTTACTTATTGCAGGCATACTAGTGGGCATAGGCTTCGTTTCAACAGGCCTTCTCAGCGGTAATGTTCCATACCTTTTATACATAACATACGCTGTTTTAGCGGGCACTGGAATCGGTATTTCATATAATGTTGTTGTTTCCACAGTTAATTCCTGGTTCCCTGACAAAAAAGGTTTTTGCTCAGGTTGCCTGATGATGGGCTTTGGCATAAGCACTCTTTTACTGGGCAACATCATAAATGCATTATTTGAAAACAGCAACGTCGGTTGGAGCAAGGCATATATTCTTCTTGGTATTGTTGTTGGAATTGTTGTTATCCTTTCCGGTCTTATTCTCCGCCGCCCATCCTCTAACGTACAGTTCCCTGAAATCAAGGCTAAAAAGAACACTCAGAAAGAAAGCTTTGAAACAAGAGATTTTACAACAAAGGAAATGCTTAAAAGCTTTACCTTCTGGCGCGCATTTGTCTTTATGGCGCTTATTACCGCTGTTGGTAACTCTGTTATAAGCTTTGCAAGAGACCTTGTTATTTCTGTTGATGCTTCCCCTGCTCTGGCAACTACATTGGTTGGTGTGCTCTCTGTTTTCAATGGCATAGGCAGAATTTTAACAGGTGCGGTTTACGATGCCGCAGGCAGAAAGAAAACAATGCTTGCATCAAACATACTTACAATTATTGCGGCAACGCTTACTCTTGTTGCGGTGCAGATGAACTCACTTCCTCTTTGCATTGTAGGTCTTTGCCTTACAGGCATTTCATACGGCTCCTGCCCTACTATGACATCTGCATTTACAGCATCCTTTTATGGAACAAAATATTTCCCCACAAACTACAGCCTTACAAACTTTAATTTGATTGTAGCATCATTTATTGCAACATTCAGTAACTCCTTGCTTATTTCAACAGGTGGTTACACCGCGCCATTTATAATGCTTCTTGTATTATCCGTTGGTGCATTAGGGCTTAATTTTACAATTAAAAAACCATAAGTAAAGTGGGACAAGCGTATCCGAACCAGCCTTAAATGGCGGTGTTTCGGTACTTTTGCCCGATTTGCCTTTGAAATGCGCAAAGCGGAGTGAATTCATTTCACTCCGCTTTATGTTTATATTTTTTTATGAAACCAACGAATCATTAACTGCTTTTTCAAAATTTCGAGCAGACTCATTGCCTGCGCCACCGTCGGAAAGAGAATTTTTCATATACACAGCAGCAATATTGTTTGTGGGGTCAATCCAGAAATGCGTACCGTAAGCCCCACTCCAACCGTAAGCGCCCACCGATAAATTTTTATAATCTTCACTGACTATTACCCGAACACCCAGTCCCCATCTTTCGCGCCCAGGCATTATAGCTTCGGAAACAAAAGGAGTATGTAACAACCTGAATGTATCTTCACCTATAATCTGTTTGGTTGGTGCTTTTCCCTTATTTAAAAGCATTTTTGCAAACCTTGAATAGTCAGCAAGGGTTGATACCAATCCAGCTCCACCCAAATAATGTGTACACGGAAAAACGGAAAAAACATGATTTTCAATCATTTCCTCAACACAATTTTTGCCATCAACCCTATTGTGCATAGCAACCATGTTTTCCCATTGCTCCTGCGTGAGAATAAAAGTAGTATTCGTCATACCGCAGGGTTCAAAAATTTCTTGTTTTAAAAAATCCAGATAATCGGATTTAGTCACTTTCTCAATAATTTTCACTAACACATTAAAAGCACCGATTGGGCTATATTGTTGTTTTGTTCCGGGTTCAAAATCCAACCCTATTTGTGAATAAAATTCAACTGCATTATCAAGGTTTTTCATATCTTCGTCGGTCATTTTAGCCTCCTTCAAAGGCTCACTACCGATTCCAGAAGTATGGGTAAGCAGATTGCAAATAGTAATTTCATTTTGCGCTTCACCTAAATCTATCAAGCTGCCTGATTGTGTAATTTGTGTGATATGAATGTCTTTAAATTCAGATAAATATTCGGACACTTTATCAGACAGAGAAAGTAATCCTCGTTCCACAAGAATAAGGGTTGCCACTGCCGTAATAGGTTTTGTCATAGAAGCCATACGGAATATTGTGTTTTCAGTAACCGGCTTCGCGTTATCAACAGACATAGTGCCAAAACATTTTTTATAAATCACATCTTGACCTTCGATAACACAATATGCCGAACCAAATACCTTGTTATTTTCAAAGTCGTGCAAAGCTACTTTTTCTATATTTGTTTTTAATAATTCTTTATTTAATTTATTCATTCAAATCACCTAAAATAAATAGCTATTCCATATTATATCCCTAACACTCTAAAAAGAAGAGTGATATATATGAAGGTAACAGGAAGTGTGAGAAGGATTGATGATTTAGGGCGTGTTGTTATACCTAAAGAGATAAGGAGAACTCTCCGTATAAGAGAGGGCGACACATCATATAATACATCTACACTTTTCGAAAGGTTTTATATTGGGATACATAGTGTGGTAAAAAGGCACAATAAATCATAATTGCCAGTAAATAGTCGTTATGATCATTTATGCATTTCTGTATGTCTGCGATGATTCAGAGTAATAGACCCATCTGCATGAATATCAGTGTAGTTTACACCGAAATGCCATGTAGATTCGTCTGAACTTAAAACTTCATGGTCATAAAGCCTATAACAGTTATAACCGCCTGTTTGGTTATACACTAAATAAATACCGTCTTTCTTCACACAAAAATCATTGCAATGATCGTGACCGCAGAAAATAGCTTGAGAGCCATTTTTCTTCATTTCCTCAAAAAGACCATTATTATATTTACTGCAGGCTACCGGTTCGCGCTGTGTGCCATAAATAAGCTCTGTTTCAGCTTTAGGAAGATACGTACCATCCTCCTGCTTTTCAAAATGGCCTTCATACTCCTGCAACGGAATATGCAAATACAGCATTGAATTAACTTTATTGTATTTATTTTTGAGAGCATTTATTTCATTGTTGTACCATTTTATTTGTTCTGGCTTAACGTAATCGGCGCCACCCTCCAACCCTGCGGGAACACCGTCCCTTGACTTATAGGGTTCACGAAGATATCTGCCCGAATCAAGGAAAACAAGGCTTTGGCGCAGTGAGTTCTCCCCATCCATAATATTAATAATAAAATTACCGAAACCATAAAGCGATGAATCACCATATTTAGAAAGGCAGTAAGGTGAATCGATGAAACTTTTATAGAAAAGATGTTTAAAAGGACCTTTTTCCTCACGCGCTTCGTGATTACCGAAAACATACGCCCAATAAACACCCATTTGTTCCATCATTTTGGCAAACTGTATGGCATCAAGTTGCTGATACTTTGAAAGGATGCAGTCACCTGTAAGTACAACAAGATCGGGCTTTAATTCAGCAATTTGGTCAATCATATCCTGAAAGGTTCGATCATTCAAGGCGTAATCCTCATCAATATGAAGGTCTGTTGTACAAAGTATTCTGAAATCTCTTGTATCATATGTTCCGTCGGAATTGAATTTAGCAATATATGTAGCGTTATCAGACTCTTTAACTATTTTAACCTTGGTTCCTACATAAGGAATTTTTACACTTGATAAAAAACGGTTTTTGCAAAGCTTGCCTTTAGATAAACTATAAATAGGCTTTTCTGCCATAATAAAAGTCTTAAACAGGTTTTGCTGTACAAACTCCCTGATGTTATACACCGACACCAATCCTTTTTCATTGAGATATGTTTTAGTTTACTGCAATCAGTTAGAGAAAGCAACCTTTTTCATAACATAATCATCCCGAAAGTAAATTTACGCAGTATAAATCTCTATAACAAATAACAGAATTAATATTTCCAAAAATTAAGGAGATTGCTATATATAATAGCAACTGGTGATGTCGCGAGTGCGTCCGGTGGACGATGCAGCGAGCGTAAGGAAGCGTAGCGGTCAAAATTGTCAGCGACGAGCAGAAGCGCCTGATGATTTTGGGTACCGCAAGGGGTCTTGTGAGAAGGATTGAGGCTCGTGTTATAATAACACAAAAGTCGCTTAAAGCCGCATAAACACTGGGGTTTTCACTGTTTTTTGTCCAAAAAATTTTCGTGAAAATCGGCTATTTTAGACTTAAAATGCGAAAGGAGGGCCGTTTTTCACTGCTCTGGAGCAGCCAAAATTAAATATTCAAACTGTCACATGAAAAGCCGAATGGGTATCAAAACTCATTCGGCTTTTTTCTATAAATATAATTTCTTCAATGATTTTTCAATCTTTTATGGTATAATGGTTGTACGTGGAGGTGTCCCTATGAGGATTTTACTCGTTGAAGATGAAAAAAGAATGGCGCAGGCGCTTTGCGAAATCCTGCGTCTTGAAAAATATGAAGTCGACCACTATGCTAACGGCATTGACGGTTTATCCGCCATCGAGAGCAATATTTATGATATTGTTATTTTAGACGTTATGCTCCCCGGTATGAATGGATATGAGATTGCAAAGCGTGTGCGCAGAAAAGGAATTGTTACACCCATTTTGATGCTCACCGCCAAAGCAGAACTTGATGATAAGGTAACGGGTCTTGATAGTGGTGCAGACGATTACTTGACAAAGCCATTTATGACTAAAGAACTTTTGGCTCGTCTTCGTGCTCTCGGCAGACGAACGCTCGGTACGACGGATGGTGTTCTTTCCTTTGGAGATATCGCTTTGGATACGAGCACGCTTATCTTATCTTGCACCACCAACGGTCAGAGTGTACGGCTCAGCGAAAAGGAATATCGTATCCTTGAATACCTAATTGCAAACAGCGGTCAAATACTCACCCGTGAGCAACTTGCAGTTAAAATTTGGGGATTTGAGAGCGATGCCGAATACAACAATGTAGAAGTGTATATGTCCTTTACTCGCAAAAAACTTGCCTTTGTTGAGGCAAAAACCGAAATCAAGGCGGTGCGCGGTATTGGATATGAATTGAGGTGTGACGATGTTTGAAAAATCAAGAAGAAAAATCATTGCCGCTATTATGTCTATATTGGTGCTTCTGTGGGTTGGAACGCTTGGCGTGATTTATGCTTCCAGCTATTTTGAGATGAAGCATCAAAACGAACAGATGTTAGAGGCTCACGCTCAGATGTATTCCTTGCCAAATTCCTTTGGCGAGATGATGCCCCCGAACAGACCAAAACCCGATGGTAATCATGGTTTCAAACCCGAATTTGATCCGCAGTCGCCGATGTTTCAGTTATCTACTTTCTATACGGTTGCCATCTCCTATGATGGAGATATTATTGAAATAAGAAACGAACCGCCAACCGTACATACAAATGACGAACTCAAATCTTTAGCGCAAAGTATTATAAGAAGTGGCAAAACTAACGGAACAGAAGATAATCTCGCTTTTTATAAAACGGATAAAGACGGATACACACTCGTCACATTTATGGACAATACCGTTGTCAATGAGAGAGCAATGACACTGTTTCGTTATACGCTGATTTTCGGTGGTGTTGCACTTATCCTGTTTTTCTTCTTGTCGGTATTCCTTGCAAGAAAAATTGTAAATCCTCTTGAAGAAAGCTATCAAAAGCAGAAGCGGTTTATCTCTGATGCCGGTCACGAACTGAAAACACCTATATCGGTGGTTAGCGCCAATGCCGAATTGCTATCCCGTGAAATTGGAGATAATCAGTGGTTGCAAAACATTCAGTATGAAAACGAACGAATGGGAATGTTGGTCGGTCAACTCCTTGACCTTGCTCGAACCGAGAATGTAACACCGCAGATGGAAAATATTGATTTTGGCCGCCTTGTAGCCGGTGAAGCTCTCCCGTTTGAAAGCGTTGCCTTTGAAAAAGGACTTAACTTAAATACGAATATTGCAAACGATATTATCGTGGTTGGCAATAGCACACAGCTTAAACAAATTGTGTCCATTTTACTTGATAACGCTATCCGCCATAGCAAAGAACAGGGTGAAGTATGGCTAACCTTGACCAAGGAACACGGATTTGCAAAACTGTCTGTTATCAATAAGGGAGATGAGATTCGCGCTGAACATCGTGAGCAGATTTTTGAGCGTTTTTATCGTGTGGATACCGCCCGTAACGGTGAGGACAAGCATTACGGTCTCGGACTTGCTATTGCTAAAGCAATTACCACCTCACACAAAGGTAATATCGCGGTGCACTGCTTTGATGGATTCGTAGAATTCAGGGTGCAGATCCCCACACTCTAAAAAATTAAATAAATTCAATAAAACTTCAATCTTCCTCCTGTACAATGAGTGTAACTTAAGTACAGGAGGTTTTTTATGGCCTTTCAAACCGTATTCAAACGATACGAACTGAAATATATGCTCACTACCGAGCAAAGGCTGCGAGTCCTCGAAGCAATGGCGCCTTTTATGCAACTGGATAAATACGGCAGAACGACTATCCGCAATCTTTATTTTGATACAGACACTTATCTTTTGATTCGCCGTTCTATTGAAAAGCCGGTTTATAAAGAAAAGCTGCGTATTAGAAGTTACAGTAAAGCCAATGCCGATAGCACAGTTTTTGTAGAACTAAAAAAGAAATATAAGCACGTGGTATATAAGCGAAGAATACACTTGCCGGAAAACGAAGCGATGAAATGGCTGCAGGGTGCAAAGCATACCGATATGCACACGCAAATATCAAACGAAATTGATTATTTTATGGAACTTTACGGCACGCTTCATCCAACGGTGTTTCTATCTTATGAACGAGAAGCCTATTATGCAAAGGACGGTAGCGACTTTCGTATAACCTTTGACGATAATATCCTTTGCAGACAAGAGGATCTGTCTTTGCAATCGGATGTATACGGCACACCGATTTTGCCTGAAGGCAAAGCGCTGATGGAAATTAAATGTTCGGGCGGTATTCCGCTTTGGATGACCGAAGTGTTGTCCCGCGAAAAGATATATAAAACGCCATATTCAAAATACGGAACGGCGTACAGAACGCTTATCTTTCCGCAAACTCATAAAATGAACTCATATAATATGATGGAGGTAACCACAAATGTTTGAAAATTTATTTAAAGGATTATTTGATACGGATTTAACGGCGGTCATCAGCGTGACCGATTTTTTACTCTGCCTTGGCGCATCTCTCGTTATCGGCATTTTAATGGCATTTGCCTATATGTATCGCACACGCTATACCAAAAGCTTTGTCGTGACTTTGGCTCTGCTACCTGCGGTAGTTTGTGTTGTT
>JAZLDN010000073.1:0-39353 GCA_045614765.1 Acutalibacteraceae bacterium
CGGCGGCTTTAAGCATCCGAATGCTCTTATTTACGAAACATCCCTCAGTATAGCAAATGGTGCAGGCTGCTCAATTGGCGACCAGATGCATCCTTTGAGCGAATTGAATATGGCGACTTATGGTCTTATAGGTAAAGCATATGCTCTTGTTGAAGAAAAAGAGCCTTGGCTCAATGGGGCGGTAAACGTTGCGGATGTAGGCGTGCTCAGCGCAGAGGCTGTTACAGGCAAAAGAGACTCCCTTGCAGACATTGGCGCTAACAGAATGCTCCTTGAAACCAACCGCCTATATAATTTTATTGATGGGAAGGCAGATTTCTCTGCTTACAAGCTTCTTGTTCTTCCTGATATTGCTATTGAAAATATTGAGGTTATTGAAAAAATTAAAGAATATGTTAAAAATGGCGGTAAGGTTGTTGCCACAGGTGAAGCCCTTACCGAAAACGGCAGGTTTTTCCTGGATACAGGAGCAGAATACATAGGTAAAAATGAATTCGAGCCTACATATTTTACACCTGAATTCGAATCCGTTAACGGCAAAACAGAATATGTTATGCGCTGTAAGTCCTTTAATTTTAGGCTGACGGATGGAGAAGCTTTTGCTTATGGGCAGAATCCGTATTTCAACAGAACCTTGGAGCATTTCTGCTCTCATGCCCACGCACCAAACAATCCTGAAAGTATATTCCCGGGTGCAGTAGTAAAAGATAACATTGCATATATCGGATGGGATATTTTCACCGCTTACGCACAGCACGGTCATTTATGCTTTAAGGAGCTTTTCAGCTTTATTACAGAAAAAATGCTGGGTGATGAAGCTTCGGTGAAAGCAGATATTCCTGATAAAGGTGTAGTTACTTTTACAAGGCAAACGGAAGAAAAAAGAAATATTCTTCACCTTCTTTACGCTCACACAACAGTAAGAGGAAAAAATACCGAGGTTATTGAAGATACAGTTCCTCTTTATAATGTGAAGTGTAGTGTAAGGTGTGAAAAACAGCCGTCAAGAGTAGCGCTTGTGCCATCAGGAGAAGCACTCGAATTCACATATGAAAACGGCAGAGCAAATTTTGTTGTGCCCAAGGTAGATATTCATCAGATGATTGAAATTTGCGAATAAAAAATGAAAAAGATATAAATAAGATTTAAAAGGAGTTTAGTTATGGTTGTTCCTGTTATTATGTTAGCTATAGGTTTTGTGCTTCTCATTAAGGGTGGCGATTGGTTTGTAGATGGCGCTACAGGCATTGCAAGACGCTTCCGCCTTCCTGAAATTCTTATTGGTGCTACAGTTGTTTCCATAGGTACTACTCTTCCTGAGGTTATGGTTTCCGCAGGTGCGGCATTTCAGGGTAGTGGCTCTATAGCGTATGGTAATGCAATCGGCTCAATTATTTGCAATACCGCTCTCATCGCAGCGTTGACTATTGCTATTAAGCCAGGTCCTGCCGCCAGAAAGAGTATGTCATTACCCGTTGCATTTTTCTTTATTGCTGCAGCGTTTTATTGCTT
This sequence comes from Acutalibacteraceae bacterium, assembly GCA_045614765.1. GTDB lineage: Bacteria > Bacillota > Clostridia > Oscillospirales > Acutalibacteraceae > DTU089. Next base: position 1,513 of record JAZLDN010000073.1, read on the forward strand.
TGTGGCATATGCTGCAGGCACATTTACCCGTGTTACAGGTATAATTCTTCTTTCCTTGTTTGCAGTTTATATGATTTCAACTATCTTGCGAATGAAGAAAAGCGCAGCTACAGTTGATGAGGTTATTAAAGAGGAAGAAACAGGTGTTTCAGTTTCTGAAGAAGAGCTTGAAAAAGCAAGCGGTGAGGATTATACGGTTGAATCCGTGGAGAGGGGCACAAAGGATAGCCTTTTAAAAGATATTGTTATGCTTGTGCTTGGTGCAGTTCTTATTGCCTTCGGTGCAGATTTCCTTGTGGATAACGCTATAATTCTTGCTGAAGCAGTAGGTGTTTCAGAGAAGGTTATCGGTCTTACAATTGTTGCTTTAGGTACATCTCTTCCTGAGCTCGTTACAGCAATTACATCGCTTATTAAAGGCCACGGCTCACTTTCATTAGGCAATATTATTGGTGCAAATCTTTTCAATCTTGTGCTTGTAAGCGGTGCCGCAGTTACTATTAGTCCTTTTGATGTTCCCGTATCAGGTATAATTAACGGAATAAACTCCTCGTTTATTATTGATATTCCCGTAATGCTTGCTGTAACGCTTATTCTCACAGTTCCAACACTTATTAAACAGAAGCTTTCTCGTTGGCAGGGTATATCCCTTCTGGGTATATATGCAGCATTCTGTGTGTTGCAGTTTACCATATGATATAAAGATGATTTTTTGAGGTGGTTTAATGAGTCTCAGTGGCGGCAGAGCAGGCTGTAGCCAAAAGGATACGTATGAGAATACGTCTGAAACAATTGAACAAAACACATAAAGGACTATTTACATTACCGATGGGGTGCAGAATTTGAAAAATAAAGAAAAAACATATCTGACATTGATGATTATCTGCTTAGTATTAACGTTCGTCTGGATTTTTCTGGCTGCTTTTCTGATAAACGAGCCGGAGATGTCCAACTTCAATAATACTGACAAAATAATTTTTGTTGCTATGGTTGTTGCGGAGATTATTACCTATGCTCTGGTAATAGCCTTTGGCAAGAAATACAATAAGGAAAAGTGGCCTGATGGTCCGCCTCAGATGAAGGTTACGCAAACTCAGCGAGATAAATATCTGCAAAGAAGAGGCAGCTTACTTTTGGCGATTTCTGTTGTATTGACAGTTGCTTCATATATTATCGGTATGGCTGTAGGTAAAAAAATACCTGAATCCTTAGATAATGCTTTAGGAATTACAGCTCTCGTTTCTTTGATCCTGCCTTTCTTGCTGCTTGGTATAAGCGTTGCGGCAAAGAAAATATACACAAATAAAATAAACCAGCAAGATGTCAGGAGCTTTTTTGACTTTATTTTATCTCACAGGGAATGTGCCGAGGAAACAAGTTTTAAAAAGCTTAAATTCTTAACCAATTGGAAAAGAGCGACAGATATATATGCAGTTGTTTTTGTTATCTGCGGAGTGTTGGCATCTCTTCTTTTTGGATATTATTCGATTAAGGATTCTGATACCAGCTTATCTTTTTGTGTAATGCCTATGTATTACATATTGCAGGGACTTGCACGTATAAGATTCCCTGAGCCTGCCGTTCTCGAAGACGAAGAAAAGTATTACCTTCATAAACAGGACTATAATGAAATATATTTCCTTGCAGAAAAAGCGGCAAAAAAATTGGGCTGTAAGGGTGAAATTGTAATTCAACCCTTTGCCACCTGTAATGCTCTCGTAAGGAAAGAGGGCAACACCATTTACATTGGTATAGGTGTAATTTTGCTTGCCATTATGACGCCTGAGGAATTGTACAACGTTCTTTTACACGAGTTTTCTCATATTGTAAATGAGCAGGGCGATATGAAAAAGGTAAGAGACTATTACGGCTGGTTGTACAAGGGCGGTAATAACCATATTTTCAATCAGGTAACTCAAAAGTTATACGGCTTTTTTGATGTTGTGTATGCTTTCAATTACGATTTGTATCAGTATGCGGCAACAATTCAGAGCGAGCAGGCGGCTGATAATGCAATGAAGGTTTATGGTGATGCAAATATTGCAGCATCTGCCCTTATAAAGCTTAAGTATAGCGACCTTTTCGATTGGGAAAAAGGCACATACGATACCGATTGCATTTATGAAAGCACCGAGCCTGAAAAGGATTTATGCAAAAAAGAAGCTGAAAAATTCAAATCGGAGATTGCAAGGAACAAGGATAAATGGAATAAGCTTATAGATGTTGAAATTTTATCACGTTCTGCTACTCACCCAACATTAAAAATGCGATTGGAAGCGTTAGGTGTTTCAAATTACAATATCGTTGAAAATACTGATAACGAGGAATATATAAAGGAAACAAATAATGCAGTAAGCTACTGTGGAGAATTGTTGAGCGAAGAGTGTGCTGATACCTACGAAGCAGATAGGAAGGCAGCTTTCATTGATTCATTAGAAATTGTTGATGAATGGAAAAACGCAGGGGAGCCTGTTGTTGCCGAAACTTATGGTGATATTTGCTCTGCTTTACGTAAGCTGGGAAGAAACATAGAGGCAGACAAGCTCTGCCAAAGAGCAATTGAAGAATTACCGAGTCCTGCAAATTGCTACGCTCATTTTATGAGAGGTTGTTTCTTGTTGCATAGCTATGACGATAGAGGTTTAGAGCATATTTACGAGGCAGTAAGCAACAATAGTAATTATATTGACGAGGGTCTTCACGAAATAGGCAGATATTGCTGCTTAACAGGAAATGAAGAAGAGCTTAACAGCTACAGAGAAAAGGCTATTAATTTCCATCAGGAGCAAAAGGATAAGTATGACGAAACAGGCATTCTGAAAAAAGGCGACAAGCTTTGCGAAGAAAATCTCCCTGACGATATGCTTGACCAGATGTTAAGCTATGTAAGGTCTGTAGATAACGGTTGCATCAGCAAAATTTACCTTGTAAGAAAGGTTATTACCGAAGATTTCTTTACAAGCGCGGTTATAGTTGATTTTTATAGTAAAACAGACGACGAAACAATAAATAACGTTATGCACAAAATATTTTCGTATCTTGATACTTCTTCGGATTGGCAGTTCTCCCTGTTTTTATACGATGACGTAAAAGATGTGAAGATTGAAAACGTGAAAAACAGCTGTATATATACTGCTGAACAAGAGGTAAATATATGATTTTTGAAAATTTAGACAGAATTGTTTTCGCAGGAGATTCCGTTACCGATATGGGTAGCGAAAACCCTGTTGGTGAAGGACTTTTTGACAACGTTGGCAGAAGCTACGTGCGTGTTGTTGAAAATATGCTCAGCGTTTATTACCCCGAAACAAAGGTGAGAATTACCAACTCAGGTATTTCAGGAAACACAAGCAGAGATTTACTTCAGCGTTTCGACAGAGACGTTGTAAATCTTAATCCACAATGGGTTTCAATCTGTATAGGAATTAACGATGTGTGGCGTCAGTTTGATTGCCCTGCAATGCCTGATGTTCACGTTTTGCCTGAGGAATATGAAGAAAACCTTGAAAAAATGATTCTCAAGGTTAAAGAAAATGTTAAGGGTATTTTCATTCTTTCACCATACATAATGGAGCCATTAAAAGAAGATATGATGCGTGCGCGTATGGATGAGTATGTTGAAATCTGCCATAAATTAGCAGAGAAACACGGATGTTTCTTTGTTGATTTTCAGAAAATGTATGAGGATTATTGTAAAATCCGCCATTCATCATATATTGCGTGGGATAGAATCCATCCTAATCAGGTTGGCGCAACTCTTATGGCAAGAGAATTTTTAAAACACTGTGATTTTGAGTATTAATTTATAAAAAGGAAGTATTTTTTATGCCAAAGAAAATCCATCTTGTTTGTAATGCCCATCTTGACCCTATATGGCAATGGGAGTGGGAAGAGGGGGCAGCTTCTGCTCTTTCTACCTTTAAATCAGCCTCCGATTTGTGCGATGAGTTTGACTATATTTTTTGCCATAACGAGGTTACCTTATATAAATATATTGAAGAATATGCTCCTGAATTGTTTGAGGATATAAAGCGCCATATCAAAGAGGGAAAGTGGAAAATAATCGGTGGATGGTATCTGCAGCCCGATTGCAATATGCCTTGTGGCGAAAGCTTTGTAAGACAGATTCAGTTTGGTAAAAATTATTTCCGCGAAAAATTCGGTGTAGAATCAAAAACGGCCTATAATGTAGATGCTTTTGGCCATTCTGCAGGCCTTGTGCAGATAATGAAAAAGTGCGGTCAGGAAAATTGCGTAATTGTGCGCAAGGGCGATGACCCTGTGCCTGATACTCACTTAATCTGGGAGGGTCTTGACGGAAGCCGAATAAAGCTTGCTGCTTTAAGAGGCTACAATTCAGGTCTGGGCAAGGCTGTTGAAAAAATAAACAGGCTAACCGAAGAGGCGGAACACGATGTTGAGTGTATTATGTGGGGCGTCGGCAACCATGGTGGCGGACCATCAAGAAAAGATTTAAGCGATATTAAGGAGCTTATAGAAAATAGCGATATTGAAATCTGCCATTCTACAGTTGATGACTTTTTTGCTGACATTAATCCGGAAAATGTTCATAAAAAATCTTTTAACATCAGTATGCCCGGCTGCTATACAAGTGTTTCAAAGGTAAAGCAGAGCCACGCAGAATTTGAAGATAATCTTTATATGACAGAAAAGCTTTGTTCTGTTGCAGCTCTTAAAGGTCTTATTGAATATCCTGAAAAGGAGCTCTGCGAAGCGACAGAAGATTTGCTTACTGCTGAATTTCACGATGTTCTGCCCGGAACAAGTATTAAAGCAGGCGAGGAAAACGGCCTGATGCTTTTCTCCCACGGCAAAAATATTCTTAATAAGCTTCGCGCAAAAGCCTATTTTGCTCTTACATCTCAGGAGCCGAAGGCTAAAGAAGGGGAGTATCCGTTCCTTGTGTTTAACCCTAATGCGTATGAATGGGAAACTGAGGTTGAATGCGAATTTATGCTTGCTGATCAGAACTGGTCCGACAGTATTGTTTCTTCCTTTAAGGTGCTTGATTGCCATGGGAATGAAATCCCTGCTCAGTTTGTTAAAGAAACAAGCCACCTGAATCTTGATTGGAGAAAAAGGCTTGTTTTCAAGGCTAAACTTGCACCAATGGCTATTTCAAGGTTCTCAGTTTTCGTTGAATTTGTTGACAAAAAGGAGCTAGAAAAGGAAATACACCAAGGTAATATTGTTTACCAGAACGAAAATACATATATAGAAATCAGTAAAACTACAGGTCTTCTTAAATCCTACAAGGTAGATGACAAAGAATATATTAAGGAAGAGGCATTTTATCTCTGTCAGTATGACGATAACGCAGACCCTTGGGGAATGGCGGACAGTCAGCTTGACGCCATTGGAACGAATCCTCAAAGGTTTTCTCTTATGGAAAAGCCTGACGGCGTTTTTGCAGGAATGGACAGTGTTCAGATTATTGAAAATGGTGCTCTGCGCCTTTGTGCAGAGGCATTCTTCAAATTAAACAATTCAAGAGCCCGTGTGGAATATATTATCCATAAAACCTCAGGTGAGCTTGATGTTAAGGTTGACCTTTTTGCAGGTGAAATCAATAAAATGTTCCGCCTTGCAATACCTGTAGCGTTTGAGGGAGAGTACAGAGGTCAGACTGCTTTTGGTACTCAACCTCTTTATATGAATGGCAGAGAATGTGTTGCCCAGCGCTTTGTTTACCTTAAAGGTGAAAACAATTGTCTTGCGCTTTTCAACAAGGGTACATATGGTTCAAAATTCCTTGATAGCACAATGGAAATGTCTCTTTTAAGAACAGCAACCTATTGCGCTCACCCAATATGCGACAGGCCTCTTATTCCTCTTGACCGCTATACTCAGAAAATAGATTTAGAGGAAAGGAATTTCAGCTTCCGTCTTTGTGTTGCAAAGGAAAAGGAGCTTGAAAAACTGTCTCAGGAATTTACAACGCAGCCATACGCCTGCAATGTTTTCCCTATTGAGAGAAAAGCAGAGCCAAAGAGCTTTAATATAGAAATCAGCAATAAAAATATTGCTCTCACAACATTTAAAAAAGCTATAGGAAATAATGAGTATATTTTAAGATTTTTAAATAACTCTCCTGAAAATGAAAAAACAGAATTCACATTGAATTCTGCAAGCATATCTCTCAATTTTACTCCATTTGAGGCAAAGACAGTTGTTTTCAACGGACAGACCTTAGAGGAAATAAGCGAAATGAGAATATAAAATAAAGCAAAAAAGTAACCCTTAACTGATTTTCAATCTCTCAGTTAAGGGTTACTGTTCTATTTTAATATCTAACATCTTTTTATTTACCTCTCTTTCGTTGATTAAGCTGAAGCACTTTCTTTTCTACGAATCTGATATGGTTTTTATTAAGGAGGCTTCCTATCAGTTTCTTTATTTAAAGGTTTTCAGCTACGGTTTATTTTACCCCTAAACCTTAGGTCTTTACCGGAACATTGGTGTTCACCCATCCTTTATTTAAGATTTTTAAGATTGGTTTTTTACCTGTACATCGGAACCACACTTTCATTTTTTAGTTTGGTTTTTTAGGTTTTACCTGTACATTGGTCTCACCCTTTCTTCACCTATATAGTAGCATAGGTTTCAATAGAATTCTATTCCTAATGTTCCACAAAGTTAAAAAGTCTGAATTATTCAAAAGGGAGAAATTGATTTGAGTTGCCAAAAACATTGTGTTAAATTATTGACAATCTTTTTTCGGTGTGTTATAGTGAATATGTTGGTTGCTTTAAAAGTAGCAGAAAAATTTTAAAATAATAGATTTATTCGTTTCTTTTTTACAGAAAATTGTAATAAGAGACGAATTTTTTGTTTTTTTAGTACAATTTTTTATTGCGTACAATTCTTCCTGGTGCTATACTTATTATAAAGGATATTCTCTTTTGGAGATGATAGTATGATAAAAGGTATGCTGGAGCAAAGGAAGTTGCCTCCGCTTAAAGAAAGAGCAGAAATGCTCGATATTCTGCTTAGGGAAGAATATGGTAAGATGCCACCTGCTCCCGAAAGCATAGATTTTGAAACAGAAGAAGGAGTTATTCCTAATTTCTGCGCAGGAAAAGCGTATTGCTGCAGAGTTACTGCAAAATGCGTTGTAATGGGTAAAGAGTTTTCCTTTCCTTTTCTTGCAACCTTTCCCGCAGATGAAGAAAAACATCCGTTTTTCATACATATGAATTTCCGTCCTGATAATCCGGACAGATATATGCCAACGGAGGAGCTTATAGATAACGGCTTCGCAGTTTTATCTGCATATTATGAAGATGTTACAAGCGACGACGGAGATTTCACAAACGGTCTTGCAGGTATTCTTTTCCCTGATGGAAAAAGAGGTGCCGAGGACAGTGGTAAAATTGCAATGTGGGCGTGGGCAAATCAACGTATTATGGATTATGCTCAATTGATGGAGGATAAGCTTGATTTATCACGCTCTTGTGTATGTGGTCATTCAAGGCTTGGTAAAACAGCTCTTTTGACGGCGGCTACCGATGAACGCTTCGCATTTGCCTATTCAAATGATGCGGGATGCTCAGGTGATTCTCTTGCAAGAGGCACGGATGGTGAGCAGATAAAAGATATTTGCAAAAACTTTCCGTTCTGGTTCTGCGAAAGCTATAAGAAATACGCTGATAATGAAGAGAATATGCCATTTGATCAGCACTATCTTATAGCCTGTATAGCACCAAGGTATGTACATTTAGGTAGTGCTTCTGATGATTGGTGGGCAGACCCCAAATCACAATATCTTTCTTGCGTTGCAGCAGGGGAAGCCTTTGAAAATGGCTTTAAATACGAAAACAGATTGCCGCAGATTGGCGATTGCTTTATACAAGGTGATTTAGCATTCCATATGCGAAAAGGTCTTCACTACTATAGCCGTGAGGATTGGCTCAAAAGCATGGAATTCATAAATAGTAAACAAGGATAAGGAAGAAGGGTTTTTATGAAAACAACAAGAAAGATTATATCCTTATTGATAGTGTTAGCATTTATTCTTTCAGCTTTTCCAATGCCTGTTGCTTTTGCAGAGGGCGAGGAGTACGAAGAAATAAATGTTAATGATGAAAAGGTTATTACGGTAAACGAAGAATTAGATGGCACAAAAATGTTCGCTTTTACTGCCGAAAAGACAGGCAGTTATAAAATTTTTTCCTGCAATACCGATTTGGATCCTAAATGCACTCTTTTCAATAGCTTGATGGAAGAAATATCTTATGCTGACGATACAAATAAAAGAGATTTTCTAATTGTATTTGATTTGAACGAGGGTGAAACTGTTTATATAGAAACATCAACCTACTATAGGGATCAGTATGGCGAGTACACAGTAAAACTTGTAGAGGTCCAAGCAGTTACTGCAATTGCCTTCGAGAAAGAAAGCGTAACGGGTAGTTTAGGCGATAGAAAAGAACTCGCTCTTGAATTTGAACCCGAATATGGTGAAACCGGTGATATATATTGGTCGGTTGATGATTCTGGTATTGTTAAAATAATTGATGAATATCAGACTTATTGTGTTATAGATCTTGTTGGTGAGGGTGAAGCTACTGTTACTGCAACAAACGATAATGGTATCAGCGCTTCTTGTACAATTACCGTTGAAGCTCCTGAGGAGATTTTGCCTGAAGAGGTAAAGGAAATAGTTGTTACTGAGGAAAACCGTGGTATAAATATTTTTAAATTTGTTTCAGAAAATGGCGGAAGGTACGAATTCTGCTCGTTCAACAATGATTTTGATACGTACGGTTATATTTACAACGATAAAATGGAAGAGCTTTACACCAATGATGATGACGGTATTGACAATAATTTCTCTATTATTTTTACTGCAGAAGCAAATACTGTGTATTATCTTAAAGCAAGACCATATTATTCGGACGTAACAGAAGGAAAGTATTCAGTTAAGGTATCCGAGCTTGTAGCCGCACAGGACATTTCTTTAACTGATGAGAGAATACACGGTGCAATCGGAAGCAGCGTGTACAACGAGGTAATCTTCTCTCCAGAAAATGCATTTTCCGAAACAGTTACTTTAGAGATAGATGATGAATCTGTTGCAAAAATTGATGGTTCGTGGAATGGTGGAAGAAGCTTTGATATCGTATTTGTAGGCGGTGGCACAACAACTCTTACCGCCACAACTGAAAGCGGATTGACTGCAACATGTGAAATATCAGTTGACGAGCCAACGGAAATATCGCTTGGAGAAGAAATAGCAGAAAGTACCGAAGACAATATTTTCAACAGGACCTATAAATTTGTGCCTGAAGAGGACGGCGTTTATAAGTTTGATGAGAATGTAGAAAATGCTTCGTACTCACTTAATTTGTGGGATAGCGAGTTTAATCACATAAGCTCAAGCAGTTGGATGGAGGTCGCTCTTACAGCAGGTGAGACGTATTACTATAATATAAATGCTGAAAAAGCAAGCGCCGAAGATTACATTGAGTTTTCCCTTGTTATAAGCCATTGTGTTCCTGCTACAGGAATCACACTTTCTGAAACAGAAATAAAAGGAAAAGTTGCAACATATGAAACAATAAATCTTGAATTTCTTCCCGAAAACGCAATTGAAGAAGATATTACATGGACTTCAAGTAACGAATCCGCAGTTGAAATTTATAGCACATGGAATAACAACAAAACCTGCGAGGTAAAAATTGTAGGCAAGGGCTCATCAGTAATTACTGCCGAGAGCGAAAGCGGTTTTACTGCTTCCTGCACTGTTACTGCAGACCAGATTGTGGACGTGAAGGTAGACGAAGTACACACAAGATATGAAGAAGATGGATATTCATATACATATATGTTCCAGCCAGAGGAAACAGGCACATATATGTTTGATTTCACATGTGTAAATGCATATATTGATTGGTCAGTAATATATGATGGTGACCTTTCATGGTTGGATAGTCCGTCAGGTGATTTCCAATATGAATTCACAGCGGGAGAAACATATTACATTAACCCGGATGCATATGTGGATTATAATTCTGATGAAGGCGATGAAAGCTATATTTCCCTTACTGTTACAAAGCTTGTGCCAGCTGAATCAATTGTGCTTTCCGAGGAAAGCGTTACAGGAAAAATAGGCGAAAGCGTAGTATTAGAAGCATCCTTTACTCCTGAAAATGCTATTGATGAGGACATCACATGGACATCAAGTGATGAATCAGTAGCCATTGTTTATGATACCTTGAATGATTCCAAGTCTTGTGAAATTCAGCTTGTTGGTGTTGGTACTGCAATAATCACCGCAACCAGTGAGAATGGAGCTACAGATACCTGCACCATAATGGTTGAAGATGTGCCTGAAATTATTTTGGGAGATACAGCACTTATTAAGGACGAAGACGGTTTTTATAGCGGTAACGTTAACTATTATAAATTCATTCCCGAAGAAGACGGCATATATAAATTCACTGTTTCAGGTGAAAATACTTATGATGAATACGTTTACGTATGGAACGCGGATTATAGTGTTGATGAAAGTGATTTCACATCAGTTCAAGAGACTTTAACTGCAGGTGAAACCTATTATTGTAAAGCATCAGCACCTATCGATGATTATGATTATACAAGCTCTGCAACTCTCACAATTGAAAAGCTTATTGCTCCCACATCATTGGAGATAGATAGGGAAAGTTATACCGGCACGGTGGCTCAGTATGTACTTATAAAAGCTTCTTTGGGTCCGGAAGGCTGTGCAAGCGAATATATTGAGTGGTCTTCAAGCGATACGTCAGCTGCACAAATTGACAACTGGTGGGATGACGGATATTGCAGAATTTTCCTTTCAGGTACAGGTACGGTTACGATTACTGCCGAGAGTAGAAGCGGTCTTGTAGATACATGCACAATAACAGTTAATGAGCCATCAGAAATTTCTCTGAACGAAGAGAAAAGCTTGTCAACAGATACAGATGGTATGGCTACCGGCTCATATAAATTTGTGGCTGAAGAAGATGGTGTGTATGCCTTCTATTCCTTTGATAATGATTATGATACATACGGATATGTGTACGATAGTGAAGGATACGAATTGTCAGATGACGATGATGGTGGCGAAGGCAATAATTTCTTTGCAACATTTGAAGCAACAGCAGGTGAAATATATTATTTAAGCGCAAGGCCTTATTCAAGAGATGCAGAGGGAGAATATTCTGTTTCTGTTAAGAAGGTTATCAAAGCAACTTCAATAAGCTTTAAAGAGCAAAACGTTTTATCAAGAATCGGAAGCACGAAGGAGATATATGTTTTGTTCGGTCCTGATGGAGCAATTCCGGAAGGTGTAAATTTTACTTCAAGCGACGAATCAGTTGTTGAGGTTTTGTATAACGTAGAGGGTGATGAGGGTAAGGGCTGTTTCATCAGCTTCGTAGAAGTTGGTACAGCAACAATTACTGCCACCAGTGAGAATGGTTTAACGGCTACCTGCACTGTAACTGTTGAAGATATTCCTGAACTCACATTAGGCAATACATCTCTTGTAATAAATGAAAATGGTTACTACAGCAGCACTGATAACTATTTTAAATTTATTCCTGAAGAAGACGGCACATATAAGTTTACTGTTTCGGGTGTAAATACATTCGATGAAAATGTTTATTTGTGGAAGGATGAGCTTGAAGAGGAGGGTTATCCATCTCTTTCTCATAAATTGGTAGCAGGTCAGACTTACTATGTGAGAGCATATGCCGATGTTGATGACATAGATTCTGAAAGCTCTGCTGTTATTACGGTTGAAAAGCTTCAACCACCTACATCAATGACACTTATACCTGAGAAAACCACAGGTATTATTTCAGATGAAATAACGGTTGATGTTGTATTCGGTCCACAGGGCTGTGCAAATGAAGACTTCAGCTGGGAAATCAGTGATGAAAGTATTCTTGACGCTCGTAGTGGCGGAGAGGATTATGTGGATTTCTTTGCGACAGGTGCAGGTGAAGCAACAATTACATTTACAAGTGATAGTGGACTTATCGCTTCTTGCAAGATTACCATTTCAGAGCCGGGAATTATTTCTTTGGACGAAACTAAGGAAATATCAACAGAAAACAACTGCGGACATGAAATCTTTAAATTTGTTCCTGAGGAAGATGGTGTTTACGGCTTCTACTCCTTCGATAGCGAAATGGATACATATGGTTATGCATTTGATAGTGATTTAATAGAAATAACAAATAATGATGACGGAGAAAATACCGATTTCCTCGTGCAGTTCGATGCTATGGCAGGAAATACATACTACCTCAAAGCAAGACCTTACTCAGAGGAAGATAGTGGTACATACTTTGTTTCTGTTAAAAAATATGAGGAACCAACTGTTTTGCGACTTTCTAAAATGTCCTTCAGTGGCAGTATTTTGGATAGGTTCTATCTTGATGCTACATTTGGTCCTGTTAACGCATATTCTGAGGAAGTAACCTGGAGTTCAAGCGATGAATCTGTTGCCAAGGTTTTATATCCCAGCGAAGCTGCTACCGAAATAAGACTAGTTGGAGCAGGTAACGCTATCATTACTGCCACCACAGAAAGTGGCTTGAAGGCAACATGTACCGTTACATCTGAGGAGCTTGAGGAAATAACACTTGAAAAAGGGTCAACTGTATCCTTTAAAAATGGTTATTGTACAGGTGCTTTTAAGTTCGTGCCGGAAGAAGATGGCGTTTACCGTTTCGGTTTGTCAAGAGATTTTGCAGATAGCGGTTATGCCATCTATAACGCTGAGGATGTAACAACTTCAGAGGATTATAATGGAAGCGGAGAGTTTAAGCTTGCTGCAGGCCAGGTTTACTATTGCTCATTTGATATTTGGGATAGAAACATTGAAGATACTGAAGTTCTTGATTTTGCTGTTACCAGATGTAGCAAAGCAACCTCAATGACGCTTTCTCAGGATTCTGTGGAAGCAAAAATTACACAAGATATTATTCTTGAGGCACAGTTTGGTCCTGATGGCGCGGCTTCTGAAAATGTAAGCTGGTCAACAAGTGATTCATCTGTTGTGCAGATTGAATATTCGGAAAACAACCGGGCAGAGCTTTGGGTTGCAGGTATAGGAACAGCCACAATTACTGCTACAAGTGAGAGCGGCTTAACATCTTCCTGCGTTGTAACAGGCAAGGATGCAACTTCTGTTGAATCAGATATGGAAGAAGCTTTTTCTCTGGATTCAGATACTGGCTACCAGGTTTATAAATTCACTGCAGAGAAAAATGCCACATACAGAATTTACTCTACAGAAAGCAATCTCAGGTATGCATACATCCGCATATATAACAGTGATTTAGAGTGGGTTGATTCAAGCAGCTTTGACGGAGACACCTTTAATTCGGGGTTCCATGCTGTTTCCGGGGAAACATACTATATTTGTTTCAGGGTTGAATCCAATGAGGACAATTGCTCCTGTAAATTTAAAATTTCAACTCAGACTGCAGCAACATCAATCGCTCTTGGAGAAGAAGCTATTAGTGGCAGCAAGTACGGTTCAACCTACTGTACATATGAGCTTCTTCCTTTAAATGCTGCAAGGGAAGAGGTTATATGGACATCAAGTAACCCCGATGTTGTGTATGTTGAAAACGGATATCTGTATTTTAAAGATATCGGTATTGCTACAATAACAGTTTCTACAAGAAGCGGTCTTACAGACTCTGTTACGGTTATGGTTTCCCAGCCATCTGCACTAGAGCTTGACGTACCTAAGGAAGTAAAAACTACTGGTTACGGACACAAAGTGGTTTATTCTTTTGTTCCTGAAACATCTGGCTACTATAGCTTTACAAGCATTTCCGATAATGATACATTCGGCGAACTGCATGATTCTGAATTCAGTTATATTGCGGGAAGTGATGATAGCGGAGAGGGCTATAATTTCCTTATAACTAATTATCTGGAGGCAGGAAAGGTTTATTATTTGTCTACCCATTGTTATTCATCAGCCTCAGTATCCTATAGCGTGGTTGTTACAAAAGCCTTGGAAGGCGATGTTAATGATGATGGAGTAGTTGATATTTATGATTATCAACAGCTTGTAAACCTTGCGGTTTTAACTGAAGCTGACATTAAAGAGCAATATGGAGAAACAACTTTTTCCATTGCAGATCTCAACAATGACGGAGCAGTTGATGTACTTGATGCGTGGAAGCTTTCGCTTATAGTAAACAATCAATAAAAAATTAAAATAGGGGATGTAAAAAAAGCGCAGACCGCATAAAACAATATAACCAAAGGGGTTCTTAATGGACAGAAACCTGTAAGAACCCCGTTAAACTGTAAAAAAACAGAAAGTTATTAAAAATTTTTATGTTTTATGCTACAATCAAACCTCGCCGCTCGACGTACCCTTGTACGCCATCGGGCAAACAAAAACAAGTCTAAAAGCCTTGTTTTTGCTCGGTTTGTCCGTTCGGCATCGTTTTTTCCTATCCCCTAAAAAGAGGCTGTAAAAAACTCGATGAGTTTTTTACAGCCTCTTCTTTAAATTATTTAATTCAATTAGTCGTTTTCTTCTTCTATTTTCTTAACAACCTCATCCGGAACAGCTTCGCCGTGTTTAACAAAGAGTATGCAAAGGATACTGATTATAAACATAATCGGGCTGTAAACGAAGAGTGAAAGGTATGTGCCTGAAAGCATACGAACAATACCGTAAACGATAGGTGATGCAATCTGTGCTGAGAAGGTTGCTGTGTAGTAGTAACCAGTAAATGTACCAACCTTATCAATACCACCGATGTCGAGAACGAGAGGAAGGGTATTAACAGTAATAAGCATATTAGCAAAGCCACCGAAGATAAGAGCAACCCAGATAAGAGTCATGCTGCCTGTAAGAACGTACATAAGGAAAACTGCCATAAAGATTACAAGACCGATAAGGATTGTTTTCTTTCTGCCAAGCTTTTTACCCATTTTACCTGCAGGAATAGCAGCTGCTGCAGAGCAAACAGCAAAGAGAGTTGTCATGATTGTTGCTTCGCTTGTTGATTTACCGAGAACCTCAGATGCGAAAAGCGCAAAGAATGTTGTAATTGCGTTTGTACCGCAGAAGAGGAAGAACAAGCCGCCAAGCATAAATATAAGGCTCTTTCTTTCGCTCTTTGAAAGCTTCTGCTCCTTGCGAGCAGCTTTTTCTGCCTTTTTAGCTTCTTTTTCTGCAAGTGCCTGAGCTTTAGCATTTTCTGCTTCCATTCTTGCAACGCCTGCGTTAATTTTGCTTGATGGCTCTTTAACGAATATGCGAACAACAAGCATACCGATAATCATAACGATAGCGCCAACAAGGAAAACGTATGGGAAGCTTGTTGTCTGCTCGTTTTCTGCAGTAACCTTAACACCTGTTACAAGTACGTAAACAGCACCAACTGCAGTACCGGCAACCATACCGATAACTGAACCAACGCCACCCATAAGGTTAATAATAGCGTTACCTTCACTTCTCAAAGCAGGTGGAGTAAGAGCAGGCATAAGAGCAACCGCAGGAGCTCTCCACAAGGACATTGAGAAAACAAAGAGAATGATGCAAACCATTGTTGCAGGAAGAGAGTTTGTTAATGCAACCCATGGGATAATTGCAAACAAAGCTGCAGAAACAGGAGCACCGAAAACAATGAAAGGACGGCGTTTACCAAGCTTTGAGTGGCAACGGTCTGAAAGCTTACCAAAGGTTGGCTGGAAGATAACACCGAAGATGTTATCGAATGTCATAATAATACCGATAAACAAAGGAACAAGAGTAATTCCTCCACCTGCAGCATTAACATCCTGACCCTGAGTTTTTGCGAATTCTGCAAGCACAGGGAATGCTTCGTTAAGGCTCTGGCTGAGACTTGTTATCCAGGCAGATTCTGTAAGAAGTCTGTTAAGGATTTTTGTGATGTATGGGTCATAAATTGCCCAAGCAATAGAAGATGCAAGAAATGCGAAGCCTGTAAGTATGGTGTGACTAACGTGAAGCTTACCGTTTTTCTCGCAGAAGAGCTCTTGACGGCTCATAAGTATTCCTCCTTATATGGCATGTGCCACAATAATACAATTAGTATTTTACCACAAAAAGCGTTAAAATCAAACAAAATAAGGGTGCTTCGTTTATTTTTGGTGATTTCAATAAATAAGCAAGCCTTGATTTGGTCAATATTTAGATTTTAAAATTTACTGTGTGTTGAAAGAACAGTTTTTTCATATAAAAAGGTCTGCAAGGAGTTTCCTTGCAGACCTTTAAATCTTCAGCTGTTTAATTATTTGTGATTTTTAATGTAGTGCTTGTAGAATTTTACGCAGTGAGCAACCTCCCAAACGCCAATACTTTCGTTAGCTGCATGCATAGCAGCAAGCTGTTCGTTGCTCATTTTAATTGGGCAGAAGCGTAAGCAGTTATCTGCAACATCCTCGTAATGACGGCAGTCTGTACCACCTGTCATAAGGTAAGGGATAACGCTTGCATCAGGATAACATTCGTTAAGGCACTTTTTAAGGTAGCCGAATTCTTCACCCTTATAATCTACGCAGTTAGAAGCGTTTCTTGCGTGGATAATTTCGAACTCAAGGTCGTATTTATCTGCATATTTTTTAAGCACCGCAAGAGATTCATCAACATTCTGGTGTGGTGATGTACGAAGGTTGCAAACAATATATGCTTCTGAAGGAATAACGTTAGGTGTGTTTGAGCCACCTGCCATTGTGCAGCAGAAGGTTGTTCTTGTAAACGCGTTGCACATAGGTGAAACTAAAGGTAATACCTTTGTGAGAAGACCTTTGAAGAGCCACATATTGCCAAGCACCATACGAAGAGGGAAGCCAAGGTAAGGAGCAGCTTCGTCAAGCATTGCGTAAACAGGGCCTGAGATTTCTGCTTTGAAAGGCTTATCCTTTTCAATATCTGCCACAAACTTTGAAAGCCTTGCAAGAGGAGTGTTGCTCTTTGGTGTTGAAGAATGTCCGCCTTTGCCTTTTGCAATAACCTTAAGGTCAATATAGCCTTTTTCAAGCAAACCGATTGCGGCGCACCAGCCCTTCATTGTTGGAAGCTGGTCTTTAAGGATAGCACCGCCTTCGTCCATAGCAACATCAAGGTGAACGCCTTTGGATTTAAGATAATTTACAAGCTTAGGAGCGCCGTCGCCTGAGATTTCCTCATCAACTGCAGTTGCAAGATAAATATCGCAGGGTGGCTCGAAGCCTTCCTGTAAAAGCTCTTCAATTGCCTGAAACTCTGAGAAAACTGTTGACTTGCAGTCCATTGCACCTCTGCCGTGAATATTGCCGTCTACAATTTCGCCTGAGAATGGGTCTTTTTCCCAGTTAGGCTCATCTGCTGTAACAACGTCCTGATGTCCCATAAGAAGAAGGCCATTTCTTTTTGGGTCTTTACCAGGCCAACGGAAAAGGAGATTTCCATCAATTTCTGTACACTCAAGCTTTGAGAAAACAAGAGGGAAGTTCTCTTTCATTACCTCATGGAGCTTGTAAAACTGAGTAAGGTCTTCGTTTCCTCTGAGAGAAATTGTTGGAACCTTAACCATTTCAGAAAGCTTTTTAGCGTAAGTGTTTGCTTCTTCTTCTGTTGGGTTAATTGCAGGTGCGCTTGTGTTAGGCTTTGCCTTGATTTTTACAGCTTTCATAGCCGCAACAATAATCAAAACGACTAATACTGCTAAAACAGCAAGCAATGCAAATCCAATGTACTTCATTTTATCATTTCCTTTCGGATTATTTTACTTAATCAAAAGCTCTTTCGTTTTTTCAATCTGCTCCTGTGTGGGAGAAAAATCAGGATTTGAACAGCAAGGAATATTAGGTTCGGTGCCGTCTGTATACTGGAAAGGAGACTGTCTGTCGTGCTCGTATTCCTTTCTGCACTCTTCAAGGTGGAAATCAGGAATATGGTAAGGAATACCACCATTTAAAATTGAACGGTGGGCAAGAATTGCAACACAAGCCATATTCACTGCGGAATAAATATCGTATGGATGCTCAGGCTGTCTTTTTTCTTTTATACAGTCAAGGAACATTCTTGATACAACATAATCTCCACCGCCGTGGCCGGCATTTTTTATAAATTCTTCGTCGTTATCATTCCATACCGGGTCGTAAAGATTTACTTCCTCTTTGCCCTCGGGAATTGCCCATTCGCTGTAGCGGAGCATTACTTTGTCGCCCATACCGCGAAGATTTTCAATCTGACCGTTTTCACCACATATTCTGTAGGCGTTGTGGTGGGCGCCGAATGCGGCACACCCTGTAACCCTGAAAACAGAATCGTCATCATTAAGAGTTGTTATAATAGCGGCTCTGTCCCCAACGCGCCTTGCGGTAACCTTTTCCTTGATTGGAGAAAAAACAGGCATTGCGCTTACTTTCTTAGGTGTTGCGCCCGTTGACCACATAAGAGGAGCAAGGGAGTGGGTTATGTAATATGCGCGAGGAAGGAAATTTCTCCAATGGTCTGTATAATAAACAGCTGATTTGTTGAATTCTATATCGTCAGGCTTGTAAGGGTGGTTATATTCACCCTCGGCATAAAGTACCTTGCCAAGAGTACCGCCGTCGCAAACCCTTTTCATTTCTCTGTTGAAAATCATCTGAGGATAATTTTCCGCAAGCATATAAATTGAATTGCTTTTTTCGTGGGCTCTTATAAGCTCAACGCCCTCTGCCAATGTGCCGTTTGCAATACATTCCGATAAAACGTGAAGACCTTTTTCAAAACACTTTATTGCAAATGGTGTATGTTCATGGAAATAGTTTGCAAGAACAACCGCGTCCATTTCCTGCTCAATAAATTCGTC
Source organism: Acutalibacteraceae bacterium (assembly GCA_045614765.1). GTDB lineage: Bacteria > Bacillota > Clostridia > Oscillospirales > Acutalibacteraceae > DTU089. The sequence goes on from JAZLDN010000073.1 coordinate 20,346, forward strand.
GAAGTCTTTGAAAATAGGCACATCAAAGCCTAAGTTTTCAAGTCCTTGTTCCAAGCGCTTTTCGTTAAAATCGCAAAGGGCGACAATTTCCGCACCTGCAAGATTAAGATTATGGGCAAGGTCAATACCTCTGCCGGCTCCCAAAATACCAACTTTGATTTTTTCCATTATCCCGTCTCCCTGAGATTATTGAAATTGTATAAATTCAGTTTATCAAAAATTTTAACATTAAACAATAGAAATTGTATAAAAAACAGGGTAAAGGGCTGTTTTTTGTTGATTTTTAAAAAGGTGTGTTGTAATCTAATATTATATTCATTACAAGAGAGGTGAGCCTGTGCATAAAATTCACTTTAACGGAAAAGCTCTGCTTGCAGAAAACGGACAGCTTTTATCGGAGATTCTTATGGAAAATGGAGGCGCAACAGAGCACCTTTGCGCAGGTAGAGGTGTGTGCGGAAAATGCGCGGTAAAGGTAAACGGAAAAACAGTTCTCTCTTGTAGATATAAAGTGGAGTCGGATATTGTTGTGGAAGAAATTCCACGAAGCGAGATAACATCGGTTGTTGGTGAAAATTCCTATGGCGAAGAAACAGAAAATATGTGCTATTGCCTTGATATTGGCACAACAACGCTTGCCCTTGCTCTCGTTTCCCTTGATAGTGGAAAAATAATAAAGGTAGTTACTGCAACAAATCCTCAGAGAATATACGGAGCAGATGTTATATCAAGAATAGATTTTTGCAGTAAAAACGGAGTAGAAAAACTGCAGAGAATACTTATTACTAAGGTCAATTTAATGATAAAAGAGCTTTGCTCCAACAAAATAGATAAAATGTATGTAAGCGCAAACGCTACAATGCTTCATATATTTTTCGGTGAGGATTGCTCATCAATTGGTGTTGCGCCATATAAGGCGAAATTCCTTGAAAACCAAAAAATTGAAGCCTCTTTGCTTGGTATAGAAAATGTAGCCGAAATAGAAAGTCTGCCGTCAATCCACGCTTTTGCAGGTGCAGATATTATTGCAGGGCTTAATTTTGTTGGTCTTCCAAAGTCAAATAAATACAATCTTCTTGTAGATTTAGGTACAAATGCAGAAATTGCACTTTTCTCAAAAGAAAAAACAATATCTACATCAGCAGCTGCAGGGCCTTGCTTTGAGGGTGCAAGCATATCCTGCGGAATGAGCGCAACAGAGGGTGCAATATATTCATATAAAAAAGGCTCAGTTAAAACAATTGGTAACACAATTCCAAAAGGCGTATGCGGAACGGGGCTTGTTGATATAGTCGCCCAGCTTCTTTCAGACGGAGCTATTGACGAAACAGGTCATATGGAAAAGGATTTTTCTCTTTCTTATGGTGTTATCCTTACCCAAGAAGATGTAAGAGAGTTTCAACAAGCAAAATCTGCAGTTTGTTCAGGAATTCAAACGCTTATCAATGAAGCAGGAATTTCATTTGAGGATGTTGAAAAGGTATATATTTCAGGAGGTTTTTCTGAAAAGCTCAGTATTGAAAATGCTGTTAAAACAGGACTTCTGCCTGAAGAGCTTTCTTCAAAGTGTGTTGCAATAAATAACAGTAGCCTTTTAGGCACAGTGAAATATGCTTGTGGAGAAAAAGACTTGTCAGCTTTTCTTCGTAACGCGGAGTATATAGACTTGTCGTCAACGGAAAAATTCTCACAATTATTTATTGAGAATATGATGTTTTAATTGACTAAAGCTTACGGGTTTGCTACAATACCTTTTGTGATTTTTAGTTTTTGGAGGAAATATGGAGATTATAGCGTATATTTTTAGTTTTTTAGGGCTTATATCAATGATTGCCGCTTCACTTGTTAAGGGCAAAAATATGAAGCTTATTCTGTTTTTGGTTTGTTGCGGTAATGCGTTTGTAGGTGTTGCTTTCCTTCTTGAAGGCAAGGGTCTTAATGGTGCAGCTTCCTGCTTTGTTGGAGCAATTGTTACCATAATAAACTATTTCTTTGAGGTAAAAGGGAAGAAGGTTCCTAAATTTCTTACAGTTGTTTACGGCTTAATATTTACTGTGGTAAATATTATTGTAAGCGGTGGTTTTATTGGTGCAGATGCTTTAGGTGTTGTGTGCGGTGTAATCGCAATTGCTGCAACATGGATGTTCTGTATGTGCATCGGTCAGGAAAATGGCGCAAAATATCGCTTCTGGACAATTCTTAATATGGGCTTGTGGCTCATATATGATGTGCTTAGCGGTTCATATAGCGTGCTTGTAAGCCACATTTTACAGTTCCTTTTCCCAATTGTGGGCAAGGTTCTTTTCGACAGAAAAAAATAGAGTGGGTCAAGTATATCCGAAACAGCCTTAAATGAAGGGCTTTCGGTACTTTTGCCCGATTTGCCTTTGAAAGGCGACAGCCTATCTGCAGTCAAATACGACCAAAACTCCTCGAAACCTCGTTCATTTAAGGTCGGAGAATTTTGTGATTAAGTATTTTTCGCTCAGATGAGGCAAAAACGCAGTAAATCCTAACGGATTTACGAGTATTTTAACAATATATGAGTGGAAAATACTATCCCAAAATCTGTTTCGGATACGCTTAACCCACTCTAATAAATAATTTTTTGAAACACAATCTTTTCGGTTGTGTTTCTTTTTTTGTTGTGATATAGTAAAACTAATCTCAGCAAATCAAAGGAGTAATAGTTATGTCTGAAAAAGTAATTTTAATTTTAGTTGATGGTATGAGACCTGACGGTATGATGCAGTGCGGTAATACATTTGCACAAAAGCTTTTGGAAAACAGCACTTACACTCTTAACGCAAGAACAGTAATGCCATCGGTAACTCTTCCTTGCCATATGTCTCTTTTTCATAGCGTAGACCCTGACCGCCACGGCATTTTAACAAATACATATGTGCCTCAGGTGCGTCCTGTTAAGGGTATGTTTGATGTTTTTGAGGAAGCTGATAAAAAGTGTGCGTTCTTCTACACTTGGGAGGAGCTCCGCGATTTAAGCAGACCTGACCATATTCATACCGCTCTTTGCATAAATCAGCATATGCAGGCAGACACAGACATTAAAATTACTGATGCGGCAATTAAATATATTAACGAAGAAGCTCCCGATTTCCTCTTCCTTTACCTTGGCGAAACAGATGAGGTAGGCGGCCACGATTGCGGTTGGATGAGCGAGCAGTATATGAAGAGCGTAAGCAAGGCTCTTTCCTGCGTTGAAAAGCTTCAGGGCGCTATAAGTGATGATTATACAATTATCCTCTGTGCAGACCACGGCGGACACGACAGAAGCCACGGCTCAGAATGCGATGAGGATATGACAATACCTGTAGTTTTCTGCGGTAAGCCTTTTGAGAAAAATAAAGAGGTTACAGGTGTTTCAATTAAGGATATTTCAACAACAATTGCAAGTCTTTTAGAAGTAAAGCCTGCTAAAGAGTGGGAAGGAAAAATTATTTCTTAATTTGAGGTGATATTATGAGACTTTCAACATCTACTTGTGATATAGCAAGCCGTTTAGGTTTAGAGAAAACCATAGATGTTTTAGCTGCTGCAGGGTACGATTGCATAGACTTTTCACAATGCGACGAAAGCATCTACGGTGCAGATTTAAGCAAGGATTATTTTATCGAATTGCGTAAATATGCAGAGGATAAGGGCGTAACCTTTAACCAGTCTCACGCCCCATTTGCATCTTCATTTAAAGAAGAGGAAAGAACAAAAAAGCGTTTTCTGGAGATAACAGAGGCAATTAAACGAGCATCATATTTAGGCGTAAAAAATATTGTTGTTCACCCTTGTCAGCACCTTGCATATGCACAAGCAGGCAATCCCGAGCTCCTTTTTGAGTACAATATGGAGTTTTACTCTAAGCTCATTCCTTATTGTGAGGAGTATGGAGTTAAGGTTGCTGTGGAAAATATGTGGCAATGGACAGGCATGATTAACCACTCCACCTGCTCACACCCTGAAGAGTTTGTCAGATACGTTGACGGACTCAACAACGATTGCTTTGTTGCTTGCCTTGATATTGGTCATGCAGCACTGGTGAGGGAAGACCTTGCAGACTTCATAAAAGCATTAGGCAACAAGCGTCTTCAATGCTTGCATGTGCACGACGTAGACGGCACAAACGATTCCCACACCTTACCATACTACGGAAGGGTAGAATGGGAAAAGGTTATGAAAGCCCTTGCAGATATTGACTATAAGGGCGACCTTACCTTTGAAGCAACAAGCTTTTTGAATGACGTGCCCGATAGCCTTTGTGCCGATGGCGAAAGGTTTATGGCAAGCGTGGGCAGACAGCTTATAAGTATATTTGATAACAACCACACAATAGCATAAAAATAACGCCTGCTTCTTATGAAGCAGGCGTTTCATTTTATTTAATTAGTCTCTTCTTTTGTTGAAAGGCTTTCTTGGGCGGCGGTCTCTCTGAGGCTCATCGTCATTTTCTGGAACAAGGCCTTCAACCTCAATAAGAGCATCTCTTCTTGAAAGGTTGATTCTGCCCTGGTCGTCGATTTCTGTAACCTTAACCATAATCTGGTCGCCAACGTTTACGCAATCTTCAACCTTTTCTACTCTCTTAACATCAAGCTTAGAGATGTGAACAAGGCCTTCCTTACCTGGAGCAATTTCAACGAATGCGCCGAAGCTCATAAGTCTTGTAACAACACCGTTGTAGATAGCGCCAACCTCAGGGTCGTTAGCAATTGTATTGATAATATCAAGAGCGCGGTTTGCGTCGTCAATGTCGATAGCTGTAACGAAGATTGTACCATCTTCCTCAACGTCAACCTTACAGTTGCACTCTGCGCAGATTTTCTGAATAACCTTGCCCTGCTTACCGATAACATCGCCAATCTTTTCAACATCAATCTTAGTTGTAAGAAGCTTTGGAGCATATGTTGAAAGCTCTTTTCTTGGCTCTGCGATAACAGGATTCATAATTTCATCAAGGATATACATACGAGCTTTGTATGTTTTCTCGAAAGCTTCCTTAATGATTTCAGGAGTAAGACCATGAACCTTAAGGTCCATCTGGATAGCTGTGATACCGTTCTTTGTACCTGCTACCTTAAAGTCCATATCGCCGAAGAAGTCTTCAAGGCCCTGAATATCAACCATTGTCATGAAGCAGTCGCCCTCAGAGATAAGACCACATAAGATACCTGCAACAGGAACTTTAATTGGAACACCTGCAGCCATAAGAGCAAGTGTTGAGCCGCAAACTGAGCCCTGTGATGTTGAGCCGTTTGAAGAAAGAACCTCTGAAACAACACGGATTGTGTATGGGAACTCTTCCATTGAAGGAATAACTGGGAGAAGAGCTCTCTCAGCAAGAGCACCGTGGCCGATTTCACGTCTACCGGGGCCTCTTGATGGCTTTGTTTCACCAACTGAGTATGATGGGAAGTTGTAGTGGTGGATATATCTCTTTTCAACATCTTCGTCAATACCGTCAAGCATCTGTGCATCGCGAGCAGTACCAAGAGTTGTTATTGAAAGAACCTGAGTCTGACCACGAGTGAACATACCTGAACCGTGTACTCTTGAAAGAAGGTCGATTTCTGCGTTGAGAGGACGGATTTCGTCAATACCACGGCCGTCTACACGCTTGCCTTCGTCAAGAAGCCAACGGCGAACAACGAATTTCTGAAGCTTGTAAAGGCAATCTTCAATCTTATCTGCTTCCTCAGGGAATTTCTCATCGAATTCTGCGTGAACAGCAGCGTAGATTGGTAAAAGTCTTTCGTCGCGGATTCTCTTGTCGTCTGTGTCAAGAGCAACCTTGATATCGTCAATAGCGAAAGCTTTAATTGCTTCGTAAAGCTCTTCTGATGGGTCATTTGACTCAAATGGAACTTTTTCTTTACCAATTTCAGCAACGATAGATTTGATGAATTCAACAATTTTCTTGTTCTCTTCGTGAGCGAACATAATACCGTCGAACATAACCTCGTTTGAAATTTCGTTAGCACCTGCTTCAATCATAGCAACAAGGCTATCTGTAGAAGCAACTGTTACTGTCATTTCTGTTTTTGCTCTCTCTTCGAGAGTTGGGTTGATAACATATTTGCCATCAACAAGGCCAAGAGATACGCTTGATACAGGGCCATCCCATGGAATATCGGAAATTGCGATAGCTGTGGAAACACCCCAGAGAGCTGCAATTTCAGGTGAGCAGTCAGGGTCAACAGACATAACTGTTGCAACAACAGAAACATCGTTTCTCATATCCTTAGGCAAGAGAGGACGGATAGGTCTGTCGATAACACGAGATGTGAGAACTGCTTTTTCTGAAGCCTTGCCTTCTCTTCTCTGGAAAGAGCCAGGGATTCTGCCTACTGCGTAAAGCTTTTCTTCGAAGTCAACTGAGAGAGGGAAGAAATCTACACCCTCACGTGGCTTTGGAGCCATTGTAGCTGTACAAAGAACTTCTGTATCACCGTAACGAACGATACAAGAACCATTTGCAAGCTGAGCCATTTTGCCGGTCTCGATAACGAGCTTTCTGCCGGCAACTTCTGTTTCAAAAGTTCTGAAATCCTTAAAAAACATAATTTTTACCTCTTTTTATTTTATTTCCGTTTCCTACTTTTTAGCAACAAAGAAAAACACAAAAAGCTTGCACTTTTCTTTATCGCTAAACGTGTATTCAACGGATTTTTAGTGTGTAAAAACCGTTTTAAAAAACGGCTAACGGGACAAACGGTAAGCCGTTTGTCCCGAATTGAGCAATTATTTACGAAGACCAAGACGTGCAACGATTGAACGGTAACGCTCAATGTCTGTCTTCTGAAGGTAAGCGAGAAGGTTTCTTCTGTGACCTACCATCTTGAGAAGGCCGCGACGAGAGTGGTGGTCCTTCATGTTGTTTTTAAGATGGTCGTTAAGGTCGTTGATTCTCTTTGTGTGAACAGCGCTCTGAACCTCTGGAGAACCTGTATCTCCTTCGTGTGTGGCATATTCTGCCATAATTGCCTGCTTTTCTGCCTGTGTCATTTTTTTCACCTCATTTAATTATTCCCAAATAACCCAGATAGTAGGGTAGGTGAACACGCTAAACTGCGTTTACTCCATACTCCGAGTCATAAGGCTTGAGTATTATATCATACCAATTTCAATTTGTAAAGAGAATTTTTGATAATATTGTATTTATATTCTAAAACAAAAACATCCGGATATTCACCGGATGTTTTAATTCTTACTGTTTTATTTATGCCGCAACTTCAAATGGGAATTCCTCTTCTGTTGCACCGAGTGCATATGCAATTCTTATAGGAATTTCATAGTTGTTGAGTGTTTCGCCACCGTCAACAATTTTATCTGAGCCGTAAACAAATACGGGAACGTTAGCGTCTGAATGTGAGCCGGAGGTGAAAATGTATTCTCCATCAACAAGAGTGATTGCGCCTGTTTCGTGGTCAGCAGTTATAACAACAAGTGTCTGGCCGTCAGCCTTTGCGTAACGAAGAACTGATTCGATAGTTTCGTCAAAGGACTGGAGAGACTCTGTCATGCTTTCGCTGTCGTTGCTGTGTGAATGCTTGTCGATATGTGCGCCCTCAACCATAAGGAAGAAGCCCTCGTCTGTATCGTCAAGAATATCAATAGCCTTCATAGTCATCTGCTCAAGGGTTGGTGTTACAGCGTCTGACTGCTCAAGAGTCCATAAAGCGTTAGTAAACTGAGCAAAGCTTCTGCCACCCTCAGGGAGAGCCATCATTTCGTCATAAGTAGAAACAAATGTGAAGCCGTTAGCTTCAGCGTCGTTTTTCTCAACGATGCCGTTTGCAGCACCCCAGATAAGGTTAATATCTGAATAAAGCTGGTCTCTTGAAATTTCTGCTGCTCTGCCTCTGTCGCTTTCGTGAGCAGAGAATGCAGATGGTGTAGCGCCTGATGTTTCGTCTGTTGTAACAACACCTGTAAGCATACCTCTTTCAATGCAAAGCTCTGTAATATTCTTTGGATATGAGAAGGTAGCGGTAAGGTCTGTCATATAAACGCCGATAGCGCCGTTTGATGTTCTTACACCTGTTGCAAGGGCAGTACCGCCTGCGGCACTGTCTGTAACGGAGCTTGAAAGAGAACGTGTTTTTGAACCTGCTCTTGTTTCAATGGTTTCCATTGCAAGAGGAATATTTCTTTCTTTTTTTGTTTTGTACAAATGGTTTGTACCCATACCATCGCCTATAAGGTAAATAACATTTTTTATGTTATCGTCCAAATAGCCGTCAGGCTGTGCTGTTGTAGGTGGAGTGAAAATGCCAAAGGTTAAACCGAATGACATTATGATACTCATAATAAAGGAAGTAAACTCCGCCCAGAAGGATGAAAGTTCAAGCATAAAATCACCTCATAATTTTGTTAGAACAATAATATAACAAAGTTTTTATAAAATCAACAATTAAAATGTTTTTATACCGAATGCAACATCGGTGCCCTCCTGTTCAAGGAGAGTAAAGCCACATTTTTTATAAAAATTGATACCGTTGTAGTTTTCGCTACCAACTGTAAGCATAACTCCGGGGATACCCTTCTCAGCAAGATGCTGGCAAAGCGCTTTTATAAGCTTTCCTCCAAAGCCTTTGCGGTGGTATGGTGGAGTTAAATCAATATGAAGGTGAGCAGGATATTCTTCTTTATACTTGTTCTGAAGATTTGTAGAATTAACTGCCCAGTTATATAAACCCTCGCCTAAGTGTTTATTAAGAGGAAGATATTCTTCATCAAAAATCTTTTTATAGCTGTCGTAATTTTCTGCACATATAACATAGCCTACTGCCTTGCCGTCGTCATCAAGCACGAAGCAGTTTTGTGGCTCATGGTCTATATAGTAGTCGCAGAAAGTGTGCAGAACAAATTCCTGTAAACCTGGTGGGTCTTCAGGACCGTCCTCGCAATGAAGGCAGACATACTGCACGTCTTTATAATCTTTGTCTTCGTATTTTCTTATTGAAAGCATATTTTTCTCCAAATTTCTTTGTATAGTACCCCAATGATACAACAAAATTTATGTAGTTTCAAGTCGAGATATGTTTTTGTTGAAAATAATGGCAGATTATGTATAATTGTATTATGAAATATTTTCAGGGGTGAGCATAGTGAATACAGATAAAATCACAAGAAAAGCAATTGAAACGCTTGCAGATGTAGTAATCAGCTGTATGCCGAAAAAATATTTTACTACCTTGGAAAAAGCAAATAAATATATGCTTTCAGGGGATAGTGTTTTTTCTTCTGATAAAGGCGAATTCTTTACCTGTGGATTTGCAAAAGCAGACCTTACACCTGAGGATGTTAACGAAAAAACATATTATATTGCAGGATATGGCTCAAATAATCCTGCCAAAAGTGTGCTTGACCATATGTATGCACGTGCATTTTTTATAGATGATAACACAGGCAGAGGCGGTGCAGTAATCTGCGCTGTTGATGCAGTTGGTCTTAGCAGACGCGATATAAACGATATAAGAAAAAAAGTGCTCGAAAGCGGTAAAACAGAAAATCTTAAATCAATTTCTGTTTGTGCAACCCATACTCATTCAGCTATAGATACTCAGGGCTTATGGGGCGAAAAGATTTTTAAAAGCGGACGAAAAGAAGAATATATGAAATTCTTCAAGGAAAAAACCGCTGAAGCAATTATAAAAGCCTACGAAAACAGAAAAGATGGTAAGCTTTTTTACTCTGTTTACAAAACAGAGGATATGCATTGTGATTACAGATTGCCTGACGCTTACGATGAAAATCTTACAAAGCTCCGTTTTGAAAGCTTTGACGGCTCAGAAAATATTCAGGTTATAAACTTTGCTTGCCACGCAGAGCTTCTCGGCAGTAAAAGCGATAGTATAAGCGCAGATTTCCCTTGCTATATGATAAAGGAAATTGAAGAAAATAACGAAAACACATCTGCCCTTTACATAAATGGTGCAATTGGCGGTATGATTTCCGCAAAGGAAATAAGAAAGGTTTACCGAAACGAAATAGATTGCGTTGCATATACTCAGGAATATGGTAAAGGCTTGGGCCAACTTGCAAATTCAATGACAGACGAAGAAGAGCTTGCACCGCTTCTTAATATTAAATCTGTTCCTGTAAAAATAAAGGCGGATAACTTTGTTCTTATTTTTGCAAGGCTTATGAATGTAATCAATAATGATTGCCTGCGCAGTAATAAAAGAAAAGAAGCGTATGTTGCAACAGAGTTAGGGTACCTTGAATTAGGAAGCAAGCAGATAGGCGCCTTCCTTATACCAGGTGAGTTGTTCCCTGAGCTTTGGAATGGTCAATTTTTATCTGCAGAAGAATCTGCAACTGGAAAAATGGCAGAGTATAACATTTTATCTGAAATGACAAATTGCAACCATAATTTTGTTGTTGGTCTTTGTAACGATGAGTTAGGTTATATTATTCCCGATAACGATTTCTTAGTAAACGAAAAAACACCATATATTGACGCAGCCAAGGACAGATTTGACAGAAGACACTATGAGGAAACTAATTCCACAGGTCCACAGACGGCGCGTACAATCCTTGACGAAACATATAACCTGATAAAATCTGTAAAATGAAAGCAGGTGAAGGCCTTGAAACACTATCTTGGAATAGACGGTGGCGGTACAAAAACTACTGCCGTTGTAGCAGACGAAAAAGGTGAAATGCTTTTTAAAGCTGAAGGTAAGTCAATAAATTTTTATGGCGTAGGAATGGAAAAAGCCAGAGAAAGCCTTGCCGGGATAATAAGTGAAATAAAGAAGCAGACAGGAATCGAAGGCTTTTATTCTGTGTTTATAGGTTGCTCCGCTCTTGACAGCGAGGCAGATGAAAATACAATTAATGCTCTTTGCAGTGGAATAATAAAGAGTGAAAAAATTGGTATGAACAGTGATGTTTTTGTTGCTCTCAAAGCATCCTACGGTAATTGCGTTGCAATATGCGGAACAGGCTCAATGGCAATAGGCGAAGCTGAAGACGGCTCTATAGTTGTAAAGGGCGGTTGGGGACATATTTTAGGTGACGAAGGCTCAGGCTATTCGATAGCTGTATCTGCTCTTAAAAAGAGCTGCATATGCTACGATAAAGGTATTAAAACACCTCTTATTGATGGTGCAATAAAATATTTCGGTGTAAATAATTTCAGAGAAATTATTGATATTATTTACTCTCGTGAAACCTCTAAGGATTATATTGCAGGCTTTGCAGAAGCTGTTGGAAAACTTGCAGAAGAAGATGCGCTTTGCAAGGAGATTATAGAAGATGAAGCCATTGCTTTTGCAGAAACTGTAGCTTCTCTTATAGACGAATTAGGAAAAGGCGCCCACCTTTCTCTTTATGGCGGTGTGTTAAAAAACAATTCTCTTTTCCGCCAAATATTCTGCAATAAAGTCAAAGAAAGCTATCCCGAAGCAAAAATTGATTTACTTGAAACACCAGCAGAAGAGGGCGCATTAAAAGCATCAATGGAGTTAAAATGAAAAAGCAATTTGAATACATAGAAAACATTAAAAAAATAATTGAACAAATCGAAGAAAATTGTTCAGAAAATATCGAGAATGCAGCAAAAGCGTTTTCCCAGGCTCTTATAAATGACCGCAAAATTTTCCTTTTTGGCACAGGTCATTCCCATATGCTCTCAGAAGAGCTTTTTTACAGAGCAGGCGGACTTTTAAATATTCAGCCTATTCTCATTGATGAGCTTATGCTACATATTTCTGCTTCCGAAAGCACAGAAAAAGAGCGTGAAGAAGGCCTTGCAGAAAAGATTTTCTCCGATTACGCAATAGGCGAAAACGATGTTATCGTTATAATCTCCAATTCAGGCAGAAATGGGGTTATAGTTGATATGGCTCTTCTTTGTAAAGAAAGAAATGTTAAAGCTATCGCCCTCACAAGCCTTAACCATTCTCTTGCAGGTCAATCACGCCACCAGAGTGGTAAGCGCCTTTGCGAAATTGCAGATATCGTTCTCGATAACTGCGGTTGCCTTGGTGATGCTTGTATAGAGGTAGATGGTGTAAGCGGAAAAATCTGCGCTACATCAACTGTTTCAGGAGCTCTTATTCTTAATGCAGTTGTAGCGAGAGCAGTAGAAATCTGCGCTGAAAAAGGTTTTTGCCCTGAGCATTTTTTAAGCGCCAATGTTGATGGCGGAGACCAAGTGAATAATAAATTAATTGAAAAATATAAAAAGGAGATTAAGCACCTGTGATTTATCCTGTTCCACAAAAATTCAACCTTAATGGTGAAAAAATCGAAATAAAGTCAATATCTGTTTCAGGTGATTTCAAAGGAATTGCCGAAAAGGTTTTTGGTGATTACAATATTTGTGTTAATGGCGGTTTTAATGTTGTTTTCAGATACGAAAACAGCAGAAAAACTACATATGCAGAGGAAATCTGCCGTCTTACAGACGAAAAATACGTAATCACCATAACAAAAAATGAAATTGTTGTTGACTGCTCTTGTGAAAAAAGTGCTTTCAGAGGTGCTAATACTCTTGCAAAGCTTATTGTGGCAAATGAAGTTTCTGAGGGCGTTATTGAAGACTATCCTCTTTTCAAAAAACGCGGATATATTGAAGGCTTTTACGGCTCAACCTGGGAGAATGAAAAGCGGGTTTCTGTTATGAAGCTTATGGCGCGCTACGGAATGAATTCGTTCTTCTATGGCCCTAAAGACGATATTTACCACAGAGAAAAATGGAGAGATTTATATCCTGAAAAAGAGCTTTCAGAGTTGAAAGCGCTTTTCACACTTGCTTGCGAAAATTATCTTGATTTTCATTGGGCAGTTGGTCCGGGTCTTACATATAAATATACATCTGAAGAGGATTTTCAGCTTCTTATAAACAAAATCAAAAGCATTTACGATATAGGTGTAAGAAATTTCGGTCTTCTTCTTGACGATATTCCATGGGAATTTCAGTATGACGACGATGCAGAGGAATTTGATTCCATAGTTGATGCTCACGTTTACCTTGTAAATAAAACCTATCAGGCGCTCAAAGACTTTGACCCGTCAATTTCTCTTACTGTTTGTCCTACTCAGTACAGCGGTGATGCAAACGGCTACTATATTTCAAAATTCGGTGCAGGAATTCCCTCTGACGTTGACCTTTTCTGGACAGGTGCAGAAATCTGTTCAAGAGTGCTTACTGTAAGGGAAGCAGACGAATTAGCTAACTCCACACACCATAAGCCTCTTTACTGGGATAATTTCCCTGTTAACGATTGCGAAATGTTCCAGGAGATGCACCTTGGTGCAATAATCGGCAGAGATAAAGAGCTTTATAAATCTTGCGAAGGCATTATTTCAAATGTTATGGAATATGCGGAGTGTTCAAAAATTCCGCTTCTCACAATTGCAGATTTCTTGTGGAACCCTGTTTCCTATAACCCTGACGAATCTCTTAAAAATGCCCATAAAGAGATTTTAGGCGATAACGCACAGCGTTTCTCATATTTTGCTGACCATTTAGGCGTTTCCTGCCTTTCAAGATATAGCTCCGCTTTTATGAGCAACACTCTTGCCCACGCAGCTTTCCTTGAAGCAAGCGGCAAAAAAGAGGAAGCTCTGGCATATCTTGGTGAATATATTAAGAATATGTATGATTGCTATAATATGATAAGCGATACTTCTGTACCACTTTTTGACGAGCTTAAAAAGTGGGTAAGAAAGTTTGGAATGTGTTGCGATTTGCTTCAGAATATTTATGATGCAAAAAAATCTCCGTCAAAAGAGAACCTGGAGATTTTAGAAGAGAATCTTGAAAAATATAATTCCGATGGTGTTCTTTTAACAGGCTTCTGCTTAAGAGAAGCCGGTGAAAAAACCATAAAAGCATTAAAGGAGAGTTTATAATGAGCAAGGAGCTTCCAAGAACATATAAAAGCTTTACAGAGTGGAAAGAAAAGTCAAAGCAGACAGAATATACTGAAGAAACACCGCTTCTCAATCCTGACGGAACCTTAAACGCTAAGGGTTGGGCAAGAAAAAATCATTTTACATACGATAGAAACCTTGTTAAAACAGGTATTATGAGCCGTAAGGAATGGGATTTTTATAACATTCTTGTCGGGGACGAAATGCAGGTTCTCGTAAGCTTTGCTAATATTAACCTTGGTGGATATGTTGCCGCTAAGCTTACAAATGTTAAAACAGGTGAGGTTATCTGCGACTCCATTCAGTATTTCCTTGGAGCAAACAAGCATGTTCCACCTGCAAAGGGCGATATTCCAAACCGCTACAAAGACAAAATCGGCAAAACAGAATTTGATTTTGATACAAAGGAAACAGAGCGTACACTCTGGTACAAGGGTGTATATAAGGGTAAGCCTGTTGAAGTTAATGTTAAAATGGAAATCCCTGAAGGTCTTGAAAATATTACAACTATTTTCCCATTCAACGAGGATAACACAAAATATTTTATGACCACAAAGCAGATGTGTATGCCTTGCGAGGGTGAGTTCAAATTCGGAGATTATACCTACAAATTCTCTATGGATAACTCCTTCTGCACGCTTGACTGGGGCAGAGTTAATACTGTTCATAAAATGGTATGGTACTGGGGTAGCGGTAACAAATATATTACCGACGAAAAAGGGGAAAAGCACCTTTTCGGTTTCGAAATCACCTGGGCTATAGGTGATGAATCAAACGGCACAGAAACCTGCATTTTCTACGATGGTAAGGTGCATAAAATCGGTGCGGTTGACGTAGAAAAATTCCCCAAGGACAGATTCCTTGAGGAATGGAAGTTTATTTCAGAAGACGGCAGATTTAATATGACTATGAAGCCAACTCTTGATAACCACACCGACGTTGACTTTAAAATCGGCAGAATGAACTGCCACCAGATTTTTGGTAACTGGAGCGGTGATGTTACACTTGACGACGGCACAAAGATTGTAATAGACGACCTGTTCACCTTCTGCGAGTATGTAGAAAACAGGTGGTAATCTTATGAGTAAAAAATTTCTATCCTTTATTCTCGCTCTAAGCTTTTGTATTTCTCTGATGCCTTTTTCTCTTGCAACAGCAACAGCAGAGCCTGAAAATGTTATATTACCGTCAAAATACTCATCTCATATGCTCTTTAAACAAAATGAACCTATGGTAATTGAAGGGGAAGCTCCTCGCAATGCCGAAATAAGTGCAGAGCTTTATAAGGGTGAGGAGCTGATTGCACAAGGGAAATGCAAAGCAACAAATTGCCGTTTTGAAATAGTTCTTCAGGCACCTGCAGGCTCATATGATAAATACACCCTTATTATAAAAAAAGATGGCGGAGAAGCAAAAAAATTTATTGATGTTGTTTTTGGTGAGTTGTGGCTTGCAAGCGGTCAAAGTAATATGATGTACCCTTTAGGTCAATCTAAGGTGGGTGCTGATTGGCAAAAAGCTCAAACAGAGCTTAACCCCTGGGTAAGAGCATTTTATACTCCTCCATATATTGAATACAAGGGCTCAGAAGAAAAGCTACCCGTTGATCCCCAGAATGATATTAAAAATGCATATTGGGTAACAGGTGAAAATGATGAAATTTACGGCGTAAGTGCAGTAGGCTATTTCTTTGCTGACAAGCTTCAAAAGGATCTGAATATGCCCGTTGGTATTCTCAATCTTTCCTTAGGAGGCTCCCTTGTGGAATCCTGGCTTCCGAGAGAAGCAGTTGACAATGAAGAAGAGGTCAAAAATTTTCTTGTTGAAAAGGGAAATTATATAGAAAAGGACGACTGGAACGAAGACGAGCAGGATGTTTATACTGATATCGCCACAAACTTTAATCAGCGTATAAATCCGGTTGAAATTTTCCGCCTGTCAGGTATGATATGGTATCAGGGCGAGGGTAACATAGGTGACTCAGATAAAGATTATTTTAACTGCCTTTCACTTCTTCAACGTTCATACACCAAGCTTTTTAATTACGAAAGCGGGTTGCTTCCTTTTGTGTGCACACAGCTTGCACCATACTATTATGGTGATGATTTTCCTCTTTCAAATCGAAACATTGCCTTTTCGGAATGGCAAAAAGAAGAGCCATCCTCCAGAGCGGTTATTTCCATATATGATTTGGAGAATACATATATACAGGAAGTGGGCTGTATTCACCCTGAAACAAAGAAGCCTATCGGTGAAAGAATGGCTTTTGCTGCAGAAGGTCTTGTGTATGGTATGCGCAAATGTTACACAGCACCAACTGTTGAAAAAACTACGATAACAGACAATAACGTGTTTGTTACATTAAATAATGCAGGAGACGGTTTACGCATAAATGGTGAGCATCTTAAAGGCTTTACAATATGCGGTGCAGATGGAATTTATGTTGAAGCACAGGCAGAAATAACAGATAAAAATACTGTTAAGGTATATAGTGAGCTGATAGAGAAGCCTGAATCTGTTGCTTATGCTTATGGTATACGTAACACTCACTCCAATTTGTATTCTTCTGAAAATGGGGTGATTACACTCCCCGTTTCACCATTTGTTACAAATAATGACTTATCTGTTCAGCATTGGGTTGAAAAGCCATGGATAGATTGTGAAAGCGAAACTACGTGGCATTTCCATACAGATTTTACAAGCAACTTTTATTCTGTTTGGGAAAGTGAAAATGCAGAAATATCATATTCAGAAAATCACGCGTATAGTGGTACAAACGGCTTGTCGGTTAAAGGAACAGGTGAATTTTCAATTAACCCTGCCTTTGAGCTTGAGGTTGAAGATGGTCGCAAGAAGGAAACACAAACCTTTAATGATACAGATAAAAATTATTCAAATTACGGCACAATGACTGTTCAGGTAAGGAATAATACATCGGAATCAGTCTCTCTTAAAGGCGTACGTTTTTATGTTGGAAAATACAAATGGTATGCCCCTGCGATTGAAAACACTACAGATGTTGAAATAGTTATACCCGGAGACAGTCAATGGCATTCAATTACATTTGAGCTTAATCGTCTGCATTTGTTTGGTAATGAATGTGGTTTTTCAAGGCCCAACGATAAGCTGGAAGATGTGGAAAACATTGTTTTTACATTTGAAAGCAGTAATGAAACCACCCTTAGCATTGATAACATTCAATTTATTCCTTCAAGCGAAGAAGCAAAGCTTGGATTTAATGTAAGCTATGATAGTGCCGACAATATTATAGAAAAAATATCCGCTCTGTTTGTAGGGGCAATAGGAAAATGGCGGTAAAAAGCGCAGACCGCATAAAACAATATAAATCAAGGGGTTCTTGCAGGTATCAGTCCTGCAAGAACCCCTTTAAAAATGAAAAAAGCGAGAGTTTTTAAAACCCCTTTTTAGTCTATCTTTTCTTTTTTAAATACGTCTGCAACCTCGGTGATTGTGATGTAGGCGTGAGGGTCAGTTTCATGAACTATCTCTCTCATTCTTGCCACCTGGAAACGGTTTACAATAAAATAAACCAGTGTCTTGGGCTTGTTGGAATATCCGCCCACCACCTCAATTTTGGTTGAGCCCGATTCAAAATAATAGGCAAGCATTGCGCAAACATCATCAGGTACAGTGGTGATTATCATAGCACATTTTGCTCTGTCAAAGCCTTCTACAATAAAGTCAACTGTTTTGAGAGCCGCCATATATGCCACAATGGAGTAAAGGGGCAATATCCAGCTTTTAAGAATAAGACCGCACACAATATAAAGCACCACATTATATGCCATAACAAAGGTACCTACGGTTACTCCAAGCTTCTTAGCAAATATTACAGCCATAACCTCAATGCCGTCCATTGCACCGCCAAAGCGTATTGCAATACCGCTTCCCACACCGGAAATCATACCGCCGAAAAGGGCACAAAGCAACAAATCCGATCCCGCAAGAGGTGATGCAAGGCTTACATCTATGGGAAAAACATCGGTTATCAAATAAGCAAAAACTGAATATATGAAAACAGTATACACCGCATAAACAGTAAAGTGGCTACCTTGCTTTTTTGTACCGTATATAAAAAGCGGAATATTTAATATAAGAAGAAAAATGGAAAGTGTAAGCTGTGGTGGCGTTACCTCCGCAAGAAGCATTGATGTGCCTGAAATACCGCTGTCGTAAAGGTTAACAGGGTTTAAAAACACAGTTACACCAAATGCATTTATTATACCCGCAATAGTCAGCATAATAAAATTTTTAGCTTTAAATTTTTTAATGTTTTCTATTATTCTTTGTCTTCTTGTATTATTCATCTTTCATCTCCTGTTATATAATCAGCACATAGCGTTCTTTAATTTTGAATTTGGGATTTCAGGCTATCGATTATTTTATTAACACATTCTTCTGCCGTTGTGTTTTGGCAGTCAATTGTAATATCTGCATATTTTTCATAGAGGGCGGCACGCTCATTGTATAATTCTTCAATGGTTGTGCCTTCCTTCATTGCAATACCGCGGGTAGTAATATTTTTTATTCTACTCTTTATTTCTTCGGGTGAAAGTTTAAGGTAAATAACCTTACCGCCATTTTTAAGGTTTTTCATACCCTCAGGGCAATAAACGGCACTTCCGCCCGTTGCAATAACAGCGTTTTCTGCTTTTAATTCTGCAAGGACGCTGTTTTCTTTTTCTTTAAAGCCATCGAGACCATCCTCATTTATAATATCGCAAAGGCTTTTTTTGTATTTATTCTGTATTATTAAATCTGTATCAACAAAGTCCCGAAGCATACTTTTTGCAAGTAAAACACCTACTGTGCTTTTACCGCAGCCGGGCATACCAATTAAGATTATATTCATAATTTTCTCCAGAAAATGTAGTGTTTTATCTTAATTATAGCATAAATTTATGGTGATGGCAAATATACGGATTTAGCTGCCAGTCGCCAGATGCCAGCTGCCAGTTTCTCGTGCCGTAAGGCACATATCGAGCCAAAGGCATATCGAGTGCGCAAGCACATATCGAAAATACCGAAGGTATTTATAATGATTGTAGTTTGTCTAAACGCTTTTGCGTTTCGCAAAAGCCGATTTTA
>JAZLDN010000074.1:0-42597 GCA_045614765.1 Acutalibacteraceae bacterium
TGTAAGCAGAGAAATCTGCCTCCCCATCAATAAAATTATATAGGCGGCTTGTTTCAAGAAGCATTCTGTTAGCGCCAATATCTGCAAGGGAGTCTCTTTTACCTGTTACAGCCTCTGCGCTGAGCACACCTATATCTGCAACGTTTACCGCCCCACTGAGCCAAGGCTCTTTTTCTTCAACAAGAGCGTATGCCTTACCTATAAGACCGTAGGTTGCCAGATTCAATTCACTCAAAGGATGCATCTGGTCGCCAATTGAGCAGCCTGCACCATTTGCTATACTGAGGGATGTTTCGTAAATAAGAGCATTCGGATGCTTAAAGCCGCCGAACTCACCCCATGAATGATGGAATTTACCTGTCATTCCTAAAAATTCGGTGTTTTTAAGAGTGCGCACATAAGCGGCAGAAAGCGGAAAATGGTCGTAGCCCCATCCGCCTGTTGGCAGGCTTTCAAGCTCAAGATGAGTGTTGCGCTCTATAAAATTATAATCCCCTTTTGGGATATGTCCTGCATTGTGAAAGATTGTAGCGGTATCGCTATGCTTTCTTACGGCAGCATTTGTTGCCTCGGTATATTTATTAAAGACAACAAGAGAGAATTTTTCGCGGTCTTCCGCACTTTCAATATTGAGACCGAGAGCTTTCATATCTGCAAGGCATTTTTCGCAGTAGCAAACCTTTGGAGAAATAATATCGAGAAAAATACCGCAAGGGTTATATTTCTCCATTACCTCTTCAATCTGATTGCAAAGAAAATCAAGGTAGCCTGTGTTGAAGCAAAGAAGGTGAAAATGAACTTCTTTTTCATAATTTTTCTGACCTTCTATATCAGTCGCAGGCTGATAACGCCACTCAGGACGTTTCAAATATTCTTTTTCGTCATACCCTGCAGAAATATATACAGGAGCTTTTACCCCAATTTCTGCACACGCTTCAAGCTGAGCACCCAATAAATCGAAAGTAAGCTCCGGATGAATCTCATTCACTTCGGTTGGATGATATGACCAACCATGGTGGCATTTTGAAAAAACAGTTATAGAATCAACATGCCCCAGTTTAAGGGCAGATTGAAACTGCTCCTTTGAAAAATTTTTGCCTACAGGCATAGCGCCGTGAGTGTGAAAATCAAGATGTACCTGTCGTTTTCTGAGCATAACTATTTCTCCTATACAACGATTTTTTGTTAAATACAATTATATTATAAATTGTATTTATTGTAAACGGGAAAACCTTAACCAAAAATGACCGCCTGATTTGAATAAACTCACTAATAAAGGCATATTTACTAAGCCACTAAAAACCATCTGAAAACTTTTTTAAAAAATTTGAAAAAACATGTTGACAAATCCGTTTTGTGGTGTTATAGTATATGAGCACTTGCGAGAGTGGCGGAATCGGCAGACGCGCACGTTTGAGGGGCGTGTGGTAATCCCGTACGGGTTCAAGTCCCGTCTCTCGCACCAAAAATGAGTTCACACATTAGTGTGGACTCATTTTTTTGTTGTCAGAAAATGGGTAGGGACTTGAACCCTCTCGGCGAAGCCGAACACAATCGGGTGTTCGCAAGTGAAACGCAGCGAATGATGGGCAGAGCCCATCAAGTCCCGTCTCTCGCACCAAAAAAGACATCCAATCGGATGTCTTTTTTATTTTGTGTTCGTAAGAACACAACTTCATTTATCTGCTTTATCAGATAACTTCATTTCAAATTTATTTGAACTTCATTCGCATTACGAACTCAAAAATGAAGGTATGCCACGCATAAATGAAGCGTTTCACAATGAAGTTGCCTTCGGCAAATGCTGTTGTATTTACCAAAATATTTCTTGAACAAATACCATTTTTAATATATAATTGGGTTAGAGGTGATAATATTGGAAATTCCAAAGTTTTATGAATTCATGAAGCCAATTTTAATAAATCTTGCTGATTGTAATACCCACACTTTAAAAGAACTCAGACCAATATTAGCAAATGCTTTTAGTCTTACAAATGAAGACACTTCAAAATTATTACCCAGTGGTTCACAAACGATTTTTGCCAATCGAGTTCAATGGGCGGGAACATATCTTTTTAAAGCTGGTTTAATATCCAAACCTTCAAGAGGAGTGTTTTTAATTACCGAAGAAGGTAAGAAAGTATTGGAAGAAAACCCACCTATTATAGATGTAGATTATTTATTAAAATACGATTCTTTTAAAGAATTTCAATCTCCGACAACAGAAAAAGCTATCACCGAAAATACAAGTGAAACACCTAATGATACTTTTGAAGATGCTTTTAAAAAAATCAATGATAATTTAGCGGATGATTTACTTTCCGAAGTTATGAAATTGTCTGCTGTAGCTTTTGAACAAATGGTTATCGATTTACTTCAAAAAATGGGATATGGTGCATTTAAAAATTCTGGGAAAACTACACCTGTTACTGGCGATGAAGGTATTGATGGCATAATCATGGAAGATAAATTAGGGTTCAACCTAATTTACATACAAGCTAAAAAGTGGGATTTAGATGCTACTGTAAGCAGACCAGATATACAGAGTTTTGTAGGCGCAATAGCAGGAAAAGGCGGAAATGGTCTATTTGTTACTACTGCAAAATACTCAAAACCTGCTATTGATTATGCAGACCAGCACCACATTATTTTAATTGACGGTAAGAGATTATCAAAACTAATGATAGAGCACAACTTTGCCGTAACTGTAAAGAAAACTTTTGAAATAAAAGAAATTGATACAGATATATTTAATGAATATACAGAATAATATCTCCTTATATACTATAAAACCGACTACCCTAATTTGAGTAGTCGGTTAAATTTTTACAACTAGGTTGACTTTTTGTGTTCTTGTGTTAAAATTATACCGAACATATGTTCTGATGAGAGGTATCGTTATGAGTAGTGTATATGAAATTTGTCCACAATTTGAGAATGAAAAATACCTTTTGCGATTTGTAAGTGAGGACGATTGCAAAGATTTGTTGAAAGTTTATTCTGATAAAAAAGCTGCTCAGTTCTTTAACAGCGATAACTGTGGCGGTGATGATTTTTATTACACAACAGAAAGCAGAATGAAAGAAGCAATAAAATATTGGCTTTGGGAATATAGTAGGCAAGGTTTTGTCCGTTGGTCTATCATTGGTAAAGATACCAATGAAACCATTGGAACAATAGAATTGTTTCATAGAGATTCAAACGATTATTTTACAAATTGCGGTTTGCTCCGTCTTGATTTGAGAAGTGATTATGAAAACGTAAAAGAAATCGAAAACATCCTGTCATTAATCATTGAGCCAACATTCGAATTGTTTGATTGTGATAAAATAGCAACCAAGGCTATTCCAGAAGGAAAAGAACGAATAAAAGCTTTATGTAATATTGGCTTTGTTTTTTCAAAGGAAAAATTGATAGGGCATGATAGGAGGGAATATAAGGATTATTTTGTAATTAAAAAAATATAATATATTAGATATGTAAAAAAGAAAAAACAACTCTCAACAATCTTCATGAGAATGTTATGAGTTATATTTGCCATGTTTATATAAATACATTTAAAAGTCACAACATTTTATCAACAATTAGTTTTTGACAAATATTTCACTCTGGATTGATATTTTTTAAAATATTAGGGAATAATTTAAAATAAAACTATTGCTTTTTTTGATCTAATTAGCTAAAATAAGAAAGGAGTATTACTTCGTGAATTCCGAACTAATGCACGAAAGGAAGAGCAAAATGGTTGTTTTAGATATAAAATTGGATAATTTTTATGCTTTTAAAAACTTCCACATGAATTTAACTTATCCCAAAAAGATTTTAGGCTCAACAATTGAAAATGAACATTTGCCCGAGCGTACTAATTTTAGATATAAAAAAGTAAATGTCATTTTTGGTGCTAACGCCTCAGGTAAAACCACATTCGGACGAATGATAATGAAAATTTTTAATTTCATTGATAGAAAAAATTATACTTTTCTCACCGAGAAAATCTGCGATCGAACTAGAGAAGCTTCTTTTGTAATAGATATGGCTTCTCAAAATAATTATTTGTATCGCGTAATGTGTTCTATTCCACCAATAGATGATGACCATATTGTTGCTAACGATATAAAAGTTGAAGTACGCAAGGAAAAAATATTAGTTAGGGATAGTTATGAATCTTGCATCAAAAGATTATCTAATAAACCTTATACGCCAGCAGAAAATTATATCGAAGAATTAGAAAAAATCGAAAGACTTACATGGTTCTTTGAATATCCAATAGATAACAACAGAAAACTCTCATTACCCAATAAAGACGAAAACTTCAGATTTGTTCTTGAAAATGTATTAAAATCATTAGATACATCAATCAAAGAAGTAAAAATATCACAAGATGCAGACAAAGCATATGTTGTTCATTTACAAAATCAGTCTATTGTTCTCCAAGATGATCAACCTTTAGATACAGAAATGTTTTCAAGTGGCACTAAAGCCGGTGTCGAACTATCTAATATCCTTTCTTCACTCATACAGGGAAAAAATGGTTTTTATTATTGTGACGAAAAATTTTCTTATATTCATACCGATATTGAGAAAGCAATTTTATCATTAATGATAACGTTTCTCAAACCATGTGATCAATTGTTCTTTACAACACATAATACCGATATTTTAGATATGGACTTACCTAAACATGCATATACCTTCTTACGTAAGGATGTTTCCAATCTTGAGTGTCCTATTACCTGTGTAGAAGCTTCATCATTCCTTAAGAGAGATACAGATTCATTAAGAAATGCAGTCGAAAACGATTTATTCTCGACATCCCCTGCTTTGGAATTAATTTATGATTTAATAGATTATAACAAGGAGGGATAATTGCTATGAACAAGAACGCCAATGTTCAATATTTTGTTGAGGGTGAAGATGAAAAGAAACTTGTGAATACCCTCAAAAATGATTTAAAAGTTATTATTCCTGGTAGAGTTCAAATTAAAAATGTCGTACAGGATATTGTAAGCGATATGATTCTTAGGACATTCAAGCAAGGTACCATTGTAGTTTTAATTTTTGATACAGACACCAACAACACAGATACCTTAAATAAGAACATTTCAAATCTAAAAAAGCATCGTAACGTGGCAAATATTATCACAATCCCACAAGTAAAGAATTTAGAGGATGAGCTAATATACAGTTGTAACATAAGAAGAATAACCGAGTTATTAAATAGTCGCTCCGTTTCAAATTTCAAAAGCGACTTGATACATATTACAAATTTGGATAGTAAGCTCAAAGAGCATTCATTTAATATCAACCGTTTTTGGAGTAGGCATCCTGGATCACCTTATGAGAATATAACTAATCAAGCTGCTATGATTAAAATAAATAATAAATAATGCGTATAAAGAATAACTATTTCCTCCCCCACTCCTCGTGAGTGGGGTCTTTTTCTGCCCATATTCCCTCACTTCCCCAAATCCCATCTCTCGTATAAAAAAGGCTATAAAATACAAGGAAAAAGTGTAATTTTTCGTTTGAAATTCGGGCATTTTTAGGGAATTGGTTTTGAGTTTTTGAGGGGTTGTGAGAATATTTAATTTGCTTTTCGGCAGGACGTTGTTCCTTGAAAGAAATCATTGATTTCGTGGGTTTTGTGAGTTTTCCAGCCCTTCAAGTCCCGTCCCTCGCACCAAAAAAAGCGACACCCAATAGGGTGTCGTTCTTTTTTTGGTGCAGTTCTATTCGCTTACGCGAGTTCTATTTTCTACGAAAGTGATATTGCTACGCAGTGATATTCGGCTAACGCCGAGTTAGTGCGAATAGAATATCACTTCTGCTACAGGCAGAAATATCACATTTTGCCTTTGCAAAATATATCTCTCCGTCGCAGACGGAATATCACTTGATAACCAATTATTTTTCATATATAATCTTTTCGAGGTGAAGTTTTATGTCAAAAAGCATTTTGAGAGATAAAGCGAAAGAATTTGCAAAGGAAGTAGTTTTTGTTTGCAAAGACATAAAAACAGAACATAAAGAAACCATTTTAACAAATCAGTTACTCAGATGTGCAACCTCTATAGGTGCTAATCTGCACGAAGCACAGTATGCACAAGGCAAAAAAGACTTTATATCTAAATTAGAAATTGCCCAAAAGGAATGTTTTGAAACTGAATATTGGCTTGACCTTCTTTTTGAAACCCACTACATGTCCGAACAGCAATATAATCAATTACAAAATTCTTGTGGAACAATAAGAAGAATGTTGATTTCCTCAATTACAACCACTAAAGAAAATATAAATAAATAATTTTACGAGTTCACACAACTGTGTGGACTCATTTTTTTGTTGTCAGAAATCAGGTAGGGACTTGAACCCCCTCGGCGAAGCCGAACATAATCGGGTGTGGTAATTTACATTGACTTTTTATGCAAATTATAATATACTTTTTATGCAGATTTCTGCACAAAATAAGGAAAAACGGGGTATTTATTATGGAAAAAATTAAAAGCCTTATCAAAAAAATGTACTCTAACATCGGAGACAAGCTTTGTAAGATTGCTATCGGCGAAGGTATTGTAGGATTGCTTTCTATTGTTGTAGGAATTGTTCTTGCTGTAGCTGGTTTAATTGACTACTATGATGAATTATTTATTGGCGGTCTTATTGTTGCTGGTTCCGGTATTGTTGTTATTATAAGCTCATGGCCTTTATATGCTTTTGGTCAGATTACAAACGATGTACATTCAATCAGCGAAAAATAATATTATTGGAATTTGATTTTCAAGACGAGCATAAAGCTCGTCTTGATTTTTTTGTTTCAGAAAGTAGAAAGTGCTATATGGTTATAAACGCTTGCCAAGGGACTTGCACAAAAGTACACGCCCTTTATTTCTACATCCTTGTTCCTCTAACAAAAAAGAGCCCCGCAATAGCGAGGCTCTTTTTCTAATTCGCATATTATAAATTCAATTAAAGAAGAATTTCTTTTCCTTTTTCTGCTGACTCATATATTGCGCAGAGAATTTTTATCATATCAACACCCTGAGAAGGCTTGAAAACAGGTTCTGCGCCCTCGGTAAGAACGTCAACAAAATTGCGGATATTATGCTTGTGTCCGTTTGAATCCATTTTGCCTCTTGGTGCAATATCAAGAAGCTGACCATCCTCCTCGGTGAAGAACTCAACCTCATTTTCTTTCCATTTAAGGCCTGCCTTTGTACCACGAAGCTCCACAAATCTGTTTTCTTCCTTGATATTTGATGCCCAGCTGAATTCTATCTGAAGAACGGCACCATTATCAAAACGAATCATACCCATTGCAAGGTCTTCAACGTCAAATGTGCCCTCTGCTTTGGCGTCTCCGAATTTGGAGTTTACGGAGTCGCTTGTATCATTATCTGCAAACTTAGTATATGTATTTGCACTTACCGCAATAGGAGTTGGGTTGCCCATAAGCCACACTGCAAGGTCTATCATATGAACGCCAAGGTCAATAAGTGGTCCGCCACCAGACTGAGCCTTTGTTGTGAACCAGCCGCCTTTGCCTGGGATACCTCTGCGTCTCTGCCAACCGCAACGGCCGCAATAGATTTCGCCCATTTTTCCGTCTTCAACAAATTTCTTTGCGTACTGTGAGGCTGTAGCAAAACGGTTGTTTCTGATAACCATAAGCACCTTGCCTGCCTCGTCAGCGGCGTTTTTCATTTTAAGAACCTCTGTAACGTCAATTGCATCAGGCTTTTCGCATAATACGTGCTTGCCTGCCTTGAATGCATCAACCGCAATTATAGAATGAAGATAGTTTGGTGTACAAATATCAACAGCGTCTATGCTCTCGTCCTTCAAAAGCTCTTTATAATCTGTATATACTGCAGCATCTGGGTAGTATTTATCTCTGAGCGCAGCTGCTCTCTCTTCAATAATATCGCAGAAGGCTACAACCTCTACTCTATCATCCTCATAATAATTCTCAACGTGGCATCCACGGCAGATACCGCCGTTACCGATAAGTGCAATTTTTAATTTTGACATATTCATTTCCTCCTATAGGTAAATAAATTTCCTGTTCTCATTATATCAAAGCCGAATTAAAAGTAAATATACAACTTGTAGCAATATTTGTTCTTCTTTTTGTGTAGTTACCACCGCAATTAAAAACAGGGCAACCGATTATTTGTAAAAGGAACACTGTATTGTTTCGGTGCACCTATCGACAAACAGAAAAATTTATGTTACACTTGAAAGGATAAAAATATTTACATATTCAGGAGCGGTTTTATGAAAAAATACACTCTCAACTTTGGTGAATTCAAGCAGTTCGATAAGGTTTTCCTTACTGCAGAAAAGGGCATTGACCCTGCGTCTGTAACATCTGTTGCTTTCTGCGGTGAAGCTCTTTATATTGCAACTGCAAAAGGTACCTTTGAGTACAATAACGGTAATCTTAAAAAGCTTACTTTCTCTGCTGAAAAATTCTTCTCTGCAGATGGCAAGCTTTATAGCGCTAACGGCAACAATCTTTACGTTATTAAAAACGGCAAGGCAAAGAAAATTGCAGAATTTGACTCCTCTGTTGTTGATATGTCTGTAGCCCTTGATAAATCTATATGGCTTATAACTGAAGATTCTCTTTTCCTTTCAGAAAACGACGAATTCAACAGGGTTGTTGATCTTCCATCAGAAACTGTTTGCGTTGCTGCTCTTGATAACAAGGCAAAATATGCTGAAACTGTTTACATCGGCTCAACTGTTGAAGGCCTTTTATCTATGAAGGGCAAGCGCCGTCATTGGGCAGAGCTTCTTCCTGATAACACAGGCGTTATGAGCAGAAAAATCAACTGCCTTCAGATAGATGCTCTCGGTCATTTATGGGTAGGCTCAGACGAGGGTCTTAATATCTACGATGGCAAAAACTATTGGTTCAACGGCAACGATTTCTATTCAGTACCAAGTGGCTCATTTAACGATATGTTCTTTGCTGCAGACGGCAAAAAGTACTTTGCTACAAATACAGGTCTTATCACTCTCGTTGAAGGTAAAATCTCTTACTTCTCATATGGCCCATGGCTTATGCACCCAACTGTAACAAAGCTTGCAGTATCCGATAACGGAACAATTGCCGCAGTTACACCAAGAGGTATCAGCATTATTACATCAAAATATATGACTCTTGCAGAAAAGGCAAAGCATTTTGATGACCTTACAGTAAAATATTTCACACGTAACGAAGGCTATCAGGTAGACAGAATTCTCCGTAAATATGGCGATTTGGATTCAGGCTGGCTTCCAAACTCAGATAACGATGGACTTTTCACAGGTCTTTACTGCGCAAGCCAGTGCTTCCGTTATGCTGTAACGAAGGATGAAGAGGCAAGAAAGAACGCTAAAAGAGCAGTTGAAGCTATGATTAAGCTTACCGAGGTTACAGGTAAATCAGGCTTCACCGCAAGAGCTACAAGATATTCTGATGACTTATATTTCGGAAAAGGCAACCGTGAGGAATGGCACGTTTGCGAGGATAATCCTGACTGCGAATGGCTTGGCGAAACATCAAGCGACGAAATGACAGGCCACTACTTTGCATACGGAATTTACTACGACCTTGTTGCAGATAAAAAGGAAAAGAAGAAAATTGCAGAGGTTGTTAAGAAGATTACAGACCACATTATTGAAAACAACTTCCACCTTTGCGATGTTGACGGCATACCTACAACATGGGCAAACTGGGAGCCTGACCTTCTTAATAACGATGACCGTTGGTATTTTGAAAGAGGTACAAACTCACTTGAAATTCTTTCATTCCTTAAAACAACATACCACGTAACAGGTGATGAAAAATACAATCAGGTGTTCGATATGCTCATTCAGAAGCACCACTATGCTATGAACTGCATGCAGTACAAGGTAGAGGATTCTCACATTGCTCATATTGATGACCAGCTTGATTTCACAAATATTTATAACCTTATTGTTTATACTGAAAACGAAGCTCAGAAGGAAATTTTCAAAATGGGTCTTACTCACCACTTTGATTATGAGAAAATTGAGCGTGCTCCTTTCTTCAATATCGTTTATGGCTCACTTACAAATAACGCCTGCGATATTGAAAATGCAGCAAAATCTCTTTCAGAAATGAATCTTGACCTTGTTGTTTGGCCAACCTACAACAGCTACCGCAAGGATATTGAGATTGACTATTCTCCTGAGGAGCTTGGCTGCGCACCTCAGCTCAAATACCCTGTTGAGTACAGCTCACGCCTTTTAGTGAACTACGACGGCAACCAGTTTGTTTGCGATTCAGGTGTTGAAGAATTTATTGAAATAAACAAAAAATCTGCAAACCGCGCTGCTGCTCTTCCAGGAACATCAGGTGCTAACGGCATGAGAACTGTTATGCCATATATTTACCTGCTTCCATACTGGATGGGTAGATACCACGGCCTTTTAGGCGATTAAAGTTCAACAATAAAACTGCAATCCTGATTTTTCAGGATTGCAGTTTTTATCTTTCACAAAAAGAAACCGTAAATTTTATGTATTTTTCTAAATTGAACATATTGATTCCCCATTGTATAATTATTGTATCTTTTTAAGGGAGTTGAGTTTATGGATTCTGAAAAACTCTATATATTAACATACGAGCATGGCGGATATGTTTTGTGGAAGGATGTTGTAAAGCCACGCCTTCTGAAGCTTTTTGAATGGCTTGAAAAATATCCCAAATTAAGAATCGGCCTTGATTACGAATCATTTACCTTTGATGAATTTTCAAGGTGTGATAAAGAGGTTGTTGATTTAATAGCAAAGCTTCTCAAGGAATATCCTGACAGAGTAGGTCTTGGCGCCACCACCTATGGTCAGCCACTCTCCCTTACTATAAACGACGAGTCAAATGCTCGTCAGCTTCTCTATGCTGTGCGCACAAACCTCCAGTATTTCGGCAAAACTCCTGATGTTTACTCAATTTCAGAATTTGCTCTCAATAACCAGACTCCTCAGCTTATCTCCCAATGCGGATACAAGGCTGCAATTCTTCGCTCTCACGTTATGGGCTACGGCTACCCAAAAACTTATGATAGCGCATGGGGTAAATGGATTGGTAAAGACGGTACTGAGATTCCTGCAGTTCCTACATACGATAAGCAAGGCAGAGGTTATAACTGCACAACTGTAGATAACTGGATTCTTTCCCGTTGGCCTGTTGATTCTGAGCTCTACTCTCTTGAAGATTTTCAGGAAATGTTCAAAAAATACTCCCCTCTTCTTGCTTCAAGATATGATGACCTTACTCAGCCTATTGAAGAGGTTACAAAGCATATTGAAACAAAGGATAATTTCGAATATGTTCTTCTTGAAGATATTCCTTCACTCTATGGTGAACCTGTTGACGAATATCCCACAACCGATAACGATTTCCACGTACAGATGCCTTGGGGCTATTGCGGAAACGAAATTTTCAATGGTTGTCGTCAGGGTGAGGTTGATGCAACTGTTTCTGAAAGGCTTAATGCTCTTTCTGTTATGTTGGGCGATAAATCATACGAAGCAGATTCTGTTGAAGCGTGGAAATATGTTCTTGCCGCAGAGCACCACGACGTTACAATTTGCGGTCTTCTTGACCTTTCCCGTAGATTTATTCCTGAATCATTGAAATTCTCATCTGCAGTAAAAGAAAATTCCTTGAATTTCTTCAAAGAAAAGCTTGCAGATAAAGAAAATGATTCTGTTATTGTTATAAACCACCACTCATTCCCTGTTGACCAGTGGATTAAAGTCCCTGTTGATGATTCTTTTGTTGCTTTCGATGGCGAAAATCAGGCAGAATGCGAGATTATTGAAGAAAACGGCACCAAGGTTATGCTTCTTCACGCAACACTCTCTCCATTCAGCGTTAAGCGCTATACATTGAAGAAGGCGGAAATAAAGTCTGACGCATTATTTAATTTCAATAAAGAATCTAGCGTGCTCACCACTCCTTGCTACAAGGTATATCTTGGTGAAAATGGCGTTTCTGAAATTGAAGACCTTGCTACAGGTAAAACTATTTTTAATAATAAAAATAATGGTCTGTTTACAGGTAACATAAACGGCGCAGACTGCGAATCAAAGGGTACATGGACTGTTGAAGCATCGTCTCTTCAGGCAACTGCAGTTTATGATGGAGAAATTGGCGGTCTGCCACTTCATCTTACTATGTTCTTCAATGGCAAGTCAAAGCGTATTGATTGCAGAACCCGTGTTACTGTTAAAAACGACCTTATCGGCAGAACAGATGTTACTCAAGGCAGACCTGTTCCTCTTACTCTCAACGGTCATCACCATGAGGATAAATTGTGCCTTAGCCTTAATGTAAATCTTAAAAAAGACCGCAAAATGTTCAGGGATTTACCATATTCAATTTCTGAATGGAATGGCGCTCTCAGAAAAACAGAGAAATATTGGTATCCTAACGACGATATTCTTATTGATACTGAGGTTTCTCCTGAAGAATCCTTTAACGCAACAACATATTATCACGGTATTTACTGGCTCAATCTCCGCGATGACGAAAGCGGTCTTGCAGTTTTCAATAAAGGTTGTATGGGTTGCGCCCTTACAGGAAACTATTTGCAGATTCCTCTTATCTATTCAAATGAATACATGTGCGGAACAAGAATTTTAGATGGCGTTTTTGAAAACGAGTTTGCTATTTTCCCATTCTCAGCGGATATGACAAATATAGAGCTTCATAAAAACGCTCTCGCCTACGCTCAACCTGTTGTTGCTTGCAATGTCCTTAAGGGCAATGGCGATGCTTGCGGATATTCACCAATCACTCTTGATACAGAAAGTGAAGATATAATTCTTACCGCCCTTTACCCTGAAAAAGATTATATTCTTGCCCGCTTCTGTAATTATTCTGATAATAGCGCAGCAGCAAAGCTTAACTCCTCTTGCGGCACTGTTTATTCTCAAACAGATTTATTGGGTAACGATACCGAAAGAATCGTTGAAAATGCTCTTAATTTCCACCCTTGGGAGATTAAAACAGTCAAAATTTTAATGAAATAAAATTTTTCAAAAAAACGCTTGACATATAAAATCTTTTGTGATATATTATTCAAGCGTTGAGACGCTGGTGTAGCTCAGTTGGTAGAGCAGCTGATTTGTAATCAGCAGGTCGGGGGTTCGAGTCCGTCCACCAGCTCCAATTTTTTTATTCACAACTGAATAGGAAAGTATATGTGGGAGTGTTCCCGAGCGGCCAAAGGGGGCAGACTGTAAATCTGTTGTCAACGACTTCGGTGGTTCGAATCCACCCGCTCCCACCAAACAAAAGAGACTTGCGAAAGCAAGTCTTTTTTGTTTGTGTTTGTGTCCGCAGGACACAACATCGTTTTGCGACATTTATGGCGCAAACTTCATTTCGGTTTCAACCGAACTTCGTTTCTACGTACACAAAACGAAGTTGCGACAAGTCGCAAACAGTGTTATGCTTCGCATAAACAGTGTTGCCTGCGGCAAACGATATTGCACTTCGTGCAAAAGAATGATATACTTGCCTTGAGGTGATAGAAATGAAAGAAGATAAACTTTCCGATTTATCAATGCAGCTTTCAGTTGATGTTTTAAATTTAGTTAAAGAGCTTCGTAATAAAAAAGAAACTATCATTTCAAATCAAATTGGAAGAAGTGCTACAAGTGTATGTGCCAATATTGCCGAAAGTAAATATGGTCATAGCCGTGCAGACTTTATTGCTAAACTTGAAATTGCCCTTAAAGAAGCAAGTGAAACAGGTAAATGGCTCGAAATGCTCTATAAAACTGATTATATAGATGAACTAACTTATAAGAGAATAAACAAAACTTGTTCAACAATAAGAATTTTGCTGATTGCATCAATCAAAACCGCAAAGGAGAACCAAAAATGAAAAAATTCAAGTCATTTTTATCTTGGTTCAGTTTAATCATAATCTTCTTGTATTCAGGGTTGAATATTATTGCATCATTAATTTACTTGTTTTCTACAACAGATATAGTTGAATATCCTGATTTTATTGATTTTGTCTTTGGAATGGATATAGTTTCGTGGTTTGTTTTTGGTGCTTTTGCAATTATAACCTTCTTAATTAAGATTTTTTCCGTCGAAAAAAACGAATCTGACAAACAGAGTTCAAAAGGTGAAAATATAAATATTTTACTTCATTTTATTTTTATGATTATCGGATTTGTTTGTATCTGGTATCTCTTTAAGATGGGATTTTAATGTTAAAACTTCATCAAAAATATCGGCATCTAAATTGTTCGCAACAGCCAAGAAATGCAGACATCCAATAGGATGTCTGTTTTTCTTTTGTTTGATAAGTATATGGTGGATTCGAACCACTCTCGGAGAAACCTAATATAATCAATTTTACGTTTTAAAGAAATGGATTCCTCTTTCTTTTTCTTGATTTTATAATGTAATTATAGTACTATTATTGCGTATACGAATATTTGAAGAGAGGTTTCGTTTATGAAGAAAATTTTCAAACGTTTGTTAACTTTGTGCTTAAGCATTGTTATGCTCACGTTAAGTTTTCTCAGCCCTGTTACTCTTGCAACTTCAGGTGTATATGAACTAACATTTGATAACTTGTTCATTTTTGAACAGTGGGCTAATCACGCTAATTTAATGGTGCATTCCAGCGATGGTTCTACAAACAGTACACTGACAACAGATATTTCAAGCGGTAGCTTTGTGCTTACAAATAATACTGCAAGCACAGAGGTTTTTACTACGTTTTCAATGAGCTCTGTTGGTACTTTTTATTCAATGCCCGTTAAAGAAAATACTGAATATGTATTTTCCTATGAAGCTAATGGAACAACAACCAACTTTGAAACCTTTGTTTTTTATTTTAACAAAGAGGGTAATTATACATCTCACGAGGCTGCATACGCTTATCAATACGGACTTAACGAATGGAGCTTTACAACACCTGAAGGCACAGAACACATTCAAGTAAGGTTTGATAACAACTCCCCACAAACTGATGTTACTGTTTCTTCCATAAGAATCCGCGAAAAAGCAGTTTATGATTACGCTAAGGATAATGTTTACCGCAAAACCTTCACTTACTCCGCAGGTAACACTTACGGAGAGCTTCCTGTTATTGAAAGAGAAGACCTTGTTTTTGTCGGTTGGTTTACAGGTCCTGACGGAACAGGCCAGAAAATCACATCAGATTCTTTGACTCTTCCTTCAAGCAGATGCCTTTATTCTAAGTGGGACCCTGTAGTTAATGAGGTTTTAGAAATTGTTTCATTACCACAAAAGCAAAACTACTCTGTAGGCGAAAGCTTAAACACAAGAGGTCTTGTTATTGGTGTTACATACCCTGACGGAAAAAAAGAGAATATTGACGAAGGCTTTTATTGTTCACCTGAAACATTAACACAGGCAGGTACACAAACCATTTTGGTTACATATGGTAATGGCTCCGCCCAATTTACTGTTAATGTTAAAAGTAGCGAAACAAAAACAATTTATATAAACGATTCTCAGAAAACAGTTAACTCTGCTAACCATACGTATACCATAGGTTATAGTGGATCCAGCTTTAATCAATATAAAATAAATTACTCTTCGGATGCCTATGTCAAAGGAGAGTTGAATTTTAACGGCACAATTGAAACCTTCTTCTTAGAGCCTGCCCAAAACGGTGAGTTTTCAAGCTACATTGACGGTTTTCTCGATGGCAAAACACAATCTAACCTTACTTCAATATCTTTTACCCCTCTCGATAAGGCGAATATGGATTTCACATTAACATCCATAAATCTAACTAAACCCGCAATCCCACAATCAGACAATAATGGTGTAATCCCCCTCTCTGACAGTAATTTTAAAATTGGAATTGATCTGAAGTGGGGCGGCGCTCTTACTTATATGGAGGATTTAACAAACAATGTTGTTGCCGCTAAAAATAATCAGAACAGCTCCGCACCGGTAGAGGTTGGTTATTATGACGATTTCACAGGAACATATAAATCCGGTTGCGATACGTTGGATATATACGAAAAAAAGAGCAATGTAAACCTTATTAACGCTCACGATACAGGTCGTCTTGTTCAGCAATCCTATTACGGCACAGGCTCTTATCCATATGAGCCGGGTATGTATGGCGAAGCTGTATGGAACTATAATCCCGTCCAAGGTGGTAACTTATATAATGAACCAAGTAAAATAGTTGATTTAAAAGTAACAACCAACGAAATATATATTAAATGCCGACCACTTGACTGGGCAAAAACAAAAGAATATATTACTCCTTCATACATGGAGGCATGGTATACTCTTGAAAACGGCTTAATGAGAGCAACCTGCAGATTTGTAGATTTCTCAGGTTATCCTTCAGTTACAACAACACAGGAGCTCCCGGCATTTTATTGCGTTGAGCCATTAAATAAATTCGTTTATTATGAAGGTGGCGAAGCCTGGTCAGACAGCAACAAGCCTGTAACCAAGGCTGATTTAGGATTCTGGGGTACCGCAACAGACCAGGATTTCATCTGCAATGAAAATTGGGGTGCTTTTGTCGGTAATGGCGCAGGTGGCTATGGTATCGGAATCTACACCCCTGGCCAGACCATTTACCATGCAGGTGTTTATTATGGTAGTGATGGTCAAACACGTTGTTCCACAACTACTCCTGCAACAGAAGACCCCACCTCATATATGGGTATTGTAGATACAATTCATTTTCAGAGCTACTCACCTATTTCATACTGCTACTATATAACAACAGGTAATATCAATGAAATCCGCGAGAGCTTCAAAACACTTTCACAAGCTCAGGAGGATTTCTGCAACGCTACACACACAAACGGCTTCTGCGATATGTGTGGTAAATATATTGCACCGAAGCTTAATGAGGATAATATTTATGAGATTTCCAATGCAGGTGAGCTTCATTGGTTCAGCGACTATGTAAACAGCGGAAATGTGAACGCAAATGCGGTTCTCCTTTGCGATATTACTGATAACAACGATGTTCTCACAGGCTATGGTGCTTTGGCATATGATACAAGTACCTTCAGAAAATGGAGTCCTATCGGAAACGCAACCAATAAATACAATGGTCATTTCGATGGTCAGGGTTATACAATCAATGGATTGTTTACCGATGCATCATCAGTAGCCTATGGCGGTCTTTTCGGTTATGTAGGCTCTTCTGCCGTAGTTGAAGAGGTGGGCGTTGACTATTCATTCCTTAAGGGCGGTCAGTATGTTGGTGGTATCGTCGGCAGAAACGAGGGTACTATAAACAACTGCTACGCCTTGTATACAGTAGTAACGGGCGATTCCTATGTGGGTGGTATTGCCGGCTATAATAACGGAACGGTAAAGAATTGCTATAATGCAGGTGATGTCCGTGCAACAAGCTATGTTGGCGGTATTGCAGGCTCAAACAATGCAACCGTTTCAAACTGCTATTACCTGCTTAATTCTGCAACAGATTCCAACGGCGTTGTAGAAAATGGTATTGGTTCAGGAAAAACAATAGAAGAATTTGCAAGTGGTGAAGTGGCGTGTCTTTTGCAGGGCACAAACACAAAGCAGCTTTGGGGACAGAAAGCCAATATTCCGGGCACGGCTCCTGTTTTTGATAAAGAAGGAGTCTATAAAGTAACCGCAGTTGAAAACGAAGACAACTATGTCCTTGCAGATATTGGTGATATAGTTAAGGACGATAAAGTGGATATCTATGACTACCAGCAGTTAGTGAATCAGGCTCTTTCAG
Organism: Acutalibacteraceae bacterium; assembly: GCA_045614765.1. Classification (GTDB taxonomy): domain Bacteria; phylum Bacillota; class Clostridia; order Oscillospirales; family Acutalibacteraceae; genus DTU089. The sequence continues at coordinate 17,761 of JAZLDN010000074.1, forward strand.
ATGAGGTGCTTGATTTTAAGGAAATGCTCAGTTCAGATATAGATGGGGACGGTTCTCTTGATGTTATAGATTGCTGGCTTATGCAATTGCTAATAAGCGGTTACAATAAAAAAATTGATGTTTATTTGAAGGGCGACTTCGATTTTGACGGCACCCCATATACCAAGGAAGATATAGCAGCCATCAAAAAGGCGCTTATAAATCAGGATAAGCTGAACACAAAACAGAAATATGCCTGTGATTTGAATTTTGATGGTGTTCTTGATATTAATGACAGGGATATTTTAGTCAAGCAAGGCGAAAATAATAAAAATCCATTTATTACAAGTATGAAAGAAGTAATCGGATTAAGAAGCAAAACTGCAAATGTAATTATTCTTGCAGGTCAGTCCAATGCTTATGGCATAAGTCCCTTGACTAATGAGGTTAAAGCCACTATTGGTGATACGGATTTTTCAAATATTAAAATTAAATATACTAACATCAATAGTGATGATGGTGTTAATAATTGGAGAGTTCATTTCTCCAACAGCGAATTCGAAACCTTCCGTTTGGGTATAGGCGGGCAGGCAGATAGGTGGTTTGGTCCTGAACTGGGCGTTGCATACTATCTTGCAACCAACGAAGCAACAAAGGATGAAACATGGTACATCATTAAATATACTGGTTCAGGAACATTTCTTGGCGGTCAATGGCTTTATGACACAACCGGTAAATACCTTAATACAACAACTTCCGGAGACATAAAAAATGATTTGGGATTTTATCTTGCGGACGGTATGATGGATTCTGTTAGTGCAGACCTTGAGGCTATTGCCAATAAGCACGGTGCAAATAATGTTAATATCCGTTCATTTATGTGGATGCAGGGTGAAAGCGATGCATCTGTTAAGGATTTGGCAGAGCAGTATGACGAGCTTCAGAATATTTTTATAAACAGAGTTCGTACAGAATTGGGTGGCTATGACAAGGAGGGAAGCATTACCTTTGTTAATGGTGCGATTGCAGCATATAAAAGCGGTGTTAATATCTGGCCATATGCTGATATCGTCAATTCAGCTAAAGCAAGTAACGCAACCTATTGGTATGTTCCTGAGAATACTGCAGGAAATGTAATAAATAAGACAACAGCAGGGCTTTATACAAATGACGGTAGCTCAGCAACCAAGCTGACTGATTCTATCTGGATTGATACATCAACCTGCTTATCCAAATTGGAAAACAATAATGAGAATGGTGAAAACGATGGCTACCATTATTGCGGTGAAGCAATGCTTAAACTAGGTATCTGGTTTGCTCAGGGTATGCTGGTGTTCTGAATAAAATAAAGATGCTTTTGAACAAATCTATACCAAAGGACATGTTATTTCACTCTTTTGATTTTGGAATCTAAATTGTTCGCAACAACCAAGAAAAACAGACATCCAATAGGATGTCTGTTTTTCTTTTGTTTGATAAGTATATGGTGGATTCGAACCACTCTCGGCGAAGCCGAATATAATCAATTTTTACGTTTTAAAGAAATGGAGTCCTCTTTCTTTTTCTTGATTTTATAATGTAATTATAGTACTATTATTGTGTATACGAATATTTGAAGAGAGGTTGCGTTTATGAAGAAGATTTCCAAGCGTTTGTTAACCTTGTGCCTGAGCATTGTTATGCTCACGTTAAGTTTTCTAAGTCCTGTTACTCTTGCAGCTTCAGGTGTATATGAGCTTACTTTCGATAACCTGTTCATTTTTGAGCAGTGGGCTAACCACCCGAATCTCAAAGTTAATAACGTCGATGATGCTTCAGTAGGCACACTAACAACAAATATTGAAAACGGTAGCTTTGTGCTTACAAATAACACGAATGACACGGAGGTTTACACTTCTTTTTCAATGTCTTCTGTGGGATCGTTTTATTCAATGCCCGTTAAAGAAAATACTGAATATATATTTTCCTATGAAGCTAATGGAACAACAACGAGCTTTGAAACTTTTGTTTTCTATTTTAATGAAGCAGGAGAATACACATCCCACGAATCAAAGTATGCTTATCAATACGGACTTAACGAATGTAGCTTTACAACGCCTGAAAACACAGGGTACATTCAAGTAAGATTTGATAATAACACTCCTAAGTCAAACGTAACCGTATCAAATATAAGAATTTGCGCTAAATCAGTTTATGAGTATGCAAAAAATATTTCTTCCCGAAAATCCTTTACATATTCCGCAGGGGCAAAATACGGCACCCTTCCCACTCCTACAAGAGAAAACCTTGTTTTTGCCGGTTGGTTTACAGGCCCTGACGGAGCAGGCAAAAGAATCACCGCAAACTCCTTAGCCACTCCTGCAAGCAGATGCCTTTATTCTAAGTGGGACCCTGTAGTTAATGAAAAATTGGAAATTATTTCTTTGCCACAAAAGCAAAACTACTCTGTAGGCGAAAGCTTAAACACAAGAGGTCTTGTTATTGGTGTTACATATCCTGACGGAAAAAAAGAGAATATTGACGAAGAATTTTACTGCTCTCCTGAAGTACTAACAGAAGCAGGTACTCAAACAATTCTGGTTACATATGGTAATGGCTCCGCTCAATTTACTGTTAACGTTAAAAGCAGCGAAGAAAAAACAATCTATATAAATGATTCCCAAAAAACTGTTAACTCTGTTAACCATACGTATACCTTAGGTTATAGTGGCTCGAAATTTAATCAGTATAAATTAAACTATTCTTCAGACGCCTATGTTAGAGGCGAGCTGAATTTCAACGGAACAATTGAAGAATTTTTCTTAGAGCCTGCTGAAAACGGTAGTTTTTCAAGCTATATCGATGGTTTTATAAATGGCACAACTCAGTCTGCAATTACTTCAATATCCTTCACCCCACTTGATAAAGAGTGTATGGACTTCACATTGAATTCTCTTGATTTAACCAACGGAACAAATCCCGGTGATTCAAGCGGTATGGTTTACCTTTCAAGTACAGATTACAAAATCGGTATAGACCTGGATTGGGGCGGTGCCCTTACTTACTTAGAAGATTTAGCCAATAATGTTGTAGCGGCAAAAAGCAATACTGATAAATCAGCAAAAGTAGAGGTTGGATATTATAGTGATTTCGATGGTACGTATAAATCAGGTTGCGATGAAAAGAATGAGTATAACACAGAAGGCAACTTAAACCTTATTAACGCTCATGATACAGGTCGCCTTGTTCAGCAGTCATATTACGGCACAGGCTCTTACCCTTACGAGCCCAGTATGTACGGAGAAAACCTGTGGAACTACAACCCGGTTCAGGGTGGTAACTTATACAACGAACCAAGTAAAATAGTTGATTTAAAGGTATCAACAAACGAAATATACATTAAATGCCGTCCTCTTGACTGGGCAAAAACAGCGGAATATATCACCCCTTCATACATGGAGGCCTGGTATACACTTGAAGACGGATTGATGAGAGCAACCTGCAGATTCGTTGACTTCTCAGGTTACCCTTCAGTTACAACAACACAGGAATTCCCAGCATTCTACTGTGTAGAACCTCTCGATAAATTTGTGTACTACTCAGGCGGTGAAGCATGGTCCGACGCTAATAGACAACAAACCGTAACAGACCTTCAATTCTGGGGCGACCCCCAATATTCAGCCAACCAATTTTTTACCTGTAACGAAAACTGGGGTGCATTTATTGGTGATGGTGAAAGCGGGTATTCAATTGGTCTTTACGCCCCCGGTCAGACAACTTTCTTTACAGGCGTTCACGATCGTGGCGGCACTGTTGATTTGGTAGACGACTCTGGCAACCACATTGATGATCAGAATCCAACCTCATACATCGGTGTTGTAGATACAATCAATTTCCAGAGCTATACCCCTATTTCATACTGCTACTACATATCAACCGGTACTATTGATGAAGTCCGTGGCAGCTTCAAAACCTTAGCACAAAAAGAGGAAGATATCTGCAAAGCTACATACACAAACGGCTTCTGCGATATGTGCGGAAGATATGAACAGGCAGCATTAACTACAGATAAATATGACCTTAACGAAGACGGCAAAAAGGACAGTGTGTATGAAATTGCCAATGCAGGTCAGTTGTTCTGGTTCAAAGAGCTTATTAATGGTGGTTCTGCTTCTGCAAACGCAGTACTCACTGCAGATATAACAGTAACTGAAAACCTTCTTGATGACCAAGGCAACGTTATTGCTTCGGTTAACCACCCCTGGTCTCCTATAGGTACTCAGGCGAACAGCTACAATGGCATTTTCCATGGTCAAGGCCATACAATAAGTGGTTTATACTTTAGTGGCTACTCAACAAATTACGCAGGTCTTTTCGGCCACACTTCATCGTCTGCAATAATTAAAGAGCTTGGAGTAACAGACTCATTTATAACTGCAAATAACTATGTTGGTAGCATCTGCGGTTATAACGGCGGTACAATCACTAACTGCTTTGCAAAAAGAAATGTTATTAACGCATCAACTTATGCCGGCGGAATTACAGGCTCTAACGCAAACAGCGTTTCTAATTGCTATAGCACCGCGTCCATTTACGCATCTTCTTACTCTGGCGGTATCTCCGGTAGCAATACAGGGACTGTTTTTAATTGCTACTATGTTGAAAACAGCGCCTATAACTCAGCAGGTACTGTTCAGAATGGTATTGGCGCGTCCGGTCAGAACATTTCTATTGACGCTGTTACTCAGACAGCCGTTAAAACACTTGATGAGTTTTACTCAGGTGAAGTTGCATTCCTTCTTCAGAAATATAACTCCACACAAATCTGGGGTCAGAAGAGCAACATCGAAAACTCCAGCCCTATTTTCGATTACGATGGTCAGTATAAGGTAAACTCCTATGCTTCTGCTGATTGCTACTCTGTTGCTCAGGTAGGCGATATAAATACCGATAATAATATTGATATATATGACTACCAACAGCTTACAAATATGGCTGTCTCTGAAAACACCGAAATAACAGATTTCAGAAACCTTATGCGCTGTGATTTAGTTGGCGACGGTTACATTGACGTTTTGGACTGCGCTGTTATGGCGTTACTCACCAATGGTCTGAGAGACGCAACAACCGTTTACCATGTTGGTGATTTCGATTGCGACGGTATAGCCTTTACTAAAGCTGATATAGCCTCTATTAAAAAAGGCTTAATTAACGAAAACACATTATCAGCCTGGCAAAAGTACGCTTGCGACCTTAACTCCGACGGAGAGCTTAATATTAATGACCGGGATATCTTAATCCAACAAGCAGAAAAATCTAATAAATCTATTTTTATGGATATGACAGAATCAATGTTAATGAAAACTAAAACCGCAAATGTTATTATCATTTCAGGTCAGTCTAACGCCTATGGTGCAAGCCCATTAACCAGCGAGGTAAGAAATACTGTTGGAAATACAGATTTTTCAAATATAAAAATCAAGTATAATAACATCAATAGTGATGATGGCATAAACAACTGGCGAACACACTTCTCCAACGATAAATTCGAGACATTCCACCTTGGTATAGGCGGTCAGGCTGACAGCTGGTTTGGTCCTGAGGTTGGTATAGCCTACCACCTTGCAAATACTGACTCCACAAAGGATGAAATGTGGTATATCATTAAATATACTGCAGCAGGCACCTACCTTGGCGGTAACTGGATTTACGATGCAGGCTATAATATGGCATCAAACGCTCAGAACGTTTACAGTTCATTAGGTGGATACCTTTCAGATCTGATGATTCCGTATGTAAATACAGCCCTTGATGAAATTGCCGCTATACATAGCGCCGACAAAATCAACATTCGTTCATTTATGTGGCATCAGGGTGAAAGCGACTCCTGTGTGGAACAATGGGCAAATCAATATGGAGCTTTGCAGACTATGCTTGTAAATAAGGTTCGCACAGCTTTTGAGCCGAGAGATATGGATAAGCATATCGGTTTTGTTGATGGCGGTATTGCTGCATATGACACAAGAACATACTTTAACCCTCTTACAAATATGGAGCAGACATATAACGGATGGGCATATTCCGACACTATTAATACCCACAAATCAAACCTTGCAACATTGTGGTATGTACCTATGGACACAAGTAAAAACATAATAAATACCACGACTGCAGGTCTTTACCAGAATACTACCAACTCTACAAAATTACCTGACTCAATCTGGATTGATACATCAACCTGTAAATCCAAATATGTAAATAATAATGAAAATGGTGAGTACGACGGAGCACACTATTGCGGAGAGTCTATGTTCCGCATAGGTATATGGTACGCTCAGGGTATGCTGGTAGTATAACTTCAGATATAGCATAAAATAAAAATACCCTGCTTGAATAAGATTTCTTGCAGGGTATTTTTGAATTTATATTCTTCCTTGTGCATAAATTGAATATATGTGGTAATAAATGTTTTAACGCTTTGTAAACTTTGGTAATTCTTGAATTTTTTACCTAAAAACACTTGATAATTTCTCTAAAAAGGTATATCATATGTTTAGCACTCGAAACAATAGAGTGCTAAAATAGAATTAATAATTTTTATATATCGGGAGGCATTTTATATGACACTCAAACCATTGGGCGACAGAGTCGTTCTTAAATTCTGCGAAGCAGAAGAAACAACAAAGGGTGGTATTATCCTTGCTGCCGCTTCTCAGGAAAAGCCACAGACTGCTGAAATTCTTGCAGTTGGCCCAGGCGGAATTGTAGACGGCAAAGAAGTTCAGATGCAGGTTAAGGTTGGGGATAAGGTTATTCTCAGCAAATATTCAGGTACAGAAGTTAAAATCGATGGCGAAACACTTATCGTTGTTCGTCAGAACGATATTCTTGCAATTGTTGAATAATTATTTCATATTAAATATACACGGAGGTTTTTACTATGGCTAAGCAAATCATCTATGGTGAAGAAGCTCGCCGCGCCCTTCAGGCAGGTATTGATAAGCTTTCAAACACCGTTAAAATTACATTAGGCCCTAAGGGCAGAAACGTTGTTCTTGATAAGAAATATGGCGCTCCTCTTATAACAAACGATGGCGTTACGATCGCAAAAGAGGTTGAGCTTGAAGACGCTTTTGAGAATATGGGCGCTCAGCTTGTTAAAGAAGTTGCTACAAAAACAAATGACGTTGCAGGCGACGGTACAACAACTGCTACTCTTCTTGCTCAGGCTCTTGTTCGCGAGGGTATGAAGAACGTTGTTGCAGGTGCAAACCCAATGGTTCTTAAAAAGGGTATCAAAAACGCAGTTGCAAATGTTGTTGATACAATCAAGGCAAACTCAAAGCCTGTTGAATCTTCAAGCGATATTGCAAGAATTGCAACAGTTTCATCTGCAGATGAAAGCATTGGTAACCTTATTGCAGAAGCAATGGAAAAGGTTACTGCAGACGGCGTAATCACAGTTGAAGAAAGCAAAACAGCAGAAACAAGCTGCGATGTTGTTGAAGGTATGCAGTTTGACCGCGGTTATATTTCACCTTATATGGTAACAGATACCGATAAGATGGAAGCAGTTATTGACGACCCATTCATTCTTATTACAGATAAAAAGATTTCTAACATTCAGGAGGTTCTTCCTCTCCTTGAAAAAATCGTTCAGGCAGGCAAAAAGCTTGTAATTGTTGCAGAAGATATTGAGGGCGAGGCTCTTGCAACTCTTCTTGTTAACAAGCTCCGCGGTACCTTCACTTGCGTAGGTGTTAAGGCTCCTGGCTTTGGCGACAGAAGGAAAGAAATGCTCCGAGATATTGCTATCCTTACAGGCGGCGAGGTTATCACAGAAGAGCTTGGCCTTGACCTTAAGGATGCTCAGGTTAACCAGCTCGGTCGCGCAAGACAGATTAAAATCTCTAAAGAGAACACAATCATTGTTGATGGCGCAGGCGATACAAACGAAATTGCTGCAAGAGTTAACCAGATTAAAGCTCAGATTGAAACAACAACATCTGATTTCGATAGAGAAAAGCTTCAGGAAAGACTTGCAAAGCTTGCAGGCGGTGTAGCAGTTATCCGCGTTGGTGCCGCTACCGAAACTGAAATGATGGAAATGAAGCTTCGTATTGAAGATGCTCTTGCTGCAACAAAGGCTGCAATTGAAGAAGGCTTCGTTGCTGGTGGTGGCGTTGCTCTTCTTAATGCAATCCCTGCTCTTGATGCATACATTGCTTCCCTTGCAGATGCAGACGAAATCACAGGTGCAAAAATTGTTCGTAAGGCAATTGAAGAGCCTGTTCGTCAGATTGCTGCAAACGCAGGCCTTGAAGGTTCAGTTATTATAGATGGTATTCTTCGTTCAGGAAAAACAGGCTACGGCTTCAACTTTGCAACTGAAGAATATACAGATATGGCAGAAGCAGGTATCCTTGACCCAACTAAGGTTACTCGTTCAGCTCTTCAGAACGCATCAAGCGTTGCTGCAATGGTTCTTACAACAGAAAGCCTTGTAGCAGATAAGCCAGACCCTGCAGCAGATGCTGCTAGCGCAGCTGCAATGGCTGCAGCTCAGGGCGGCGGAATGTATTAATTTCAAAACAAAAAGCGTTGTGTCAAATGGCACAACGCTTTTTTTGTTAGTAGAGAATAGATAAAAAATAATAGATAATAGCTTCGCGGAGGATCCGCTTCCGAGCATTATAAAGCTTCGCGAAGCTAATTCTTTTGCTTTAGCAAAAATATCGAATTGAGCTTAGCGAGATATATCGAAAATTTCGAAGAAAATTATATCGAATTTGCCTTGGCAAATATATCGACATTTAAAAGTTTTATCGATATAACGATTATAGTTAGTCGAAACAGTGTAAAATTACACTGTTTCGCAACCAAATCTATCATTTGGTTGCGAATTTTCTTTGAAAATTCGACTGTAATCCTTTCAATGAGTGTAGTACAAAATTGTATTTTTGTAAAATTCAATTTTGCTAAAAGCCGATAAAATCGGCTTTTGCGAAACGCAAAAGCGTTTCGACAAACTACAATCATTATAAATACCTTCGGTATTTTCGATATGTGCTTGCGCACTCGATATGCCCTCGGCTCGATATGCGCCTGACGGCACGAGAAGCACCTGGTATCTTTACATAACGGTACTGCGAGCATCGCAAAAACAAGTTATTCGCCCATTTACCTCTGTTTTTATAAGACAAAGATAAGTTATTCGCCCAAGATTTGTCTTATAACGGGTTCGATAACTGATGCCATACGATAAAATCCCAGGTCATTGGGATGACAACAGTCTATTGTGCAGAAATGGCGGTCGGTTTCGGTGAAAAATGTTTCGCCATCAATGAAGTAAACGTTTTTATCCCCTGAATTTATTGCATTTTCATATGTTCTGTAAATAACCTTGCGACGCTCTGCACCCTCAGGGTCGTAGTCGAAATCAGGCTTTGTAAGTATAACTACAGGTAAATCAGGGTTTTTCTCACGGATTCTCTTAAAGAAGGCTTCGTGAGTTTTTTCAAGATGCTCCGCAGAAGGTGCATTGTGATCGTAATCATAAACAAAAATACTCATTGGAATAGTGTTTATGTAATCTGCTATTTCAAGCTCACCCTTTGCACCGCCTGAAAAACCAAAATTATAGTAGTCAATATCAAGGTGCTGTGAAATTATAGCGTTATATGCATTAGTTACTCTGCAACAGCAACCGCCCTCGGTAATTGATGAGCCGTAATAAAGCATTGGCGGATATTTATACGGCGTTGGCGCTTCAATAACAGCGTCCTCTTCAATGGAAATTTTGAAGTCTTCAATTTCCTCATTACGCGGGAACCAGATTGTAACGTCTTCCATTTCGGAGCTTTTTTCAAATTCTCCGTGGCAGACCATTGTTTCGTAGTCGTCAGCGTGGAGAAGTCCTGCAAAACGAGCGTTCTGCCTATCACCTATCATAACGTTTGCGGATTGGCAAGCATAAATAGACATACCAATATCCCAGCTAAGCGTTTTAAAGGTCATTTCCAAGTGTATTTTTGGTGAATTTGTGCGAAAACAAATTCTGGCACCAGGGCAACGTCTGCCAAGGCCATCAAGAGATGGTACTGCCTTACGCACACCTTCGGGAAGCCTTTCAAGTATACCCCTTTCCTCAAAAAAAGGTATACCGTGCACTTCAATAGGTTTTTCTTTATAGCTAAAGGTTTTCATTTTTATCACCACACCAATTATATAGCCACAAACTACATTTATCAACAACTTTGAACAGTTTTTTCTACACTTATTGACATTTTTTATTGAATATGCTACATTTTTTATATGAAGCAACGCTTCTGTATTTTTAAAGGGGGTTTAATTATGAATATTAAACAGAGAAATATTGTAACATCTATCCTTCTCACAATCGTTACTTGCGGTATCTACGGCATTTATTGGATTGTTATGCTTGTAAAGGATGCAGTTTCTGTTAAGGATGCTAATGACAGCGCAGTTCTTGAAATCGTGCTTAGTCTTTTCCTTGGCCCTGTTGGTCTCTTCCTTACAGAGAAAAAATTTGCTGAAGGTTGCGCAGAAAAAGGTATTGCACACAAGGATAATTCAATTATTTATCTTATCATCGGCTTCCTTGGTCTGGGTATCGTTGCACTTTGCATGATACAGAATGACCTTAACAAAATCGCAGAAGCAGCTCCTGCAGAATAAAAAAATTTACCGCCCCTCGCAAATGCGAGGGGCGTTTTTTAGTTAGGAGTGTATATTTTCGAATCACGATGCTATTTTATCGCTTCGCGAAGCTTATCATCCCTGTGCGTAGCATAGGGAGGGGGACCATTCCTAAATGAACTTATTGTACCAGGTAAGTATATTTCGTATGAATATACTCTCCTTTTCTTTTTGTTTAGTCGGAATGGTGGTGGGTAGTTCTCTACCCTTTAGCAATCAGTCAGATAAAATATACTTTCATTTTTATTTTGAAGAAGATTTTGGGTGATGGTTTCTCCTCTCCAACTGAAGAATAGAGGAAAGAGAACTACCCACAACCATCGCAAGCGATGGTCCCCCTCCCTATTTTGCTTCGCAAAACAAGGATGAAAAGGCTTCGCTTTACTTCATTTCAATACTGTTGATGATTTTGTAGGCGAGTTCTTCGTCTGCATAGTCGCTTCTTAGCATAATGGTTACGTCTACAAATTTTTCATATTCACCTTTTTTGTTGCCGTTAACTAGGCACATAAATGTAGTTCTACCTGTATTAGAATGCTCTGTTTTACGAACAGATAAAACCAATTCTTTTTCATTATCCTCATAGAATATTACTTCATCATCATAAGAAAGAGTTGTGTCAAAAATAAGGATTGGAATAACTGCAGCTGTTTGCTTCCTATTTAAAAAATTAATTCCGTTTTCTCTGATATCTCTGATTATCTTTTTCAATTCATATTGAGATTGCGGGTAGTAACCATATGTATCTATAACTTCCTGCTTTATCTCAGCCATATATTTGGCTTGTCTCTCATCTAAATCTTCTACATCCTCACCCTCATATAACTTTGACAAAGATTCGCCATACAAATTGTCTTCAGTGTACATCATTACAATGCCACCTGTAGGATCTGATTTATACGAATCCTGAGTTTTTATTTCTTCATTTTTCTTCATATCGGCAGGAAGTTTAAGTGTGTAAAATTCTGTGTCAATAATAGTTACATCGTCTTCCTCGGTAAATATTATATCTTGTTTATTGTAGTCCGAATATTTTGGCACAATGGTATCTTCGTAATTCAATATAGAAACAACATTCCAATACATAATTGCGCAAGAAAGAATATATGTTCCACCAACAAAAATTATTGCTGCAAGCACAAGAGCGATTATCTTATTACGTATATGGTGCTTTTTAAATAAAGGCTTTTCAGGAAGAGGCTGAAAATACTTAGAAGTTACAATAACCTTATGATAGCAATAATAAAAATAATTTACAAAGCAAAGAGCCATAGCCACTACGCCCCAAGCAACAATAACTGCTATCAAAGAAGCCATTACAACAATCTCTTCTGTATCTCTTTCAATAAAATCACCTATAACAATGCTACAACCGAAGGCACAGCTTGTAAGGAAAGAAAACGCTATGCTGAGAGAACTCTGCAATTGTGTTGTTTTTTTCTCCAAATCTTTCACAAAAACAAAATACATCGGTGGTAATAACGATGCTGCTGCAAAGCCAATTGCCCACACAGGATAAACCTTAAAGCAAACACCTGCTACCGTGTGAATCAGCATAGGCAAAATAGAAAGTAAAGTGTAAATTTTAAAATTCTTTTCCTTTCTTTTGCTACCGGTTTTTGCTATTTTATATAAGCCTCTTACAGGAAGAAGCGTCATAAAAGAAGGGATAAAGCATATTAACGGAAACATAAATATTTCCATCATAGGCTTTTGCAGAACAACAATAACTCCACAAGCTATTGAAAAAAGTAAACCAACTATTGCTGCGGCTATCTGAATAACTATACCCTGCTTGATATCTCTGTATCTTTTTTTATGCCTTGTTTCGCAGAAGGTCATTAACCTACCATAGTTATAGTCCTTCAAAGCTTCCAACATTTCAGGTGTTTGTTCAGGTGCAACAGGTGGTTGCTCTCCCTCTACCTGTGATTCTTGTGTTTCGACAGAATATTGAAGATTAAATTCTCCTGCTAAAATTGCCTGCTCAGGTATTCCTGTAAAAAGAGATAAGTTCTTCAGCCACTTTTTCTTAAGTGGCGTCGCACCACTGAGAACATCGTCCATCTTTTTGAGTGGCACACCAATAAGCTCTGCAAGCTCATTTTTCGGAATATTCTGAACATCAATGATAAATTTGAGTAAATCAACGTGAGTCATAATTTCCTCCTCTTGAATTTCACAAAAAGCCTTCCGTTTGTGGCGGAAGGCTTTAATCACTTTTATCAGGGGTTATTGAGCAGGGTTAATTTCCCCTACATCCACAAGCACTCCGCTATCGCCCATAACTGACGGAAGCTTGCCATCCCACTTGCTCCATTTTATGTAGTCAACGTAATCAGGTGATGATTCGAGAGCATCCTGAATAAGCTGAATACTCTTTGCTTCTGCCTCTGCCTGAGTGATTTTCTGCTTTGCTTCAACCTCAATACGAGCAAGGTCCTGCTCTGCCTTGAGAGCATTCTGCTGAGCAGTCTGCTTTGCTTCAACTGCGGCATTGAATTCCTCTGAGAAATCAAAGTTTACAATGTTGAAAATTTCAACAACAATACCATATTCGCCAATTTTTTCAGATAATGCTTCTTTAATCTGGTCGCCAACAAGCTGACGCTTTGTAATAAGCTCTTCTGCAGTAAACTGAGCAGTAACAGCCTTAATGCTTTCCTGAATTGCAGGCACAATAATAACTGTGCCGTAGTCTGTACCAACATTCTGGTAAAGAGTTGCAGAGGATGCATCGTTAACATGGAAGTTTACTGCAACAACATATGAAATAATCTGCAAGTCCTTTGAAGATGCAGTACCATCTGTTTCAATCTTCTGTGTACGGTTGTTCATCTGCACAACATTCTGAATAAGAGGGATTTTGAAATGAAGACCTTCATCAAAAACATTTTCCTCAACTGCACCGAATGTAAGCACAACGCCTGTGTGGCCGGCTTTAACAACTGTAAAACAGGTTGCAAGAACTGTACCAACAAGGGCAACGCATACTACAAGGATAACGATTTTTACAATTTTCTTTTTGTCCATAATAATTCTCCTTTATTACATTTACTTTTTTACCTTTGTTTTCTTTTGACTGCGCGCAGTCTGTGAGGGAACCAGTCAGCTAAAAAGATTCCGAAAACACAAAAACTCACACATGGCGGTAACCATGTATGAGTCTCATTTGCTTAGGACACACCGAGAGCAAAAGCCCTGTGTTGACGATGGTGTCGCGCACATTATGTTATGTACGGAATTACTCCCTCATTGCCATATATGTTACCATATTCCCTAAAATTTGTCAAGATATTTCGAAATCTCTAGGCAAAATGCCCATCAGAGAATGAAAAATTATGGTGTATCTTGAAAAAGCTATAGTTTGTGTGATAGAATTAATGTATATGCTTTTCAGGGGTGATTTATGTGATTAAAGCTGTGGTTTTTGACCTTGACCATACTCTTTTTGACAGATACGAAACGTTAAAGCTTTGCGTTCCCTTTTTTCGCGAAAGATTTAAAATAAACCCTGATATTACAGACGAATATTTTTATAATGAGCTTTCCTGGGCAGATAAAAATTACGTACATCACGGGTGGGAAGAAATTTTTGCTCACCTTGTAAAATGCAATATTTTTGAAGAAGTGCCCGATTACAATGAATATGTAGAATATCTGATTTCCTGCTTTAAAAAAGTAGCGGTGAAATTCCCCTTTGCAATTCCTACTTTAGAAAAAATCAGGGAAATGGGCTATAAAACAGGGCTTATTACAAATTCAGAGGTTCACGTTCAGGAACGAAAGCTGGAAATGCTTGGCTTATACCCTTACCTTGACGAAATTATCATAAGCGGCGCCACTCCCTACAGAAAACCGCAAAAGGAAATCTTTCAGCTTATGGCAGATAAGCTTGGTATATTAACAAACGAAATGATGTTTGTTGGCGACCACCCTCATTTTGACGTTGAAGGCTCACGAAACGCAGGTTGTATACCTGTCTGGGTTAAAACAACAGGCACATGGATTTTCCCTGAACTCCACAAACCCGAAATTCAGATTGAAACAGTTGAAGAATTGACTGAGATACTTTTAAATATAGAGTAAAGATGCCAGATGCCAGCGCTTCGTGCCGTGGCACATATCGAGCCGAAGGCATATCGAGTGCGTAAGCACATATCGAAAATACCGAAGGTATTTATATCGATAAATCTTTAAGTGTCGATATATTTGCCAAGGCAAATTCGATATAATTTTCTTCGAAAATTTCGATATATCTCGCTACGCTCAATTCGATATTTTTGCTGAAGCAAAAGAATTAGCTTCGCGAAGCTTTAAAATGTTCGGAAGCGGAGCTTCCCCTCAATTCCTAATTCCTCATTCCTAATTCCTAATTTAAAAAGAGGTTTCTATGAAAGGTACAAATTTTTTACCAACAACTGCAAAAGAAGTAGAAGACAGAGGCTGGGCAGAGGTAGACTTTGTCTATGTCTGCGGTGATGCCTATGTAGACCATCCGTCCTTCGGTGCTTCCATTATTACCCGCGTGCTTGAAGCGCAAGGGTTTAATGTTGCTTTCCTTGCCCAACCAAAATTCAATACTCCTGAGGATTTCAAGCGTTTTGGTAAGCCTCGCCTTGGATTTTTAGTTTCCGCAGGTAATATAGACTCTATGGTAGCCCACTATTCCGTTGCAAAGCGTAAAAGAAGCTACGATTACTACTCACCCGGCGGTAAATTCGGTTTACGCCCCGACAGAGCAACTATTGTTTATTCACGCCTTATAAGAGAAGCTTATCCTGACTCCCCCATTATTTTAGGTGGTCTTGAGGCATCGCTTCGCCGCTTTGCCCACTACGACTATTGGGACGATTGCGTTATGGAAAGCGTTCTCGTTTCCTCAGGTGCAGACCTTCTCACCTACGGTATGGGCGAGAATATATTGAGAAAAATCGCCACTCTTCTTGATAAAGGCGTGCCTGTTAATAAAATCCGCGATGTGCGCGGTACAGTATGGCTTGGCGAAAAGGGCGATAAAATTCACTTTGACAGCTGCGGTGAATGGGATTTTAATAAGCTTAAAACAGATAAAAAATATTACGCTCAGGCTTTTGCAGAGCAGTATAAAAATCAGGATTCCTGCTACGGCAAGGCTCTTGTTGAGTATTATGGCGATAAAATGCTTGTTCAGAATCCACCTATGCCACCTCTTGAAAGAGAGGAGCTTGATGAGGTTTATGCGCTCCCTTATATGAGAGATTACCACCCGTCATACGAAAAAGACGGCGGTGTGCCTGCAATTACAGAGGTGCAGTTCTCTTTAACTCACAACAGAGGCTGCTTTGGCGGTTGTAACTTCTGCGCCCTGGCTTTCCATCAGGGCAGAAGCGTGCGCTCAAGAAGCATTGAAAGCGTAGTTGAGGAAGCAAAGCTTTTAACAGAAATGAAGGGCTTTAAGGGTTATATCAACGATGTTGGCGGTCCTACCGCAAACTTCAGGTATGCCGCTTGCGATAAACAGCTTAAAAGCGGCGTTTGCGCCAACAAAAAATGCCTTGCGCCTGAGCCTTGCAAAAACTTAAAGGCAGACCATAGCGAATATATTAAGCTTCTTTCAGAAATTGAGAAGATTCCTAAAATAAAAAAGGTGTTTATCCGTTCAGGAATCCGTTTCGACTATCTTTTAGCCGATAAAACACCATCAGGCAACGCATTTTTCAAAAAGCTTGTTAAAGACCACGTCAGCGGTCAGCTTAAGGTTGCCCCTGAGCATTGCTCACAAAATGTGCTAGCTCTTATGGGTAAACCAAGCTTTAAGGTATACGAAAAATTCAAGGACAGATATTTTGAGCTTACAAAAAGCTTTGGCTTAGAGCAGTACCTTGTGCCTTATCTTATGAGTAGCCACCCGGGTAGCACCCTTTCAGATGCAGTTAAGCTTGCAGAGTATATCAAGCGTTGGAATTATAACCCTGAACAGGTGCAGGACTACTACCCTACACCGGGCACCGCTTCAACAGTTATGTTTTACACAGGCTTTGACCCTTTCACAATGAAAGAGGTCTATGTTCCTAAAACTCCTGAGGAAAAACGTATGCAAAGAGCGCTTTTACAGTGCGCAGACCCTAAAAACGCAGACCTTGTGCGTACTGCACTGAGAAAATGCCACAGAGAAGACCTTATAGGCTACGATAAAAAATGTCTTGTTAAACCATCGTATAAAGACAGAGTTGAACAGGCAAAAAAGAAAGCACCGCAGAATTCACGCAACAAAAAGCCATCTGGCAAAAGCACTCCTAATCGTAGGGGTAGAAGATAAAAATTAGCTGATAGCACTTAGCAAATAGCTTGTTTCACCTTTGGTGAAACATATCGAGTGCATTAGCACATATGGAATCCGTAAGGATATATGGAGCCGAAGGCATATCGACATTATCGATATGTTTATATTACAATAAACTCGATATATTGCTACGCAATTCGATATATTTTCTTTAAAAATTCGATATGTTTTGCTAAAGCAAAACAAGGTTTTAAATTATCGGGCAATAGCTGTTAGCTAATTGCTATTAGCTCTTAACGCTAAGCTGTATGCGGATACTACGAGGTGGATAAATCGCAAAATTCGCAATTTAATCAAGCGCAAAGGAGAATATGTATGCAATTATTAAAAATAGATAAAGATAATTATATCGGTCAGGCAGACCCATATATTATTGAGCACCAAGGCAAATTTTATATATACACCACAGGTGATGATGGTCTTTACGGCTATTCCTGCGACACCCTTTTAGGTGATTGGAAATTTGAGGGTCAGATTTTTACTTTAGAGGGCAGAGACCATTTCTGGGCGCCATCTGTTATACACCTTGACGGTAAGTTTTATATGTATTTCTCTTTTGAATATTATGAAGACGTGCCTGACCAAGGCGGCCACCATCAGGCAATGCATGTTGCTGTAAGCGACAACCCTATGGGTCCTTTCACTCTTGCAGGTCAGATTGCTCACCCTTTCAGCATAGATTCCCACATTGTAAAGACAGATGCAGGTCTTTTCCTTTTCTACTCTCCTAATACCTTTGAGGGCGAAAGAATCGGCACACATATTGTAGTACAGAAAATGAAGGACCCTTACACTCTTGAGGGCGAGCCTACAGTTGTACTTCTTGCATCTATTGATGAAGAAATTTTCTCAAGAAACAGATACAAGGAAGGTCAGCACTGGCACACTCTTGAAGGCGCCTTCTGGTTCCAGGAGGGTGAATGGCAGTACCTTATGTATAGTGGTGGCAGATATGAGGATGAAACATATTTCGTAGGCTATGCAGCAGCCAAAACCACCGAACAAGATTTACGAAAGGTTAAGTTCCAAAAAATGCCTGACGAAAATACATATGCTCCACTTCTGAGAAGTAACGATTGGGAGGAAGGCACAGGCCATAACAGCGTTATTAAGGTAGATGGGCAG
The DNA here is from genome assembly GCA_045614765.1 of Acutalibacteraceae bacterium. Taxonomy (GTDB): domain Bacteria; phylum Bacillota; class Clostridia; order Oscillospirales; family Acutalibacteraceae; genus DTU089. The sequence goes on from JAZLDN010000074.1 coordinate 35,888, forward strand.
TATTACTGCGTTTATCACGCACGAAATACTGAGGCAGACGGTCTTAACGGAGACAGACGTAATGCAAGAATTGCCAAAATGCACGTAGCTGACGGCAAGATTACAATCGAAAGGTATCCGGACCGTATATAAAATGCAAAGCGCAAAGCGCAAAGCGCAAAATAAGCTACCAGTCGCCAGCTACCAGCTGCCAGCGCTTCGCGAGAAATAAAAGTATGATAGCTTGTCATCCCTGTTTGACTTTAGGCGAATAGGGAGACCATTCTTTAATAAAGATAATGTTATAGGTGAGTATATTTTGAGTGAATATACTCGCCTTTGCTTTTCTGTTCGGGCACAACGGTGGCGGATAGTTCTCTTACCATTATTATTTACTGAATTTAATATGAAGGCTTTTCTTTGCACTCTGCGTTCTGCGCTTTTGTTATTTTGCACATCTTAATTTCTCTCTTGTTGTGCAACTATCCAAAGTTTATTTATTTTTCTTTTTTAGAATTATAATCCTTGAAGAATTTTCCTTTTTGTGATATTATGATATACGTATTATTATAGGGTAATTTCGTTATGAAATAACCGCAAAAAGGAGAGAGACTATGTCTATCAAACAAATGGCTGTTGATGGTATTTCAAAGGTAAAAACCTATTGGAAAACCCCAATGGCAGGTCGCTATATGACCTTTAAAGAAATAGCCGCATATTCAGGCGGCGGTATCGGTGCTTATATGATTATTACTATGGGCTCCGCGTGCTTACTTTCATCAAACAATGTTTTGCTTTCAAGTGCTTTAGGTATTGGCCCTACTGATATGTACATAATGTACCTTATAGCAGTTGTAGCAAACATCTTCCTTACAGGTGTGCGCGCAAACATAATTGATAACACACGAAACAAAGCAGGTAAATACAGACCATATATTGTTACAATGGCAATTCCTTCAGCAATTGCTTGTATTTTAACCGTATGGTTCCCATATAACAAGCTCCCTGAATGGCTTGGTGATGGCACTCTTTTCGGCGAAGATATTGCATATATCGCAAAATGTGCCATTGTTATGGTACTTAACCTGTTTATTCATTTCTTCTACTACTTCTTCTATGATGCATACGAGAATCTTATTCACGTGCTCTCTCCAAACTCACAGGAGCGTACAGACGTTGCATCTGTAAAGAGTGTTGTTTACTCATTTGCTCCTACTGTTGTTAACCTTTTAACACCAATTATTGCTCAGCACTTATTCCATACAAACACCACAGATATTCGTGTTTACCGTTTCTTATACCCTATTCTTACTGTTGGTGGACTTCTTCTTTGCCTTATTGTTTACAAGCATACAGAGGAAAAGATTGTTCAGGCAAAAACCCATGTCGTTCAAATCAGGTTCCTTGATGCGCTTAAAGCCGTTGCAAAGAACAAGTATTTCTGGATTATCTCTCTTGCAGGTTGGCTGGGCTTCCTTGAATCATCCTTCCTCAATATTCTTGCCTGGCTCTACAACTATGCAGGCGCTTGCTCAGGTACAACCTATGGTATTATTGTTACTGTTTACGGTAACGCTTCCCTTTGGGGTATGATTCTTGCTCCGTTCTGTATCAGAAAATGGGGTAAAAAGGCAGTTCTTATTGCAACAAATGCTCTTAACATCGTATTTATTCTTATGCTTCTTCCTCTTGTTAAAGATGTTGCATCTGTTGCTATCTGGCTTGTTATGGGCTGTATGTACTTCAATGCTCTTATGGGCTCCTTCGCTCACATTCTCAATCCTGCTGTTCAGGCAGATATCCGCGACTATCAGCAGTACAAGACAGGCGAAAGAATTGATGGTATGTTTGCAGCAGTTGCCACAATCGGTACTGTATTAAACCTTGTTTTCTCCTCAGTTCTTCCTATCGTTTACCAACAGAATGGTATTACAGACGCAAACGCAAAGCTTGTTACATCAAGACCGGAAATTCTTAACAGAATGCTTGGTGACGGCAAAACTGTAGGACAGATTCTTGCAGACCAATTAGCAAACGGTCAGGATAACTATTCAAACCCCTACTCCGCCCTTTATGACCCTGCTATTCTCACAGACCTTCTTCGTCTCCTCATTGTTCTCTCTGCTTTCGGTGCATTAATGAACGTTATCCCTTATTTCTGGTACGATTTCAACGAAAAGAAACAGAAATCTGTTGTTCGCGTTCTTAAAATCCGTGCTATGTTTGAAGACTACGGAAACAATGTGCTTGATGACGGTAACCTTGTTGAAGCAGTTGATATCATCCGTAAATCACGCGAGATGTGTAATGCAACTCCAATAGCTGCAAGCAAAAAGGATTATAAGGCTATTCCTGATAAAGAAGAACGTAAGCAGGCTAAAAAGGCTTATAAGGAAAAGCTTGAATACAACGAAGAAATTGAAATTGCTAAATTCGTTTGCGATGAGCTTAATAAGTTCGATTCTGCAGAATTCAAGTACAGAGTTGAAAAGAGCGAAGAAATCGTTGAGGCTGGTCTTAATGGCCTTTATAATGCAGATATCGCTGAAGCTGTAGCAGAGCTTGCTGAAGCTAAAGCAATGGCTAAGGATACTGCAGAACAGAAGGCAGTCCGCAAAGCCGCTATAGAAATGGCAAAGGTTAAAGTTTCTGCTTGCAAAACTATTGCAAAGAGCTTTAAAGATACAGAATTTGTACAGCCTAAGTATTCAGACCTTGAAAAGTGCTTTGAAAGAGAAGATATGCTTGGTGCAAAGATTAAAGAGCTTAACATCGCTATCAGGGATGCTAAAAAGGCTTTCTCAAAAAATGCAACCGAAAAGAATGCATATGCAGTAGATAACCTTAAGAAGAAGGTTAAAGCTCTTCAGGCAGAGCTTAACGAAGCACGCAAAGCATCCAAGGCAGAAAGCGACCGTCAGGCAGCTTTTGCCCGCGCTGCAAAGCCTTACCTCGATGCAGAAAAGCTTCTTAATCAGAAAGAAAACTACAGCCACTTTGACAACATAAGTGCTCAGTATGATATTTCTAAAGAGAAGCATGAAAAAGCCCTTGCAAAAGCAGCTGCAGAGGCTGAAAAGAAAAAACGTGAAGAGGATGCATTGAATGCAAAAATCAAAGCGGAAAAAGAAGCTAAGAAAAAAGCAAAGAAAGCTGCAAAGGTAACTAAATAATTAAACTAACCCCAAATCGATATTCGGTTTGGGGTTTTGTTTCACGTGAAACAAAAAAGTGCAAAGTGCAAAGCGCATAATGCAAAATGATATTACAAATATATAACTTTAAAATTATATTTCTCGACCTTAATTCACTTATATTCATTAAAGCCAACTTTCTTTTAGCGGAGCCACACTTTGCGCTCTGCATTTTGCATTTTGCATTTAGTATGTTTCACGTGGAACAGTAAACCACACTTGTCGTATATGCGACATTTATCAATATTATTGTTATACTTAAAACATTGTTTACATTTAGTCTATTTACAACAAACATTTTCTTATGATATAATAATGATGCACTGAGAAACGGAGCCGCACCAGAGTATCAGTGCTTAGTTCCAACAGGAACTAACCTCCTCAAGTAAACCTTGGAGCATAGTGTTAACTTTGTTCCGGAAACACATCGGTTGTCCCCTCAACCGGTGTGTTTTCCTTTTATTTTTTAAATATGAATAAATCTTCTTTTTTCGTCAACAATTAAATTGACTACGAAAGTTTAATAAAAAGGAGATTTTTTATGGAAGATAAAAACAATCAGAGCCCTTTAGAAATTCCCGATAACAATCCTCAGAGTGAATCAAAGCCTATAAGAGCAAGCCATAGAACACAGACCGAAAAGCAAAAGAAAAGCAGAGTTATTAAAATTGCTTACGCATTCGCCTTCTTGTTAGCCTTAGGTGGCGCTCTTGCTACAAAAATTATAACAGAGAAAAACCTTGGGAATCTTAACGTCCCTATTGAGCAGGATTATATTACTGTAGCTCCAACCGCGGAGAACAAAACTACTGAGCCCGATTTTCAGGTACGTCAGAATAAAACAGATGTGCCCGATACACGTACTGAAACAGAAACCAAAGAAGCTCAACCAACTACAGAAGAGAAAACAGAGCCAACAACTGAAAAGAAGCCATATTCTACTCCATACAAGGATTATTACACTCTTCCATTGGGAACAGATATCCTCAAAGAGTATCTTCCTTCTACACCTTCCTACAACCCATCAACAGACGATTGGCGCACTCACCCTGCTGTAGATTTCAAGGGAGCGGAAGGGTCTCAGATAAAAGCTATTTCTTATGGAACAATTAAAGATATTTACGACGACGCTCTTCTTGGAACAGTTATTGTAATTGACCACGGTAATCAGGTAGAGGCAAAGTATTGCGGACTTAATAAAGACACTATCGAGGTGGAAAAAGGCGCTACCGTTAATGAGGGACAGTGCATAGGCTATTTAGGTACCATTCCTCTTGAAAAAGCAGAGCTTTCCCACCTTCATTTTGAAATTTATTACAAAGGTAAAAATGTTGACCCATTAGAGTTAATGGGGAAGTAAGTGCAAAGTGAGCATAATAGCAATTAGCAGACAGCCGACAGCTGTTTGCTTTTTTTCTATCCGCTATTCGCTAACCGTTCCTTTGCGCCAACTTTACCAAATATTATTATTGTCCTTTATATAAGTATACGAAAATTTGTCTTTTTATTGACTTTAGCGCTTTAAAGTACTAAAATCACTACCATAGGAAAATTTTTTAAAAAAGGATGATAATAATGAAAACCAAAAACATTATTTCAAAGGTACTTATTGTTGCTTTTGTTGTTGTTTTCGGTGTGCTTTGTTCACTTACCGGTTCAATTACAAATCCTGTTGGTACTCTTTGGTCATTGTTCCCACCAGTTGTGGCAATCGGCCTTGCTCTTATCACAAAAGAGGTTTATTCTTCTCTTTTCGTTGGTATTGTTGTAGGTGGTCTTTTGTCAACAAACTTCAACGTTATTCACACTGTTGACTCAGTTGTTACAGAAGGTATAACTTCAGCTGTTTCAGGTAGTGCAGGTATTTTCGCATTCCTTGTTCTCCTTGGTATTGTTGTTGCTCTTCTTAACAAAGCAGGCGGTTCAAAGGCTTTTGGCGACTGGGCATCAAAGCACGTTAAAACAAAGGTTGGCGCTTGTATTGCAACATTCCTTTTCGGTGTGCTTATTTTCATCGACGACTATTTCAACTGCCTTACAGTTGGTGCTGTTATGCGCCCTGTTACAGACAAGAATAAGATTTCCCGCGCAAAGCTTTCATATATAATAGATGCTACTGCAGCTCCTGTTTGTATGATTGCTCCTATCTCCTCATGGGCAGCAGCTGTTTCAGGCTACGCTCCAGACGGACAGGGTATCTCTCTTTTCTGCCAGGCAATTCCTTACAACTTCTACTCACTTCTTACATTCGTTTTCATTATCGCAATCACACTTATGAAGTTTGATTACGGCCCAATGAAGCTTCACGAAGCAAACGCTCTTAAGGGCGACCTCTTCACAAGCGGTACAGAAGTTGGCGAAGACGATACACCTGCTACAACAAAGGCAAAGGTTGTTGACCTTGTTCTTCCTATTCTTTTCCTTATTGTTGTTTGCGTATTCTCCCTCTTCTATGTTGGTAGATGTATGGGCGAAGAGTGGGTATTTGCTTCTGCAAATTATGATGCATCTCTCGGCTTTATTGATGCATTCTCAAACACAGACGCAACAGTTGGTCTTCCTTGGGGTGGCCTTGTAGCTCTTCTTTTCACAATAATCTACTTTGTTGCTCGCCGTCTTATTACTTTCAAGGAAGCTATGGAATGTATTCCAAAGGGCTTTATAGCAATGGTTCCTGCTATCCTTATTCTTACAATGGCAACATCTCTTAAGAATATGACAAGCCTTCTTGATTCCTCAACATTTGTAAGCGAAGCTCTTGCTAATGCAGGTGCATTAAGCCACTTCCTTCCAGCAATCATCTTCCTTGTTGCTTGCGGTATCGCATTCTCAACAGGTACATCATGGGGTACATTCGGTATTCTTATTCCTATCGTTCTTGCAATATTCCCAATTGGCGATCCACTTGGTGTTATCTGCATGTCAGCTTGCCTTGCTGGTGCTGTTTGTGGCGACCACTGCTCACCTATTTCAGATACAACAATTATGTCATCTGCAGGTGCTCGTTGCGACCATATCAACCACGTTTCAACACAGCTTCCATATGCGCTCACAGTTGCAGGTATCTCATTTGTAGCATATATCTTCGCAGGCTTTGTTAACAACTGGATGATAGTTCTTCCTATAATGGCAGTTGTAACAGTTCTTGTATTGTTCTTTATTAAACTCACAACAAAGAAGAAATAAGAAAAAAGGTGGTCTTCGGACCACCTTTTTTTAATTAGGAATGAGGAATATTTATAAATGCAAAGCGCAAAGTGCAGAGCGCAAAATGAAGCTACCAGTCGCCAGCTGCCAGAGCTTCGCGTGCAATGGCACATATCGAGCCGAAGGCATATCGAGTGCGTAAGCACATATCGAAAATACCGAAGGTATTTATAATGATTGTAGTTTGTCGAAACGCTTTTGCGTTTCGCAAAAGCCGATTTTATCGGCTTTTAGCAAAATTGAATTTTACAAAAATACAATTTTGCACTACTCTCATTGAAAGGATTACAGTCGAATTTTCAAAGAAAATTCGCAACCAAATGATAGATT
>JAZLDN010000075.1:0-24758 GCA_045614765.1 Acutalibacteraceae bacterium
TCTCCTTCCTTATTCTATAGCACCGAATTTGCAAAGCTGTGAACAAACATTACAACCAAGACACTGTGTAAAGTCAATTTCTGCCTTACCATCCTTCATACTGATTGCAGGACAACCAATCTTCATACACATTTTACAGGACTTACATTTATCTTTATTAACTTTAAGAGGAGGATTGTGTTTAACTGTTTTAAGAAGTGCGCAAGGTCTTCTTGAAATAACAACTGCAGGAGCATTAAGAGAAAGCGCATTGCCTATAGTTTCATAGCACTCTTCCAGGTTATATGGATCAACAACAAAAACATTATTAATACCAACTGCACCACAAAGCTTTTCAAGGCATACGGCAGCTGCAGGCTCACCTTTGATATTGAAGCCTGTTGTAGGATTCTGCTGATGACCTGTCATACCTGTAATACTGTTATCAAGGATAATTGTAACAGAGTTACTGTTATTGTAAGCAATATCTATAAGTCCTGTTACGCCTGAATGAATAAATGTAGAGTCGCCAATAACTGCAACACTCTTTTTAGCGTTGTCAGGATCAGCAAGATTTCTACCGTGAAGACCTGAAACACTACCGCCCATACAAAGCACAGTATCAATCATACCAAGCGGCTTTGAAGCACCGAGAGTATAACAACCGATATCACCACTTACAGTTACATTAAGCTTCTTAAGGGCATAGAAAAGACCTCTGTGAGGACAACCAGCACAAAGAACAGGAGGTCTTGCTGGAATATCAACATCAGCCTTAAGAGAGGTTGCCTCTTCGCCAAGAATAACCTTTTTAATCATACCCTGAGAATACTCACCCTGAAGAGTGAATTTCTCTTTACCGATAACATTCAAGCCGATTTTCTTACAATGAGTTTCAATATAATCGTCAAGCTCTTCAAGAACATAAACTGCTTCACACTCTTTGCAGAAATCCTCAATAAGCTTAGTAGGAAGCGGGTAAACACAACCTAATTTAAGATATGATGCTTTGTCGCCAAGAGCTTCTTTAGCATATTCATAGCAGATACCCGCAGTAATAACGCCAATCTTCTTGTCGTTATATTCTACTGAGTTAAGACCATTTACAACCGCTTCCGTTTCGCAATATGCAATCTGATTGAGAATTCTGTCTTCAACGACAACATGTTTTACCTTTGCATTTGCAGGCACCATAACATATTTCTGTGGATTTTTCTCATATGGCTTAAGACCAATATCGTTTCTTTCGCCCACATCTGCAAGGCTTCTTGAATGAGCAACTCTTGTTGTAAGACGAAGAAGAACTGGCGTATCAAATTTTTCAGAAAGCTCAAAAGCAAGCTTTGAATACTTAAGACATTCATCTGAATCTGCTGGCTCGAGCATCATAATTTTTGAAGCCTGAGCATAGTGGCGGCTATCCTGCTCATTCTGGGAAGAATGCATACCTGGGTCATCCGCAACTACAATTACCATACCTGCATTAACACCTGTATAGCTTGAAGTAAAAAGTGGGTCTGCAGCAACATTAAGACCAACGTGCTTCATAGCGCAGAATGAACGAGCGCCTGCAACCGATGCACCGAAAGCAACCTCACAAGCAACCTTTTCATTTGGAGCCCACTCACTTACAATTTCATCATAAGTTGAAATAAATTCTGTTACCTCTGTACTTGGAGTACCGGGATAGCTTGAAGCAACTCTGCAACCACCTTCGAAAAGGCCACGTGCAACTGCTTCATTACCTAATAAAAGTTTTTTCATATATCCTAACCTCTGAATCACACTTATTTTTTAATTTCATTCTGCTTCGCAACAACGCTTTCGCCACAATACATTGCTCTAAGCTTTGGTTTTTCTATTTTACCTGTTGGATTACGTGGAACATCTGCAAGAATAATCTTACGAGGTCTCTTATATCTTGGTAAGTCATAGCAGAAGTCGTTAACATCGTCTTCTGTAAGAGTGTAGCCCTCTTTGACCTCAATAATTGCTGCAGCGATTTCACCAAGACGGGCATCAGGAAGGCCGATAACAGCAACATCCTTAACCGCATCATTTTTACGGATAAAATCTTCAATCTGTACAGGATAAAGGTTTTCACCGCCTGAAATAATAACATCCTTCTTACGGTCAACAAGGAAAATAAATCCATCTTCATCTTCCTGCGCCATATCACCTGTAAAGAGCCAACCATCCTTGAGAACTTCGTTAGTTGCTTTTTCATCCTTGTAATAGCAGAGCATTACGCCAGGACCTTTAACAGCAAGCTCGCCAACTTCACCGCGTTCAACGGTATTACCATTTTCATCGCAGATTTTAACTTCCCAGCCGAAGCCTGCCTTACCAATTGCACCTACTTTGTGAACATTATCCACACCCAGGTGTACACAACCAGGACCAATTGATTCACTAAGACCGTAGTTGGTATCATATTTGTGATGTGGAAAAACCTCAAGCCAACGCTTTATAAGACTCGGTGGCACAGGTTGAGCGCCTATATGCATAAGCCTCCACTGAGAAAGCTCATATTCACTAAGATCAATTTCACCGCTATCAATAGAATCAAGAATATCCTGAGCCCACGGAACAAGAAGCCACACAATCGTGCATTTTTCTTCGCTGGCAGCCTTTACAACCCATTCAGGCTTTGTACCTTTGAGGAGAACTGCCTTGCTACCTGCCACAAGAGAACCAAACCAATGCATTTTTGCACCTGTATGATAAAGAGGCGGAATGCAAAGGAACACGTCGTCTCTACCTTGTGAATGGTGATTCTGCTCTGTTAAAGCCGCGTGAACAAGGCTTTTATGAGCGTGAAGAATTGCTTTCGGAAAGCCTGTTGTACCTGATGAGAAATAAACTCCTGCTTCGTCCTCATCGGTAATATTAATCATCGGATCGTGAGAAGTGCAATAAGTAACTAATCTGTCGTAGCTCTCTGCGAAAGTAGGACAATCCTCACCAACATAGAAAGTGTATTTAACATCAGGAATTCTATGAGCAATTTCCTCTACACGTCCTGTAAACTCTGGACCAAAAACCAAAACATCGCTATCAGAAAGTTTAAGGCAATACTTGATTTCTTCCGCAGTATAACGGTAGTTAAGAGGAACTGCAAGAGCACCTGTTTTAAGAATACCGAAATAAATAGGAAGCCACTCAATACCGTTCATAAGAAGAATAGCTACTCTATCACCTTTTTTGATACCTCTTGAAAGAAGAAGGGTTGCAAAACGGTTCGCTCTTTTATCGAACTCTCCCCATGTAAGTTGCGTTCTGCCAACATTAAATGGGTTGGGCTCCATAAGAGAATATTCACGCCATGTCTGGCGATTTTTATCCTGCATTTCGGGGTTAATCTCAACAAGAGCAACCTCGTTTTTGTAATTTTTCGCGTTGTTCACGAGAAATTCTGTAATTGGCAATTTTTGTCATTCCTTTTATGTGAAATAATTTTTAATAAATAAAAAGCTCGCCCTTTTAAAGCAAAGGACGAGATAAACCCGTGTTACCACCTTTATTCACACAGTGTTCGCACACTATGCCTTAAAGAGTATGAAACTCAAGCGCTTTAACGGGCGCACCCGCCGTAGCCTACTGAAGTTCGGTACGAAACTCCGAGATGTATTCAGCTTGACTGCTCATGCGCCTCACACCAAACGGCAACTCTCTTTTTTTACAAATTCAAGCCTACTTGTTCTCTTCATAGTTTTTAAACAATATAGATGGCATTATATCACAAGTGTTGTAAAAAAGTCAACACAAATAATAGTATATTTCAGATAGTTTCAAGATAGGAAATAATATCAAAATTTTCTGTAGGACTGTTATTTTTAAGATATAATGGATGGTGCGGATGACCTTTAACAGAACGTTTTCCAACAGAAAACCATTGGGCGCCATATTCGTTACCTATTTCCACCATTTCTTTAACACACTTGACAAGATATGGACGTTTTTCAATAATTGTACCCCACGCCGCCCAAACAGCAGGTGTATGCCCTTCACCATATGAAGAAAGTACGTAGCGGAAAGCTTCCATATTTTCATTATGTAAATACTCATTAAAACAACAATCCATAGACTTAGGGTCTGTAGCTCGTTGGGCATAAACATTAAACATTATAAAGCTGTCATACCCATTAGAGAGCGCTGTTCTTTCAACAGATTTCAATGTGTTATCCAAATCGTCGGGCTTTGCAGTTGATGGATTTATACCAATACAAATAAGTGGGTTTACCCCCTTTGTACCAAGAATATATCTATACTCCGTATAAGCATTGGGAACATACAGCCATTTCTGACGGTCGTACTCTAATGAGCCTTCCCCTTCTGCTGCAAGAGCATCTGCAAAAGATATTATACTCAATTCATTAGTTTCACATTTTGGAATATGCATAACAACACCCTTATATCGTGTAATAGTAGTAATAATTATATAATTATTAGTACATTATTTCAATAAGTTTTAATATACTTTATAATACCTTGACTATTTTATTCCGTTTTAATATAATAAAAGTTGTGAATTTATGGTGTTTTTTTACATCAGAAGGAGAGTTAGGTATGTATCATTCAATGAAAATTGCAGGTCTTGACAGACAACTTCCTCTTTGCCCATTAAATGAAAAGCTTATGATTGCAGGCTTTGTTATGTTTGGTGATGCTGAGCTTACAGTTGCTTGCGCAGACGAGCTTCTTAAAAAGGCTCCTGAGTTTGACTACATAATTACAGCAGAAGCGAAAGGTATTCCTCTTGCTCACGAAATGTCCCGCCAGAGCGGAAAGAAATATTTTGTAGCAAGAAAAAAACCAAAACTTTACATGACAGGTGTTTTTGATGTTACAGTTAACTCGATAACAACTGAGGGTGAACAACACCTTTACCTTGACACTGCAGAAGCTGCTCAAATGAAAGGTAAAAAGGTTATAATCGTTGATGATGTTATTTCAACTGGTGAAAGCCTTAAAGCAGTGGAAAAGCTTATTGAAATGGCTGAGGTTGAATATGCAGGTGCTCTTGCTGTTCTTGCAGAAGGCGATGCTGCAGACCGTAACGATATTATTTATCTTGAGAGACTCCCACTCTTTGATTCGGAAGGAAACGCTTTATAATGGCAGGTACACTTTATGTTGTTGGCACTCCAATTGGAAACTTAGGTGATTTTTCACCAAGGGCTGTTGAAGTTCTTTCCAGTGTGGATTTTATTGCGGCCGAAGATACGAGAGTAACAATTAAATTACTTAACCATTTTGGAATAAAAAAGCCTATGGTAAGCTATTATGAGCACAACCGTACGGAAAGAGGTGCTCATTTAATAGAGCGTATGCTGAATGGCGAAAACTGCGCTCTTGTTTCTGATGCAGGTATGCCAATTATATCAGACCCTGGTGAAGATCTGACACTCAGATGCCATGAAAACGGCATCAAGGTGTGTGCAGTCCCCGGTCCTTGTGCTTTTGTTACTGCTCTTGCAATATCCGGAATGCCATCAGGCAGATTCACTTTTGAGGGCTTTCTTACTGTAACAAAACAAAACAGAAGGAAGCACCTTGAGGAGCTTGTTGACGAAAAAAGAACTATGATTTTCTACGAAGCACCTCACAAATTGCAAAACACTCTTGAGGATATGCTTAGCTTTTTCGGCGACAGAAAAATAGCCCTCGTAAAAGAGCTGACAAAAATACACGAAAATGTTGAAAGAACAACTCTTTCCGAGGCTTCCGAGAAATATAAAACAGTAAATCCAAAAGGTGAATTTGTTCTTATAGTTGAAGGTAAACTGGAAGAAGAAAAAGAAGAAATCACAACAGATGATGCTAAAGCTGATGCTTTGAAGCTTGTGGAAAGCGGTATGTCAAAAAACGAAGCCGCTAAGGTAATCGCTAAAAAAACAGGACTTAAAAAAAGCGATATTTATAAAGCACTTCAGGAGTGATTGATATGATTTTAGGTATTCAGTGGTATTACTGGCTTTTTCTAGGAATTGCAATTATTGGTTTGATATTTGCGTGGCTCAAGGTTCTCAGTTCTTCCAAAGAAAGACGCGAAAAACTGAAAAAAGAAGCAGAAATATGGAAACGCGACTATGAGCTTAGAGAAAAATATTCTGTTCTGACATTGGAAAAGCTTAATGATTGCGAAGAAATTCAGCTTTTACATGGGGTTGCTATGAATATTCAGGTTGCCCTTGAAAATGCTATTGATATGAACAAGGCATTCGACGAGCTTTCTCAGGAAAAGAAAAACATTTATACACTTGAATATTTTGACGAAGACGCAAAAACATCTCTTTCAGCCTTTTTCAAAAACAATGGCGCTCCCCTTGTTCCAAATATTAAAACAGCTCTTTTGGCTATTGATGCTTGTGAATTAATTGAATACATTGACATTCTCTATCCTATGTATGACCCTGATAGCGAAGTTTCAATTGATTATGCAGTTATACAAAAAACAGATGAGCAATTTAAAAACATTTATGATTCAGATAAATTGTGTAGAAAATGCGCAGTTTACATAAAGAAAAACAAAGAAAATTTCCTTTAAGGAGAATTAAATATGGCAGTTAAATTTTATTTATCCGCTTTTGCTGACGAAGCAGGCGGCGGAATTCTTGACCAGATCGATGCGCTCAAAGCTCACCGTATGACTCACATTGAGCCAAGAGGTCTTGACCATGGAAACATCTCTCTTTACACTGTAGAGCAAGCAAAAGAGCTGAAGAAAATCCTTGACGATAACGGAATTGGAGTTTCCTCAATAGGCTCACACTATGGTAAAATTGAGATTACTGATGATTTTGCTCCTCACTTTGATGATTTCAAAAACTGTGTTGAGGTTGCAAATATTTTAGGCACCGAAAGAATCAGAATGTTCAGCTTCTTTTTCACAAAAGGACAGAGTCTTACCGAATATAGAGACGAGGTTTTTGAAAGACTGGACAAAATGTGCACATACTCATTAGAGCATGGCATATGGTGCTGCCATGAAAACGAAAAAGATATTTATGGCGACATTGCTGACCGTTGCCTTGAAATTTATAAAACCTTTGATGGTAAAATCAAAGGTATCTTTGACCCTTCAAACTTTATTCAGTGTGGTCAGGAAATTCTCCCTGCATACGATATGCTTAAGGATTACATCGACTATTTCCACGTTAAAGATTGTCTCTTCGAAGGTGGCAAGGTTCGTCCTGCAGGCTTGGGAGATGGCCATATAGTTGAACTTCTTGAGCGTTTTGCAAAGGATAAAGATGGCGACCACTTCCTCACACTTGAGCCACACTTAAAGGTGTTTGACGGTCTCAAAGAGCTCGAGGGCGAAGGCGGCACTGCAGACCAGCTTAAAGATGATTATACTTATCCAACAAATCGTGCTGCATTCGATGCGGCAGCAGATGCCCTTGATGTTTGTTTGGAAAAAGCAAATTTAAATGACATAACAGTAAGAAGTTAAAAGGAGCGTATAAATTATGTTTAATCACGAAAACCTTAAAGGTAGAGTTGCCGTTATTACAGGCGGTGGCGGAGTTCTTTGTGGAGGCTTTGCAAAAGATCTTGCAAGACAGGGCGTAAAGGTTGCAGTTCTTGACTTAAGACTTGAAGCTGCACAGAAGGTTGCAGATGAAATCGTTGCTGAGGGCTTTGAAGCAATTGGTGTCGCTTGTAATGTACTTGAAAAAGAAAGCCTTGAAGCAGCAAGAGAAGAAATCAACGCAAAAATAGGCACTTGTGATATTCTTATAAATGGTGCAGGTGGTAACCATCCAAGCGGTAACACAACTAAAGAAAAGTTCGAGATGTGCGACCTTGAGAACAAAGCAGAAGATGTTAAAACATTCTTTGACCTCGATCCTAAAGGCATTGAATTTGTATTTAATCTTAACTTCCTTGGTACTCTTATTCCAACTCAGGTTTTTGCAAAGGATATGATTGGCAAGGAGCATGCAACAATTATTAATGTATCTTCAATGAACTCATACAAGCCTCTCACAAAAATCCCTGCATACTCTGCAGCTAAAGCAGCTATTTCAAACTTCACACAGTTTATGGCTGTTCATTTTTCAGAGGTTGGTTTAAGAGTTAATGCTATTGCTCCTGGTTTCTTCTCAACAAATCAGAACAAAGCTCTTCTTTACAACGAAGATGGTTCGCTCACACCAAGAAGCAACAAAATCCTTACACATACACCTCTCGGAAGATTTGGTGTGCCTGAAGATTTAACAGGTACTCTCCTCTTCCTCTCAGACGAAACTTATTCAAAATTTGTTACAGGCGTTGTTATTCCTGTTGATGGCGGTTTCTCTGCATACTCAGGTGTTTAAAAATCCCAATAAATAAAATAAGAAAGACCCGTGAACTCAATGAGTTCACGGGTCTTTTAATATTTAATTATTCAGCCTTAGCTTCTGCAGCTTTCTGTGCTTCAAGAGCTTCTTTGATTTTGTTTTTCTCAATAATTTCTGCCTGAAGTTTTTTCTGCTTTTTGTTATATACTAAGTAACCAATTACACCAATTATTGCAAGCACTGCAGCAACAATACCGAGTGTTGCACCTGAGTTATCCTCAACGTTAATTGTAACTGCGTCATAGTTGAAGTAATAGCAACCATCAAATGCGTTATCTGCATAGTCTGTAAGGTTACTATAAACAATGAACTGACGGAGATTGTCGCAAGATGCAAATGAATAGTCGCCGATATCTCTTGCGCTTTCTGGTAATTCAATTACATAGATATTATCGCAGTCATAGAAAGCTTCTGAACCGATGTTACCGAAGCCATCTGCAAAGTAAACTGCTGTTAATGCATCACAGTTGTAGAAAGCTTTATCTGCAATGTTCTTAACATCTGCAGGGATTTCGTATTCGCCTGCTTTACCTGCTGGGAAGATAGCAATTGTATCAAATACTGGCTCTTCATCGCCATTCGCAACAAGCACTACACCATCAACTGATTTAAACTTAGCGTTACCTTCTGCAACATTGATAGCCTGAAGACCTGTACAACCATAGAATGAAACTGCATCTACTGTTTCTACTGTTGCAGGAAGAGTAATTTCTTTAAGTGATTCGCAGCCTGCGAATGCATACTGTTCAATCTCTTTAACTGCGCCCAAGTCAGCTGTTGCTAATGCTTTACAATTTGCAAAGGCGTCAGCAGAAATAACCTGAACTGCTGCAGGAATAACGATTTTTGCAAGCTTGAAGCAATCCTTAAAGGTTGATGCTTCGATTATTTCTATTGCTTTTGGAAGTGTTGCGCTTTCAAGGGCAGCAGCACCACGGAATGCACCTGAGCCAATTGATGTTACGCTATCAGGAATAACAATAGCTGTAATGCCTGACATAGCGAAGGCATTGTTACCAATCACTTTAAGAGATGATGGAAGAGTAATTGTTTTAACAGCTGCATTGTTAACTGCATTTTCAGCAATTGCAACTGTACCCTCTTTAACTGCCACGCTTGAAGTAAGACCCTTTACTTTGTAAAGAACAGGACCTGCATAAACAGCGCCATTCTGAGATGTATACCATGCTGTTACATCAAGAGCATTGCCCTGAACGTTTACGAGAGTTGATGGGAATGTAATAGATGAAACACCTTTTGCAAGATTGAATGCGTTAGGAGCAATAACCTCTGTACCATTAGCAATTGCAACGCTCTTTGCATTCTTGTTAGCTACCATTACAAGAGTTTTACCATCTGCAGAGTAGATTACATCGCCTACAGCCTTGAATGCCTTGTTTTCAGCATCAACTGAGATCTTAGTAAGAGCTGCACAACCATCAAATGCATTAGCGTTGAAATACTTTAATAAAGCAGGAAGATTAACTGCTACGAGAGCTGTACAACCAGCGAATGCATTATCACCGATTTTCTCTACATTTTTACCGATATATAAATCTGTAAGAGCCTTGTTACCTGCGAAAGCTTCTGTTGCAATTGTCGCAACGCCATCACCTGTATTTACACTCTTAAGACCTGCATTTTTGAATGCGCCTGTTGCAATTTCTTCAACTGAAGCAGGAATCTTGATTTCTGCAAGAGCTGCACAACCTGAGAAGCTGTCTGCACTGATGTATGTAAGTGTATCAGGAAGAGAAACTGCTTTAAGGTTTGCTGCATTCTTAAATGTGCTTGCTTCAATTTTAGAAATCTTACTTGTAGCAAGAGCTAAGTTTGTAACCTGAGAATTTTCAAAAGCAGAAACACCGATTCTTTCAAGTGAGTTGTTTTCACCAATTGAAACAGCTGCTACTGTAGCACCACAGAATGCCTTTTCACCGATTTCGTTAACAGAATCAGGAAGTGCATATTCTTCATTTGTTAACTTAGCAGCAGGGAAAGAAACCAGCTTTGTTGCCTTCTTGTTGAAGAGCACACCATCAATAGCTGTGAATTCCTTGTTTTTAGCTACAACATCAAAGGATTCAAAATTCTTTGTGTTAAGGAAGCTGTTAACACCAACAGAGTTAACGTTTTTATCAAAAGAAATAGTTTTGATTGCTGTGCCCTGGAATGCATAATCACCAATTTCAGAGATTGTTTCGCAAAGCTTAACTTCATTAAGAGCAAGGCAATCACTGAATGCTTCGTAACCGATAGTTGCAAGAGTGGATTCTGAGAAGTCCATTGATTCAAGAGAAACGCAACCCTTGAATGCGCCGGCACTTACAACGCCGAGAGCGTCATTTACGTTAACTGTTTTAAGGTTTACACAATTCTGGAAAGCATAGAGACCAATTTCCTCAACATCATAACCTAATGTGAGAGTTTCAAGAGTGTCGCAGCCAATAAATGCATAGTCTTCAATAAGAGATACACCCTTTGGAATTTCAACATCTTTAACTGCACCCTTATATGAGTAAAGAACTCTACCGAAGCTAAGAGGACCTTCAGGCATAGCATTTTCCCATGCTGTACCACTGAAAGCATCCTTTGCAACATTCTTAAGGTTCTTATGTTCTTCAATCTCCTCAAGAGCAGAGCAACCGAGGAAGCATTTTTCTGGAACTGTTGTTACATTATCAGGAAGAGTGAAGCTCTTGAGAGATACACAACCCTCAAAGCAGCCTACACCGATTTTCTCGAGAGATTTAATATTTTTGATTTCTTCAAGTGAAGCACAGTTCTTGAAAGCACTATCACCTAAAACAGTAATGTCGCTATGAAGCTTTACAGATACTATTTTATTGTTATCCGCAAAAGCACCTGTACCGATAGAAACAACACTGAGACCACCGATTTTAGAAGGTACATCTACCTCAGTAGCGTCACCAACATAGCCAACGATTTCGATAGCTGAATCTCCATCAACTTTAACATACTCAAAGCCGTCATCATCAGTTTCTTTGTTTAACTCAATCTCCTGAGCAGAATATGTAGTTTCTTCATCTTCTGCAAAAGCAGTGATTGGAGCTGCTGCAATAAGAGCAAAAGTTAAAACAAATGCCATTATGCCGCAAATAGTCTTTTTAAATGCTGTCATAAAAAACGCATCCTTCCGAAATTGTGTTTAGTTAACCGTAAAAAGATAAGTGAAATCCACTTTACAGATAGAGTTATTATAATATAAACGCCCTCGGTTGTCAACTTAACCAAGGGCGTTTTAGCGCTTTAAAATACACAAAAATTACCGATTTTTTATGTATATTATGCTATTGAATTTTATTTGGATTTATACATTTCGGCAGCTCTTACTGTGTTTTCGAGAAGCATAGTTATTGTCATAGGTCCTACGCCGCCCGGAACAGGTGTGATATATGAGGCTTTTAAGGAAACCTCATCATAACAAACATCGCCACAAAGTTTACCTTCTTCGTTTCTGTTCATACCAACATCTATAACCACTGCACCAGTTTTAACCATATCTGCAGTAACAAAATACGCTTTACCAACAGCCGCAACAAGAATATCTGCAGTAAGGCACTCTTCTTTAAGATTCTCTGTTCTTGAATGGCAGATTTCAACTGTTCCGTTTTCTTTAAGAAGGAGCATTGCCATAGGCTTGCCTACAATATTACTTCTTCCTATTACAACACACTTTTTGCCTGATACAGAAATATTGTAAAACTTAAGCATTTCCATAATTCCTGCAGGAGTGCAAGGAAGGAAGGTATAATCCCCTATCATAATATGACCCACATTAAACGGGTGGAAAGCGTCTACATCCTTCTGTGGATTTATAGCATTTATAACTGCCTGTTCATCAATATGCTTTGGTAAAGGCAACTGACAAAGAATGCCATCTACCCTGCTATCTTCATTAAGCTCCGCAATAAGACTGAGAAGCTCAGCCTGAGTTGTTTCTTCAGGTAAAGCATATTCAAATGAATTAACGCCTATTTCCTCGCAACCTTTTTTCTTGTTGTTAACATACACGCGAGAAGCGCTGTTGTTACCAACAATAATAACTGCAAGACCTACTTCTACACCATCTTCATTAAGCTTTAAAACACGATTCTTGAGTTCTTCTCTTTTTGCCTGTGAAACAAGCTTACCGTTTATAATTTCTGCCATTTATTATTCCTCGCTTTTTTCTTTAGGAACTTTAACTTTTTTTTACATCAGATGCTTCCTGAGCTTTCTGCGCCTTTTCAGCCTTAATTTCACTTATAAGCTTACCTGCATCAGGTGGGAAATAATCTATACCCTCAATTGGTTGAGGATTTTTATGGTTTTTTACAAGTTTTACAACAAGAATTATGGCGCAAACAGCCACAATTGCAAGAGACAACACCTGAGAAACGCGTATATCTGTTGAACCGATATAAAGGCTATCTGTTCTCAGACCTTCAAAAATTGCTCTGCCTGTTCCATACCATATGCCATAACAAAGGAAGAGCTGACCGCTGAATTTTCTGAATTTTTTAAGTATAAGGTAAAGTATACCAAAACCGGCCATACACCATACAAATTCATAGAAAAATGTAGGATGAACATATAAGTCATGTGCTTCAATATACCCTGCAATGTCAACCACGCTCTCGAGCCCGTATTTATCTGCATTTTTTGTAATGTAAGAAACAACCTTATCGCTCATCATTCCGTAGTTTCCGTTTGTGAAAATACCGAAAGCTTCCTGATTTGCATAGTTACCCCATCTGCCGATACCCTGACCTATAAGAAGGCTCATTCCTACTAAGTCAAGAAGGTTGTAGAAATTGATTTTTTCAAGTTTACAAGTTATAAATCCAGCTATAAGACCACCTATAATACCGCCGTATATAGCAAGTCCGCCGTTCCATATTTCAAATATTTCAGCAGGATTAAGCTTATAGTAATCCCACTGGAAAATAACGTAATACGCTCTGGCACCTATAATTCCGCCAAAAGTACCATAAATGAGTACATCTATCATTTTAGAAAGATTCATTCGCCAGGTATATGCTATTCTGCCGCCAAAAAGAGCAGCAAGAGTAAAGCCTAAGGCGATTATTACGCCATACCATCGGATTTGAATAAGATTTGAACCAATTGAAAATTCGCAGAACACCGATGAAACATCGAAACCTGTGTCAATTCCACCGAAATAAACTCGGGCAAAATCTGCAAACCACTCCATAAAAACACTCCTACCTATGTAAGACGGCTAAGCCGCCTATTAATTGCAAATAACAGACAAAACTGCTTTATCTTCCTCAAAAGAACTGGAAAGAATATCGTTCACATAATCAAGTTCAAGTTCCTTTATAACCTGAAATTCTGAGAAAAGCTCTTCGTTTTCAAAGTGA
Source organism: Acutalibacteraceae bacterium (assembly GCA_045614765.1). Classification (GTDB taxonomy): domain Bacteria; phylum Bacillota; class Clostridia; order Oscillospirales; family Acutalibacteraceae; genus DTU089. Next base: position 13,718 of record JAZLDN010000075.1, read on the forward strand.
GATACCACAAGACTGTTTGCTACAGTATCAATATCAGAAAACGCTCTTACTGTTTTACCATACTGTTTTTTTCGTACAGTTTCAAAATCCTCCTGAGAAATACCTGTAGCTTTAAGCTCTGCTACACGCTTTTTAACCTTACTTGCTACCGCTTCAGGATTAACAGATTCACCTGAAATAAGCATTGCAGAAAAGTTATATCCGTTAAAGAATTCTGTAGAAAAGCTATTATTAACAAGACCTTCATCAAGTAGCTCTTTATAAAGCGGAGACATCTGACCTGCAAGAACATCAAGAATAAGATTTTTTGAAATTTCTTCTTTCAAAGACCTTTCGGGTGTTGGATAGGACTCTTTATACCCTAAGCAGAAAACAGGAGTTGCAACAGGAAGATGCTCCTCAACATAAGGTTTTACTATAGCTTCAGGCTCAGGCTTGAACGCTCTTTCAACTGTAACAGGCTCATCAGCTGTAAGAAGTCTGTCGGCAATCTCAAGAACCTCTTCAACAGATGTTTTACCTGCAACAGCAAGAGCCATATTAGAAAGATTATAAAAAGTATCATAGCAAGAAAAAAGCATTTCCGCAGTAATTTCTGCAATAGACTCCTTTGTACCTGCAATATCAATATGAACAGGATGCTGATGATACATGGCGCTAAGAAGATTGAATAGACATTCCCATTCAGGAGAGTCCTTATACATATCAATTTCCTGACCGATTATCCCCTGTTCCTTGCGGACTGTTTCCTCGGTAAAATAAGGATGCCTTACGAAATCAAGAAGAATTTCAAAATTCTCCTTAAAATGACCTGTACAGGTGAAAAGATAGCAGGTTCTGTCAAAGCTTGTGTATGCATTAGCGGAAGCTCCTGTTTTAGCATAACGCTGAAAGGCGTCAAGCTCTTCACTTTCAAAGAGCTTATGCTCTAAAAAGTGGGCTGTACCTGCAGGAATTTCAATAAAATCTTTTTTATCGCTACGTTTGAAGCGTGTGTCAATAGAGCCGTATTTTGTACCGAAAACCGCATAAGTTGAGGTATATTCAGCCTTTGGATAAACATAGATTTTAAGTCCTGATTTATGGTCTATAGAATAATAGCCCTCATCAAGAATATCGTTTTTTATAAACTCCACTTTATTCTCACTCATCGCTATCACTCTCCTTTGCTGTACCTTCAAGCATAAACACAGTGTCAAGAGTAACATCCTGAGCCGCTTTCATAATTTCCGCTTTTGTTACATTCATAAAATCATTTATAAAATCTTCAGGATATTTATAGGCACTTGAAACGCACTGAGACATAAACCATGAATCAAGAGATTCAGGGCTGTCTGTAACGCTTTTGAAGCTATCCTCAAGAGCTTTTACTGAAGCATCAATATCATCCTGAGAAAATTCTCCGTTTTTAATATCCTCGAGCTGCTGAAGTATGGCTTCCTTTGCCTTATCTTCGTTAAAGCTTTCGATACCACTTTGTACAAACATTATACCTTTTGCTCTTATCATTCTTGCAGAACAATAGTAGCAAAGGCTCATTTTTTCGCGTACAACAGTAAAAAGTTTTGAATGAGGGCTACCACCAAAAAGGTCAACCATTACTCTGCGCGCAGCGTAATTATCATTAGCGTCTGCCATACCCATTCTGAAGCCCATAACAAGCTTACCCTGTTTTACAGACTCTTGTTCTTTAACATACTGAACATCCTCAGCTTTTTCAACGAAAAGAGTTTCGCCAAGGCAAAGCTCTCTTGAAAGCTTATTTGAATATGTCTTGAATTCCTCGCAAACTCTGTTTGCATCTGTATTACCGCTGGAGCAAACAACAATCTTAGCCGTACGGAGAATTTCGCAATATGCTTCATAAAGACTTTCGGGTGTGATTTTTTCAATATCTTCAATTGTTCCAAAGCGGTGGATACCATATGCTTCCTCAGAAAACATAAGTTCTTCGCACTTGTTTTTTGCATAAGACCTTTTATCGCTTTGCTCTGCATAAAGTCGTTCAATAAGAAGCCTTTTTTCGCTTTCTGTATCATGTTGAGAAAACGCGCCATTTTTTACGTTAGGCTTGAATATAAGTTCAAACAAAAGCTTACTGCACTCTGCAGATATAACTTCGTTTTCCAACGCAAAACGGTCATCAATGCAAGACACTTCCAGCTTCAGAATTTGATTTTCACCCACCTTTGAAACATCTACGATGAGGTCTGCTCCATAAAGGTTAGCAAGCTTTCGTTCAATGCTTGCAAGGTCAGGATATTTTTCTGAAGAGCGTGTTAAAACATTAGGCACAAGAGCGTAAAGAGACGCTTTTTCGCTCAATGGCAACACGAAGTTTACAGAGATACAAGAAGATTTGAAGCCTTCTGCAGAAATACTGCAAAATTCTATCCCCTCAGAGATACCACTTTTATTAAAATTATATTTCATTTTATCACATCCGATATTCTGTGTTTTGGCACATATATCGGATATATTAACACATCGGGGAAAATGTTTCCATAGTTTTTGACTATTTTTCATATTTTTAAATACCTCCAAGTTTATTTTTGTCAATCATTTCAATTTTAACCAACAGTTATTAGTGATATATTACATAATAATGATAATTGCAGCATTGACAAAACATATTGCCTGTGATAATATATGAGGGTTGTAAAAAACATTTATTTTCGAAGGAGAATTCAAATGTCAGGACATTCAAAATGGAGCACCATTAAGAGAAAAAAAGAAAAAATTGACGGTGCAAGAGCTAAGGTATTTACAAAAATAGGTCGTGAAATTGCAGTTGCTGTTCGTGAGGGCGGTCCAGACCCTGCAGGTAACTCCAAGCTTAAGGATGTTATTGCAAAAGCAAAGGCAAACAACGTTCCTAACGATAATATTGAAAGAATCATCAAAAAGGCTGCCGGTGAAGGCGACAACACAAACTACGAAGAAATCATCTACGAGGGCTACGGTCCTTGCGGTGTTGCTGTAGTTGTTAAGGCTCTTACCGATAACCGTAACCGTACTGCAGGTGATGTTCGCCACTATTTCGACAAATTCGGCGGTAATATGGGTACATCAGGCTGCGTTATGTTTATGTTCGATTACTACGGCGTAATCATCATTGAGCGCGAAGGCGTAGATGAAGACAAGCTTATGGAAGATGCTATTGAGTGCGGTGCTATTGATTTCATCACAGACGAAGAGGAAATCTTTGAAGTACGTACAGATGCTAACGACCTTGGTGCTGTTACAAGTGCACTTGAGGAAAAAGGCTATAAGTTTGTAAGCAGCGAAACTGCATATATCCCACAGACATACACAAGAATCGAGGATCAGGATAACATGAAGGGCATGAGTAAAATGCTTGATATGTTTGACGATAATGATGATATACAAGACGTATGGCACAACTGGGAAAATGAAGATGAGTACGAGGGCTGATTTCAACTCTATCTAATTAATAAGCGCCACGTAACAATTAATAGTTGAAAATTCACGCTGACACACAAGACGCATGGTATAACTGGGAGGAATAAATTCTATGAAGAAAAATGCAATTTTTGATATTTTGATTGGTTTGAGCCTGCTTCTTGCCCTTTTCTTGGATATGCATATTGGTTTGCTGGTTACCTGCATACTGTTCTTCATCCGAGGTATCAAGGGTCTGTCTAGAAAAAAACAAGAAGCCACAAATCAATCCTGTAATGACACCCAAAACAAAGATGAGTGCAAGGGCTGATTTTTAAGCCATTCCTATTGATTTTTGCAGACTTTTGCTATATAATAAATACGCTTTAAATATTACGCTCAATTCGGTCATGCAACGAGTGGGTCCTGTGCGACGGGGCACCGTGAACCATGTCAGGCGGGGAACCGAGCAGCATTAAGCGGACCGTTCTGTGCGCCACAGTCCGCCTGCTCGTTGTGTGACCGAGTTGAGTGTAATTTTTTAGTTTCCGTTAGGAGTGAGAAGATTGTACAGAGCTTTATACAGAAAATGGAGACCTCAGGTTTTTTCAGATGTTTCAGGTCAGGGTCATATTACCGACACTTTGCAGAATGAAATTTCAACAGGTCGTCTTTCACATGCTTATCTTTTTACCGGTTCAAGAGGTACCGGTAAAACTACCTGTGCAAAAATCCTTGCAAAGGCAGTTAACTGCCTTAATCCGCAAAACGGAAGCCCCTGTAATGAATGTGAAATCTGCCGTGGTATAGATGACGGCTCAATTCTTGACGTTACCGAAATAGACGCTGCAAGTAACAACAGCGTTGATAATATCCGTGATTTGCGCGACGAGGTTAACTTTACACCTGCCGCGGCTAAATACAGAGTTTATATTATTGACGAGGTGCATATGCTTTCCTCAGGTGCGTTCAACGCACTTTTAAAAACACTTGAAGAGCCGCCTGCACATGTATTATTTATACTTGCAACAACAGAGGTGCAAAAGCTCCCTGCAACCATTCTTTCACGTTGCCAGCGTTTTGACTTCAGAAGAATTCCGCCTGAAGACATTGCATCAAGGCTTATGACTGTTGCGAAGAACGAAAATTTAGAGCTTAGCGAGGATGCTGCCCTGCTTATTGCCCGCGTTTCAGATGGTGCTTTGAGAGATGCCCTTTCAATCCTTGACCAGTGCGCAGGCTATAACGAGCCAATTTCGGTTAAAACAGTAAGTAACGCTGCAGGTCTTTTGGGTAAGGATTATTTATTTGAAATTTCAGATGCTATACTTTCAGAAAATAGCAGTGCTGTTCTTGATATAATTGACAGGCTTCACTCCTCTTCCTGCGATATGGAAAGACTTATGAGCGAGCTTGTTAACCATTTCAGGAATATTATGATGGCAAAAACCACAAGACAGCCTGAAAAGTTCATAGTTTGCACTCCCGACGAGTTAGACAGATATAAAGCAAACGCTCAAAAAATTACAAACGGCACTGTGCTTTATATTATGGAAACGCTTTGCAGTGAGGCATCTAAATTAAAATACAGTGCTCATCAGAGAGCACAGACAGAGTCTGTTCTTATAAGGCTTTGCTCCCCTGCTCTTTCTACAGACAATGGTGCACTTGTTCGCCGTATAGACGAATTAGAGGCTCAGCTCAGACTTATGAAGGCTCAGGGTATACAGGTAAACGTTGCTCCTGCACCACAGAAACAGGAAAGCGCACCTTCTACACCAACAAAGGTTGAAGAGCCTGTATATGAAGCACCGGTTAGTGAGGAAGAAGTTTCACCTACACCACCTATCGAAGATTACGACTACATTCCTGAAGAACCACCGGTGAAAGCACCAATGGAACAACCTATTGTTGAACCGGCAGCAAAACCTGTTAAGCCTGAAGTTCAGGAAATCAGAAAACCTGTTGACACAGGTGTAGTTAACGAATCTGATAACGCTGTACCATTTGCAGCATGGGAAAATGCCCTTAGTCAGCTTGCTATGATAAACAGGCCTCTTTACCCTATGCTTATAGGTTCTTTAGCATTCAGAGCCGGAAACACAATATTTATTAAAGCTAAAAACACTGCATTCCCGCAGATGTTTAAAATAAAAGATAATGTTGATTCAATTGCAACAGCGTTGATGAGGGCAACGGGCGAAAATCTTCGTCCTGCATTATACAATGACGGCTCATCTCCTGCAGTTGAAGAAGGCGTTGAGCCAGTAGACACTTTTATTTCAAAACTTAACAAACACCAAATTGATTTCTTCATTGAAGAATAAAATAGAAAAAAGGACGGTAAAATATAATGAAAGCACGTATTCCAAACCAGGGTGGCGGAAATTCACAGGCCGCTATGATGAAAAAGCTTCAGGATATGCAAGCAGAAATGAATCGCACACAGGCTGAGGTTGAAGCAGCAGAATATTCAGCAAGTGCAGGCGGCGGAGCTGTTGAGGTTAAAGTTAACGGTAAACACGAAGTTCTTGAGGTTAATATTCAGCCTGATGTTGTTGACCCGGACGATGTTGAAATTCTTTCAGATATGATTATTGCCGCAACAAACGAAGCAATCCGCAAGGCTATTGACACAATGGAGCAGAGAATGGGCAACGTAACAAGCGGCCTTAACCTTCCTGCAGGCTTCGGTTTCTGATATGGCATACGATGTTGCTGCGCTTGAAAAGCTGATTGAACAGTTTCAGAAAATACCATCAATTGGTAGAAAAACTGCTCAAAGAATGGCTTTTCATGTGCTTGATTTAACAGACGAGCAAGCAAAGGAATTTGCTGATGCCATAATTGATGCTCACACTAAAATTCACCATTGTTCTCTTTGCCATAACTTAACTGAAAATGAGCTGTGTCCTGTTTGCGCAAGCCCTAACCGCGACCACTCTACAGTTTGCGTTATGGAAGAGCCACGCGACGTTTTAGCCCTTGAAAGAACGAGGGAATTCAGCGGTGTGTACCACGTGCTCCACGGAGCCATTTCACCTATGAACAATATCGGCCCCGACCAGCTTACCATAAAGAGCCTTGTTGAAAGAGCCGCATCAGGTGAAATAGCAGAGGTTATTATGGCAACAAATCCTACTATTGAAGGCGACACAACTGCAATGTATATCAGTAAGCTTATAAAACCATTTGGCGTTAAGGTTACCCGCCTTGCTTACGGTATACCTGTAGGAGCAGATATTGAATATGCTGATGATGTTACTCTTATGAGAGCGTTATCAGGCAGAAGCGAATTGTAACTTCTCATTTCACACAATGTGAAATATATCGAGTGTGAAACACATATCGAATCCGTAAGGATATATCGAGCCAAGGCATATCGACATATATTTATCAATATGTTTATCTTACGATAAACTCGATATATTGCTATGCAATTCGATATATAAATCAAAGATTTATTCTATATGTTTTGCAAAACAAAACAAGATGAAAGGACTGAATAGTTGTGGCAAAACAAGAAAATAAAACAGTTGCACAGAACAAAAAGGCGTACCACGACTATTTTGTTCTTGAAACTTATGAAGCAGGCATTGAGCTTTTTGGTACAGAAATAAAATCTATACGCGCAGGAAAGGTTAACCTTAAAGAATCCTGGTGCAACGTAGTTAATGGCGAAATGCTTGCAAACGGTGTTCATATTTCACCATACGAATTAGGCAACCGATTCAACAGAGACCCATTAAGACCAAAAAGGCTTTTACTCCATAAAAAAGAGATTATGAAGCTTATGGGCGAGGTTAAGCAAGAAGGTTGCGCGCTTATTCCCCTCTCAATTTATTTTAATGAGAGAGGCAGAGCAAAGATGCTTATTGGACTTTGCAAAGGTAAAAAGAATTACGATAAGCGAGAAACAGAAGCAAAGCGCGATGCAGAAAGGAACATTCAACGCGCTATGTCATTGAGAAACCAGTAAATAAAAACAGAAGCGTAGCTTCCCTTTACCTATTCACTATTCACTTTTCACTCTTAACTTGAGCGAAGCGAAATATATGGGGATGAAAGGATTTCGACGGAGATTTTGAACCGTTATAAGCGAGCAGAGGCGTGGTACCGCTTTAAAAACCACACTTTTAAAAATAACTGACAATAATAAAACAGTTTTAGCAGCTGCTTAAGTCAGCTGCCGTTCTTACCGAGACTACCGCGACTTGGATAAGAGCGTCATTTAGCGGTGCACGTGAATAAAGGAGAGCCTTGTACTTTATCACGGCTTAAAGGGCTACCAAGGATTAAAGCCTGTTTACCGGCGTTTTTCCGAGGGAATTTCAAAAGATAAACTACGCTCGTAGAAAGTTTCGGGAATAGATTTTCGGACGCGAGTTCAAATCTCGCCATCTCCACCAGAAAAAAAGCACTTGCGTTTGCAAGTGCTTTTTTCAACTAAATCCGTCCTTTCGGACGAGATAAATTCCGCTATCGTGGGATGAAATCACTTCGTGATGAAATCTAACTTTGTTAGGATAAGGGACGTATTTAATTTCATCTTAGGCATAGCCGAAGATTTCATCCGAGCATCATTCTGATTTCATCGTGCAAAGCACGATTTCATTGAAACAGTTGAGAAAACATGCTATAATTATTCCATCACATATTCCAAGGAGAAACTTATGGCTATTGATAAAGTAAAAGATTATTTCAAACATTACGGAATAGAAGATAAAATTTTGGAATTCCCTGTATCAAGCGCTACTGTTGAATTAGCGGCACAAGCGCTTAATACCGAAGGATGTAGAATTGCTAAAACTCTTTCATTTTCTGTTAATGACGCCCCTATTCTTATTGTAGCGGCCGGTGATGCTAAGGTTGATAACAAGAAATACAAAACATATTTCGGAGCAAAGGCAAAAATGCTTACACCTGATGAGGTTGTTGAAAAAATCGGCCACGCCATAGGTGGTGTATGTCCATTTGCAATAAATGAGGGTGTAAAGGTTTACCTTGATGAATCACTCAAACGCTTCAAAACTATCTTCCCTGCCTGCGGAAGCAGTAACAGCGCTATTGAGCTGACACCTGAAGAGCTTGAAAAATATTCTTGTTTCTTTGTTGAATGGGTTGACGTTTGCAAGTTGCCCACACAAGAATAAACGTTACATACACTAAAAGCCACTCTGTAAGATTTTGCAGAGTGTCTTTTATATTTAAGACAAATATACACATACTATCATAAAATACAACAGCATGAGGTTGGTTTTATGATTGCTATTATTACTGCTATACTTTCCGGTGCACTTATGAGCGTGCAGGGTGTTTTTAATGAAGGTGTAACAAAACAAACATCTATCTGGTTATCCGCTTCATTTGTACAGCTTACGGCTTTTTTATTCTGCATAGGCGCATGGTTTTTTACAGGTCGGGAAAGCAGCTTCGGAGCACTATTGAGAATAGATAATAAATACATGCTTCTCGGTGGCATTTTAGGCGCTCTTATTACCTACACCGTAATAAAAAGTATGTCAGGTCTTGGCCCTGCACAAGCAGTTATGATTATTGTTACAGCACAGCTTCTTGCCGCATATCTGATAGAGTTATTCGGTTTATTCGGCACTCAGAAGGTTGATTTCCAATGGCATAAACTTATAGGTATTGCTATATCCATTAGCGGAATATTGCTATTCAAGTGGGATAAGTAAAACCAATATATTAGACAAAAAAACACCACCGTATAACACGGTGGTGTAACTATTTGTTTCTTAGAATAAGCTACCGCTTGTAATTAAGTCAATGAGGTAACCGAAGAGACCAAAGATAATTGAAACTATCATGTTTGGTCTTACAACTTCCTGATTATCCTTTTCTGATGGGCCAATTGAGTATTTGAAGTTTTTAACATCTTCAATACCTGTAGCAACCCATTCGTCGTCAGCATTCTTTTCTTCCTCAACATACTTGATTGTAAGAGTGTATGTGCCAAAGTTACCGTCGCCATGATCATACATAACAGTATAATCAGTTGTGTTAGCATCAAATGTACCGCCAAATGCTGTATCTGCTACGCTCCATTCTGTTGGACGGAAACGCTTTGAAAGGGTGTCGCCTTTTGCAGGATTAGCATCCATACCACTACCGAAAGCTACAAACTTAACTGTCTTGTGGTAGAGATATTCTTTCATAAGACCATCTGCAGTATTGCTATCAGCAGAGTAAATTTTCATTGTACCTTCTGCTGTACGATCAAATGTTGCTCCACAACCACTGAAGCATTCAGCTGTTTCTGTACCGTCTGCAATATATGTTGCATCGTTGTTATAGATAAACTTTACATAAAGATGCTTATTAACAGCGAACTTTACAGATATTGAGAAATTAAGCTCTTCGTTGCCGAAATCGAAGTCAATTTTTTCGAAGTATTTTCCGTCATTAAGGCTTGCCTTAGGCTGAATTGAAACAAAAGCCTTTCCACCATTTGGTGCAATTGTTGTTGTATCTGCAACAATGTTAAATGCTTCAGATGTTGGTGCAACGAAACTAACCTCACCATTACCAATGTTAGTAATAGTTAAAATCTGAGCTTCAGGAGCAATATAGCCTTCACAGATGGAGCCGAAAGACATAATATTAACATCATATTCGATACCAACAAGAGACTTCTGCCAAACAGGGTAGAAATTAACATTACCCAAAACAACGTATTCCTCTAAGAAACCATATTCAGCAACTTCAGCATTTTCAACGGTTGCCCAACCAATATGAACATAGCCCGGACGAGTGAAAATTGCACCTTCAAGCGTAATTTTTGCCTTGTAAGATTTTTCTGTTATTGAAACGGCATCGCCGATACCATCTGCACCTGGGAAGAAATTAACATCATATTTTGCAGTATCATAACCTGCATAATATGTAGTTTTCTTGGTAACTGAACCAGAAACCCCAGCAAGTTTCTTACCAGTATTGTTACTCTTATTTGTAACCCATGATGTCTGGGTATAACCAGGCATATCAAAGAAATACTCTGGGAAAACGAACTTACCATTTGCATCTGTCTGGAAAGTAATTGTGTTTTCTTCCTTATCGATTGTATACACAATACCATTTTCATCTGTGTATGTATTACCATCGATTGCCATAAGTTTTTGATTCAATGCACCATATACACGGTTGGCACCATTACCTCTCTGGCCACCCTGCAAAGTGATTGTGTACGGACCTGCTGCCAAAGTTGCAACACTGAATACTGAGCAAAGCATTAATACTGCGAGCAACACTGACATCAATTTTTTGAAGTTTTTCTTCATGCGTACTCCTCCAAAATTTAAAGTATACTTTTACCCTTGAATTATATCATAATAATTTCAAAAATCATATTATCACTTTCACCAAACATAAGACAAAAAAACTGTCAAAGTTACTATAAATTTACAAGTAATTGTAAATTAATTCCAATTATACATCTACATATACCAACTCTACTTGAAATTACACCTATTTCGTGATATGCTAAACGAAGAATCAATATTCAATTTGATGTGGAGATTTACAATGAAATTAGGTAACCTTGAAATAAAAGAAAGAGCTGCTCTCGCTCCCCTTGCAGGCGGGGCAGACAGAGCGTTCCGCGAGCTCTGTCGCGGTT
>JAZLDN010000076.1:0-14863 GCA_045614765.1 Acutalibacteraceae bacterium
TGGCCTTCAAACTCACCAAAATCGCACTCATCAAACCCTCTCATTTCAATAGGGTTTTTATCGGGATAGATAATCTTTGCTGTTTCAACGCAACGCTTTAAGGAGCTTGTAAAAACAACATCAGGGTAAGGATAACCGTAGTCGTTTTTCATTGCTTCAAGCTGTTCAACGCCCTCTTTACATAAAGGCTCGTCTGTCTGACCGATATAGCGACCTTCAAGATTACCTTGTGTTAATGCGTGGCGGATTAAATAAACTGTGTAAGTTTTCATTGATTTCTCCTGTAATATGGTGTAATATATTATACACTATGTATAATTTTTAGTTGGATGTGATTATTTTGGCAACATATTCCGAAAGATTAGTTGAGCTGAGAACTGAAAAAGGTCTTAGCCAGAAGGCTGCTGCCGTTGATTTAGGCGTTTCGCAAGCACTTTTATCTCACTACGAAAAAGGAATCCGCGAATTCAACCTTGATTTTTTATGCCGCATTGCAGAATATTACGGCGTTACAACTGACTATGTTCTTGGCAGAACAGACAGCCGTAAAGGTCTTGATTCCACTGTTCTTGAAGATAAAGAGGATGACGTTCTTTTTGATACCCAAACAATATACCGCGCTGCCATTATGACCCACGAAAGAATGAACGCAGGCTCCTCTGTGGCAGGTGAGGTTGCGGATTTACTTTATGCAGTAACAATTTACCGCACACTTTTTGCCGCTGCTCAGAAGGGTTATATTCCAAAGCGTTGGTTTAATCTTCCGCCGAAATATGCTCAGGCTGTAACTCTTGCTTTAAAGGAATCATACCTTAATGACTTCCCTGAAAAAACAGTAACCGCAAGACGATACGGCGGTCCCGAACCAAAAAGTATCGAGACCGTCATTAAAAATATCGAAAGTATTATAAGCAAAACTGCCGATAAAATCAAGATAGAATAATTAGCCCTTTAATACTTCCTTATACATCTTGATATAATCATTTGCAGATTTGCCCCAGCTGTTATCGCTATCCATTGCGCGCTTAACGAGAATAGCCCAGCCATTTTTATCCTGGTAGCCTTCAACTGCGCGACGGATTGCGTGAAGCATATCGTGAGCATTGTATGAAGAGAAAACAAATCCGTTTCCTTCGTTGTCTCCACTATCTGTAACAGAATCGCGAAGACCACCTGTTTCGCGGACAATTGGAATTGTACCGTAACGAAGGGCAACCATCTGTGAAAGTCCGCAAGGCTCGCTCTTTGATGGCATAAGGAAAAGGTCTGCGCCTGCATAAATTTTTCTTGCAAGGTCAGGTATAAAGCCAAGGCAAAGACCAACCTTATCAGGATATCTTGCGGCAAGGCCACGGAAGAATTCCTCATACTGATAATCGCCTGAGCCTAAAACTACAAGCTGAATATCTGTTGTGGCGAGAAGCTCGTCAAGTACTGCCTTACAAAGGTCAAGACCTTTATGAGAAACGAGACGTGTAACCATACCCATAACAGGAGTATCACTCTTCTCCGGAAGCCCTAAAAGCTTCTGGAGTTCTCTTTTATTAACATACTTACCGCGGATATTATCTGCAGTATAGTTTTTGAAAATATCCTTATCTGTTTCAGGGTTGTAGTTTATAACGTCAATACCGTTAAGGATTCCCCTGAGCTTGTATGAACGCTCTTTAAGAATAGGGTCAAGACCGTGTGAATACCATGGGTCAAGAATTTCCTTTGCATATGATGGGCTTACTGTGGTAACTGCGTTCGCACACTCAATACCACCCTTCATAAGATTAACTGCACCATCATATTCGAGAAGCTTTTTGTGGGCATGGTCAATACCTACAACATTATCTATAAGCTCTTCACCGTAAACACCCTGATACTGAATGTTATGAATAGTGAAAACTGTTTTAATGTTTTCGTAGCCCGGTCTTTCAGCGTAAATTGTGCTGTAGTAAACGGGAGTAAGAGCTGTCTGCCAGTCGTTACAATGAATAATATCAGGCTTGAAATCAATGTGAGGAAGCATTTCAAGAATTGCTCTTGAGAAGAATGCAAAACGCTCCGCATCATCATAGAAGCCATAGAGAGAATCTCTCTTGAAATAGTACTGGTTATCAAGAAGATAATAAATAACTCCGCCGCTTTTTGCTTCAAATATTCCGCAATACTGTCTGCGCCATGCAACAGGTACACAGATATTTGTTACAAATTTCATTGTATCCTTAAGCTCCTGCTTAATGCCATCGTAAAGAGGCATAACAACTCGGCAACCTACAAGGCGCTTTCTGAGAGCCTGAGGAAGAGAGCCTGCAACATCACCTAAACCGCCACTTGCGATAAATGGTAATGCTTCACTTGCTGCATATAAAACTTTCATTTTTGTTCTCCTTTAATATTTCAACAGTTATACCATGTAATTCATTAGCTCTGCCAGTCTATCATAAAAGCCTGAAGAGAATAAAACTATAAGAAAAATTATTCCCAATATAACAGGTATTGATATTTCGCAAATTAACTTTATAAGCTGAGTGCGCTTCATTGCAATAATAGTTTTTTCAAGCTTATCTACGCGGGCATTAAGCTCTGCAATCAACTTATCTTTATCGCCGTCGTTTTCAAACTCACTACTTTTGCTTTGAGCTTTATAGTGTTTAACCTCAGCTGAATATGGTACCTGAGGCGCAGGTATTTCTTCTGCTACACCGGTCTTTTTAAGAAGCTCCTTTAACGCTTCGAGAACATCCTTCTCGCGGTCAGGAACATCTTTGTTAATCGCTGCTGCAAGCCATTTGACCTGAGCTTCGGTTACATTTTCACCATTTAAATTTTTTAGCTGCCTTCCGCAGAAGGAACAAGCTCTTTTAGGAAGCTCGCCTATGCGAACATCTACAAAATCAAGTTCATCTGTTTTGCAACCGCAAATCTGACAAACAGCCATATCTGCACCTCCTTATAAATCCGCAATAAAATCAGATAACAATTTCTTTACCAACAAATAATGGATAGCTCTTATCACCTGAAAGAACCTTCTTTGGAGTAATAACAGTGTTTTTATCCATAATTACGCAGTTAAGCTTTGCATCTTCGCCAACGAAAGCATCCTGCATAAGAATTGAGTTTTCAACAACTGCGCCCTTTGCAACTCTTGCGCCACGGAAAACGATACTGTTTTTAACTGTACCATCAATCTGGCAACCATCTGCAATAAGAGAGTTTTTGCAGTTTGAAGAAATGCCGTAAACAACAGGCATATCATCGCGAACCTTTGTATAAACAGGGCTGTCGCTCTTGAACAGTTCTTTTCTTGAAGCTTTTTCAAGGAGAGCCATATTTGCAGCAAAGTATGTGTTCACGCTATCAATTGTACAATTCCACTCGTTGATTTTGTAACCATAAATATTAAGTGTTGCAACATTTTTCTGAAGAATGTCTTTCTCAAAGCTTGTGTAAGCGTAGCTTTCTGCATCACCGATAAGTCTTTCAAGAAGAGCTTTTCTTATAAGTATAATGTTTGCTGAATAGTTAACATCTGCAGCTGTTTTAACATCTATACCCATATTTGTAATCTTCTGCTCAGCATCAACTTCAATAACCACCTGATTCTGGAGCTTTGGAAGCTGACCATTACAGTAAGCAATGGTAATATCCGCATTCTTCTGTGAATGGAAGTCAAACAACTTTGATAAATTGATATTACAAACAAGATTGGAATCCATAAGAAGCACATATTCCTGCTTGGAATGTGAAATAAAATCCATAACTCTGTTAAGAGTATCTATTCTGTTTGTTGATTCAGCTGCTGTTGGAGTAAATGGTGGAAGCAATGTAAGACCGTCAACCTTTCTTGAAAGATCCCAAGGTCTGCCGCTACCGATATGGTCCATAAGAGAGTGGAAATTGCTGTTTGCAATAACGCCAACCTTTGTAATTCCACAGTTAACCATATTTGAGAGTGGGAAATCTATAAGGCGGTATCTGCCGCCAAAAGGCACTGAGCCCATTGTACGCCTTGCTGTGAGAGCACCAAGGCAAGCATCATATGAATTGGAGTAAACTATACCAAGAACATTTTTCGGCATCATACTGTTTCGCCCTCCTTAACATCTTCTGAAATCATTGACTGCGCTTTAACCTTAGCGTTTTTACCAACTGTAACATTTGGTCCTACAACGCTGACGCCCCAACCTTCAAGATTTTCGCATTTTTCAGGGTTTTCGCCTACAACTGCGCCCTCTTCAATAACTGCGTTTTCTGCAACCATTGCATACTGCACAACTGCACCTTTCTTAATAACCGCACCTGGCATAACGATTGAATAATCTACATATGCACCCTCTTCAACAACAACGCCATTAAAGAGTACGGAATAATCAATTTTACCTTCAATTTCGCTACCTGCAGCAACAATTGAATTTTCAACTACTGCAGTATCGGAGATGTATTGAGGAGCACTGTTTTCGCCTCTGCCGTAAATCTTCCAGGTAGTATCGCTAAGGTCAATATTAACCTTTGGATTAAGAAGGTCAAGGTTTGCTTCCCAAAGAGAATCAATTGTACCAACGTCCTTCCAATAGCCGTCAAATCCATATGCGAAAAGTCTTTCGCCTGCTTCGTGCATTGCAGGGATAACGTTTTTACCGAAGTCGTTTGAAGACTCAGGGTCGTTTTCGTCATCAATAAGATACTGACGAAGCTTCTCCCAGGTAAACATATAAACACCCATTGAAGCCTTGTTGCTCTTTGGATTCTTTGGCTTTTCCTCGAAAGCAGTAATTCTGCCGTCATCGTCTACAAACATAAGTCCGAAGCGTGATGCCTCTTCCCACGGCACTTCAAGCATTGCAATTGTACAAGCAGCATCCTTTTCCTTATGGAACTGAAGCATTTTTGCGTAGTCCATTTTGTAAATGTGGTCGCCTGAAAGAATTGCTACATATTCAGGATTGTATCTGTCAATAAACTGAATATTCTGATAGATAGCATTAGCTGTACCTTTATACCATTCTGTGCCCTGAATCTGCTGATATGGTGAAAGAATATGAACACCACCGTTTGCACGGTCAAGGTCCCAAGGGCCACCGTTGCCGATATAGCCGTTAAGCTCAAGTGGCTGATACTGTGTAAGAACACCAACTGTATAAATACCTGAGTTCACACAGTTTGAAAGAGGAAAGTCAATAATTCTGTACTTACCGCCGTATGGTACGGCAGGCTTTGCAATGTTTTTTGTAAGAACGCCAAGACGAGAGCCCTGACCGCCTGCAAGAAGCATTGCAATACATTCTGTCTTTTTTGCCATTGTTATCACGTTCCTTTATATAAAATTGAAATTTAAAACTTTTTAATTTTTGTCAGTCTTTTTAGGTTTCAGGTAAATTGTAGACATAGGCGGAAGCTTCATTTCAATGTAATTCTCATAGCCGTGCATCGGCCCTGATTTTACCGCGTATGTTTTCTTTAGCTTTTCACCATTACCGCCAAATTTCTTTGAATCTGTATTGAACACAATTTCATAAGACTCTGCGTCGGGAACACCTATTTTATAGTTCTCGCGTAAAACAGGAGTGAAATTGCATACAGCAATAACCTTATCTTCATTTTCATCGTTTCTAACGAAAGCTATTACGGAGTTGTCTTTATCGTCGCTGACAATCCAGTTAAAGCCCTCCCAGCTATAGTCTATCTGCCACATTGGTGAGTTTGCTTTATAGAATTTATTAAGCTCTCTTACATAGTCCTGCAACAAAACGTGCATTTCGTAATCAAGAAGAATCCAGTCAAGACCTTTTTTATAGTCCCATTCAATAAACTGACCAAATTCCGAGCCCATAAAGAGAAGCTTTTTACCAGGGTGAGCATACATATATCCAAGGAATGCTCTCACACCTGCAAACTTTTCGTTGTAGTTTCCGGGAATTTTATTTATAAGCGAGCATTTGCCGTGCACCACTTCATCGTGAGAAATAGGGAGCACAAAATTCTCGGAAAATGCATAGAAAAATGAGAATGTTATTAAATCATGGTTATATTTTTTATGGATACCATCAAGAGAGAAATAGCGGAGAATATCGTTCATCCAACCCATATTCCACTTAAAGTTATATCCAAGACCGCCCATAAATACAGGTTTGGAAACCATAGGCCAGGCGGTGCTTTCCTCGGCAATCATCATTATATCGCCGTGCTCCTTGAAAACTGCCTCATTAAGATTTTTCATAAAGGCAATTGCTTCAAGGTTTTCGTTACCGCCGTTTTCATTTGCTACCCACTGACCATCTTCCCTACCATAATCAAGGTAGAGCATAGATGCAACCGCATCAACACGAAGGCCATCTATATGATATTCGTTGAACCAGAAAAGTGCATTTGAAATAAGGAAGGACTGAACCTCGTTTCTGCCGTAGTCGAACACCTTTGTTCCCCACTGCAGATGCTCTCCCTTGCGCACGTCTTTATATTCGTAGCAGGCCTCACCGTCAAATTCAGCAAGTCCGTGGGCATCCTTTGGGAAATGGGCAGGTACCCAGTCAACAATAACGCCTATACCTGCCTTGTGGCACTCATCAACAAAGAATTTGAAATCGTCAGGTGTGCCATAGCGCGAGGTTACTGCAAAATAGCCTGTAACCTGATAACCCCATGAGCCGTCAAAGGGATGCTCTGCTACAGGAAGCACCTCAATATGAGTATAACCCATATTTTTAACGTATCCAACAAGCTCTTTCGCCATATCTCTATAACTAAGAGTGTTGCCGTCCTCGTATATCTTCCAGGAGCCTAAATGCACCTCGTAAATATTAACAGGAGATTTATATACAGAGCCTGCTTTTCGTTTTTTAAGCCATGCTCCGTCTCTCCATTTATAATTACCCTCAAATATTTTAGAGGCTGTACCTGGTCTTGTTTCAGCATGAATTGCATACGGGTCTGCCTTATAGTGCTTAAAGCCATCTGACCCGTGAATAAGGAATTTATAGGAATCGTAATTTTTTACACCTTCCGCATATCCTTCCCAGACGCCACCATCATTAAGGCGGTAAAGGACGTTTGCGCCCTCATCCCATCCGTTAAAATCACCTACAACAGAAACAGCAGCTGCGTGTGGAGCCCACACCCTGAAAACATATTTATTTTCTTCTACCTTGTGGGCGCCAAGGAACTCCTGAGCCCTGAAATTTCTGCCTTGATGAAAGACGAACAGAGGAAAATCATTATAGTCGTTTTTTTCGATTTTCTTTTCCACTTCCTGCCACCACCAAAAAAGTTTATGTTAAATCATTTTAATGATATCAAATCCAAAGGTCGTTTTCAAGGGTTTTTGATATATTTTGTTCAAACGGGAGTTAAAATTTACTAGTCTCTTTTGTGAAAAAAGTACAAAGAAAACGACAAAAAGTACAATTATACTCCATGTTTTTTTGTGAAACTCTGCAAATCTAGCAAATTAACAAATTATGAATTTTAAAAAACACAAGTTATTTTTCTTTTTTGTAAAAATAATTAAGAGTTTTATGGTAATATATGCTATGGTAAAATTAAACGTTTAACTATTTTTGAAAGGAGTTGCCAAATGGAGCTTCGAGAGCTTGTTCACGAGCTTATATTAATATCTGTAATTCACAGATATCATATAACGAAATCAGCTTTATCAGTAGGCCTTTATTTCGGTCAACCGAAAATGCTTGAATACATTATCGAGCACGATGCTTGCTCCCAAAAGGAAATTGCTTCGGCAATGCATATTACACCTGCCAGCGCCGCAGTTTCTTTAAAGCGAATGGAAAAAGCAGAGCTTATAACACGCTCCCCTGATGTAAAGGATCCTCGAAAAAACCACATATCAGTAACGCATAAAGGTAAAAACGCCCTTGCCGAATTCAGAAAAATATGTGATACAACAGATGAAAATATGTTCAGAGGCTTCTCCGAAGAAGAACGAGAGGAACTGCACAGGCTTCTGTCTCGGCTTCACGAAAATCTCGATTCCCAGTCTCTTTCCAAGGAAGAGATTTGCAATCTTCTCAACAGCGCTACACCGAAAGGAGAAAATGAATAATGCTTAAAAAACTTCTTCCATACGCAAAAAAATACAAGTTACCCGCAATAATGTCTCCGCTTTGCATTGTTTTTGAGGTTCTTATTGAGGTTACCATACCGCTTTTAATGTCTGTAATTGTAGACTGCGGTATTTCAGGTCAGTCTCTGTCTGAAAAGGAAAGCTTCGTTGCTGATATACTCATATCCCTTGGTTTCGGCAACAAAACAGGTGTTGACCTTATTATTGCAACCGGCGCTCTTATGCTTGGTCTTGCTTGCATTTCGCTTTTGTGCGGTGCAAGTGCGGCATACTTTGCCTCCAAGGCAGGCATGGGATTCGGTTCAGAGCTGAGAAAAGGCATCTTTAATAAAGTTCAGAGCTTCTCTTTTTCTAATGTAGATAAATTCTCAACAGGCTCAATTATTACAAGAACCACCACAGATATTAATATGGTTCAAATGGCATTTATGATGGCTCTTCGTATGCTCATTCGCTCCCCTCTTATGTTTATAATGGCAATCACAATGGCATTCAGCATAAATAAAAAGCTTTCCCTCGTATTTATGTGTATTGCACCTATTATGTTTGCACTCATACTTCTCATCGGCTCTGCAGCACACAAGCGATTCACAAAGATGTTCAAAAAGTATGACCAGTTCAACAACTCAATACAGGAAAACCTTATTGCCGCAAGAGTGGTTAAGGCTTTCGTAAGAGCAAAGCACGAGAAAGAAAAATTCAGCATTTCAAACGATGAATTAAGAGATGCATCAATCTTTGCAGAAAAGCTTATTATCCTTAACGGTCCTATAATGTCCGTTTCAATTTACGGATGTATAATTCTCGTATTGTGGATCGGTTCACAGCTCATATTAGGCGGAAATATGCTTTTAGGCGACCTTATGAGCTTTATAACCTACATTCAGCAAATCTTTATGTCTCTTATGATAGTTTCAATGATTTTTGTTATGTCGGTTATGGCAAAGGCATCTATGAGCCGTATCAGCGAAATACTTTCAGAGGAATCACACATTACAGATGATGGCTGTGATAAGCAGGCTGTAGTTGCTGACGGTAGCATTGAATTCAAAAATGTTTCCTTTAAATACAGCAAGGATGCTGAAAATGACGTGCTTAAAAATATAAACCTATCTATCAAATCGGGCGAAACAATCGGTATCCTTGGTGGCACAGGTTCAGCCAAAACCTCTCTTGTTCAGCTTATTCCCCGACTTTACGATGTTACCGAGGGTGAGATTACCGTAGGTGGCAGAAATGTTAAGGAATATTCACTTGAGCACTTGAGAAACAGCGTATCAATGGTGCTTCAGACAAATCTTCTTTTCTCCGGTTCCATCGAAGAAAATCTCCGTTGGGGTAACGAAAACGCCACAATGGATGAATTAAGAGTTGCCGCAAAGCTTGCACAGGCTGACGACTTTGTTATGAGCTTCCCTGACGGATATCAGACAGATTTAGGTCAGGGCGGTGTAAATGTTTCGGGCGGTCAGAAGCAACGGCTTTGTATTGCAAGAGCAATTCTCAAAAAGCCTAAGGTTCTTATTCTTGACGATTCCACCAGTGCTGTTGATACTGCAACAGACGGCAAGATAAGAGAAGGTATGAAAAACCTTCTCCCCGACACTACAAAAATCATAATTGCTCAACGTATAAATTCTATTCAGCACGCAGATAAAATAGTAGTGCTTGATGACGGAAAAATAGATGATATAGGCACACACGACGAATTACTTTCCCGAAATGAAATATACAGAGAAGTATATATTTCACAGCAGGAAAGCAAAATGGAGCAATAAGAAAGGAGAGATATTATGGCACCACAAGCAAAGCCACCAAAGCAACCTGGCGGACCTGGCAACAAAATGAAGTTCGGCAAGCCAAAAAACACAGGCAAAACCATTAAGCGTATGCTCTCCTATGTTGCCAAGAGCAAAGGACTGCTTGCCCTTGTTATTTTAATGGTTATCATTTCAGCAGGTGCAAACGTTGCAGGTACGTATTTGCTCTCACCTATAGTTGATGAGCTTGGCGTTATGCTCTCAACAGGCTCAAGAGATATGAGCAAGGTTATTTCATACCTCGTTATCCTTGCAGGTATATACTTGCTGGGCGTAGGCGCTCAATACGGTCAATCAAGAATTATGCTTAATGTGGCTCAGAAAACCCTGAACATATTAAGAAAAGACCTCTTCGACCATTTACAGGACTTACCAATCAAGTTCTTTGACACCCACAATCACGGTGAGCTTATGAGCCGTTTTACAAACGATGTTGACACAGTTCGTGAGGCAATAAGTCAGGGTCTTATACAAACAATATCCTCGCTTATTACAGTTGTAGGCATATTCGCAATGATGCTTTACATCAGCCCTGCGCTCACCTGCTTAATCATACTGATGCTCTTTATTATGCTGAGCATAATAAAATTCATCGGTGGACGTAGTTCAAACTACTTCCGCAAGCAGCAGATGGCTGTAGGTAAGCTTAACGGCTATATCGAAGAGCTTGTTGAAGGCTTGAAGGTTGTTAAGGTTTTCTGCCGTGAAGAGAAAACAAAGAATGAATTTGCAGAAATCAACGAGGAGTTCAGAAAATCCGCTACAAAAGCCCACACCTTTGCAAGTATTCTGATGCCTATCATGGGTAACATTTCATACTTTAACTTTACGCTGACTGCTGCTGTAGGTGCGTTTATAATAATCAGCGTTACAGAACCATCAGGAGCATTAGGCTTCTTTACAGGCGGTATTAAAGGTGCTCTTACTATCGGCTCTCTTGCCTCATTCCTTCAGTACACACGTCAGTTCTCAAACCCTGTTACACAGGTTTCACAGCAGATGAACAATATTCTTGCAGCTCTTGCAGGTGCAGAAAGAATTTTCGATGTTATTGATGCAGAGCACGAGGAAGACAACGGCTATGTTACTCTTGTTAATGCAAAAGTTGATGAAGACGGTAATATAGAGGAGGTTAATGAGCGCACCGGTGTATGGGCATGGAAACACCCACACTCTGCAGATAATTCTGTTACCTATACACTTCTCAAAGGCGATGTAAGATTCCATAACGTAACATTCTCCTACGACGGCAAGAAAAATGTTCTCAAGAACGTTTCTCTTTACGCAAAGCCAGGCCAAAAAATTGCTTTTGTTGGCTCAACAGGTGCAGGTAAAACGACTATTACAAACCTTATAAACCGCTTCTATGATGTTCAGGAAGGTAAAATCACATACGACGGCATTAATATAAAGAAAATCAAAAAAGACGATTTACGCCGTTCCCTTGCAATGGTTTTACAGGACACACACCTTTTCACAGGTACTGTTGAGGATAATATCCGTTACGGCAAGCTTGATGCCACCCATGAGGAAATTGTTGAAGCAGCAAAGGTTGCCAATGCACATAGCTTTATTTCAAGGCTTCCTGAAGGCTATAACACAATGCTTACAGGAGATGGCGCAAATCTTTCACAGGGTCAGCGTCAGCTTCTTTCCATAGCTCGCGCTGCAGTTGCCAACCCACCTGTTCTTATTCTTGACGAGGCAACAAGCTCTATTGATACCAGAACAGAACGCCTTATTGAAAAAGGTACAGATAAGCTTATGGAGGGCAGAACTGTTTTTGTTATTGCCCACCGCCTTTCTACCGTACGAAATTCAAACGCTATTATGGTGCTTGAAAACGGCGAGATTATTGAAAAAGGCGACCATGAAACCTTGCTTGAGGAAAAAGGTAAATACTACAAGCTGTACACAGGACAATTCGAGTTGTCATAAAATGTGCGAAGCACAACTAAGTTTGCCTGACGGCAAGTGAAGTTCACTAAAGTGAGTGCAGTTACTTCGTAGTGAAGTTTGCTTCGCAAGTGATATCGGCAAACTTAACTTCACTTTACGCCACAGGTGTAAAACTTCACTGTGATTTTTCACAACTTCACTTTTGCATAGCAAAAACTTCACAAATCACTACTACAAAAGGCTCCAAACACCCCAACAGGTTGTCTGCAGCCTTTTACTTTTTGTTTCACTATCTCCGCTATTTGCTAACTGCTTATCACCTAATTATTACAATTATTAAGATTTTGTAATATTTATTGCAAATTTCGCGGTTTTAGGTATAATGGCTTATAGTATACTATTATCAATAAAATTAATTGTGTGGTACTTATATGGAAAAACTTTTAAAATCAGAAAAGGCTCTTTCCAGGCTTGAAAATCTCAGAGCCTTTCTTTTAAGCGAAAAATGGATGGCAATCCTTTTTGTTATTACAGGAATTTTTGCCTGCCTCCACTCTTTTTATCCGCGTAGCGCAATAGATATATGGGGAACCGTTGTATTAGCCTACATAACAGGCTTCTGCTTTATTGTTTCAGGCGATATTTTTGCAATGCTTATTCCCGCTCTGTTTACATATTGTATTGCGATACGTTGCTACAACTCATTAAGTGAATTTACCAGTATAATATGGCTAGTGGTCCCCTTGGTTGCGGCGCTTCTTTTTAATATAGTTGCTTACTACAAAAGACCGTCTACAAAAGGTTCTCAGTTCCTGCCAATGCTTTTTGTTTCAATTTCGGTTATAATAGGCGGCGTTGGTGTTATTTCTGCAAAAGACTATTTCTCAGGCGCATCCATTTACAATATGCTTGGCATAGGCTTTGGTATGCTTCTGGTTTACTGTTATTTCTATGCTAAAATTGAGCATACTGATAAATATTTATTGATTGAAAAGCTTTCCCAGATGATGATTGTTATAGGTCTTTTCATTTCCTTTATGGTTTTTGCTCACTATGTTATAAATGTTAATACTGTTATTGATAAAGGCGGCATTTTCTATATCAGGTGGCGCAACAATGCTTCCACTATACTTATGATGGCAACACCTTTTGCCTTCTACCTTGGTAATAAAAAGCCATATACTGCGGTGCTTGCATTTATTTTCTATATTGCAATGCTTCTTACAGGCTCCCGTGGCGGTATGCTTTTTGGCACAATTGAGCTTGTAATGTGCCTTGTAATGTTTATTTTGTATGATAAACGCCGTAGGCTTGCATATGTTCTTATATGCCTTTGCTTCTTCTTTGTGGCGCTTATATTCCTACCTGAAATCACATCATTCCTGAACTTTACAATTCAAAGACTTTTCAAGGTACTTAACCAGTTCCTTCTTGGTGGGCCAGATACAGAAACCCGCGTACGCCACTACGCACGAGGAATTGAAGATTATTTAAACAATCCTATATTCGGCACAGGCCTTGGAAACCTTACAAACAGAGATATTTTCAAAAGCAAGCCTGGCTCCCTTTGCTGGTACCACTGCGAGCCTATTCAGATTATGGGTAGCTTCGGTACTGTGGGAATAGTTGCTTTCGTTTACCAGTTCGTTAAAAGAAATATGCTTATATGGAAAAAAGCTACTCTTTTTAATATGACTGTTTTCCTTTCGTATATAAGCCTTGAGTTAATGTCCCTTGTAAACCCTGGTATTTTCTGTCCCGTTCCTTATCTCTTACTTGTAGTGGTTTATCTTATAGTTATTGAAAAATCCAACGATACAGAGCCACAAGTAAAAGTACCAATATTTAAAAAATTCAGAGAAAAACGAAAAGCAAAAAAGCAGAAGGCATAAGCCTTCTGCTTTTTTACATATAATTCTTTTTAAACCTACAAATTAACCAAGCGTATCTTATTTCCCTAATTCTAAAGTGCGATTATAAGCCTTCTTAACCGCATTCATAACGCTTGCTCTGAATGCGCCCTCTTCAAGGGCTTTAACGCCTTCTATAGTGCTGCCGGCAGGAGAGCAAACTGCATCCTTTAATCTGCCTGGGTGCTCACCTGTTTCTAAAAGCATTTTAGCAGAGCCGATAAGCGTCTGAGCAGCATAAAGGAGAGCCTTATCTCTTGGAAGACCACACTCAACTCCTCCGTCTGCAAGAGCTTCAGAGAACATAAATGCAAATGCAGGTCCGCAACCTGATACTGCAGACGCAGCATCAATCTTATCTTCGTCAATTCTGTCAAGCACGCCTGCATACTGCATTGCATCAAGGAAGCCGTCAAGGTCTTCTTTTGATACGAAATCGTTAACTGTATAAAGAATCATACCCTCGCCTACTGCAACAGGCATATTAGGCATAATTCTTATTATAGGGCAATCAACCTGTGCCATTACACCAATTGAAGAAAGGGACACACCTGCCGCCATTGAAACAAGAGTAAAATCTGTTGTTCTGTCTTCAATAACAGGTGCAATTTTTTCAAAAAGGGTTTTAAGCATCTGTGGTTTTACGCCTAAGAAAATATAATCACAGTTTGAAACAATATATTCCGCATCTGCTACATTTACATCTGTTTCGTCTGCAAAATCTTTGATTTTTTTAGAATCAACATCAAAGATGAAAATGTTTTCTGCACCTACGGATTTAACAGCAGCTTTTGCAAGAGCACCGCCCATATTTCCGCAACCTAAGAAACCTATTTTTTTCATAATCTCACCTCAGAATATTAACGAATCTGACCATCACCGGCAATAATATATTTATATGTTGTAAGCTCTTTAAGACCCATTGGCCCTCTTGCGTGAAGCTTTTGTGTAGAAATACCCATTTCACAACCAAGACCGAACTCTCCACCGTCAGTAAAGCGTGTTGAAGCGTTCACATAAACTGCCGCACTATCCACCGTCATTGCAAAGTTGTATGCATTTTCTCTGTTTTCTGTAATGATTGCTTCGCTGTGGCCTGTAGAATGAAGAGCAATATGTTCAATTGCTTCTTCCATAGATTTAACAACCTTAATTGCAAGGATGTA
>JAZLDN010000077.1:0-2237 GCA_045614765.1 Acutalibacteraceae bacterium
CCCATATATGGCTCGAAACGAATCCAAACATCACCAAACTGGCCATGGCCACCTGACTGCTTCTTATGGCGTCCCTGTTTATCAACAGTTTTGCGGATAGTTTCTCTGTATGCAACGCGAGGAGCTGTTAATTCAACCTCAACGCCGTATTTGTTTTTAAGCTTTGAAACGATTGATTCAAGGTGCTGCTCACCAAGACCTGAAACAATCTGCTCTTTTGTTTCTTTGTTTGTGTAGAAGAGCATTGCGCCATCTTCTTCAGCGAGCTTGTTAAGACCTGATGCAACCTTATCCTCGTCGCCCTTCTTAACAACGTTAACTGCCATTGAATAGCAAGGTGCAGGGAAATCAACGCCTTCCAGCTCTGCAGGAGCTTTAGCATCGCACATAACATCGCCTGTTTTAAAGCCTGAAAGCTTTGTAACAACACCGATATCACCGGCAATAATTTCTGTAGCATCTTCCTGCTTTGCGCCCTTAACCATAACGATTTTACCCATTTTTTCCTCTTCCTCAGTACGGGCATTGTATGGCTTTGTAGCAGCTGTAATCTTACCTGAAACAACCTTGAAGAAAGACATTTTACCAATGAATGGGTCAGCAACAGTTTTGAAGCAGATTGCTGCAAGAGAGCCGTTTGGATCGCAATCATAGTCGCCTTCGCCCTTAGGTGCAGGAGCAAGCTTTGTAATACCGTTCATAACAAGGTCAACTGCATCTGTAGTAAGACCTGAACAAGCATAAACAGGAACAACAGTACCGTCTAAAACACCCTGTGAAAGACCGGCAACAATTTCATCGTGGGTAAACTCTTCGCCGTCGAAGAATTTCATCATAAGCTCATCATCTGCAGAGGCAACTGCTTCTGTAAATGCAGCATGAATATCATCAATAAGAGCATCAGAAGGCATTGGAACCTCTGTTGCCTTGCCGTTGTCATATTTAAATGCCTTATTCTGAAGGAAGTTAACATAACAATCAACCTTGCCGCCAACTACGTAAGGAATAACAACAGGACAAATAGCTGTGCCGTATTTATCCTTTAAGCTATTAAGTGTTTTGAAGAAGTCTCTGTCTTCACCATCGCACTTTGTAACAACAATAAATTTAGAAAGACCTTTTCTGCCTGCTGCTCTTAATGTTTTTTCGGCGCCAACGTCTACGTTATGACCGCAAGAAAGAACAACTATAACAGATTCAGCAGCTCTTAAGCCTTCTGCTCTGCCGCCTTCAAAATCAAAAAGACCGGGAGTATCAATAATATTAATTTTTCTGTCTCTCCACTCGAAGTTTGCAAGAGCTGATGAAACAGAAACCTTTCTCTTCTTTTCTTCTGCATCAAAGTCAAGCACAGTGTTGCCGTCTGCAACACGACCTAATCTGTCAGAAGCACCAGAAAGATAAAGCATTGCCTCTGCAAGAGTTGTTTTACCTCTTGCGCCATGACCCGCAATTGCAACGTTACGGATATTCTCTCTACTGTATGCTTTCAAAATAATTCCTCCCTATGTATGAGTAATATCAAACATTATTTATTTCACCTAAACTATAAAAAGGCTACTATACTTTGGTATTTTAGCACATAAATTTTTTGTTTTCAACGATTTTTTTGAGTAAAATGCAAAATTATTGATATTACATAACACGGATACCTTTTTTTTATGTAATATGCAAATTTTTTCTTTCATTATATAATTGCAAAAAAAATTGTATTATGTTATTATGTAATAGAATGAGCATATATACTCTTATTTTTAAATTCAATTCCCACTTCGGAGGTTTTTATAATGGACGAAAAAAAGGTAAACTCAACAGGCGCAAAAAAACCGGCAGCACCACCAATGAAGGCTGCTGCTCCTGCACCAAAAAAGAAACCGGCTAACAATCAGCCACCTAAAAAATGCAATAAAAAGCTTTTGGCTGTTATAATCCCTGTTATTGTTGCATTGGTTGTTGGCGCTGTTGTTTTAGCTGTTGTTTTAAAGAAAGCAAACGACAACGGAAAGCTTCCTGAAGGTACAACCAAAGAGCAGATTTTCTATGCTACAGACGAAAACGGCGTTGCTATTACAGACGAAAATGGCATGGCAGTTACTATCATACCTGAAACAATTTATGTTCCTGTAACTGAAGTAAAAGCAGAGTTAGTTACTAACTCCAAAGGTGAACAGGTAACAGACGAAAACGGCGACGAGCTTACAACAACAATTTACGAAGAAGTTACAGACAACAAGGGT
>JAZLDN010000078.1:0-8028 GCA_045614765.1 Acutalibacteraceae bacterium
TCTTCTGCCTTTTCCTTAACAGATTTTATAAGCTCCTTTGGCACTTTTACTGTTACTCTTCCGCCGAATTGGAGTACCCAAGCCGCCAAGCCGTCGCTTACAACTGCATTTGTGCGCAGAAGAAAGTTCTCATCATCCACCTTCTGCACCTTTACTCTGTCGCCAAAGCGATCGAGCATTGTTTCGAGTAAATCGTTTCTGCAAATAAGCTCAACAGGCTTTTGTTCACCGCTATACATATTAAAAAGCTTTGATGCGTAGTCTGCAGAATCAAAGCTGTTTTTGTAGCTTGAAACCTCGGAAAAATGACGAGCTTTCTCGTTAGTTGTGCTAAGATGCTTGATTCTGTCAATACGAAGATGCATAAGGTTATCGTATTTTTCGTTGTTGCAAACAACATAATAATGGTCATCAGACCATATAAGCGCATATGGGCTTACCTTGAAGCTTTTTTCTTCTGTAGCAGTTTTAAATTCTTCTGTTATTTTTCTTCTTGTGTATGTAAAAGTAACCTTAACGCCATTTGTAATTGCCTCATCAAGAAGGCTTATTGTATAAAAGATTTCTTCGTTTTTACATTTGGGTCTGTTATCAACATAAACCTGAGAGTGTAAAACCTTTGCCTGCTTATCACTTGCAAAGCTTTCTATTTTCTCAACAAGCTGATTTGTTTTCTTCTGTGAAATAAAGTTTGCAGCCTGTACTGCGTCAGATAAAAGACGTATTTCTGCAAGCTCAAATTTCCGTGCTCCTAAAAAGTAACCGCCACTGTTACGGGTACCCTCGTGAATAATATCGTAGCCGTATTCACGAAGCACATCAATATCTTTATAAATTGATTTTCTTTCTGCCTGAATACCAAGTTTTTGTAATTCATCACAAAGCTGAGTTGCGGAAATATATGTGTTTTCGTCTGTTTTTTTCTCAAAAATTTCTGCAAGATACAAAAGCTTTAATTTTGAGTTTTTTACACCTGCCATAAAATCCACCTCTAAAAGTGTATTAGTCTCATTTATTGTACTATATAAAAAGTGGTTTGTAAATACACGAATATGCTCTTTGTTGTTTACAAAAATACTAACAAGGTGTATAATACTATGTTAGATTAGTATGAAAAGAGGTGCGATAATGGTAGGTTTAAAAATCGGTCTTGATATAGGTACAGGCTATATTACTGCCGCCGTTGAAGGTAAGGGTATAGTTTTATGTGAACCATCCGTACTTGCTCTCGAAAGGGAAACAGGTCTTGTTCTTGAAGCAGGTAGCAAGGCTCTCGAAATGACAGGAAGATGCCCTGATGCAATCAAGCTTGTAAAGCCAATTCTCAGTGGCGGTGTATCTGAGCTTGAAAATACAGAAAAGCTATTAAAGGTTTTCCTTGACCGCATATGTAAAAATAAAATATTCAAGCCTACTGTTGTTGCAACAATGCCTGCAGGCATAACAAACCTTGAAAAGCGTAATATTTTAGGTTGCGTTTTGAGAGCAGGTGCCGGCAGAGCAACTCTTATAGAAGAGCCTCTTGCGGCTGCTCTTGGTATTGGCGTTATGCTTAATAAGCCTTACGGTACAATGATTGTAAACGTAGGTGCAGGTACAACAAGCGTTGCAGTTGTTACAATGGGTAGTATAGCAATCGCAAAAAGCGTCCCTGTAGGCGGCAATAATATGGATAAAATAATAAAAACCTATCTTAAAACCACACGTGGTATTGCAGTTGGCAGACTGACAGCAAATGAGCTTAAACATACGCTTTCAGGTGCTAAAATGCGAGATGAAACCATAGCCGCTGTTGCCAAAGGTAAAAATATGAAAGACGGTATGCCTGAATTCTTTGAGGTTACAGCAAGGGAAATAAACTTTGCTCTAAGAGATAGCGTTGATGAAATTTGCGCGGTAATAAAGAGCGTTCTTGAAATTACACCGCCTGAGCTTGTTAAGGATATTACAGATGATGGTATTTTCCTTTGTGGCGGTCTTTCAAATATGTATGGCCTTGATAAATACATTTCAGAAGCTACCGGTATAAATGTGCATATTCCGGGTAACACAACAGATGCTGCAGCATTAGGTTGCTTGCGAGCTCTCAGTGAAGAAAATTATCTTAAACAAAACAGTTACCATTTTGTTACATTAGAAACTCTCAATTTGTGAGGTAATTATGAAAATTCTTGTTATTGACGGCAACTCAATATTAAACAGAGCCTTTTACGGAATCCGTATGCTTACTACTAAAGATGGTAAGTTCACAAACGGAATTTTCGGCTTTATGAATATACTTTTAGGTCTTTTAGAAGAGCATAAGCCTGATTCTGTTGCAGTAGCTTTCGATGTTAAGCATCCAACATTCCGCCACGAAATGTATGGCGAATATAAAGGTACACGTAAGCCTGCTCCTGCAGAGCTTATTGAGCAATTTCCCACATTAAAAGAACTTCTGACCCTTATAGGTATTTCTGTTATAGAAAAGCCGGGCTATGAGGCGGACGATATTCTTGGTACTCTTTCAAACGCTTGTACCAAGGACGATTTCTGCTACATTTTAACAGGTGATAGAGATAGCCTTCAGCTTGTAAGAGATAATGTAAATGTTCTCCTTGCTACAACAAAAATGGGGAAATCCACTACAGTTGTATATGACAGAGCAAAAATAAAAGAGGTTTATGGCGTAACACCTGAAGAGCTTATAGATATTAAAGCAATTCAGGGTGATACTTCAGATAATATCCCCGGTGTTGCAGGTATAGGCGAGAAGGGTGCTCAGGAGCTTATTCAGAAATTCCATTCTATTGAGTATATATACGAAAATCTTGAAAGCCTTGATATTAAGCCAGGTATGAAGGTTAAACTTGAGGCTTCAAAGGACAATGCCTTCCTTAGTAAAACCTTAGGTACAATCTGCCTTGAAGCTCCTATAGATACAGACATTTCTTCTTATAAAATCAAAGAGCCTGATGCAGTAAAGGCAACAAAACTCCTTTCGTCTCTTGAAATGTTCAAGATTTTGAAAAGACTTGATTTTTCAGAAACAATTGAGGAAGAAATACCTGACGGAAAGTCAGTTGCTCTTTTTGATGTAGATGATTTTCAGAGCCTTTATTCAGATTTGAAGTCTGCAGGTAAGGCGTATTTTACAGTTAAGTATAACGATTGCGGAATTGAATATATCCTTTTCAAAACAGAAAAAGGTGTTGTTCTTGCTGCAAATAATAACTTTATGTTCCTTTCCTTTGTCTCAGACTTATTCGGTGATGAAGGAATAGAAAAGTATACAGACGATTCAAAGAAGCTTTACAGCTTCTGCGATTCAAGCGGTATAGAATTAAAAAATATTAAGTTTGATACATCTCTTGCGGCATATCTTCTTAATCCTAATTCAAGTGATTATTCAGTTTCTGCTCTTAGCGGTGCTTATGCTTTAGGTGCTGTTAAAATAGAGGCTGGGGAACTGTCAGAGTTTTATGATGCAGAGAAAGAATATGTTCAGAATGCTGCAGTAATTGAAGCGCTTTGTTTGAAGCTTTCTGCTGCAATTGATGGAAAAAATCAAACAAAACTTCTCCACGAAATAGAGCTTCCCTTAGCAAGAGTTCTTGCTTCAATGGAACGTGAGGGCTTTCTTGTGGATAGAGAGGGTATTGAGAATTATAACGATAAAATTTCTACCCGACTTGAAGAGTGCCTTCGTAATGTTTACCAAATGGCAGGATGTGAATTTAACCTTAATTCACCTAAACAGTTAAGTGAGATTCTCTTTGACGAGGATAAGCTGAATCTCCCTCATAAAAAGAAAACTAAAAGCGGATATTCAACCAACGCGGAAGTGCTTGAATCTTTAAGAGATAAGCATCCTATTATCAATGAAATTCTTGAATACAGGGCTTTGGCAAAGCTTAAATCCACATATTGCGAGGGTCTTTTAAAGGTTATTGATAACGATGGAAGAATTCATTCAACCCTTAACCAGACAGAAACCCGTACAGGCAGAATTTCTTCTGCGGAACCAAATCTTCAGAATATTCCTGTGCGTACAGAGCAGGGCAGAGAGTTAAGAAGATTTTTTGTTGCAAAAGAAGGCCATCTTTTAGTCGATGCCGACTATTCTCAGATTGAACTTCGTGTTCTTGCTGCTCTTGCGGAAGATAAAAATATGATAGATGCTTTCGTTAACGGTGTGGATATCCACTCTGTAACTGCATCTCAGGTTATGGGGATACCATTAGAAAATGTAACCTCTTCTGACAGACGAAAGGCAAAGGCTGTTAACTTCGGTATTGTTTACGGCATAGGTGCATTTTCTCTTTCTCAGGATATTGGTACCTCTGTTCAGGAAGCTGACCGCTATATAAAAGGTTATCTTGCCAATTATTCTGGTGTTGCCGCATTTATGGAAATTGCGAAAGCATCAGCCAAAGAGAAGGGCTATGCAGAAACATATTTTGGCAGAAGAAGGTATCTTCCTGAGCTTAATGAATCCAATGCTATAAGACGCAGCTTTGGTGAAAGAGTTGCTATGAATATGCCTATCCAAGGTACTGCAGCAGATATTATTAAAATCGCAATGATTTGTGTATATGATCGTCTTAAAGCAGAGTTTCCAAAGGCAAAACTCATTATGCAGGTTCACGATGAACTTATAATTGAAGCGCCTGAAAACGATGCGCCAAAGGTTGCAGAGCTTCTCAAAGAAACTATGGAAACAGCTTGCCAGATGGCAGTTCCATTTACTGTTGAGGTTGCTTGCGGAAAGACATGGTACGACACAAAATGATGAGTGTTGAAATTGTAAAAATGGCACAATGCCATGTTAAAGAAATTGCCCTAATAGAAAAAATGTGTTTCACCACTCCATGGAGTGAAAAGGGTATTGGGGATGAACTTAGCAATCCTCTCGCGCTTTTTTTCGTTGCCCTTTCAGATGGTGTTGTTGCAGGGTATATAGGCGCCCATAATATTGTGGGTGAGGTGTATATCACAAATGTTGCTGTAAATCCTGATTTCAGGAAAAAAGGCATAGGCACCGCACTGGTAGAGCACCTTTTATCTGTTTCCCAAAATGAACAAGCAGATTTTGTTACTCTTGAAGTTCGTAAGTCAAATAATAGTGCCATAGCACTGTATGAAAAAGCAGGTTTTCAGGTTGTGGGCGAGCGTAAAGATTTTTACGAATTGCCAAAAGAAAATGCAATTTTAATGACAAAATTTTTAAAGGAACAAGCTATATGAAAATTCTCGGTATTGAATCCTCCTGCGATGAAACAGCCGCATCTGTTGTTGAAGATGGCAGAGTTGTTTTATCTAATGTAATTGCCTCCCAGGTTGAAGAGCATAAAATATATGGTGGCGTTGTGCCTGAGATTGCATCCCGACGCCATACAGAAGCAATATGCGGTGTGGTTGAAAAAGCTCTCTCAGATGCAAACTGCACTTTAGCTGATATTGATGCAATTGCCGTTACATATGCTCCGGGCCTTATAGGTGCCCTTCTTGTAGGTGTAAACTATGCAAAAGGCCTTTCTCTTGCAACAGGTATACCTCTTGTACCTGTTCACCATTTAAGAGGACATATTGCGGCAAACTACATTTCAAACGAAGAAATAAAACCGCCATTTCTGTCTCTCGTTGTGTCTGGTGGTCATAGCCACATTATAAATGTAAAATCCTATACAGAGTTTGAAGTTATCGGCAGAACACGTGATGATGCGGCAGGTGAGGCAATGGATAAGGCCGCCCGTACAGTTGGTCTTCCATATCCTGGTGGCGTAAATCTTGATAAAATATCTGTTAATGGTGATGAAAATAAATATAAGTTCCCAAAGCCAAAGGTAGCAGATTCAGAATATGATTTTAGCTTCTCAGGTCTTAAAACCTTTGCGGTAAACCTTGTTCATAATGCTTCTCAGAAGGGCGAAGAGGTTAAGGCTGAGGATTTAGGCGCGTCATTTATAAAGGCAGTTACAGATCTTCTGACTTCACATACAATGAAGGCGGCAAAGGATGTAAAGGCAGAGAAAATCGTACTTGCAGGCGGTGTTTCTGCAAACTCACGCCTTCGCAGAGTTATGGCAGAGGAATGCGAAAAGAGAAACATAAAGCTCTTTATGCCAGAGCTTAAATATTGCGGAGATAATGCGGCAATGATTGCTTCTCAGGGCTACTACGAATTCCTTGCAGGCAAAACCGCAGATATGTCCCTTAATGCTGTGGCGAGTATGCCTATAGATAAATAAATGAAAAATTAATGGTCTGCGAAGTTTTCATAACTTCACAGACCATCTGTTTTTTATTTTACGCTTTGCATTTAGATTACCACTCATAATTATGTAACTGCCCTTTGTTCTGTAACGTAGGGTAGCCCATCTGCCTTAGTGCCTCGTATGTACCTATTGCTACTGCGTTTGAAAGGTTAAGACTTCTGGCATCGTCAATCATAGGTATTCTTACACACTCTTCGGGATGTTCTAAAAGGAGCTCCTCGGGGAGTCCTTTTGTTTCTTTACCGAAAATCAAAAATGATTTATCCGTATATTCCACATCAGAGTGTGTTCTTTGGGCTTTTGTTGTGAAAAAGAAGAATTTTCCGTCTCTGTTTTTCTCAAAAAATTCGTCTATGTTTTCATAATATGTTAAATCAAGCAAATACCAATAATCAAGGCCTGCTCGTTTTAATTTTTTATCGTCTATAGCAAAGCCCATAGGTTTTACTATATGTAGCCTTGCACCTGTTGCGGCGCAGGTGCGGGCAATATTGCCTGTGTTTTGTGGTATTTCAGGCTCAACCAAAACAATATTTAATTCACTCATATTAAACCAAGTTCCTTTATGTAGAAGGGGATTCCGCGCTCGAAATCCACGCCGTATTTAATAGGTCTGTCCATAGTCTGTGTTCGCGCAATACAGTTGCAAACGTATCTTACTGCAATAGCCATAGCTTCGTGAAGAGAAAAATCATTTAATATAGCACCGCAGAAAGCGCTTGCAAAAACATCGCCTGTTCCGTGGTATACACCTTGGAGACGATTTTCAAAGTAGTAGTGAGGAACTTTATCCTGACCCATACAAGCCGCGCCTAATTTGCCTTCTTCAAAGCAAACACCTGTAAGAATTACATTTTTCGCACCCATTGACAGGAGTTTATTTAAAAGGTTTTCAATGTATTCTTCAGTCTGAATACCTTCAATTACCTCTTCGCCGACCATAAAGCAAGCTTCTGTAATGTTTGGGAGAATAATATCTGCCTTTGCGCAAAGGGAAGTCATAGCCTGAGCAAAGCTTTTATCAAAAACGGAATACATTTTTCCGTGGTCTGCCATACATGGGTCTGCTATGAAAAGTACGTTTTCAGTTTTAAAGTCATCAACGAAATTTTTTACTATATCTATCTGGTCAAAGGAGCCTAAAAAGCCTGAATATATAGCGGCAGGGTTAATGTCGATTGTTTTCCAATGCTCTGCCATTTTTGGCATATCTTCAGTTAAATCTCTGTAGGTAAAGCCTTCAAATCCGCCTGTGTGGGTAGAAAGAACTGCAGTTGGCATACAAACAGTTTCCACGCCTGCGGCAGAAATTACAGGAAGAGCAACGGTAAGCGAACATTTACCGAAGCCTGATATGTCGTTTATAGCTATAAGTCTTTTTTGGCTTTCCATATTTACGCTCCTTTTTATGAAAAGTTACTAAAACATTATACTACAATTAGTTTTATAATCAATATTAATTTTCAAGAAATTTAATTTAAAATTCATTCTTTTTTATGGTTGATATTCCATTATATTATTCCTTTTTGAAATTAGTTTTTGTTTGTTTTCGGGAAAACTTTAATTGAGCAATCAGCTCAGAAATCTGCGGAGGTGAAAAAATGCAAATTAAAATGAGTACAGAAAATATGGCAAAAGTTGGTGGTGCGGCAATGGCTATAGGTGCTGTATCTGCAGTAGCAGCGGCAGTGGTAAATAGCAGAAGCACAAAATCAAAAATGAAAAAGCTTGCAAAAAAATCAATTAAAACAATGGATAATATTGTAGGTAA
>JAZLDN010000079.1:0-23686 GCA_045614765.1 Acutalibacteraceae bacterium
CTACGGTTATCCTTACCCTGATGTTGTTTTTACAAGCTCCTTAAAGCGTTGCGTTGAAACAGCAAAGATTATCTATCCCGATAAAAACCCTATTGAAATGAGAGGGTTTGATGAGTGCGATTTTGGTGAGTTTGAAGGCCATACCGCAGAAGAATTAGAGCCTTATGAGGAGTTTTCTCAGTGGCTTTCGGGCGGTGAGGATGCAAGACCACTTAACGGTGAAAGCAATCAGGAATTTGCAACTCGCGTATGTAACTGCTTTAATAAAACTGTGGACGGACTTATAAAAACAGGCACTCAGAGCGCGGCAATTATTACCCATGGCGGTGTAATAATGTCTATTCTTGCAGCCTTCGGTATACCTGAACTCCCTATGACAGAGTGGCTTTGTCCATCTGCCTGCGGTTATACAGTGCGTATAACTCCATCTCTCTGGAGCAAGATTCGTAAGGTTGAGGTTATAAACGAAGTGCCATCAGAACCACTTACCGCTTCTCAGGAGGAGATGCTTTGGGACTATTATCCTGAGTTATCTGACGAAGATTTTGACCAGCGTTTTGATGCTTTTGGCGAATAACTTGTTTTTTCGCTGCTCGCAGTACCCTTGTACAGCGTCGCATCTTAAAACGGCGTTCTTCATCCAAAATCCTTCATCAAAAAGTTACGATGCTTTTGGCGAATAACATATAAATGCAAAGTGCAGAGTGAAGCTCCCAGTCGCCAGTCACCAGTTGCCAGAGCTTCGCGATAGCTTATAATGATCGGAAGCGCAGCTTCCCCTCAATTCCTAATTCCTCATTCCTAATTTAACCGGAGGTAAATATGTCCGACTACAAAATTTATGCTAACCATGCTCATTTATTTCCTAAAAACACAAAGCCCAATGCAGATAAAGACTGCTTGAAAGCCTTGCTTGACGAATGCGGAATCGAAAAAGCAGTTTGCTTTGCTCCCTTCCAGAATCAGATGGATATGTATGATGTGAGCAGAGGGCAAAATCCTAACGATTGGATTGCAGAGGAAATAAAAAATGAGCCGAAACTCGTAGGCTTTGGCTCAATAAATTTCGAAAAAGATAATCTTGAAGAGCAGGTAAAGCACATAGCAGAGCTAGGTCTTCTTGGTATAAAAATTCACCCTGCGTATCAGGAAGTGAAAATTGATTCTCCTGAGCTTTTCAGGGTTTATGAAGCCGCGGAAAAAGAAAATCTTTTCCTTTCCTTCCATACAGGTCTTCATTGGCATAGAATTGCAGACTACAGTATGCTCCTTTTTGACGAGGTTGCTTTTAATTTCCCTCGTCTTCGCTTCAGTATGGAGCATATGGGTGGCTATAGCTTTTTCAGAGAAGCGCTGCTTATAATGAATAACAATTCCCGTGGCGAAGTTTTAAATACCTTTGCAGGTTGGACAAGTATCGGTATGGAGATTGACGATATGGGAAATGTTCGACAAGGCGCATGGTCCTTAACTGATGATGACCTTTGTACTCTTATTCATCAGACGGGAATTGAGAGAAGTATTTTCGGTCTTGATTTTCCATACAACAACGCAGAAAAAACCATAAAAGCTATAGACAGAATTAAAAATCTTCAGATTACCGAGGAAGCAAAAGAGGCAGTACTTGGTGGCAACTTGAAGAGAGAATTGAATTTATAAAAATGAAAACACGGACACAAAGAGTGTCCGTGTTTCTTTATATATTTAATAACTTTTCAGCATTTAAATGATAAATTTTTTCTTTTTCTTCAGGAGAGAGACCAAGAGTTTCTAACATTCCTATATCCCAATTGGGTGCGTGCCAAGGGCAATCCGAGCCGAAAAGGAACCAATCCACACCTTTTTTATCAAGTATTCTCTGTGCTCTCGGTTTAGGCATTGAAGCGTAGCCGAAAGCAGTATCAAAATATACAGGAATATCGCAAAGATGTTTCATAACCTCTTCACCCATATTTGCACCGCCCCAATGAGCGCATACCATAGGTGAATCAATCCATTTTGCTGCGGTCCTCAGCCTTTCAGGTGTAGCGTGGTATGGAGCGGGAAAGCCAATATCTTCACCAGCGTGGAAAAGAATAATGAACCCTAATTGAGAAGCCTTTTTATAAAGAGGCTTCATTTTTTCATCATCAACATAAAAATTCTGATATTCCGGGTGAAATTTTATTCCTTTCATACCCATAGCCTTAATTCTTTCAAGCTCATCAAGAGCATCCTCAGCCCAAGGGTAAACAGAACCGAAAGGTATTATATTATCGCTTTCCTGTGATTTTATAAAATCATTAACTGCTTTTTGCTGCTTTTCGTTTGTTGCAATTGCAAGAACCACGCTTTTATCTACACCATCGCGCTCCATAACGGCCTTGAGCCCGTTAATTGTACCATCGGTTTGTGGGATAAGTCCACCTGCGGTGTAGCTGAGTTTTTCAATTGTAGGCTTTGCAATTTTTTCGGGGAATGCGTGGGTGTGAAAATCTATTATCATCTTTAGCCTCTTCGTAAATTTATAGTATGTGTAATAATACTATTGCCTGAAAAACTGATATTAAACAATCTTATATATCAACGCACCGATTTCAGGCTTTTCGGTTGAAACAGATAATGCTTCAAGGAAATTCTTTTCGGCATTCAGAAGTGTTTCTTTTTTGCAGGTATAAAGTGTAGCTATTGTATCGCCAACCTTTATTTCATCGCCTGTTTTTTTGTTAAGAATAATACCTGCGCTCATATCAATTGAATCTGTTTTCGTTTCTCTGCCTGCGCCAAGAATAACAGCGCAGATGCCGATTTTTTCAGCATCCATATGAGAAATAAAGCCGTTTTCAGTTGCCTTGATTTCATATGAATATGTAGCTTTGGGGAAAAGCTCAGGGTTTTCAATCCACTGGGTCTTTCCGCCTTGTGCGCCTATCCATTCTTTGAATTTAAGGAAGGCTTTGCCACTTTCAAGGGCATCGCGTGTAAGAGCTTTTGCTTCTTCAGTTGAAACGCCTTTCGAAAGTGAAACAATCTGTGAAGCGAGCGCAAGGCATACTGTTTTCAGGTCCTGAGGACCTTTGCCTGTAAGCACCTCAATTGCTTCCTTAACCTCAAGAGCGTTACCGATATTATTACCTAAAGGTATATCCATATTAGTAATAACTGCGGATGTGTTTCTTCCGCAATTGTTACCGATTTTAACCATTTCTGTAGCAAGTGCTTGTGCATCCTCAGGAGTTTTCATAAATGCACCTGAGCCGTATTTAACGTCTAAAACAATTGTGTGAGAGCCTGCTGCCAACTTTTTTGACATAATGCTTGAAGCAATAAGTGGGAGGCTATCAACAGTTGCAGTAACATCTCTGAGGGCATAAAGCTTTTTATCTGCAGGAGTAAGGTTACCTGTTTGACCTACAACTGCAAGTCCTGTTTTTTCAACTGTTTTAAAAAATTCTTCACTTGTAAGCTCTGTGTTAAAGCCTTCAATAGATTCTAATTTATCAATAGTACCGCCTGTGTGGCCTAAGCCTCTGCCGCTCATTTTTGCCATTGTGCAACCAAGAGAAGCAACAACAGGTGCTACAATAAGCGTTGTTTTATCGCCAACGCCACCGGTACTATGCTTGTCAACGGTTGTGTTACCAAATACAGATAAATCAACAGTATCACCGCTGTTTGCCATAAATAATGTCAGGTCGGCAGTTTCTCGTTCTGTCATACCCTTATAAAAAATTGCCATACAAAGAGCGGATGCCTGATAATCGGGGATTGAACCGTCAACATAGCCTTTTATAAAAAATTCTATTTCCGCGGAAGAAAGCTCACCGCCATCACGCTTCTTTTTTATAATATCGTACATTCTCATATTACTTCACATCCTCGGGAGAAAAAGAAAATGGTAAAAGCTCTTTGAGAGTAGTTTCCTTGTATGAGGTTTCGCTTTCGCCTAAAATTATTACGAAATCATCATCGCAGAATTCTCTCATAACCTGTCTGCAAACTCCGCAAGGAGCAAAAATACCGTTTAAAATTCCATTTTTACCGCCAACAACTGCAATTTTTGAAAAACATTTTTCACCCTCAGAAATTGCCTTAAAGAAAGCAACTCTTTCTGCGCAAACAGTAGGTGAGAAGGCGGCATTTTCTATGTTTGCACCCAAATAAACCTTGCCGTTTTCGCAAAGAAGGGCAGCGCCAACGCTACAATTAGAGTAAGGTGAATATGATTTTTTCATAGCCTCAACGGCTAAAGCTAAAAGCTCTTTGTTCTCCATAAATTTACACTCCTAAAAGTGATTTTACTGTATTTGAAATATAGTCAAAGCCTTGGATTGTACCTGCGTTTTCGGGTGCAACGTTTTTGCCGCAAAGAAGGAATGGTACGCATTCCCTTGTGTGGTCGGTGCCTGAAAATGCCGGGTCGCAACCATGGTCTGCGGTAATAATAAGAGCATCAGTATCTCTCATTTTTTCAATAAACTTTGGAAGCCACTTATCAAAATCAGAAATGGCTTTTGCGTAGCCGTCAACATTTCTTCTGTGGCCGTAAACCATATCAAAATCAACAAGATTTATAAAGCAAAGTCCATTGAAATCCTTTTGCTGATATTGGAGAGTTTTGTTCATTCCGTCTTCGTTGTTTTCTGTAAAAACATACTCAGTAAGGCCCTCACCTGCAAAAATATCGTGGATTTTTCCCACGCCTATAACATCAAAACCATTCTCCTTCAATTCATCAAGCATTGTTTTCTGTGGTGGAGCAATTGAAAAATCGTGCCTTCTGGGAGTTCTTTTAAATGGATATTCGCCCTCAAAAGGCCTTGCAATAACTCTGCCGATACCAAGGCTGCCTGTAAGCATTTTGCGTGCGGTTTTGCAGATTTCATAAAGCTTTTCAGGTGGAATAACATCCTCGTGAGCGGCAATCTGAAAAACGCTGTCCGCAGAAGTATACACAATAGGGTAACCTGTCTTTACGTGCTCCTGGCCATAGTCTTTTAAAACCTCAGTACCTGAATACGTTTTGTTGCATAAAACAGGTGAACCGATAGCTTTTTGAAATTCTTCAATAAAATCCTGAGGGAAGCCGTGAGGGAAAGTGGGAAGAGGCTTTTCTGATACAACGCCTGCAATCTCCCAATGACCTATGGTAGTATCTTTACCCTTGGAGCTTTCTACAAGGCGTGCAACCTTTGAAGAAAGCGCACCATTTCCCAAATATGAAAGTCCGTCAACACAAGTGAAACCAAGGTTTTTTAGTGTATCAATATTAAATTCAGGGGAAAGAGAAATTGATTTTAGTGTGTTGGCACCCGTATCCCCGAAGTTTTCAGCGTCGGGTGCGTTTCCTATACCGAAGCTGTCAAGCACAATAAGAAAAACTCTTTTAATATCTGCCATTATAAATTAACCGCCGTTTCAAGAGAGAGCTTCATCATATCTGTAAATGAGTTTTGTCTGTCGTCTGAAGAAAGGCTTTCGCCTGTTAAAAGGTGGTCGGAAACAGTAAGGATTGCAAGTGCATTTTTACCGCTTCGCGCCGCATTCATATAAAGAGCCGCAGCTTCCATTTCAACGCCTAAAACTCCCATCTTTCCCCAAAGGGCAGTAGATGTCATTTCGGGAGCAAGACCCAAATCATCGTTATAGAAGGTGTCGGAAGAAAGTACATTTCCAACCTTGTAAGAGATGCCCAAATCTTCTGCCGTTTCAACAGTTTTTCTGAGAAGATTAAAGTCTGCAATCGGTGCAAAAGTTCCCGGAAGATTAAAGTTATGGGCAAAGCTTGAGTTTGTGCAAGCGCCTTGAGCAAGAATAATATCCCTTACCTTAACGCTTTCGCTCATACCGCCGGCAGAGCCAACGCGTATAATGTTTTCAACGCCAAAAAAGTTGAAAAGCTCGTAGCTGTAAATACCGATTGATGGCATACCCATACCGCTTGCCATAACAGAAACAGGAACGCCTTTATATGTGCCTGTGTATCCGTGAATTCCGCGCACATTATTAACTAATCTTGGATTATCAAGAAAATTTTCTGCAATAAATTTTGACCTTAAAGGATCTCCCGGCATAAGCACGGTTTTGGCAAAATCTGAAGGTGATGCGTTTATATGTGGGGTGGGATAGTTGGACATAAGTCTTTCTCCTTTCGATTTGAAATTAGGAATTGAGGTCATTGTTACAAGAAGAGACTCGGCGGAACTTTTTGTGTGAAGTTTTTGCTATAGCAAAAGTGAAGTTGTGATAAATCACAGTGAAGTTTTACACCTGCGGCATAAAGTGAAGTTAAGTTTGCCAACATCACTTGCGAAGCAAACTTCACTACGAAGTAACTTCACTCACTTTAGTGAACTTCACTTGCCGTAAGGCAAACTTAGTTTTTATACACTGTACATCTTATACATTGTTGAGTACAGTCCGCCTTTTTCAATTAACTCCTCGTGGCTGCCGCTTTCTGCTATGCCATCTTTTGTAAATACAAGAATAGTATCTGCATTTTTTATCGTTGTAAGCCTGTGGGCAACTGTTATAGTTGTTCTGCCCTTTGCAAGTCTTTCAAGAGACTGCTGAACAAGGAATTCGCTTTCGTTATCAAGGGCACTTGTTGCTTCGTCAAGAATAAGAATTTTTGGGTTTTTAAGGAACACGCGGGCAATGCTTATTCTCTGCTTTTGTCCGCCTGAAAGCTTGACGCCACGCTCACCGACGTATGTGTCGAAGCCGTCAGGAAGCTTATCTATAAATTCAAGAGCACCTGCAAGGCGTGCGGCCTCGCGGATTTCTTCCTCGGTTGCACCGGGTTTTCCGTACTCAATATTTTCTCTTACAGTGCCTGAGAAAAGGTAAACATCCTGTTGAACAATACCAATGTTTTCTCTAAGGCTTTTAAGAGTAACATCCCGAATATCTGTTCCGTCAATTTTTATGGAGCCGCTTGTCAGCTCATAAAAACGGGGGATAAGGTTGCAGATTGTTGTTTTACCGCCACCTGACGGGCCAACAAGAGCAAAGCTTTCGCCACTGCCGATATGAAGATTAACCTTATCTAAAATATCGTCTGTATCTTCAGAATATCTGAATGTAACGTCTTCAAAATCAATGCTGCCGTCTTTTACAACAAGCTCTGTTGCAGTGTTTTTATCAATAATTTCAGGAGGAGTATCCATAATCTCATTGAAACGCTCAATGCCTGTCATACCGCGCTGGAACTGCTCTGCAAAGTCAATGATTCTTCTTATAGAAGTGAGAAGCGTTGAAATGTAAAGAAGATATGCAATGTAATCTGCTGCCTCGATTTTGCCGTCAACAAGAGCGAAAGCGCCTGCCACAACAACTACAATATACATAAGTCCCTCAGAAACTCTGTTTATGGAGCTGTGGGAACCCATATATTTATAAACCTTTGATTTGATTTCAAGGAATTTTTCGTTACCTTTTTTAAATTTCTTTTCTTCAATGTTTTCGTTTGCAAAGGATTTAACAACCCTTACGCCTAAAAGAGAGTCTTCAATCTGGCTGTTAAGCTCGCCTACAACAACTCTTGATTCACGGAAGCCATCACGCATACGCTTTTTGAAATACTGCAGACAAATCATCATTACAGGAAGCACCGCAAAAAGAAGAAGGGTCAGCGGAACATTTATAAAGCAAAGAATTATAAACGAAACTATAATCTTTATGCCTGCAATAAAGAATTCTTCAGGGCAATGGTGGGCAAATTCCGTAACATCAAACAAATCGCTTGTTATACGGGACATTATTGTGCCAACCTTTGTGTTGTCGTAGTAAGAATATGATAATTTCTGCAGATGCTGGAATAAATCGCGGCGCATAGCAGTTTCCATTTTTGTACCCATAATATGGCCGATGGACGCCATATAGTAGTTAGCGAGGGCATCGATTGCCCTGAGAACAACGTATGTGCCACCAAGGGTGAGTATAGTTTTTGGTGTGAGTATAGATATATCCTCTATAGCTGCATCAGTTATAAAGCGAACAAACAGAGGGAGAACAAGCTCGCAAACAGTAGTGAGCGCCGCACAGAAGAGGTCAAAAACCATAGTTTTCCAATGGGCTTTGTAGTATGGCAAGAAGCGTTTTATGAGCTTGAATGTGCCTGTTTTTCTTTCTTTTTGTTTTGTGGAATTTTTAATCATTTTATTTTCTCCGTGAACAACAAAATTAACGATATAATTA
The DNA here is from genome assembly GCA_045614765.1 of Acutalibacteraceae bacterium. GTDB lineage: Bacteria > Bacillota > Clostridia > Oscillospirales > Acutalibacteraceae > DTU089. Next base: position 8,179 of record JAZLDN010000079.1, read on the forward strand.
TGTTATCATATTTGTTCCAAAAACAAAAGATTTTTTGAAAAAAACTATTGATACTTTTTCTGTTTTCTGCGATAATAAGATGATATATTTTAATCTATTATAATGGAGATATATGATATGAATTATGATTGCAACAAGTTAGCGGATTTATTGTTCCCTGATATTACAGCTACTGTAGCAGATTTAGAGGCAAAGTACCCTGAAAGAAGCCTTCCTGAAGGTGCAAGGGTTACTCGTTTTGCTCCTTCTCCTACAGGATATCTTCACATTGGTGGTCTTTTCGGCGCTCTTGTAGATGTGCTTACTGCAAAGGCTACAAAAGGTGTTTCTTACCTTCGTATTGAAGATACTGACAAAAAGCGCGAAATTGATGATGGCGTTTCAGCAATTATCAATGGCTTTGATTCCTTCGGTATTGATTTTGACGAAGGCGTTACAGGCTTTAACGAAGAAAAGGGTGCTTATGGTCCTTACACTCAGAGTAAGAGAGCAGAGATTTATCAGACAGTTGCAAAGGAATTAGTTCAGAAGGGTCTTGCATATCCTTGCTTCTGTACAGCTGAGGAGCTTTCCGGTATCCGCGAGGAGCAGGAAAAGGGCGATGCTCTTATCTGGGGCTACTTTGGTAAATGGGCAAAGTGCCGTGATTTAAGCTTTGAAGAAATTGAAGAAAATATCAAGGCGGGCAAGCCTTATGTTCTCCGCTTCCGTTCAGATGGTAGCGAGGATAAGAGAATTTTCTTTGACGATATTATCCGTGGCAAGATTGAAATGCCTGAAAATATAATCGACGAGGTTCTTCTTAAGTCAGACGGTATTCCCACATACCATTTTGCACACGCTTGTGATGACCACTTTATGAGAACAACTCACGTTATCCGTGGTGAAGAGTGGATTTCATCTGTACCTAAGCACATAGCTCTTTTCAAGGCTTGCGGATTCCGCGTTCCAAAATATGCTCATACACCTCAGGTTATGAAAATAGACGAAGAAGACGGTACAAAGCGTAAGCTTTCAAAACGTAAGGACCCTGAGGCAGCAGTAAGCTACTTCGTAGAGCAGGGCTTCCCAAAAGAGAGTCTTATTGAGTATCTTCTCACTCTTCTTAACTCAAACTTTGAAGATTGGAGAAGGGCAAATCCAACAGAAGACGCTTTCAGCTTCCCATTCAACCTTAAAAAGATGAGCCCAAGCGGATGTCTCTTTGACCTTATAAAGCTTAACGACGTAAGTAAAAACGTTATTTCAGTTATGAAGGCGGACAAGGTTTACCAATATATTGCAGGCTGGGCAGAGAAATACGACGAAGAGTTCTTCAAGGTGTTTACAGCAGATGCAGCATTTTCAACTGCTCTTGTAAATATTGACCGCGAAAGTCCAAAGCCACGTAAGGATATTGCAAAGTGGAGCGAGGTCAAGGAATATTTCTCATATATGTTTGATGAATATTATGAGCCTTGCTTTGAGCTTCCTGAGAATATTTCAAAAGAAGATGCAAAGGCAATCCTTGAGAAATATCTCACAGTTTTCGATTGCGCAGACGATAAAGACACTTGGTTCTCTAAAATTAAGGATATGTGTGAGCCTCTCGGTTTTACACCAAATGTTAAGGAATATAAAAAGAACCCAGATGCTTTCAAGGGCCATGTAGGCGATGTTTCAACAGTTATTCGTCTTGCGGTAACATCAAGAAGAAACACTCCTGACCTTTGCTCAATAATGAACCTTTTAGGTAAAGACAGGGTTAACGACAGAATCAATGCGGTTATTGAATCGCTTTAAGGAGAATACACTATGGAAGAAATTTTTGAAACTGCGGGTAATTTTATCCACGATATTATTGATGAAGAATTAAAAGAGGGCGTTAACACCAAGGTGCAGACACGTTTTCCACCTGAACCAAACGGCTACCTTCATATCGGCCATGCAAAGGCTATCTGCATAGACTTTACAACTGCTATGAAGTATGGTGGCGTTTGCAACCTTCGTCTTGACGATACAAACCCTTCTAAAGAAGATATTGAATATGTTGAGTCTATCAAGGAAGATATTGAATGGCTTGGCTTCAAATGGGAAAAATGCCTTTATGCATCAAGCTATTTCGATTTCCTTTACGAGTGCGCAATAAAGCTTATTAAAGATGGCAAGGCATATGTTGATGACCTTACCGCAGAGGAAATGAGAGAGTACAGAGGTACTCTTACAGAGCCTGGTAAAAACAGCCCATATCGCGACAGAAGTATTGAGGAAAACCTTGACCTCTTCAAGAGAATGACCGATGGTGAATTCCCTGATGGTGCAAAGGTGCTTCGTGCAAAAATTGATATGGCGTCACCAAATATGAATATGCGCGACCCTGCGATTTACAGAATTATGCATGTAAGCCACCACCAGACAGGTGATAAGTGGTGCGTATATCCTATCTACGACTTTGCTCATCCTCTTTCAGATGCTTGCGAGGGCGTAACATATTCTCTTTGCTCACTTGAATTTGAAAACCACAGACCTCTTTACAATTGGTTTATTGAGCAGATTGGTTTCGAGGAGCCACCAAGACAGATTGAGTTTGCTCGTCTTAACCTTAACTACTGCATTACTTCAAAGAGAAGAAATATCCGTCTTGTAACAGATAACCTTGTTTCAGGCTGGGATGACCCACGTATGGCTACAATCTGCGGTATGAGAAGAAGAGGCTATCCTGCAAAGGCTATCAGAAACTTTATTGAAAAGGTTGGCGTTTCAAAGGCATACAGCGTTGTTGACTACGGTCTTCTTGAGGCTTGCGTAAGAGATGAGCTTAACGCTCAGGCTCCAAGAGCAATGGCAGTTCTTGACCCAATCAAGGTTGTTATTGATAACTATCCAGAGGGACAGACTGAGGAAATTACAGTTGAGGTACACCCTGAAAGACCTGAGCTTGGCACAAAGACAGTCACCTTCGGCAGAGAGATTTATGTTGAAAGAAACGACTTTATGGCAGAGCCTGTTAAAAAGTATTTCCGCCTTTTCCCTGGTAACGAGGTACGCCTTAAGGGTGCATATTTTATCACCTGTAATTCATATGAAACAGATGAAAACGGCAACGTAACAGTTCTTCACTGCACATATGACCCTGCTACAAAGGGCGGTAATGCTCCTGACGGCAGAAAGGTTAAGGGTACAATTCACTGGGCAGGTCCAAAGGCATTCAAGGCAGAGGTTCGTCTTTATGACAGACTCTTCAATGTTGAAGACCCTGCAGGCGTTCCTGACGATGAATTCGTTAACGCTATTAACCCTGAATCCCTTGTTGTTCTTAAAGATTGTCTTATTGAAGAGGGTCTTGCAGATGCAAAATATCTTGATTCCTTCCAGTTTATGAGAAACGGATATTTCTGCGTTGATAAGGATTCAACTCCTGAAGCTCCTGTTTTCAACAGAACAGTTCAGCTTAACTCTTCCTGGAAATAAACAATTCATTAAAACATTTTGAAAGGATGTTTAATATGAAATTAACTTATAAAATTATTGCTGCGGCACTCGCTCTTATTGTAGTTGTGGTGCTTGTAAGCGCTCCGCTTATTTATATCGGAATAGAATCCGCAACTGCACAGCTCCTTTTAACAATCGGTCAGTATGCAGGAAATGAAGCAGTTCAGGAAATTATTGACGAAAAAGGTCAGATCCCAAGTCATATCGGCTTAGATATTTCATTTATAAGCCTTTTTGATGAAGATGCCAAGGGTACGGCAGACCTTATAAAAGTTTTTTCTGACGGAGATAGCGCTGATACACTCAAGGTGCTTGAGCCTGTAATTGCTCCGGCAATTACTTTTGTAATAGTGCTCATAGTTCTTTTAGTTTGTGCAATAGTTGCCGCCGTAGTAGCCTTTGCAGCTAAAGATAACAGAAAGGTTATTTATCCTTGTGTGGCAGGTGCCTTTGTTTCTTTAATGGCACCATCCTGCTTTAAAGCTGTGGCAATTCCTTTCCTTGAAGGCGATATTACTTTTTCAAAGCTTGCCGGAAGCTCATGGCTTGCTCTTTTAGGTGAAATAGATAAGGTAGAGCTTACATCTGTTTTCTGGTTTATTCCTGTTGCTTTTGTAGCAGTTATTTTATGGACAATGCTTTATAACTATACTCTCCCTGCAGATGAGAAAAAGAAAAGACTTGAAATGATAGGCGAGGCTGATTCAGAATGATTTACGATAAAATTGAAAACTTAAGTATATATTTTGACGAAAATTCAAATTTTGCAAACGTTGAACCTACTATCAAGGAGTTTTTAAAGGCACCTTTCGACAGCGGTAAAATTGAAATTGACGGAGATAATATGTGGTGTAACGTTGCAAAATACGATATTGCAGATGGTTCACCTATCAAGTACGAGTCTCACCGCGAATATGCCGATGTGCAGGTTATGATAGACGGTGAAGAAAATATCGGTTGGGCAAATTTCAATGAATGTAATATTACAGAGGATTTCAAGGATGGCTCAGATATTGCATTTATGGATGCTCCAAATGGTCAGCTTTTTGCTTTAAGAAAGGGCTATTTTATGGTGTTCTTCCCTGAGGATGCCCACGCTCCTTGCAGAAAAAGCGAAAACGCAGATTTTGCTCACAAATTGGTTTTCAAAGTGAAGTTATAATCTTTTCGGAGGTTTTATAATGAAAAAATTTATGGATAAGGATTTTTTGCTTAAAACAGAAACAGCAAAAAAGCTGTATGCTGCTTGCGAAAACACTCCTATATTTGACTGGCACTGCCATCTTCAGCCAAAGGAGATTTATGAGAATAAAGAGCCTTCTGATATTGCGGCTTTGTGGCTCGGTGGCGACCACTATAAATGGAGAGGTATGCGTTCCTGCGGTATAAGCGAGGAGTATATTACAGGTGATAAATCACCATATGAAAAATTCAAGGCTTGGGCAAGTGCAATGCCTAACCTTATAGGCAACCCTCTTTACCATTGGACTCACCTTGAGTTGCAGAGATATTTTGATATTTACGAGCCTCTTTCACCTGCAACATGTGATGATATCTGGGAGAGAGCAAATGCTAAAATCGATGCAGGTGGTTTTACACCTCGTGAGCTTATTGAAAAAAGTAATGTAGCATTCGTTTGCACAACAGATGATGCGGCAGATACTCTCGAATACCACAAGCTTTTAGCAGAAGATAAATCCTTTAAATGCAAGGTGCTTCCTGCATTCCGTCCTGATAAGGCTCTTGGAATTGAGCTTCCGGGCTACAATGAATGGGTAGTAGCACTTGAAAATGTTCTCGGCAGAAAGGTTACTTCTTTCACAGAGCTTAAAAAAGCTCTTCTTGAAAGAATTGAATTCTTTGCAGAAATGGGATGCCGTGCTTCCGACCACGCCTTCACTTATGTTCCATATAACAGAGCAGATGAAGCTGAGCTTAACGAGATATTTGCCCGTCAGCTTGAAGGTGCTGCTCTTTCAAAGGATGAAATAGATAAATATAAAACAGAGCTTATGCTTTTCCTCGCAGGGGAATATAACCGCCTTGGTTGGGGTATGGAAATCCATATTGGTGCTATGCGTAATAACAACGGCATTATGTTTAAGAAATTAGGCCCTGATACAGGCTACGATTCTGTTGCGGATTATGAAATCGCTGTAAGCCTTTCAAGGCTTTTAGATGCAATGCTTTGCGGTGCAGGTCTTCCAAAGACAGTTTTATTTACACTTAATCCTAAGGATAACTATGTGCTTGGTACAATGCTTGGTAACTTCCAGTCAGACGAAGCAGAATCAAAAATTCAGTTCGGTTCAGCCTGGTGGTTTAATGATAACTACGATGGTATGCGTACACAGATGCAGACACTTATGAACTTAGGCGTTATTTCAAAGTTTGTTGGTATGATTACCGACTCAAGAAGCTTCCTTTCATATCCTCGCCATGAATATTTCCGCAGAATTCTCTGCGAGCTTTTAGGCGACCTTGTTGAAGAAGGCAAATACCCTGAAGATATTGAATTCCTTTCAAAGGTTGTTCAGGATATTTCGTATAACAACGCAGTTAAATATTTCGGAGTCTAATTATGATAAGTTTTAAGCAAAATAACGAAATCACATATGACGATAAGGAATTAATGGAGGAAAACTCCTTTATAGGTGCCGATGTTGAATCGGTACCTCTTCCTGTTTTCGAAGAAGCGAAAAGTTCACTTCCTCAGCCTGTGTGGGATAACCATGAGGACCACATAGATTGCTACTGGAAAGCCTGGGAGATTGCATTCAGAAATCTTCGTCAACCAAAGGAAAACACAGGCTTTGTAGCAAACTATATTGATGCGGCGTTTAATAATTGTATATTTATGTGGGATTCTGCATTTATGCTTATGTTCGGCAAGTATGCAGACAGAATTTTTAAATTCCAAAAAACCTTTGATAATTTCTATTCACATCAGCACGTTGACGGATTTATCTGCCGTCAGATTGAGGAGGATACAGGTAACGATGTTTTTGCACGTCACGATCCTGCTTCAACAGGCCCTGAGGTTATGACCTGGTGTGAATGGGAATATTATCTCAATTTCGGTGATAAGGAAAGGCTGGCAAGAGTTTTCCCTTGCCTTGTAGCGTATCACCAATGGATGCAGGAGCATTTTACCTGGCGTGATGGTACATATTTTTCTTCAGGCTACGGTTGCGGTATGGATAACTGTCCTCGTCTTGACGAGAAATACCACGTTTGCTACAGCCACGGTCATATGGTGTGGGTGGATGCTTGTATGCAGGAGCTTAATGCCTGCAACCTCCTTATAAAAATGGCAAAGGAGCTTGGCAGAGAGGAGTTTGTTCCTGAGCTTCAGGCAGAAAGCGACCATCTCTTTAAGGTTATAAATGAAAAGCTGTGGGATGAGGAAACAAAATTCTACTATGACCTGAAAAATGATGACAGCTTTAATGGTGTAAAGCATATAGGTGCATTCTGGGCACTTCTTGCAAGGTGTTTGCCTGATGAAAGAGCCGAAAGCTTTATTGCTCACCTTAATAATGAAAATGAGTTTAAAACAGAGCATAGAGTGCCGACCCTTTCAAAGGACCACCCTGAATACAATCCTAAGGGCGGTTATTGGTGTGGCTCTGTGTGGGCTCCAACAAACTATATGGTGCTCAGAGGTCTTGATAATTATGGTAAGTATGACCTGGCATATGAAATTGCTTGTTCGCATCTTGATGCGGCGGTAAAAGTTTTCAAGGATACAGGCACTCTTTTCGAGAACTACGCACCTGAACTTAATGAGGGCAAGTTCACAAGAGGAAGCTCTTCGTTAGGCGACTTCGTAGGCTGGACAGGTCTTATTCCTATTTCTGTTATGTTTGAGTACGTTTTCGGTATAAGACCAGACGCTTCTGAGAATAAAATTACATGGTATGTAAATCGTCTTGAACGCCACGGTGTTGAAAAATATCCTTTTGGCGTTAATGGCGAGTTGACTCTTTTGTGCGAAGCAAGAGAAAGTGAAGATCAAGAGCCTCAGATAACAGTAAAGTCAAATATCCCCGTTACCCTCGAAATTGTGTGGGGAGAAAACAGAAAAACAATTAAAATCCAAAATGATTGAATAGTTGACTAACAAAGTCAGAAGGTATAAAATATCAGTAAAGCCTTTTGGAGGGATATTATGGCAAATGCAGTAAAAGAAACTAAAAACTATGTTCCCAAAAAAGAAGTCAGAACATATGCAATTGCAGCATTAGGTCAGGGTCTTGTTTATAGCTGTATGTCAAGCTATGTAACAGACTATTATATGAACGTTTTAGCACTTGATGCGATGTTCGTTATTCTTCTTATGCTTGTTGCACGTGTTTTTGATGCTCTTTACGATCCATTCATTGGTATGGCAATGGATAGGAAGAAAACTAAGTGGGGCAGAATGAAGCCTTACCCTGTAATTACTGCAATTCCTATTGCAATACTTACAATTCTTATGTTTGTTAACCCTGGTTTTGATACACAGAATCAGACTATCGGTCTTTATGTGTTTGTTGGTATTAGCTATGTACTTTGGGGTATGGTTTACTCCATAAGTGATGTTCCTTTCTGGAGCCTTCCTAACGTTATGACACCGGATGCAAAAGAGCGCGGTGTGCTTATTTCTCACGGTAAAACAATTGGTGGTATCGGTAGCGCGGTAACGGTTGCTCTTCCTATTATTGTAGGTTACTTTGTTGCAGGCAGAGAAAATGCAGACATTTTAAAATACGCTATTATGGCAATTTCAATGTCTGTTATCGGTATGCCTCTTTACTCAATGGCTTCCTTCAAGGTTAAAGAAAGAGTTCAGCTTCCAAATGTTACTAAAAAGGATGATGGTCAGCCATCAACATTCAAGCGCCTTTTCAGTTGCAAGCCTTTAATGCTTGTTGTTCTTGCAGGTGTTCTTTCCTTTGGTAGATATATGCTTCAGGCGGCAGCACCTCATGTTGCACGTTATTCTGGTCTTTACATCGGCAAAAAGCCAACAACACTTGAAGAGTACAATACAAATATTTCTAACGTAGCACTTGTTATTCAGATTTGTGCGGCTCTCGGTATGTTTGGCGCAATGCTCGTTTTACCAAAGCTTTACAAGAGATTTGAGTACAAGAGAATTATGCTTGTATCCTGCCTTGGTGGCTTTGTAGCAAGCTTGTTTACAATTGCTATTGGTTGGACAACAAAGAATCTTCTTCTTTGTATTCCATTTATGCTTATTTCTGCAGTTCCTCTTGGTGTTATCAACAACGTATCCTTCGCTATGGTGTGCGATTGTCTTGACTACCTTGAGTGGAAAACCGGTCTTCGTGATACAGGCTTGGGCTCATCCTGCCAGGCGTTCGTTAACCAGATTGGTAACGCCTTTGCAACAGTTATGATTATTGGAATGTACATATTAATAGACCTTGACGTTGCAACACTTAACAGCAAAGCTGAAAGCGTAGTGAATATTGCTATGAACCTTGATGCAACAAAGCAGTTCGGTATGTTCGCCCTTGTAACTATTGTTCCAGGTATCAGCCTTCTCCTTTGTGCAATTCCATTATTCTTCTACAACCTTACAGGTGAAAAGAAAAAGAAGATTTTTGAAGAGCTTGCACAGCTCAGAAAAGAACGTGGCGTAGAAGTTGAAGAATAATTAACCATTGTATAATAAAACCGTGTTGAGTTATTTTCTCAAGACGGTTTTTATGTATGACTAAATATTTGCGAAGGCAACTTCACTTGCCGTTAGGCAAACATGGTTGCAAGATGCATAGCATCTTGCTATTTCCAACAATCTACATCGTGTGGAAGATTTATGTTTTTAGCTTTGAATACAGGGTCTGTGCCTTGCTTTCTTTGTTTGTCGTAATCCTTAAGAGCGGCAACTGCGTATTTACTAAGAATAAATATAACAGGGATGTTTATGATTGTCATACCACCCATTGCAATATCTGCAATGTTCCATAAAAGGTCTGCGCTAAGGCCTGCGCCTACGAAAATAAGAAGGGCAGCAATTATATGGTAAACGTTCATAACCCACTTTTTAGGCTGCTTTTTGCAAAGGAAGATAATTGCCATATCTACATAGTAAATGTTGCCTAAGAGGGTAGTGAAGGCAAATAAAATCATTGCTACAGTAATGAATATCGGACCAAAAGAACCAAGTGTTTCAGAAAGAGCTGCCTGTACATATGGTGCACCTGAAAGCTCTTGAGAAGGCTTAATACCTGAGCACATGCACATAAATGCTGATGCGGAGCAAACAAGGAGAGTATCAATAAATACAGAAAGCACCTGAACAAGACCTTGCTTTACAGGGTGCTCAACATCTGCGGAAGCTGATGCATTTGGAGCAGAGCCAACGCCTGCCTCGTTACTGAAAAGACCACGCTTGATACCAAACATTACGCAGGAGCCTGAGAAACCGCCGAATATAGCCTGAAAATCAAAAGCTTCTGTAAAAATTGTTCTGAAAACATCAGGAAGCATTTTGAAATTTATAACAACAATTACCAGCGATGCAAGAATATATGCACAGCCCATAAAAGGAACTAAAAAGCTTGTTACGCTGATAATTCTTTTGCCGCCACCTATGAGGCAGTATCCGCAGATAACAGCTAAGATAATGCCGATTATCCAAGGTGTTGCTGCAGGATTATAGAAGCTGTAGGAGGAAAATGTTGACTGAAGATTGTATGAAGCCAACATATTAAAGCCAACGCCATAGGTGAATATAAGAAGTATAGTGAAGATAATAGCAAGAGGCTTATTTTTTAAGCCTTTCTGTATATAGTAAGCAGGTCCGCCTGAATATGTACCATCTTCGTTTTTCTTTTTATAAATCTGCGCAAGAGTGCTTTCTACAAAAGCAGAAGCACTGCCTATGATAGCGATAACCCACATCCAGAAAACAGAGCCGAATCCACCGAGGCAAAGAGCAGTAGAAACACCAATAATATTACCGGTTCCTACTCGGGAAGCAGTTGAAACCATAAGAGCCTGAAAGGAAGAAACGCCTTTACCGTCTTTCGGTTTTTCTGTTACGGCTTTTATTTGCTCCTTGAATAGTCTGAATTGAACAAATTTTGTTTTGAAACAGAATATAAGGCCGCCAACAACAAGAAGAATAATAAGTATATAGCTGTATAAAGCGTTACTTATACCTGCAATAATTTCTTCAAACATATAGTTACTCCTTTTGCAAAATATGACAAAATTATACAGGAAACGAGGGGCATTGTCAAATAGGAAAAGGGGCGAATATTTAAGGTTTAAAAATAAAAAAGAGAGGCATAAGCCTCTCTTTTTTTAATGGTAAAACTGTAAGCCGGGTTCTGTCGTTTAAGGCAATCATCTATCTACGCGTTATGTTGCCATAACGCTTTAGCCACCCGTTGGGGATGCGAAAAATCGCTGTCCGGCAAACTCCCCGGTCGGTGTTGCATCGGGTAGGGTTTACATGGCCGTGATGTCTCCACCACGCCGGTGAGCTCTTACCTCGCCTTTCCACCCTTACCGAAAAAATCGGCGGTATATCTCTGTTGCACTTTCCCTAAGGTTACCCTCGGCTGCCGTTAGCAGTTACCCTGCCGTGTGATGCCCGGACTTTCCTCGTCTGCGCGTAAAGCGCCTCCGCGACTGCCCATTTTACCAAAGGGTATTTTACATTAAATTCTTGGTTTAGTCAAGCGGTAAAATGATTCGAGAAATTAGGAATTAGGAATCAGGAATCAGGAATTTCGGAACAGCGTTGCAATTATAAAGCTATCGCGCACGATAAAACTCTTGTAAGCGAAGCTCTGGTGACTGGCATCTGGCGACTGGCAGCTACACAAGGTGGCTCGTATCATTCAGATATTTCAGCTTTGTTTTCATAACTCCATCTTCTTCAAGATATTGAACAAGTGTAACACCTGTGTTAAGGTGAGAAAAGTTAAAGTTTTCTTTGAATGGGAAGCCTAACGCAGCAAGCACAAGGTATGAATTGAATGTGCCGTGGGCTACTACTACAATTGTATCTTCAAAATCATTCTCTGCTTTGATTTTATCAATGAATTTTACGGCACGATTATACGCAATATCGTCATCCTCTTCGCCAAGAGGGGAGCGTGGAGATATTGTTGCCTGAGGACAAAGAGCGTATAATTCTTCATCAGGAAGACCGGTGTAGTCAGGTGCTGTGCCTTTTTCTAAAAGCATAGATGTTATTTCAATAGGTGTATCAAGGTGAAAGCTTCTCACAGCGTTTGCGGTTTTAACTGCCCTTATGAGCGGACTTGAATAGATTTTGTCTATATTAATATCTTTAAAACGCTTACCTAAAAAAGCAATCTGATTTCTGCCGTTTGGCGTTAAATCGGTTTCCGCAAAGCCATCTCCATTTAAATTTCCGTATGTTTCTCCGTGACGGATAATATAAATAAACATAAAATCACCCCTGTTAATACTTAAATAATACACCAATTTCCATAATCTTTCAATTAATATTGATTATAAAAATGTTTTAAGGTAAAATAATAAAAAAAGATTGTTTACGAGGTGTCATAAATGAAACTTGAAGAAACAAAGCTTACATCGGAAGAAATATTCCATGGAGTAGCTATTCACCTTTTCAGAGATGAAATTTTACTCCCTAACGGCAATAAGGGCGTGCGCGAGGTTGTGCGTCATCCGGGTGCCGTGTGCGTTTTACCGTTAACAGATGATGGAGAGGTTATATTTGTTAACCAATTCCGTTATGCTCTTAATAAGGTTACTCTTGAGGTGCCTGCAGGAAAGCTGGAAAAAGGGGAAGACCCTCAGGAAGCTGCTCTCAGAGAGCTCTCCGAGGAAACAGGAATTGAAGCAAAGAAAATAATTCCTATGGGCGCGCTTTACACCACACCTGCTCTTATGGATGAAATTATTTATATGTATATTGCTACAGAGCTTACGCAAGGCGAACAGCATCTTGATGAAGATGAGTTTGTGAACGCAGTTAAAATTCCTCTCAGTAAAGCTGTTGATATGGTAATGAGTGGCGAAATAAGAGATTCAAAAACTCAGACAATGATACTCAAAGCGGATAAATATTTTAATAAATAAAATAAAAATGACCACCCTGATGGGTGGTCATAATTTTTTAGCTTATTAAGCTTTCTTATCAAGCATACCTTTGTTGTACATAAATAACGCGCCACCAACAGAAGCAACGATACCTACGAAAAGGAGTGTACTTGCGCCCATTCCTGGTGAGAAAATAAGCACTATTATCATAATGATAATTGGGAAGAAGGAAATTCTCCAGTGCTTGATGAAATAGCCTGCACCCAATGCACCGAAAAGTGCAGGAAGAACCTGTGCGAAAGCAGGTTTAAGAAGTGGGCTGTTAGTGAACGACTCAAGGAAAGGTGCGAAAGCAAGAATACCGATTGCAAGAACAGCAGTTGTAACAATAGAGGATGTAGCAATTGCAATTGTTGAAACAACTTCGCCTTCTTCGGAGTTTGCTTTTACGTTTGCACCTTCCATAGCGCTGATAGCGCAAGGAAGCTTAAGGTTTGCAATGTTACCTGTAACGAATGAAAGGTATGTACCACCTGCACCAAGCATAGGAGTATAAACAAGAACTTCAACAACAGCAACTGTCCAGTATGTTGGAATGAGCTTGAGAAGACCCTGAAGAACACCGTTTATTGGTGGGAAAACGTTAAGGTAAAGGCATATAGCCATAGGGAACATTAAAAGAACACAAAGGGCTGATAATGTTGAAATTCTACCCCAGCTATGTACTCTGTCGTAATATGTTTTAGGAGCTTTATTTTTCTTTGACATAATTAACCCCTCCATTCAAGCATTGCGATTTCTTCAGGAAGAACGTTGAAGAAAACGATTGCAGCAATCATAGCAATTATCATACCGATAGGCATAACAAAAGGCTCTAACCATGTGAGATTGCGTTTTTTTGCAAAAATCTCAAGAAGAATTGAGCTTACAATAGCAACAACAAGAGTGATTATTGAAAGAACACCTGCACCGTCGCCAAATGTTTCAGGCTTACCGCCACCGATTATTGCGCGGGCAATGAAAGCACCGATAAGACCAATGAAAATAGCTGGTGTAGCGTGGTCGTTAATGAAGCCATTAAGACCTCTCTTTTTCTTGCCCTCTGCTGGAGCAGCGTTGGTAGCTTCTTTAGGCTCTTCCTTCTTGGCACCTGCTGACAAAAGCTTTTTATGTAAAGGCTTTGCAAGGAAAGGAAGAATCACAAGAGAGAAGCATATACCTAATGTCATAACCCATGCAACGCCTGCGTAGGTTTCAGGGTCTGTAACAGGAACAGCCATACCACCCTGATGTCCGAAAGCTTCCATAGCTGCTTCTGCAGCAGTTGTTTCGTACATAAGGTTACCGATAACTGAAAGGCGAACCCAAGGAATAACAAGACCAAGGGCAGGAGCAAGTGCTATAATTGTTGCCAAAATCGAGAGAGATGATGGGATAGTGAAAAGAGCACTTGATGTTATAGCATTACGTAATTTTGATTTGTCTATACCAAGCTCTTTACCATGCTTATACGCTTTGATAAGGAAGAAAAGAGATTGACCAAGGACAAAAAGGATAACTGCACCGGCTATAAGGTACAGCGCGGTATCTGTTTTGAAATCCATAGTATCACTACTTTCTTTAATAATAATGAAATTATAAGATTTTTTTAATGTTGTGTCAATAACTATATAGGTTTTTATTAAAACATATAATACCGTTATCAGTAATATCTATTACACCATAAAAGCCATCTTTAATGCTGCCAGGATTAAAGAGATAAATGCCGTCTGAATAGTTTGTGTAGGGCTCGTGGGTATGACCGAAAAGAGCAATTTTGCAGTTTTCTCTGCGAGCCTCGTACTCTAAGTTATATAAACCGAATTTTACCTTTTCCATATAACCATGGGTAGCGTAAATTTTTGCGCCACCTACTGTACGTATATCCTTTGCAGGGAAATCACAGGCAAGGTCGCAGTTTCCGCCAACGCAGATGAAAGCTTTTTTGTTGCTAAATGCAATAGTAGCATACTCTAAATCTCTGTAGCCATCGCCAAGGAAATAAACAACCTCTGCGGAAGGCTCTCTTTCTACAGCATCATAAAGATTCAGATGATTGCCGTGAGAGTCTGATATAACTAATATTCTCAGAATAATCAGTCCAATCTAAAAATATAATTTACTACATTATATAATTTAGGTATGGTGATTTCAATGAGTGAAATGAAAAAAGATAATATTGATGTAAACGAGCTTTACAAAAAAATTAAAAATGGTGGGAATGTTCCTCAATCAGAAGCAGATGTAAATAAGTTTATAAACGAAAATCTATCTGAAAGTCAGGCGAAGGCTGTTAAAGAGCTCCTTAAGGATGAGGAAAAAACAAAGGCTATATTAAATAGCGACGCGGCAAAGGCCCTTTTCCAAAAATTCTTTGGGGGAAAGGGAAATGGCTGATTTTGATATAGGCTCAATTCTCAATTCCTTATCCCCAGAGGATATGGAAAACATAAAAAATATCGCATCTAGCTTTATGGGTGGCAGTATTGAAGAGAAAAAGCAACCACCTCAACAAAAAAGTGTACCCGATATGCCTGATTTATCAGGCTTAGGCTTGCCTGATTTATCCCAACTTTCTGCTCTTTTACCTGTTTTGCAGGCTTTTAATGAGCCGGATGAAAGGCTCGAATTCATAAATGCCCTGAAACCTCTTCTTTCTCCTGAAAAACGGCAGAAGGCAGACGAGGCAATGAAGCTTGTAAGGCTTGTTTCTGTTCTTCCTTTGCTTCGTGAAAGGGGGATAATGTAGTGGCAGACTATACTTATCATGAGCTTATGAAAATGCAGAATGATGCTATCAGACGGGCGGAAGATATGCAGGCAAGAGCGAGAAAAACTGCGGGATTTGATGATGAGCATCACGAGCATCAGAAAGGCGCAAGCTCGGCACCTCAGGAGCCAAAACGCATACCTATGCCTGAGGGCTATCTTGGAAAAGAAA
>JAZLDN010000080.1:0-11485 GCA_045614765.1 Acutalibacteraceae bacterium
GTCAAGCGCTATGTCTCAGGTTACATTAAAGTGCAACGGAGAAACCATTTGCGGTGTAAGCAACGGCGATGGTCCTATTGACTCTGTTTTCCGCGCGATTGAGCAATGCATAGGTCATCATTATGAGCTTGACGATTTCCAGGTACAGTCTGTAACAGAAGGAAAAGAGGCACTCGGCTCTGCTCTTGTAAGACTTCGCAACAACGGAAAGCTTTACTCAGGTAACGGTACATCTACTGACATTGTTGCTGCAAGTATCAGAGCGTACATCAATGCTTTAAACAAAATCGTATTCGAGGAGGCATAATATGAAAATCGTGTTTTCGACTAAAAATGTAAGTCGAGCCTCGTTTCTTGACACTTGCCGTTATGCCTTCGATTATGGTTTTGAGGGCTTCGAAATTTACGATGCCATAAAAGAGCGTAGCGGACATCATGACAGTATTTTAAGACGCGACCGCATTGCTGATGCAAAAAGAAAGCTTGTTAACAGAAACCTTACTGTTTCAGCTCTCCGTATGCCTGCTCCTGTTGAAAGCGAAGAAACCACCGCAGAGCTTATAGAGAAATATGTAAATCTTGCAGCTACATCAGGCATTGATAACGTTATTGTACGCGCAGAAGAGAAAATCTCTTTTGACGTTCTCGACGAAAAAATGTCTACTGCAATAAAGCTTGCTGAATCAAGCGATGTTAATATCTTATTCGAAACCGTTGGTAACCTTGCAAGAACCGAAAATGTAATCGGTATTATCAACCACTTTGCTTCTGCGGTTATCGGTGCATCATGGAACGTAAGAGGAACATATTTTGATGCAGGCGAAACTGCTGAAACCACCATAAAAAACCTTGGTGCTTACATTAAATACGTACGTCTTGGAGATATGAAAGACGGAAAAACAGTTTTAATCGGCGAAGGTAATTTAGACGTTGAGAAATTGTTAAACTCCCTCTCTTCACTTAATTATGAGGGATTTATCTGCGCTGCATGGAACGAAGAAATCAGCGATGCAGACATCGTTCTCACCCACTTTACAAACTACATTTCCTCTTTAGGTCGCGAAAAGAAAACATATGACCGCGCATACTACAACCGCGATAAGACTGGTACCTTCATATGGAAAAAGTATGACGTTATTGAAGCAACTTTCTCAGATGTGCTTGACACAATGGCAGAAAACTATCCTGACCAGTATGCGTTCAAATACCCTACTCTTGACTACACAAGAACTTATGAGCAATTCCGTCGTGATGTTGACGAATGTGCCGCTGCTTTGATTTCTCTTGGTGTAAAGGCAGGCGACCACGTTGCAATATGGGCAACCAATGTTCCTCAGTGGTTCCTCACCTTCTGGGCAACAACAAAGATAGGTGCAGTCCTTGTTACTGTTAACACAGCTTATAAAATTCACGAAATTGAATATCTTCTCAAGCAATCAGACACTCATACTCTTGTTATGATTGAGTATTGCAAAGACATTAACTACAAGGAAATTATCGAGGAGCTTTGCCCTGAGCTTAAAAACCTTGAGCCAGGTTCACCTTTATATTCAAAAAATCTTCCATTCCTTCGTAACGTTGTTACTGTGGGCTTTGATATGGATGGTTGTCTTAACTGGGAGCAGATGTTGTCTCGCTCTGCGCTCGTCCCTCGTGAAGAGGTTCGCAGACGCGCATCACTTGTAAAGCCTGACGACGTTTGTAATATGCAATACACCTCAGGTACAACAGGCTTCCCAAAAGGCGTTATGCTTACACACCGCAACATTGTAAATAATGGTAAGACTATCGGCGACAGAATGGATTTATCAACCGCTGATCGTATGATGATTCAGGTACCTATGTTCCATTGCTTCGGAATGGTGCTTTCTATGACATCTATGATGACTCACGGCGGAACACTTTGTCCTATCCCCTATTTCTCACCAAAGTCTTCACTTGCTTGCGTAAACGATGAACGCATCACCTGCTTCAACGGTGTTCCAACAATGTTTATTGCGATGTTCAGCCACCCTGATTTTGCTAAAACAGACTTTTCATATATGCGTACAGGTATTATGGCAGGTGCAAACTGCCCTGCAGACCTTATGCGCCGCGCTTCTGTTGAAATGAACATGCGCGAAATTATTTCGGTTTATGGTCAGACAGAGGCTTCTCCTGGTTGCACTATGGGTGAAGTAAACGAAGACCTTGACCACCGCGTTGAAACTGTTGGTAGCGCATTCCCTGGTGTTGAATGTAAGATTATTGACCCTGAAACAGGTCTTGAGCTTCCTGATGGTCAGAGCGGCGAATTCGTTGCACGTGGCTTTAACATTATGAAGGGCTACTACAAAATGCCTGAAGCAACTGCACAGGCAATTGACAGCGAGGGTTGGCTCCATTCCGGTGATATTTGCATGAGAACTCCTGACGGATATTACAAGGTTACCGGTCGACTTAAGGATATGATTATTCGTGGCGGTGAAAACCTTTATCCTCGTGAAATCGAAGAATTCTACCTTACCAATCCTAAGGTTCGCGACGTTCAGGTTGTTGGCGTTCCTGATGAACAATACGGCGAAGAATGTTGCGCATGGGTTATTCTTCACAAGGGTGAAACAGCCGACGAGAAAGAAATGAAGGAATATGGTTATGCATCTATTGCAAAACATAAGGTTCCAAGATACTTCTTATTCGTTAACGAATTCCCTATGAATGCCGCAGGCAAAATTCTTAAATACAAAATGCGCGAAACCTCAATAGAGGAATACAATCGTCAAAAGGCAGAAAACGCATAAACAAATATAGTCGGACCATGCAGCTGCTGTGTCCGACTTTGCTTTTAGAGAAGGTTAACATATGAAAATAATTGATGCACATTGCCATATATTTCCTGACAGAATTGCAATGCTCGCCACACACAACACACAGGAATTTTATGATATTCCCCACACAGCATACCAGGGTACTGCGGGCAGCTTGCTGAAGCAATGCGAAGAAAGCGGTGTGGATAAATGTGTTATATCAACCGTAGCAACACATCCGCGACACCCTGAAAAACTTAATGAATTTATTGCTTCACAAGCAGAAGTATATCCTGAAAGATTTATTGCTATAGGTGGGTTGCACCCTGAGAGTCCTGATATTGATGGAGATTTCAAATACCTTAAAGAGTTAGGATTAAAGGGTGTGAAGCTTCACCCGGATATTCAAGGCTACAAAGCTGATTGCGCAGGCTACAAAGAGATTTACGACCTTTGCTCACAGTCAGGTCTCCCCATTCTTATTCACACAGGCGATTCAAGATACGATAATTCTAATCCCGACAGAATTGCTAGAATTCTTGAAGAATTCCCTGACCTTACAGTTATAGGTGCGCATTTCGGCGGTTGGTCTTTATGGGAAGAAGCAGCAGAAAAGCTTTATAAATACGAAAACTTTTTTGTGGACACTTGTTCTTCAGCATATATGCTTTCCGATACCACAATGAAAAGCATTATAAACAAATACGGCACAGATAAGGTAATATTCGGTACCGACTACCCTATATGGAAGCAAGAAGATGAAATCAAACGAATTATATCGCTGGGCTTTTCGGATGATGACCTTGAAAAGATTTTCAGCAAAAATGTTGAAAAGGTGTTAAATATATGATAAACTTGTAACCTGTGTTTTGTAATTACATAGTATATTTATATAAGAAATCGTAATCCGAGGTGCAGAGATGATTTGCAATAATATTTTAGAGGCTATAGGCAACACCCCTGTTATCCGCCTTAACCATATGGTAGACGATGACAGTGCCGAAATCCTTGTTAAATTTGAAGGTCTTAATGTTGGCGGTTCAATTAAAACAAGAACTGCATACAATATGATTCTTCGCGCTGAAGAGGAAGGAAAAATCAATAATGACACTATTATTGTTGAGCCTACAAGCGGTAACCAAGGTATTGGCCTTGCCCTTGTTGGTGCTGTTAAGGGCTACAAAACAGTAATTATTATGCCTGACTCCGTAAGCGAAGAAAGAAGAAAGCTTGTTAAGCATTACGGTGCCGAGGTTAAGCTTGTTCACGATGCAGGCAATATAGGCAAATGTATTGACGAGTGCTTACAGTTAGCGCTTAAAATGCAGAGAGAAAACCCAAACGTTTTTGTACCTCAGCAATTTGAAAACCCTGCTAACGCTGAAATACAGAGAAAGCGTACTGCAGTTGAGATCATAGAACAAGTTGGCAAAAAGATTGACGGCTTCTGCGCAGGAATAGGCACAGGCGGTACACTTACAGGTATTGGTGAAACACTTAAAGAAGCTAACCCTGACATTGAAATATGGGCAGTTGAACCTGAGGACGCAGCTATACTTTCAGGCGGTCTTATTGGTACCCATATCCAGATGGGTATCGGCGACGGACTTATCCCACCAATTCTTAACACAGAAATTTATAGTGATATCTGCATCGTTACAGATGACGAAGCTCTTAATACTGCAAAAGAGCTTGCTAAAAAAGAAGGCATACTTTGCGGTATTTCAAGCGGCACAAACGTGGCGGCAGCTATAAAGCTTGCTAAAAAGCTTGGCAAGGGAAAAACAGTTGTTGCTGTGCTCCCTGACACCGCCGAAAGATACTTCTCAACACCACTTTTTGATGAATAAAAAGATTAACCCCGAACTGAAATCCAGTTCGGGGATTTATTATTTTTGCTCTGACATTATTACTTTTGAAGCGTCAATGTCTGTATTAGAGGTAATAATTTCGAGAATCTGTAAGGATGTTGTTTCGTTAAGGGTACCTTTAGTAACCGTAACCTGAGCATTATCATCTGTTATTGAAACAAAGCTTTCTGTGTTTACTCTTGCTTTTATCTGAGCTTCAAGGTCTGTTTCAAGAGCAGATTTATTTGTAATTGCGTTTATTGATGCGGTTATTGATTTTGCTTCCTCTGTACCCTTACCCGCTGCTTCTAATGATTTATTAAGTTTATCCAGAGATTCATCTGTTTTCTTTTTTCTATCGTATTTCATTTCTTCAAAGGTTGGTGTATGTTCTTCTGTTGCGTTAACATACTTCGCTTCGCCTAGATTCTGAACATATTCTGAGCCCGTTGTATCCTCTGTTGAAAGGGAGCTATTACCTGTGTAATACCAATTAACGAAGACTGCCGCGCCTAACGCCACAACGAGAGTTGCTAAAATAAGTTGTCTTCTTTTTAAAATAACATTCATATGTATTCTCTCCTATCGTTTTAATTAGAGTGAGTAAAGTGTATCCGAACCAGATGTGCTTTACCCACTCTTAGCTACAGAAACCTTTGCAGAGCTTATATCAAAAAGGGCGCAAACAGTTTCGGTAATTGCTTTTTTTACTTTAAGGTTATCTGCGCCTTGGCAAACAACCGCAACGCCTTTGATTTCGGGCTCATAAACCTTTATTATGAGACATTCCTCATTACTTGAGCCTTTTTTTACAATAACGTAATCTTCTTTTGAATTTTCGTCAGTTGAGTTTTCTGTTTGTTTCTTTTCGCTTTCATATGATTTAGCGTAAATATTTTCGTAACAGCTTTGCAAGGTAATCATAACCCGTACCTCGCCTGCTCCCTCAATTTTTTCCAGTACTCTTTCAAGCTCTTTTTCGGTGTTTTCGATATACTGAGCAGAAAAAGCGTTCGTATCGGTGTAGCTGATGTCTTCGCTTTCTGAAAAGGCGGATATTTCACTAACGAGCAGTAAAACAACAGCGCAGACAAACCCTATAACAAGCCCTACTGTTTTTTTATTTAATTTAATTTTCTTCAGATTATTTAAAATATCATTCATTTTTTATACCGATTTTTAAAATCTCTTTATATTCTTGGGGAATTTGCTTCTGAATTTCGGGTATTATATCCTGAAAATCTTTATGTACCTCTATTTTTATTTCCTCAAGAAAAACTGTGTTTTCCTTTTCATCAACAGAAGTGCTTACATATATTTCATATTCATTCACATTAAGATTTATGAGTATATTCTTAATGTGATTGTACATCTCTTTTTCCATAAGGTTTGCGGTGTGCATAAGTGTATCGTACTGAGTCTGCACCTCCAACTGACCGCCTTCACCGATATTTTCAAAGTCAAAATCAATTTTTAGTATTGGTGAAAGGGAAACAATAAGCATAACAGAAACTATGCAAGCCCGAAGAAACTTTTTCATTCTTTCCGGCGCAAGATACTGTAGAAAGCCACCGAAAATTGCACAGGAAATGTAATTTATAAAAACAGACTGTATTACTTCCTTCATATTCCTCCGCCCTTTGCCACTATACATACGCCTACACTTATAATAAAAACAGTTGTAAGAATAACTACTGTTGCTATAAGCAGTGTAAGAGCATCTTTTAAAACATTGAGAAAACTTGTGGCGTTACCTACGCCGAAAGCTTCTGCACCATTAAGGGTTATCTCCAAGGAAAAAAGCCACATAATAAGCTCTGCCAGAATAGGTAAAACGAATATGATTACTGTTATTATTCCGAATGTACCTACAGTATTTTTTATTAGGCTAAGGCTTGAAATCAACGAAGAATACGTTTCGCTTACGGCACCACCTACTACAGGAAGGCTCTGACCTATAACAAAACGGATGCTCCTTGAAGACAAAGAATCAACACCATCGCTGAGGACACCCTTTAAAGTAACAAGGCCTGAAAAAACAGTTCCCACTAAGCTAAGCACGAAAACATACAGTTTTTTTACCATTGAAGAAAACCGCTCTGTAAAGTTATATATATCAAAACAGGATAAAAAACCTACAGAGCACATGGCGTTGACCACAGGCTGGGAAAGATATGTAAGACCGCCTGAAAAAACTGTATTTGACAGCATTGTGAGAGATGCATACGTTACGCCCTGAGTTATATTACCCGAAGATGAAACTACTGCACAGAACACACCTGAAAACGCACTTGTAAAAAGCAGTAATGCTTCAAGGACAGAAAAAGCTGAATAAACAAGGTTTGCAACAGGCACTGCCATACTTAAAGAAAGAGCGCTACCACCTACTAAGGCTATTGTTTGAGTGTTATCCGTAAAAGAAGATGCGACAGCGGTAACCATAAGAATTCCCATTGATATAAACGCAAACTGTAAAGGCTTTTTAATTGCTCGGCTGACTATATTAAAAAGGGCTTGAAATATTTTTTTAGGTTCAATGGAAAAAATAGCATCAAAGCTTATTTCCGTAACGCCGATTTCTTCAAGGATACTCAAGGTTTCATCGTTCATTGATTGAAAAATCTCATCAAATTGGAATTCTGTTTCATACTGGTCTATGTTGCTGTCGACTGCGGCTGCTACGGGTGAGACAAGGCACGCAAAAGCACAAACAAGTATGAAAATTTTTAAAATCCGTTTCATTTTTTCACCTATAAAAAAAGGAGGATGCAACGCTAATTACTGCCGTTACTACAGGAAGGCTGAGAGTTAACGCAATAAGCTTTGTGCACATTTCAACAACACCTGCAATTCCATTTTCACCATTATCTCTGCAGATATCTGCAGATACCGCTCCTATAGCCAAAATAGAAAATGATTTCATCATAATAGTAATTGCCTTCTGCGGTACATTATCTAAAAAAGCAAAATTATCCAGAGCAGATAAAAGCTCTTTTATTTCAGGAATAATGCCTGTAACTAGCAGAATAATCACAAGCAACCGAAGAATTGTTGCGAAAACAGAGCCTGTATCTTTAAGAATCAGAATAGCAACGAGAGAGGCTATAGCAAGAACACAGATTGAAAAAATACTCAAAACTCCATCATAGCGAAAAGCTCATCCTTAAGCTCCATAATTGCAGGAAGGAACATCATAAGAGCTATTATGAGCCCTGCAATTGTGATAATAAGTGTATATTCCTCTTTACCTGCTTTTTGTAAAAGTTGGTTAACTATTGCAACAGCAATAGCGACCACCACAATTTTAAAAATTATTGTAATATCCATATAAATCAAACAAAAATTATTAATAAACTCACTGCGCCTAACACGCTAAGGGCTAAATTCACCTGAATTTTTGCTTCCTCTTTTGATTTTTGCTTTTGAAGATAGGTTGAAAATTTTTCAATATATTCATCACATAGCTCCACCTGACCCATGGCATCTGTGGTGCCTATCTGATACGAAAAGCGTTTAAAATCCTCGCTAAACACCGAGCTTTGAGGAAAAAGCGGGATTATTTTTCCGTCGAGAAACTGAATATTTTTATATCCTTGATTTTCTCCGATGCAAATAAGGTTATAAAAATCAGCTTTTCGGTAATTGATTTCATTTTTAAAAAGCTTTAAAAGGCTCACTGTTTCTTCAAGAGTTTTTGTATCTTTTTTATATTTCAGGCAATCGTATATTCCGAAAGCCACAATAGAAATTGCAATTATAACAACTGCTATAAAACTCAAAACGAAACCACTCCCTTTATTCCGCAAGGTTCATTTCTGCCTGCAAGAACAACGGCCTTTTTAAATACTCCTGCATTTATAAGCGCCTTGATGTTGGGACGGCGTATAACCTCTTCCAGACTGTTACCATGAGCGGTGGCGATAAATTCCACACCACTGTTCACTCCTGAAAGAAGGGCTTTTGACTCCTCTTCCGTTCCGATTTCATCAAGCACAATTATATCCGGTGAAAGAGTGCGTACCGCAATTTCCGTACCAACAGCCTTAGGATAAAGGGTTAAAACATCTGTATGAACCCCAACATCAACGAAGCAACCAAAAGAGCGTGAGGCTATTTCATCTCGTTCATCAATTACCGCAGTTTTTTTAGGCACAGCACATTCCTTGCCTGAATAATAACGGCACAAATCACGAAGAAGGGTTGTTTTACCCGAGAGCGGCGGACCTATAATGAGAAAGGATCTGCAATCACCTACTGCGTCAAGAAGAGGCTTTGCGCAACCGCGGAATTCTCGTGAAATTCGTATATTTACAGAGTTAAATGAAGAAACTGAATATACGGCTCCATTTTTTATAACCGCCCGACCTGCAACCCCTGCTTTACAACCATTTCTCAACGGGATATACCCCTTTGCTATCATATCCTGATAAGTATGAAGTGAGCGTCTTGACAGGCAAAACACAATCTCCTGCATTGCTTTATCATCTGTTTTCAACAGATTGTTCAGGTATGCGGTTGTAAGAAGTCCGCTTTGGGTTATGTAGTAAATCGTTTCACTGTTAAGCGTAATTGCTTCTCCGTTACGAAAGCGAATCTCCTTAATTGTTTTGGCCACATCCGGCGGTATTTTCGAGAGAATTGCTTTAGTATCTTCAGGCAAGAGTGAAATTGCATTCAAAAAATCCTGCATTTTTATCATTCCTTTCAAAAAATAAATATTATCACTTGTCCGAAAATAGAACTGTTTTCGGGAAAAATTTTACATATTTTTGATTGAAAGAATTTTACATATATGGTATTATTACTACAATTGTAAAAAACGCATTCCGTATGCTTTAAAGGATGGAAAATATGAAGGAAAAATTATTAAATAATCCTGTTTTTAAGAAAGGCTTTAATATAAGATACTGCTATCTTGCCGCGCTTTGCACAGCTTTTATTATGATGGTTGTGTATTATTGCTATGAGCTTTTCCCATTTGGTGAAATGACTATTCTCAGAATGGACCTTTACCACCAATATGGTCCTCTTTTTGCAGAGCTTTACGAAAGAGTTACTAACCTTGACAGCTTGCTTTATTCTTGGAATTCAGGCGGTGGCGGTGCATTCCTTGGTAATTTTTATAACTACCTTTCTTCACCTACTGCTATATTTATGCTTCTTTTTGGCCACCAGAATATGCCTGAAGCAATTGCGGCTATGGTTCTTACAAAATCTGCTATAGCATCTTTTACATTTGCGTATTTCATTTCAAAGAAATTCAATATACAAAACCCTCTTACTGCCGCATTCGGTGTGCTTTACGCTTGTAGCGGATATTTTATAGCATACTACTGGAACATAATGTGGCTTGATTCCTTCTATCTTTTCCCTCTTGTAATGCTTGGTATTGAGTACATCATTACAGAAAGAAAAATGAAACTTTACACCATTTCTCTCGCCCTTACTCTTATTACAAACTACTACATGGGCTACATGGTGTGCATATTCTCTGTTCTTTATTTCATTTACCGCTATCTTTCAAGCTTTACATTTACTGAAACATATTTCGGTAAACTTGCAAAGAGAGAAAAAGGTGTTAAAGGCTTCTTTATCTGGGCTTACAACAACCTGCGCAACAGCAAATTCTTTGACAGCGGCGTAAGATTTGCATTCTCTTCCATTGGCGCGGCATTACTCTCTTGCTTTGCTATACTCCCCGTTTACTTTATTCTTATGAATTGCTCTGCAACATCGGGCACATTCCCACAGGAATTTAAAACATATTTCTCAATATTTGACTTCCTTGCAAACCACCTTGCATATTTAGACCCTACTATAAGAAGTAGCGGAACTGACGTTTTACCTAACATTTACTGCGGTATTATTACAGTTATGCTTGTACCGCTTTACCTTTTCTCAAACAAGGTTTCTTTCAGAGAAAAGATTATGAGCGTTGGTCTTTTAGGTGTAATGTTTGCGTCATTCTACACAAACTACCTTAACTATATCTGGCACGGCTTCCATTTCCCTAACGATTTGCCTTACAGATTCTCATATATGTATTCCTTTATTCTTCTTATCCTTGCTTTCAGAGCAATTACCTTTATAAAGGAATACTCCAATCGTCAGATTATCGGCGTTGGTACTGCAACTGCATTCTTTATTATTCTTGTTCAGGAAATCGGCTCAAAGAATTTCTCTGAAACAGGCGTTTGGATTTGTATTGCATTCATAGGTATTTACTGCCTTGCTCTTGGTATTCTCAAAAATGATAAATATCCATATATAGCTGCTGCGGCACTTGTTTTGTGCTCTTGTTGCGCAGAATATACTGTTGCAAACACAAACAACTACAGTATGGATCAGGCAAAAGTAAACTTTGTTGGCGATTACGAGGACTTTGAAAAAATCAAAAAAGAAATTGATAAATACGAAGGTAACGAAAGCTACCGTATGGAGCTTACAAATTTGAGAGCTCGAATGGACCCTTGCTGGTACAACTACAACGGTATGTCTACATTCAGCTCAATGGCATACGAAAAGGTTTCAAATATGCAGAGCCATCTTGGTATGTTCAGTAACTATATCAACAGCTACACCTACAACCGCCAGACTCCTGTATATAACGCGTTCTTTGCCCTTGACTACATTGTTGATAACACCACAAAAGAGAAGGCAAAAATGAACCCTGAGCTCTATAAGGAAATAAGTTCAGTATCTAAATTCACAGCATACGAAAACCTCTATCAGTTACCAATCGCATTCAGAGTTAACGACGAAATAGCTGAATGGTCTCACGATAACCCTAATCCTTTTGAAGTTCAGAGCAGTCTCTTTGGTAACTCAACAGGTATACACACTGTATTT
>JAZLDN010000081.1:0-9085 GCA_045614765.1 Acutalibacteraceae bacterium
TTCGACGTTGTACTTACAGAAGTTGGTGCAAACAAGATCGCTGTTATCAAGGTTGTTCGTGAGATCACAGGTCTTGGCCTTGCAGAAGCAAAGGCTAAGGTTGATGGCGCTCCTGCAACTCTTAAAGAAGCTGCATCTAAGGATGACGCTGAAGCTGCAAAGGCTAAGCTTGAAGAAGCTGGCGCAAAGGTTGAACTTAAGTAATTTAAGCTTTAACAATTCACTCCCCGACAATGTCGGGGAGTTTTTATTTTACTTAGGGTGAAAGGAATTATCCGAACCGTGTTTTATACAGGCGGATTGACCTTCATCCTGCGTTAAAATACTCGCCAATCCGAAAGGATTAGCTGTGTTTTTGCCTTGGCTGACCAAAAATCCGCACTATATAAAATCTTCGACCTAAAAGCCGAAAAGACTTAAAAAGATTAGCTTTTAGGCAGGTTCGGATAACTCATTTCACCCTGAATTGACGAAAACCGCCTTTTGTGGTATATATTTAATATTACAAAAGGCGGTATTTTTATGTCAGATAATAAAGTTTCGATTGAACCAATTGCATATATAAAAAATGGCTATAACGAAAAGTTTGGTGTGCCACGTCAGAGCGGTCTTGCGAAATCTGTAAAATCAGAAATTGTTTTTCAGAAAAACTACAGCGACGAAGCGTTGTTTAGAGAAATTGAGCAATATTCTCATTTATGGCTTATCTGGGGATTTTCTGAAAATGGTGGCGAATGGTCGCCAACAGTAAGACCACCAAAGCTTGGTGGTAACAAGAGGGTTGGGGTTTTCGCAACTCGTTCACCCTTCAGACCTAATGGTTTAGGGCTTTCTTGTGTTAAATTAGAGGGCGTTGAAACTACTAAAAATGGCACGATTCTTGTTGTTTCAGGTGCAGATTTGAAAAACGACACACCTATATTTGATGTAAAACCATATCTTCCATATGTTGATAATATACCTGACGCGGTAGGTGGTTTTTCTGATGAACATAAAGAAGATTATCTTTGTGTTGAATTTAGCGGGAGTATAGAAATAGACCATGATTTGAAAACAGAAATAATCGAAATTCTTTCTCTCGATCCACGTCCACAATATCAGGATAGTGAACACAGAGTGTATGGAATCAGCTACAAGGATATAGAAATCAAATTTGTTTATAAAGACAGTAAAATTTTAGTTACAGACATTGAGGTTGTAAAATGATATATATAAAGCCTTGGTTTTACGACAGTTTTAAATGTATAAGCTCAAAATGCACCGATAATTGTTGCGTAGGTTGGGAAATTGATGTTGATGATGAAACCTTATCAAAATACAATCAGGTCAAAGGTAATTTCGGTAAGAGAATTGCCGAGAATCTTATAGAATCAGATGACGGAAGCACTTGCTTTCGCCTCTGCGAAAATGAAAGATGTGCATTTTTAAATAAGGATAACCTTTGTGATATTATAATAAATTGCGGAGAAGATTATCTTTGTGATATTTGCCGTGAACATCCAAGATTTTACGAGTGGTTTCCCGGTGTTACAGAATGTGGTCTGGGCCTTTGTTGCGAGGAGGTCTGTCGTATTCTTCTTGAAAGTGAAGAGGATTTTTCTCTTGTTGAGTATAACGATGGGGAAGAAATAACCTTGCAGGAAAAGGACGAAATTGCAGAAAGCGATACATATATTTTTATTTCTGCTTTCAGAGAAAGCTTGTTTGATATTCTTTTCAATAAAACTCTTACGTTTGAAGAAAAACTTGTAAAAATATTAAGTAAAACTGAAAGCTTTACAGGAGAAAAAATTAAATTAAGAAATGACAAAAATCTTCTGTCTCTCTATATGAAAACAGAGCCTATAGATGAAAACTGGAAAGAATTTATTTCTGATTTGAATTCAACTGAAATAGGTGATACCTCAATTCTGTGGGAGCAAAATAATGAGACATATTCGAAGCTTTTATCATATATCCTTTACAGACATTTAATAAAAAGTGTTTTTGACGGATGTGTTGCCCAAAGAGTTTGTTTTGCAGTAGAAAGTCTGCGATTTATCACTATGTGTGATATGAAAACTGTGGTTGAAAATGGTGGAATAAGCCTTAACGACTGTATTGATAACATTAAAAGATGGTCAAAGCAGATAGAATACAGTGAGGAAAATACAGAGCTTTTAATCTTTGGAGAGGGAATAAATGGCTAAGATAGATAAAACCAATGCAATGCGCATACTTGACCAGAAGAAAATTCAATATGTAGTCCACGACTATTCCCAATCGGGAATGGTAGCAGGCGAGGATGTGGCGCAGGTTTTGGGAGAAAATCCTGAAGAGGTTTTCAAAACACTTGTTACAGTGGGGAAATCAAAGCAAAATTATGTTTTTCTTGTGCCTGTCTGCAAGGAGCTTGATTTGAAGAAAGCTGCCGCTGCTGTTGGTGAAAAGAATATTGAGATGATAAAATCCAAGGACTTACTTGGTCTTACCGGTTATATTCATGGCGGATGCTCGCCCGTAGGAATGAAGAAGGTTTTTCCTACGGTTATTGATTTATCAGCTCAGTCCAAGGATAAAATTTTCTTTAGCGCAGGTAAAATTGGTTATCAGGTTGAGATAAATGTTTGCGATATTGAAAAGGTAATAAAGTATAAGTTCTTTGATATTTGCAATTAAAAAGAATGGGAAAACAATTTGTTTTCCCATTCTTTTTATAATATGTTCTCAATTTCTTTAAGGTGGTTAACTGTATATGTAGGTTTTATAGTATCGTTTTGTGGCTCGTTATTTTTGTTGAACCAAATTGTTTCAATATCAAAATTAATACCGCCTTGTATGTCCGCCGATAAGCTATCACCTATAAGGATTAATTCTTCTTTTGGAGGACAATCGATTTTTTCATAGCAGTAGTCGAAAAATCTTGTATCAGGCTTTTGTATACCTATATCCTCAGATAAGAAAAGCTCTTTGAAATATTTATCAAACTTTCCTATTTTTACTCTGCTTTCCTGAACAAAACGGAAGCCGTTTGATACTACATATAAGTCGTATTTTGAGTACAGATATTCCAGCAATTCGTAAGCATATTCAACGGGATACGCCCCTTTTGCAACACCATTTTCGAATCGCTCTTCAATAATTGTGCCGTCATATTCTATACCCAATTTGCCGAGAATGATATTCCACCTGTTTGCGCGAAGGTAAGGCTTATCAATTTCGCCACGCTCAAGTCGTTTCCAGATTTTTACGTTTTCTGTAATAAATGTTTCGAAAACATTTTCATCGTAATGAAAGCCTAAATCTTCGAAAATACCCATTATTGAATGGCGGGCACATTCATTGAAATCAATTATTGTGTTATCAAGGTCAATAAGAATAATTTTTTTCATATTATCACCTTTTAAAAAGCGGGGACCGGCTTACAGTCAGTCCCCGAAATTTATTTATTAAAGCAAAGCTTCAAGCTTGTCTGCAATATTGTTTACCCAATCGCCGTCAAATAATTCAATTGCGCCTGCGTCTACTGCTGCTGCAAGCTTGTTGTTGATTGGAATCTGAGAAACTGTGTCAACATTATGGTTTTCTGCGATTTCTTCAATGTGGCTTTCGCCGAAAATAGAGTGCTTTTTGCCACAATCAGGACACTCAAAGTATGCCATATTCTCTGCAAGAGCGAGAATAGGAATGTTCATAAGGTTTGCCATTTTGACAGCCTTTTCAACAATCATACCTACAAGCTCCTGAGGAGAGGCAACTATAACAATACCGTCAACCGGAATGCTCTGGAAAACTGTAAGAGGAACATCACCTGTTCCAGGAGGCATATCAACAAACATGTAGTCAACATCGTTCCAGATAACATCTGTCCAGAATTGTTTTACAGCGCCTGCAATAACAGGTCCGCGCCATACAACAGGGTCTGTATCATTTTCTAAAAGAAGGTTAACAGACATAATTTCGATGCCTGTTTTTGATTTGCAAGGTAAAATACCGTTTTCTGTTCCCATAGCTTTTTCTTTAATACCAAAAGCCTTTGGAATAGAAGGGCCTGTTATATCTGCATCAAGTACTGCAGATTTGAAGCCGCGCCTTTGCATTGTTACGGCTAAAAGGGAAGTAACAAGGGATTTACCAACGCCACCCTTACCGCTTACAACGCCGATAACCTTTTTTATGTTTGAAAGCTCGTGTGGTTTTTCTACAAGGCTTTCAGGCTGCTGCCTTGATGCACAGTTCTGAGAACATGTGCTACAATTGTGAGTGCATTCGCTCATTAAAAATCATCTCCTAAATCTGTACTATAATACCATATTGATATGCTTTTTTCAAGACAAGTTTATTACAAGTAAACTATTGACTTTTTAGTGGATTTTTTATATAATGCTATGTGCGCGACTATGCGTTGTGCGGATTTTATAAAATACAGGTTTTAATTTACCACTCAACTACTACTTCCGTAAATACTACCTGAATAATAGATAGGAGAAATAAAAATGAAAAGAACTTATCAGCCAAAGAAAAGACACAGAAAGATGGAACACGGTTTCCGCAAGAGAATGGCAGACAGAAACGGCCGCAAGGTACTTGCTCGTCGTCGTAAAAAAGGCAGAAAGCAGCTCACATATTAATTGAGTTTTAGAGTATTAACTCTAAGGAGAATAATGTGTCAGATTTCGTTACACTTAAAACAAATCCTGACTTTCGTCGGCTGTATAATAGAGGTATAAGTATTACTGATCCTGCGCTGGTTATTTACTACTCAAAGAACCGCGCGGGAATTTGCCGTATTGGTATAACAACAGGCAAAAAAATTGGTAATGCAGTTGAGCGTAACCGCTCTCGTAGAGTGCTCAAAGAAGCGTTCAGAAGCGTTTGCCCTCGGGTTAAACCGCAGTACGACATTGTCATTGTTGCCAGAAGTAAAACGAAATATGTAAAAAGCACTCGTCTTGCTGAAATAATGCTGAGAATTTTCGAAGAGCAGGGTATGCTTATAACGGAGAGTGATAGCCAATGAAAAAGGCTATTATGTCTTTTATCAGGTTCTATCAGAGGCGTATATCGCCGCTTTTTGGGCCAAAGTGCAGGTTTTATCCTACTTGCTCTCAGTACGCTCTTGAAGCGCTTGAGGTGCATGGTCTCTTTAAAGGCTCTCTTCTTGCAATCAGAAGGCTTATGAGGTGTAACATATTGTTCCCCGGCGGAGTGGACCCAGTACCGCCTAAAAAGGAGAAAAAATAAACTCCTTTATTTTACGAAAGGAAACAGAAAAAATGAGAGATTTTCTCGCAGTACCTTTTGGATGGGTGCTCAGCGCCTTTTATGGGCTTACAGATAACTATATTCTTTCAATTCTGTTATTAACAGTTCTTGTTAGACTTTTCCTTTTGCCTGCGTCAATCAGCCAGCAGAAGAATAGCGCAAAACAGGTGCGCCTTAACACAAAGGTTAACAAGATAAAGCAGAAATATGCAGGCAATCAGCAGAAAATTCAGGAGGAAACACAGGCGCTTTATCAGCGTGAAGGCTTCGGTGCTGCAAATATGGGTTGTATGCCTCTTGCAATTCAGATGATTGTTATGATTGGTCTTTATGGTGTTATTTATACACCAATCACAAAGGTTTTGAATTTCAGCACAGCAACTGTTGAAAAGCTCAGAAATTTTATGGGTATTGTTGTTGAAACAGGTAAGAACAACAATGCATCAAGAATGTACGAGCTTAACATTCTTAACAAGTTCTCAGAGTTCAAGGACTCTCTTGGTGAAATTCTCAGTGAATCTGAAATTGCTGAGCTTGCAAACCTTAAAGAAAACTTTACATTCTTAGGTATTGACCTTACTCAGACTCCTAACGCTAAGGAGTTTAATGCGTTATGGTTAATTCCTATTCTTGCAGGTCTTTCTGCCCTTGCGTCATCTGTTTATATGTATATGAGACAGCGCAAGCAGAATCCTGAAATGGCAAAGAATCCTACAATGGGTTGTATGACATTTATGTCTCCTGCAATGTCCTTGTGGTTTACATTTATGTTCCCAGCAGGTGTAGGTGTTTATTGGATTATTTCAAACATTCTTTCATTTATACAGCAGGTTGTTCTTACAAACCTTTACAGTCCTAAAAAGGTTATTGCACAGCAGATGGTAGATGAAACAGTTCAGAGGCGTTCAAGAGAGAATAATGTTAAGCGCCGTGTTGAGATTGAAAAGAAATAAGGTGAATTTATGATAAAGGAAGCACTTGGCGTTGCATCTACTATTGAAGAAGCGCAGAAAATGGCTATTGCAAGCCTTAATGCACCTCTTGATGCAGACGTTAAAGTTGAAATCGTTTCCTTCCCTAAAAAGAAGGTTTTAGGTCTTTTCGGTGGTGCGGATGCACAGGTTAAGGCTTATTATGACGATGGCAAAGAAGAGAAAAAAGAAGCTCCAAAAGCTAAAAAACAGCCTCAGGAGAAAGCTCCAAAGGCTGAAAAGAAAGCTCAGGATAAAAAGCCTCAGTCTAAAAAAGAAGCTCCTAAAAAGGAAGCAAAGAAAGAAGCACCTAAAAAGGAAGCTGCTCCTCAGGTTGATTTATCAGGTATTGAAGCAAAGGAAACTCCTGCAACAAACTACCTCAAATCAATTCTTGAAGGTATGGGCTTTACAGGTGTAGGCGTTACCGCTAAAGAAACAGACGAAGATATTTATTTCGAAATCACTTGCGAAGAGGATTACGGCAATATCATAGGCAGAAGAGGCGAAACTCTTGATGCATTGCAGTATCTTACAAGACTTTTCGTTAACCGTGCAGAGGATAACAATAAGAGAGTAGCTCTTAACGTTGGCGACTACAGAAGCCGCAGAGAAGAAACTCTTAAATCTCTCGCAAAGCGTCAGGCAAACAGAGTTCTCAAATATAGCAGAAGCACTGCTCTTGAGCCAATGAATCCATACGAGAGAAGAATTATCCACACTGCAATTCAGGAAATTGAAGGCGTTACATCACATTCAGTAGGTGAGGGCGACAGAAGAAGAGTTGTTATCACTCCTGAAGGTGGCGAAAGAAGAGGTAACTTCCGTAACGACCGCCGTGGCAGAGAGAAAAAAGCACCATATGTGCCTGAAATTTCTGCAGACAGAGAGAAAAAGGTTGACTCTACAGCTTCTCTTTACGGCAAGATTCAGCCTAAAAAGGCAGTTGAAGAAGCAACTGAAGAATAATCTTGTTGACAAAGAGTCAAATTAAGAGTATTATTCAAATATAAAAATGATATTAACTCTACGACGGAGACAGTAAGGATATTTCCCTTATTCAGAGAGTGCACCGGTTGGTGAAAGGTGCAATAGGCATATCCCCAAAACCACTCCTGAGTGCTTTGCGAAATAAGTAAAGCCGTGTGGTCGCGTTAAGACCTTTCGAGTGGTAATGTGCATTTGTGCATTGCAATTTGGGTGGAACCGTGGAGTTTACTTCATCCCAAGTATCCTTTTAGGATATTTGGGATGTTTTTTTATTTTAAAAATTAACCGAAAGGATGATAGATATGATTAAAATCAAACTTCGTGACGATGTTAAAGAGTACGAAAACGGCGTAAGTGCCGCAGATGTTTGTAAAGATATTTCTATGGGTCTTTACAGAAATGTTTGCGCTTGCCTTATCAATGGCGTAAGCGCAGATATCCGTACCGAAATCAATGAGGATTGCGAGCTTGAATTTGTTACATTTGATTCTGCAGAAGGTAAGCACGCTTTCTGGCACACTGCTTCACATATTCTTGCTCAGGCAGTAAAGAGACTTTATCCAAACGCAAAGCTTGCTATTGGTCCTGCAATTGATAACGGCTTCTACTATGATATAGACAGCGATATTTCATTTACTCCTGAGATTCTTGAAAAAATCGAAGCAGAAATGAAGAAAATCGTTAAAGAGGATTTACCTCTTGAAAAGTTTGAGGTTGAGCCTGCAAAAGCAATTGAGCTTATGAAGGCTAACGGCGAAATCTACAAGGTTGAGCTTATCGAAGAGCACGCAGGCAAAAACGAGCCTATCAGTTTCTATAAGCAGGGCGAGTTTACAGACGTTTGCGCAGGTCCTCATATTCCATCAACAGGCAGAGTAAAAGCTTTCAAACTTACTGCTTGTACAGGTGCATACTGGAGAGGCGACCAGAACAACAAGATGCTTCAGCGTGTTTACGGTACTGCTTTCCCTAAGGCTGCAGAGCTTGAAGAGCACCTTCAGAGAGTTGAAGAAGCAAAAAAACGCGACCACAATAAACTTGGCCGTGAGCTTGAAATCTTTACAACAGTTGATTCTATCGGTCAGGGACTTCCTATCCTTCTTCCAAAGGGTACATCTATTGTTCAGACTCTTCAGAGATTTGTTGAAGACGAAGAAGCAAGAAGAGGTTGGGTGCGTACAAAAACTCCTCTTATGGCAAAGAGCGACCTTTACAAAATCTCAGGCCACTGGGACCACTATAAAGATGGTATGTTCGTTTTAGGCGACGAGGAAAAGGATAACGAGGTTTTCGCTCTTCGTCCAATGACTTGCCCATTCCAGTATCAGGCATACCTTAACAGAGCACGTTCATACAGAGACCTTCCTATGCGTCTTGCTGAAACATCTACTCTTTTCAGAAACGAATCATCAGGCGAAATGCACGGCCTTATCCGTGTTCGTCAGTTCACAATTTCTGAAGGACACTTAATGTGCCTTCCTGAGCAGCTTGCAGACGAGTTCAAGCGTTGCCTTGATCTTTGCATATTTATGCTTAAAACCCTTGGTCTTTATGAAGACGTTTCATACCGCTTCTCTCAGTGGGACCCTGAAGATACAGAAAAGTATATCGGTACAAAAGAGCAGTGGGATGAAGCTCAGGGCGTTATGAAGGAAATTCTTGATGATATCGGTCTTGATTATAAGGTTGGTATTGGTGAGGCTGCCTTCTACGGACCTAAGCTTGATATTCAGATTAAGAATGTTTACGGCAAAGAAGATACTCTTATTACAATGCAGATTGACCAGATGCTTGCTGAAAAATACGGTATGGAGTACGTTGACCGCGATGGTTCAAAGAAAAATCCATACATTATTCACAGAACATCAATGGGTTGCTAC
>JAZLDN010000082.1:0-6835 GCA_045614765.1 Acutalibacteraceae bacterium
TGGAAATCGTCAAGCTCATAATGATGACCTATGCATTGCTCAATCGCGCGGAAAACAGAGTCAATAGGACCATCGCCGTTGCTTACACCGCAAATGGTTTCTCCGTTGCACTTTAATGTAACCTGAGACATAGCGCTTGACATATTGCTGCTGGTAGTTGTATATGTTTCAAAATGATATGTTGAAGGAGCCTGCATAGCTGAGCTTGCAATAACTGCTTCTAATTCTTTATAGCCAACAGCGCCTTTCTTTTCGCAAACATGTATAAGTGCTTTATATACATTTCCAATGTCTGAATCGGAAAGCTCATAGCCTAAAAGCTTTGCAGCCTCAGTTACCTGATCCATAGAAGAATCAGAATCAAGTAATATCTTTTTCTTTTCGCTTACAGCTTTCTTGGTTTCATATGCATCGTGGTTAATGCTTGATACCATATCTTCAATGCTTGCGTGAATCTTTGTATTGTTGAGCTTGATTTCTGAATCAATCTGTGCACCGCAAGCATTTATTGCGTCGGAAATCTCACCTGTAAGAAGTGCATTTTTGCCAACCATTGCACATTTAAGACCATCAGCACCGCTTTTGATTGCAGAAAAAGCGGAAGCAACCGCCATATTGATGCGGTTTGATACCTGTACGTAAACTGGAATGCTTACTGCTTCCTTTGCTTTTGCAACCAATTCTGCGATATCGTCAGGTGTTGAAACGCCTGCGTTGTCGCAGATAGTAACTAAGCTTACACCACAAGCCTCAGCCTCTTTTACTGCAGCAATAAGGAAATCCTCATCAGCTCTTGTTGCGTCAAGTGCTGAAAATTCTACGTCAGCGCATAAAGCCTTAGCTTCCTTGATAAGCGCAGAAATCTTTTCAAGCATTTTTGCCTGCTTTACATGATATGTGTATTCCATCTGAATAGTAGATACTGGGAGTTCAACCTGAAGGCGAGGCTTTTTAGCTTCCTTGATGCAGTCCCAGGCAACAGAAACATCTTCATTGCTGAAGCCAACAGGAATAGCTAAAACAGCATTCTGCACATTCTGCGCAATTGTTTTATAAATGATTTTATCCTCACGAGGGGATTTTACTGCAGGGAGTTCTATTACTTCTGCACCTATTTTATCTGCACAGTTTGCGATAGCTGATTTTTCACGGAAAAGCAAGGATACATCTCTATCCTCTGAAATCTTCTTAAGTGTGATGTCTGAAATTTTAATTTCTTTCATTATGAAAACTCCTTTTTGATTGATGCTTTCAGGTGGAAAACGAAAACCCGCCTCAAAGCGTCGCTTTTGCTTTGAGACGGGTGTAAATAACTTAACACTCGCGGTACCACTCAAATTGCAGATAAAAATCTGCCACCTTATCGAAGTCCGACAACTTCTATGCACTTACGTAGCAAACACGGGGCGCCCTACACATTTTCACTTCAGGTTTCCTGCTCAGAAGGGAGAGGCACAAGCTCTATACAATCAGTTCACACCAACCACTGACTCTCTGGATATATCCGTCTTGCCCATTCTTCTTCAACGCTTTAAATATTGAATTTTTTGTATTTTACTATGTAAGAGCAGAATTGTCAAGACTAAAAAATCATTTTTTATTATATATGTTTGACATAATACATTATATATAAAAACTGACATTGAAAGATGGCTATTTTTGTTATAAAAACTATTGACAGGCAAATTCATTTGTGCTAATCTTTACTAAATTATAAATATCACAAATAAAAGCTATGACGAAGTCGGTTGAAAACCGTGTCTTTCAGAGAGTTGGCGGTCGCTGCGAGCCAACAGATAAGTTTTCAGAACCTATCCCTTCCGAGCTGAAGAGCTGAACCTTTCAGTAAGCTTCTTCCGAGAATTGCTGCGTTAGTGCTAAGGGGTTGATAGACCTTAAGAGGCAAGCATTGCTTGCAATTTGAGTGGTACCGCGGATTGTTTATTCGTCTCAAAGTGAAACAATTGTTTCATTTTGAGGCTTTTTTTATTTGTGCTATTGATTATCACATTTAACTCTTTTGAAAGGGTGGGAATTATGGATAAATCCTATGCAAACAAATTGGTTGAGGTTGCTGAGCGTATTAAAGAACTCCGCGACATTTATGGTCTTACCGATATTGAAATGGCGGAAAAAACAGAGGTAAGCATAGAAGAATATCGCGCCTATGAAAACGGTACAGACGATATGCCATTCTCTTTTGTGCATAAGTGTGCTCTTGCTTTTGGCGTTGAACTTACAGACCTTCTTGAAGGTCAGAGCGCAAAGCTTACTACCTATAACGTTACAAGAAGAGGTAAGGGCCAGACTACTGCAAATGAGGAAGGTATACTTATTCAGAACGTTGCCCCAAAATTTAAGAATAAAATTGCTAACCCATATTGGGTTAAGTATGAATATAACAGTGAACTTCAGACAAAGCCGATTGAGCTTGCAACTCATACAGGTCAGGAGTTCGACCTTGTGATTAAAGGTGCTCTTAAAATTCAGATTGGCGACCATATTGAAATTCTCCATGAAGGAGACAGTATCTATTACAATAGCTCAATTCCTCATGGTATGATTGCCGTTGATGGTGAGGATTGTCTTTTCTTAGCTATGGTTATGGCTGAGGATGAGGAAGTTGCAGATACACATATGAGCTCTGTTAATACAGGCAAGGCTAATGCTGAAGAAAAGCTTATATGCGATAAATTTATAAGCACAACACTTGATGAAAACGGTGTTTGTAACGGTATTGAATTTCATAACGAGGATAAGTTTAATTTTGCTTTTGATATCGTAGATGAAATCGGCAGAAATTATCCTGATAAGTTGGCTATGCTTCATATTGCAGACGATATGACAGAGCGTAAATTCACATTTAAAGAGATTAAGGAATACTCATCCCAGGCTGCTAACTATTTCAAATCTTTGGGTATTAAGAAAGGTGATAGAGTTCTTCTTGTTCTTAAGCGTCATTATCAGTTCTGGTTTGCAATTCTCGGTCTTCATAAGCTTGGTGCCGTTGCAATTCCTGCTACTAATCAGCTTGTGCTTCATGACTATGAGTACCGCTTCAATGCGGCAGGTGTTACTGCCGTTGTTGTAACCGCAGACGGTAAAGCAACAGATTATGTTGACGAGGCACAGAAAAACTGTCCTACACTTAAAACAAAGGTTATTGTTAACGGTTCAAAAGATGGTTGGCACAATTTTGATGAAGAGTTTGGCCTCTTCAGCCGTAGATTTGTACGCGATACAGATTCTGCTTGTGGCGATGACCCAATGATAATGTTCTTTACATCAGGTACAACCGGTTATCCTAAAATCGCAACACATAGCCATAAATATCCTTTAGGTCATTTTATTACTGCAAAGTATTGGCATTGTGTTCAGCGTGATGGTGTTCACTTTACAATATCTGAGACAGGTTGGGGTAAAGCTCTTTGGGGTAAGCTCTATGGTCAGTGGCTTTGCGAAGGATGCGTATTTGTTTACGATTTTGAACGCTTTGACGCTTCAAAGATTCTTCCGATGTTTGCAAAGTACAACATTACAACCTTCTGCGCACCACCAACAATGTACAGAATGCTTATAAAGCAGGATATTTCACAGTATGACTTATCTTCAATTGTTCACGCTACAACAGCAGGTGAAGCGCTTAACCCTGAAGTTTTCAAGCAGTTTGAAAAAGCAACAGGTCTTCGTATATATGAAGGCTTCGGTCAGACAGAAACTACTCTTTCAATAGCTAACCTTAACGGCACTAAGATTAAAATTGGTGCAATGGGTAAACCATCACCACTTTACGATATTGATGTTGTTGATCCTGACGGCAGAAGTGTTGCAGATGGTGAAACAGGTGAAATTGTTGTAAGAATTGATGATAAGAAGCCTTGTGGTCTCTTCCTGGGATATTACGGTGACGAAGAAAAAACCAACGAGGCAATGCACGACGGTCTCTATCATACAGGCGATACTGCATGGCGTGATGAAGATGGTTACTTATGGTATGTTGGTCGTGTGGATGATGTTATCAAGTCATCAGGCTATCGTATAGGACCTTTTGAGATTGAAAATGTTATTATGGAACTTCCATATGTTCTCGAATGTGGTGTTTCTGCTGCTCCTGACGAAGTTCGTGGTCAGGTGGTTAAGGCAAGTATTGTGCTTACTAAAGGTACAGAACCAACTGAAGAGCTTAAAAAGGAAATTCAGGATTACGTTAAGAAAAACACTGCTCCATATAAATATCCACGAATTGTTGTGTTCAGAGATGAACTCCCAAAAACTATCAGTGGAAAAATTATGAGGAACAAGCTTTAATTTTGATACATTAATATATGAAAAATAACTATTGACTTTTCAGGTCAATTATGGTATTCTTTGAGCAATTAAATATTAAAGGCGTTGAAGAAAAGGGCACAGTGTGTTGAGCTTTCAGAGAAATGGCGGTTGGTGCAAGCCATAGCAAGGCTTCTGTTGTTTGTAGTTTCCGAGCCGGGAGGAAGAAAAGCGAGGGCTTAGTAGAACCTCTCCGTGATTGCTGCGTAAATGCATAGAGGTTGTTTGACCTTGAGAGTGGCAGGTTTTCTGCAATTTGAGTGGTACCGCGGGTTACAATTAACTCGTCTCAAAGACTATCTTTGGGACGGGTTTTTATATTTGTCCCGCAAAACAGGAGGAAAAACTGATGGATAAAATGACGGGTCTTGATTTTAAAATCAAGGAAATGGCCGCCAGAATCAAAGAGCTTCGCGAAATTGAGGGCTATACAGCTGCTCAGATGGCAGAAAAAACAGGCGTTTCTGAGGCAGAGTATTCAGCTTGTGAAAATGGCGAAAAGGATCTTAACTTTGCTTTCATTTATCGTTGTGCTCTTGCCTTCAATGTTGATGTAACAAGCATTATTGAAGGTAGTACACCAAAGCTTACAAACTATGTTTATACAAAAGCAGGTAAGGGTCAGAAAATTGAAAAAGCTCACGGAATGACTTATTTCAACCTTGCTGCAAAGTTCAAGAATAAAATTGCCGAGCCTCTTTTTGTTGAAGCTACATATAGCGAAGAAAATCAGAATAAAGATATTGAGCTTACATCTCATGATGGTCAGGAGCTTGATATTGTTATTGAGGGTAAATTGAAAGTTCAGGTTGGTGAACACTATGAGGTTCTCGGCCCTGGCGACAGTATTTATTACGATTCTCTTACTCCTCATGGTATGATTGCCGTTGATGGTAAGGATTGTACATTCTATGCTATTGTTCTTAATCCAACAGGCGAGCCTATTCCAGAACTCCAACCTGCTAAGGCTGTTAAAGATACAAAAGCAACCAAAAAAGATACAAAATCACGTATCTATAAGAATTATGTTGATGTTACAGAAAATGAAAAAGGTACACCAACATCAATTAAGTTTAAAAATACAGAAAAATTCAACTTTGCATTTGACCTTGTTGATGCTCTTGCAGATAAAGAGCCAGATAAGCTTGCAATGCTTCATATCTCAAAGGATAAGACTGAAAGAAGAATTACCTTTAAAGATGTGAAGAAGAACTCTGCTCAGGCAGCAAACTACTTCAAGTCCTTAGGTATCAAAAAGGGCGACAGAGTTATGCTTGTTCTCAAGCGCCACTATCAGTATTGGTATGCAATGATAGCTCTTAATAAGTTAGGTGCAATCGCAATTCCTGCACCAAACCAGCTTCAGGAACACGATTTTGAGTATCGCTTCCAGGCTGCAGGCGTTAAGGCTATTCTTTGTACTGCGGATGGTGATACAGCCCATCAGATAGATCTTGCCGCTAAAACTTGTCCTGACCTTCAGCACAAGATTATTGTAAACGGCGAGCGTGAAGGATGGAGAAACTTCGACGAAGAAAGAGTTCTCTTCAGCACTCACTACGAAAGAGGCGAGGATGCTCCTGGCGGAGATGACCTTATGCTTATGTTCTTTACATCAGGCACAACAGGTTATCCAAAGATTGCAGCTCATAACTATAAATACGCTTTAGGTCATTTCCATACTGCAAAGTATTGGCATAATGTTGATCCTGAAGGTCTCCACTTTACTATTTCCGACACAGGTTGGGCAAAGTCAATGTGGGGCAAACTTTATGGTCAGTGGCTCTGCGAAGCAGCAACATTTGTTTATGACTTTGACCGCTTTGATGCAGCAGACATTCTTCCAATGTTTGAAAAATACCATATAACAACATTCTGCGCTCCACCAACAATGCTTAGAATGATGATTAAGCAGGATATTTCAAAATACGATTTCTCATCTGTTAAGCATATGACAACAGCAGGTGAGGCTCTTAACCCTGAAGTTTACCGCCAATTCGAAAAGGCAACAGGTCTTCAGATTCTTGAAGGCTTCGGTCAGACTGAAAGTACAATGATTATCGGTAATATGACAGGTGCCGACCATAAAATCGGTTCAATGGGTAAGCCTGCTCCTATCTACGATGTTAAGCTTGTTGATAACGACGGTAATGAAGTTCCTGTTGGTGAAAATGGTGAAATCGTTGTTAATGTTAAAGATGGCGCACCTTGCGGTCTCTTTACAGGTTATTACAACGACGAGGCAAAAACAAAAGAGGTTTGGCACGATGGTTACTACCATACAGGCGACGTTGCATGGCAGGATGAAGACGGATTCTACTGGTATGTTGGCCGTGTTGATGATGTTATTAAGTCATCAGGCTATCGTATAGGACCTTTCGAAATCGAAAGCGTTATTATGGAACTTCCTTATGTTCTTGAATGTGGCGTTTCAGCTGCTCCTGACGAAGTTCGTGGTCAGGTTGTTAAAGCAAGTATTGTTCTTGTTAAAGGTACCGAAGGTACAGAA
>JAZLDN010000083.1:0-2887 GCA_045614765.1 Acutalibacteraceae bacterium
GATTGCTACGCATTCGTCAGGGTTGATACCCTTGAAAGGCTCTTTGCCTGTGTATGATTTAACTGCATCCTGAACAGCAGGGATTCTTGAAGAACCACCAACCATAAGAACCTTATCGAGCTCAGCAACCTTAAGACCTGAGTCAGAGATAGCCTGACGAACAGGAGCCATTGTTGCTTCAACAAGGTCTGCAGTAAGCTCGTTGAACTTTGCTCTTGTGAGAGTTGTGTCAAGGTGAAGTGGGCCGCCTGCCTCAGTCATAGTAATGAAAGGAAGGTTGATTGCAGAAGATGTTACGCCTGAAAGCTCAATCTTTGCTTTTTCTGCAGCTTCTTTAAGTCTCTGCATAGCCATTTTATCTTTTGAAAGGTCTGTGCCTGTTTCTTTCTTGAATTCAGCAACAAGCCAGTCAATAATTCTCTGGTCAAAGTCATCGCCACCAAGCTTGTTGTTACCTGCAGTTGCAAGAACCTCCTGAACGCCTTCACCCATTTCGATAATTGAAACGTCGAAAGTACCGCCACCAAGGTCATAAACCATAACCTTCTGGTCATTTTCCTTGTCGATACCGTATGCAAGAGCAGCAGCAGTAGGCTCGTTGATAATTCTCTTAACTTCAAGGCCTGCGATTTTACCTGCGTCCTTTGTTGCCTGACGCTGTGAGTCTGTGAAGTATGCAGGAACAGTAATAACTGCTTCTGTTACCTTATCGCCAAGATAGCTTTCTGCGTCAGCTTTAAGCTTTGAAAGAATCATAGCAGAAATTTCCTGTGGTGTGTATGACTTGTCGTCAATAGCTACCTTATAATCTGTACCCATATGTCTTTTGATAGATGCAATTGTTCTGTCAGGGTTCTGAACTGCCTGACGTTTTGCAACCTGACCTACAAGTCTTTCACCTGATTTTGTGAAACCAACAACAGATGGTGTTGTTCTGTTACCTTCGATGTTTGCGATAACTACAGGCTCGCCGCCTTCAATTACTGCTACGCATGAGTTTGTTGTACCTAAGTCGATACCAATTGTTTTTGCCATAATTAAATACCTCCAAATGATTTATGTTTTTGAATTATTTGCTTATTTAATTTGTAACCTGAACGGTTGCAAATCTGAGAATTCGGTCTCCCATTTTGTAGCCCTTTTCGAAAACGCCTGCAACGGAGTTTTCAGGAAGATCAGGGTTTTCAACAGTCATTACTGCGCTGTGAATGTTAGGGTCGAATTCGTCGCCGACTTCACCGAAGGACTCTACCTCAAGGTTTTTGAGAATTTCACCAAGCTGAG
Organism: Acutalibacteraceae bacterium; assembly: GCA_045614765.1. Lineage (GTDB taxonomy): Bacteria > Bacillota > Clostridia > Oscillospirales > Acutalibacteraceae > DTU089. The sequence continues at coordinate 1,285 of JAZLDN010000083.1, forward strand.
TAAGTGTCATCTCAATACCTTTGCGATAAACCTCAATGTCATCGGTTTTATTATCAGCTGCTCTGTCAAAGTTATCTAAGACAGGGAGCAGTGTTTTTAACGTATTTGCTTTAGCATCGCCGTAAGTTGCTTCCTTTTCGCGCTGAGAGCGTTTTCTGAAATTGTCATACTCAGCAAGAGTGCGAAGGTGAGCATCCTTTAATGTGGCAAGCTCTGTGGTGAGTTTTTCGATTTCTGCGTTAAGAGAATCGATTTCTCCTTTTTTATCAAGTTTCTTTTTCTTTTTTGTTTCTTTTTCAGCGGTCTGTTCCGCATCGTTTATCTTTTTCTCGTCTGCCATATTTTCACCCTTATTCATCTAATGTTTCTGTAAGCATTGAACCGATTATGCCAGCAAGATATTTAATGCTTGGAATCAGTCTTGCGTAATCAAGCCTTGTTGGGCCTATAATTCCTATTGAACCGCTTTCTTTTTCGCCAACGGAATATTTTGAAAAGATTGTTGTACTGTTGCGAAGCTCTCTATAAGCGTTTTCTGTTCCGATAGCAATATTCAAAGGTTTTTTATAGGATTCAAGCATATTTTCCAGAGGTGTTCCTCTGTGCAAGAAATCCATAAGCCTGAAAGCATCTTCGGAAAGCTCGCTGTGGTTAAGTATATTGTTAGGACTCTTTAAGTGAATCTCAGTTGTTTTTACAGCATCGCAAAGGTCTGCGATAGCGCAAAGGAAAGGGGACATTATAAAAACTTTATCACCTAAGGAAGCCACAAGCGTCTGTATAAAAGTAAGCGTTATATCAGATACATTTCTGCCGTTGAAATATGTCTGGCAGATGTTGTAGAAAACCTCTGCTATATCAACGTTTATTTCCGCATCACTTCTGACAACTGCGCTTCTTAAAATACCTGATGTGGCAAGAAGAACTATCATAGCAGTGTGCTCACTGAGAGGTACAAGCTCTATTCTTCTTATATATGCCTCGCTGTCCGATGGGGAAGAGGAGACTGCAACGCAGTTTGTAAGCTCTGCAAGAATGCTTCCTGCTTTTTCCAGAAGCTTATCAGGCTCACCTGAAAATCCTTGAAGCCAAATTTTAATTCGTTCCTGCTCATCTATACCTAATTCATAAGCAGTCATAAGATTATCTACATAGTAGCGGTAGCCTGCCTGAGAAGGAATTCTGCCTGCAGATGTATGAGGCTGCTCTAAAAGACCAAGCTCAACTAAATCTGCCATATCGTTTCTTATTGTAGCGGAAGAAACGGCATTGTTCATATCAGCACATATGGCTTTTGAGCCAACAGGCTCACCCGTGGCAATATAACGTTCGATTATTGTTGCAAGAATTTCCTGCTTTCTTTTTGATATATCACTCAAGGGTTTCACCTCTCAATCGGCTTTAGCACCTGTTAGCACTCTCGTTGAGTGAGTGCTAACTCTGTTAATAATATACTCCACAAAAAGAAGTTTGTCAACCTTGTTTTGGATTTTTTTTGTAAATAGATTGTGAATTCCCAATTTTTATTCCTTGATTTCAGAGCGCAGTTACCTTATATATTATTGTATGTGGTTTTTGGATTATTCTGTAAAAAGGCAAAAAA
>JAZLDN010000084.1:0-2620 GCA_045614765.1 Acutalibacteraceae bacterium
AATCACAAAATTCTTCAACCTTAAATGAACGAGGTTTCGAGAGATTTTGGTCGTATTTGACTGCAGACAGGCTGTCGCCTTTCAAGGGCAAATCGGGCAAAAGTACCGAAACATCGCCGTTTAAGGCTGGTTCGGATACACTTTACCCACTCTATAATAAATCATCAGGCGTGTGGAGTATGTATGTTGCGCCTGCATTTTTTAATTCTTCCTCTGTACCAAAGCCGTAAACAGCACCTGCGCTATCTACTCCCGAAGCCTTTGCTCCGTCAATATCGTAAAAGCGGTCTCCAACCATTATAACCTTTGATTTATCAGGGTTTCCAAAGTATTCAAGGCAAGCATTTATAAGCTCTTTTTTGCTTGAATGATTGTTTTTAAAAGTTTCTGCAGATACAAAATCGTAGTACTTATATATATCGTGATACTGGGAAATTTCGTCAACAAAAAGCTTAGGCTTGGATGATGCAACTGCAATTTTTTTGCCTCTTGCTTTAAGGGCTTCCAGCATATTCTTTACGCCATCATAAATGCGAGATTCCTGGGCTGCTTTTGTTTTGTATCTTTCTCTGTATTTTTCAATCAGATATTTTGCGTCTTCATCGCTGACGCCATAAACTGTTTTATATGATTCAAAAAGGGGAGGACCAACAAAAAATTCAAGTTTTTTCAAATTCGTTTCCTTTATTCCGTAGCAATCAAGGGAGTAAATAATAGAGTTGAAAATTCCCTCTGTTGTGTCGCACAATGTTCCGTCAAAATCAAACAAATAATAATCATAATCCTTCATATAATCACCGGATATATTTTATAACTAAATACATAAAAAGTAAATAGAAATATACTTATATTTAACTTATTTTACTATTGAAACTCTTGGTGTGTTGCAGTAAAATATATAATTGGAAAGTTATTTGAAAGAAGGCGTCTGCGTGGCAGATTTATTTAAAACAGAGATTGATTCAATACTAAAAAAATATGAAAATCCTGAAGAAAGTCTTATAGGTGTTTTACAGGATGTTCAGGCTTTAGAGGGCTATATTTCAAGGGATTCAGTAGAGTACATAACTGAGAAAACAGGTATACCTTCAAGCAGAATAATGGGCGTTGCCTCATTTTATGCAGGCTTCAGGCTTAAACCTGTAGGTAAATACAGAATTATGGTTTGTATGGGTACAGCTTGCCATGTAAATGGTGCAGAGCGCATAGGCGATACAGTTAAAAGAATTCTTAACATTGAAGAGGGCGATGTAACCTCCGATGGTCTTTTCTCATGGGAAGAGGTTGCCTGCCTCGGTTGCTGCAGTATTGCTCCTGCTATGATGATAAACGATACTGCCTATGGTACCCTCACTCCTGATAAAGTTCAGAAAATAATTGATTCAATCCGAGAGGAGGAGTCAAAATGAGATTTCTCTTGGGTTATGGCTCTTGTGGTATTGCATCAGGCGCAAAGGATGCTCTTGAAGGATTGGAAACAGCATTGAAGGGCTCTGCTTTTTCTGTGGAAAAAGTAGGGTGTAATGGCCTTTGCTTTGCAGAGCCGATTGTTGAGGTTATTACTGAGAATGGCGAAAGCGTGCTCTATGGCAGGCTTAATAAAGAAAGTGCGTACGCTCTCGCTGAATCAGTGCTTTCAGGCGTGTTGCCTGAGGAAAATAAGCTTTCAGAAGATGAACTTAGATTCCTTGAGGGTCAAAAAAGAATTGTTCTTTCAGGCTGTGGTAAGGTTAATCCTGAAAGTATAGAATCATACATAGAAAACGGTGGCTACCGTGCTCTGAGAAAAGCTTTGGAAATAGGGGCAGATGCCGTTATTGAGGAAGTAAAAAAATCAGGCCTCAGAGGTAGAGGTGGCGCAGGCTTCCCGACATATATCAAGTGGCAGTCTGCTCGCAACTCTCAGGGTAATGAAAAATATATTGTTTGTAATGCAGATGAAGGCGACCCAGGCGCATTTATGGATAGAGCTGTGCTTGAGGGAGACCCTCACAGAGTGCTTGAAGGTATGATGATTTCAGGTGTTGCTGTAGGCGCTGATATGGGCCTTATTTATGTGCGTGCAGAATATCCTCTTGCAGTTAAACGTCTTAATTTAGCAATTGATGAAATGCGCAGAGAAGGCATTTTAGGCGATAACATTTTCGGTAGCGGATTTTCCTTCGATTTCCGTATAATGATGGGTGCAGGCGCATTCGTTTGTGGTGAAGAAACTGCTCTTCTTGCTTCCTTGGGTGGCAATCGCGGTATGCCTGTAACAAAACCACCATTCCCTGCTCAGAAAGGCTTCAGAGGTAAGCCAACTAATATAAATAACGTTGAAACTTTTGCGAATATTTCATGGATTATTGAACATGGTGGCGAAGAATTCGCAAAAATGGGTACCGAGGGCAGCAAGGGTACAAAGGTTTTTGCTCTTGCAGGTAAAGTAAAACGTGGCGGTCTTGTGGAAGTGCCTATGGGACTAACAATAAACGACATTGTTTTCGGAATATGCGGTGGCATAAAAAATGATAAAGAAGTAAAGGCTGTCCAGATGGGCGGTCCGTCAGGCGGTTGTATCCCGAAAGATATGTTGAATACTCAGATAGATTACGAGAATATTGCAAAAACAGGGGCA
>JAZLDN010000085.1:0-82324 GCA_045614765.1 Acutalibacteraceae bacterium
CTAACTATAATCGTTATATCGATAAATCTTTAAGTGTCGATATATTTGCCAAGACAAATTCGATATAATTTTCTCTGAAAATTTCGATATATCTCGCTACGCTCAATTCGATATTTTTGCTGAAGCAAAAGAGTCAGCTTCGCGAAGCTTTAAGATATTCGGAAGCGAAGCTTCCCCTCAATTCCTAATTCCTCATTCCTAATTCCTAATTTAAAAAACCGCAGTCGAAAGACTGCGGTTTTCTTATTCAAACAAGAACCTTTTAACTGTATTTATATAATCCTTTGCTCTTACGGCACTTGTGCTTTCTGCAAAAATTCTGAGAAGCGGTTCTGTACCTGAGAAACGGCAGATTACGAAGCCATCGTTAAAATAAATCTTGCAGCCGTCTTCGTAACTTACTTTTACTATTTCGTCGCTGAATTCAGGTAAGCGCTTATCTTCAAGAAGAATTTTATGTACTGCGCTTTTCATTGATGGGTCAAAGCTCATATCGTCCTCAACCATAACAAATTCGCCATATTCCTTGCGGAGCTTTGAAAGCATCTGGGAAGGTGTTTGTCCTGTAACGCTTACCATTTCTGCAAAGAGGGAAGCAGCATAAACAGAGTCTTTACCGTGAATATGACCTCTTACTGTAAGACCGCCTGAGCTTTCGCCACCTAAAACGGCGTCAACCTCGTCAAGCTTTGAAGAAATGTATTTAAAGCCAACAGGCACCTCGTAGCATTTTTCGCCAAAGCTTTCTGCAATTTTATCAAGCATATGGGTTGTTGCAATATTTCTTACAACAGGGCCTTTCCAGCCTTTATATTTTACAAGGTAGTAGTAAAGAAGGCAAAGGGTTTCGTTGGCGTTAATGTATTTACCGTTGGAATCAATAATACCAAGTCTGTCGCCGTCTCCATCCATAGCAATACCAAGGTCATATTTGCCGTTTAAAACAGAGTTTTTAAGAGCAAAAAGACTTTTTTCAGATGGAGCAGGCATAACACCGCCGAAATAAGCGTCTTTATTTGTATTTATAGTATCAATTGTGCATCTTGCGGTGTGGAAAATAACTAAGATAGGGTATGTACCTGAGCCATGCATTGAGTCGTAAAGCACACGAAGACCGCGTTTTCTCAATGCCTTTATATCCAATAGGTCAATAATATCATCAAGGAAATCGTTAAATGGATTATCAAGAAGCTTAACAAAACCTTGCTTAATAGCATCTTCGTAATCAAGATATGGGACATGGTCAATATCTGCAATTATTTCCTCAAGTCTTTCAGTAACCTCCACGGAAGCGTCTCTTCCTTCGTGGGTGAAAAGCTTTATACCATTATATGTAGCAGGGTTGTGGCTTGCGGTAATCTCAATACCAAACCATAAATCGTTACTTTTAACAGTATGCATAATAAGTGGTGTTGGCGCGGAGCGCTCCATAAGCCATACTGTAACACCGTTTTTGGTGAGCACCTCTGCAACCCATTTTGCCGCAGTTTCAGAAAGGAAACGTCTGTCGTAACCGATAATAACAGGCTTATCCGCTCTGTTTTGCTCAGCCATCAATAAATAGATGCCCTTTGCAACGCGTCTTATATTTTCGCATATAAAATCTTTACCGATTATAGCACGCCAACCGCCTGTACCGAATTCTATTCTTTCCATACGTTTCTCCCCTTTGTTTGTTTTCGGTTCTATTTTAACACAGAAAAACAGGGAAATCTTACAAAATCCGTTGCTATTTTTATAATTTTGGTTGCATTTTTCTTTAATCGCAATTACAATAGATATGGTGATTGGTATGGATTATATTAAAACTATTTTTGAATGTCCTATTGTTGTTGACGGAATTTATACAGTCCATTATTTTGAATATGCCAAGGATTTTGCATATTCGGGAGAGGTGCACGATTTCTGGGAAATAGTGTATGCGGATAAAAAGAATCTGTTTATTACTGCCGGCGCAGAGGAAATTGAACTGAAATCAGGTCAATTTTATCTTCACAAGCCAAATGAGTTCCATAATATACGTTGCGACGGAAAAAGGGCAGCAAATTCAGTTATTGTGTCCTTTGATTGCTCCGCTCCTGAGCTTCATAACGTTGCGGGTAAGGTAATTACTCTCGGAGAAAAAGAAAGGTCTCTTTTGGGTGCGATAGTAAAAGAAGCCACCTTAGCCTTTTCCACACCTCTCGGTAATCCATATACAAATGTTATGGAGTTATCCGAAGGCGGAGGCTTCGGTGGTCAGCAAATGATAAAATTGTGTCTTGAACAGTTGCTTATACGCCTTGTGAGAAGTAACTTTGACGCAATTCCTGTTAAGGTTAATAAGAATAACGATTTATTAGCACAGATAACGGATTATCTTTCTGCCAATGTTGAAGAAAAGCTGGAGTTCAAGGATGTTTTGAAGCATTTTAATCTGTCCTCATCTGTTGTAAAGAAAATCTTCCGTCAACAAATGGGTTGCGGCGTTATGGATTACTTCACACGCCTGAAAATAGACAGAGCAAAGGAGCTTATACGAGAGGAAAATTACACTTTTACAGAAATTTCCGAAAAGCTAGGTTTTAACACATCTCAGTATTTCACTACAGTTTTTAAAAGGGTTTCAGGTATGACGCCTTCAGAATACGCCAAGGTTGCGGTAAGATTTTCCTGATTTTATAAAATCTCTGAAAGCTTTGCGAAATCTTCCATAGTCATTTTTTCTGCTCTTACTGTTTTTTCAAGGCCTGCTTTTTCCAGAGCCTCAGCAACAGTGGCTTTTGGTATGCCCATACCTGCGCTTATAGAATTTTCTGCTGTTTTTCGTCTTTGAGAGAAAGCGGCTTTAACTACTTTGAAGAAATTTTCTTCGTTTGCCACCTTAACGGGTGGCTCTTTTCTTATAGTTAACTGAATAACCTCGCTATTAACCTTAGGTGGCGGAAGAAAGCTTTCTTTTGGAACATAAAAAAGCATTTCGCTTTCAGCGTAGTAGTTTACAGCTACAGTAACCGCACCGCCATCACGGCTGCCAACCTCTGCACAAAGGCGGTCTGCCGCTTCCTTCTGCACCATAACTGTAATGGATTTTATAGGAAGTCTGCTTTCGAGAAGAAGCATTATAATAGGTGAGGTGATATAGTAGGGAAGGTTTGCACATACTGCAATATCCATACCCTTGCATTTTTCTTCAATTATGCCTTTCAAATCCGCTTTCATAACGTCCTGATTTATAATTTCTACGTTATCAAATTCGGAGAGAGTTTCATCAAGGACAGGTAAAAGGCGGTTATCCACCTCAAAGCTGAGAACCTTGCCCGCTCTTTTTGCAAGCTCAGCAGTAAGCACGCCAACACCTGGACCGATTTCAATAGCGCATGTGTTTTCGTCAAGGCCTGCCGCCTCTGCCATTGCAGGACACACTGCAGGGTCTACAAGGAAATTCTGACCAAGACCTTTATTAAAGGTTACGCCATGGCGACCCATAACGGATTTTATAACATTAATGTCTGAAAGATTTTTCATTATTACCTCCAAAGGTATTGAAAAAGAAATAAAATTCAATTAAAATCATTTTATAGTATAGCATAAGTTTTGCTTTTTGCAACTACTCTGAAAGGAGCTTTTTATGAAAACAATCAAAGATGCAAAGTTTATAAGACAGGGTGCGGATTTCGGCGATATCCGTCCTGTATTCAAAAAAGTTATATGGCTTGATAAAAAGGTAAATAAAGCGGTGCTTAAGGTGTCAGCTCTCGGATATTATGAAGCATATTTCAATAATTGCAGAGTAGGTAAATTTATTTTTGCACCAGGTTGGACAGTTTATGGCAAAAGAATTCAGTATCAGGAATATGATGTTACAAATCTTTTAGAGGAGTGCAATACTCTTGATATTGCCCTCGGTAACGGCAGACGTTACCATGGCAACCCACACGAAAATTACGAAAGCATTACATGCAGAGAAGAAGCTCTTATTGCTGCGCTTTTCATTGAATATGAAGACGGCACAGAGGATTTCATTCCTACCGACAGCACTTGGCAGTGTGCAAAAAGCAACATCCTTTATTCCCATGTTTATAATGGCGAAACTGTTGACTATAACGCAAATACAGATGAGGTTTTCCCTGTTAAGGTGCTTGAAGATGTAAGTACAGATATTCTTGTTCCTAACGAGGGCGAGGAAACACGTGAAATGGCTCGCCTTGAAGCAGTGGAGCTTATAAAGACTCCTGCAGGGGAGACAGTTATTGATTTCGGTCAGAATCTTGTAGGTTATGTTGAATGGCTTGTTCCTGCAAAAAAGGGTAGGGAATTTAAGATTTATCACGCAGAGGTGCTTGATAAGGACGGCAATTTCTATACAACTAACCTTAGAAGCGCAAAGGCAGAAATCAAGGTTGTTTCAGACGGTAACGAGCATAAATTCAAACCAACATTTTCATATCAGGGTTTCCGCTATATTAAGCTTGAAGGCTTTGATGAGGAAGATGTAAGGCTTGAAAACTTCTGTGCTGTTGTAGTTTTCTCAAATATGAAGCGAACAGGTTATTTCGCTTGTGGTGATGACCTTGTTCAGCAGTTGTATGAGAACATCATCTGGGGTCAGAGAGGTAACTTCCTTGATATTCCAACAGACTGTAATCAGCGCGACGAACGCTTTGGCTGGACAGGTGATATTCAGGTTTTCTCCCGTACTGCAACAATAAACTACCGCGCAGATAAATTCCTTAAAAAATGGCTCCACGACCTTGCTCTTGACCAGCGTGCAAATGGTGAGTTTACAGATATTTGCCCTGATGTTTATAACTGGCAGTCCTGCGGTTCTTCAGCATGGGCAGATGCAGGCGTTGTTGTTCCTTACTGGGTTTACAGAACATATGGGGATACACAGGTAATCAAGGACCAGTTTGAATCTATGAAAAAATGGATTCTTTATATGGAATCAAAGGGTAGCGTACGCGGACTTTTCGATTTACACGACCACCACTTCGGCGATTGGCTTTCTCTTGACGCAGGTGATGAAGCAACAGGCGGCTTTACAGACGATAACCTTATTGGCTCAGCGTACCTTGTTTACTCAAACAGACTCTTTATAGAAATGGGTAAGGTTATCGGTGAGGATATGAGCTACTTTGAGGAGCTTTATGAATGCTCACTCAGAGAGTATAAGAAAAAATACCTTAATACAGGTAAGCCTGAGCACGAAACTCAGACTGCAAATGTTCTTGCGATTTATTTCGACCTTACAGATGATATTCAGCGAGAAGGTAAAAAGCTTGTTGATGATATTGAAGCGTGCGGACACCTTAAAACAGGCTTCGTTGGTACACCTTATCTTCTTCATGCTCTTACAAAAATTGGTAGAGAAGATGTTGCATACAAGCTTCTTTTCAAAAAGGATTTCCCATCATGGCTCTTCCCTGTAACAAGGGGCGCAACAACAATGTGGGAGCGTTGGGACGGCGCAAAGGTTGACGGCTCTTTTGCAACTCCTGATATGAACTCCTTTAACCACTACGCTTACGGCTCGGTTGGTGATTGGCTCTATACAACAGTTGCGGGTATTGACAGCGATTTCAATGAGCCTGGTTATAAGCACATTATTTTTAAGCCTCTTCCTATTAAAGAGTTGGGATATGCTAAAGCCCGTATTCTTACACCATATGGCGAGGTTGTTTCCGGTTGGGAATTCACAGGCAACGGCAACGAATGTAAGTTCACATTCACAATTCCAAAGGGTTGCCACGCTACTCTTTACCTTGATAACGAAGAGTACGAATTCGAAGACGGTACATACGATACTTGCTTCCAGTATCCAAGTGAAGACTAATAAAAGCCTCTGCTTCGGCAGAGGCTTTTTAAATTAGGAATTAGGAATTTGGAATTAGGAATTTTGGGGAAGCTACGCTTCCGAACATTATAAAGCTTGATTTCCCACTTTGCATTCCGCATTTAAATCAGTTTGAACATTGAAAGCAGAATGTCGAAGCTTTCTGCGATTTCTGTTTCGTTTTCGGGAACTGTGTATTTTATTTCAATGCTTGAGCCTAAGCCGTCATCTACGCAATAAATGGTTGTAGTATTGCCATCCTTTTTTGTCTGATAAACAGAATAAAGGGTATCAACATTCAACGGGCTATACTCATAAATTTCCTCTGCATACTCTTTTGTGCTGTTACATAGTGCAATGTAGCTTGTCCCGTGAAGAGGAGTAATCGTCATTTTTATTGAGTTGTTTTTTATAGCTCTTATAGTTGTTATATCCTCGTTCATAGAGCGGGAAAACACACGTTTATCAAGGAAAAATGTATAGCTTTTCTTTGCTTTGTATTCCGAGTGAGGCTTGGTTACCTGATGTTTATTTTCTTCAGGGGAAGGTGAGCTGCTGTTGAAAACACGTTGACCTATGGGAGAAAGTAAGATTGTTACAACGAGAGATATAACCGCCACAATGCCTGAAAGCATATGGACAGCTTTTCTCGTTTTTTCAGTTAATGTAATCTTACATTTCTTCATATAAGCTTTCTTCCTGAGAAAATTATAGGTGCTTTCCGTCGTAAGATAGAAAGCACCTTTATTTTGCGTTTTTCAGGCTGAATTATGCCTTGTCCTTTGAGCCGAAGAGCTCAATCTTCTCGCGAACTGTTTCCTTGATTGCTTCGCAACCTGGAGCGAGGAGCTTTCTTGGGTCAAAGCCCTTGCCTTCAAGGTCTTTGCCTGCTTCGATATATTTTCTTGTTGCTTCCTGGAATGCAAGCTGGCACTCTGTGTTAACGTTAATCTTTGAAACGCCAAGAGTGATAGCCTTCTTAACCATTTCTGCAGGGATACCTGTACCGCCGTGAAGAACGAGAGGCATTTCACCTGTCTTTTCCTGAACTGCTGCAAGAGTTTCAAATGAAAGACCTGCCCAGTTTTCTGGATATTTACCGTGGATGTTACCGATACCTGCTGCAAGCATTGTAACGCCAAGGTCAGCAATCATTTTGCATTCGTCTGGGTCTGCACATTCGCCAGCACCAACAACGCCATCTTCTTCGCCACCGATTGAGCCAACCTCTGCTTCGATAGAAAGGCCAAGCTCTTCACAAACTGCAACGAGCTCTTTTGTCTTTGCGATGTTTTCATCGATTGGGTAGTGAGAACCGTCGAACATGATTGATGAGAAGCCTGCTTCGATACAAGCCTTTGCACCATCGTATGAACCGTGGTCAAGGTGAAGTGCTACAGGAACAGTAATCTTAAGGTCTTCGATCATAGCCTTAACCATATCTGCAACTGTCTTGAAGCCGCACATATACTTACCTGCGCCCTCTGAAACACCGAGGATAACTGGTGAGTTCATTTCCTGTGCTGTAAGAAGGATACATTTTGTCCACTCAAGGTTGTTGATGTTGAACTGACCAACAGCATAGTGGCCTGCTTTTGCTTTTGTGAGCATGTCTTTTGCGTTAACTAAAGGCATTTTAAACACTCCTATATAAAAATTTTTATTTAAAACTTATTCAGATACCAGAATTCCTGATTGAATTAAACGTTTTCTTCTCTCAAGTCGAGCACAATTTCGTCCTTTTGAGGAACAAGGTGTGTGTACTTAACACCTGCTGCATCAAACATACGCTTTGATGCTCTTGTTGAAGATGTATCTGCGTATTTATCGGAAAGGTAAACAACCTCTTTTATACCGCTCTGAATAATTGCTTTTGCACATTCGTTGCAAGGGAAAAGAGCAACATAAATGCGGCTTCCTGCAAGGCTTCTGCCTCTGCAGTTGAGGATAGCATTCAATTCAGCGTGGCAAACGTAAGGGTATTTTGTGTCGTATGAATCGTCGCCGGCTCTGTCCCAAGGGAATTCATCATCGCTGCAGCCTGCAGGGAAGCCGTTGTAGCCAACGGAGAGAATTCTGTTTTCGTTGTTTACTATGCAAGCACCAACCTGTGTGTTAGGGTCTTTACTGCGTTTTGCGCAAAGCATAGCAGCACCCATAAAGAATTCGTCCCAAGAGATATAGTCGCTTCTTTTTGCCATATCAAACACTCCTTTATTTCCACAATACATTATACAGGCAAGTTGTGAATTTTTCAATATCATTTATTAATTTTGAGAAGATATAAATAAATTTATGTTAACGTTTGGTTAAAATTCTAAAAAAGAAAATTCATTTTGCGGTCATATGGTAATATGGACGTTGGTATATATCTTAACGATTTAAAACAAGGAGAATAATGATGATAAAAGATTATTTTAAGCGAGTAACAAGTATGTGCAAGCCGTGGCAGCTTGTGTATTGGTGGGTATTAAGGCTTTTAATGATAGGCGGAATTATACTCCGCTTGTTTGAGTCAGATTCTTTGGGAATGTATCAGCCACTTCAGATGGCGGCAAATCTTGTAGGTATGTTTGCTTTTGAAATATTTCAGATGTTCCCCGAAAAAACACTTTTCCGTAAATTTTCGTCAAACTTTCAGAATTTCACTATAATGAGCTTTTTTCTCGCATCATTTGGTGGAGCGTTCCTGAATTTCTATTATCTCATACCTATGTATGACAAGGTTTTGCATATGCTTGGTTGTATGGTTGGCGTATTTATGGGCTATGAGCTTGTTTGCGCTATGCAGCTTCGTGATAAGCAGACCTGTTCACCTAAAATTGCTGCCCTTGCAGCCGTTGGTGTTGCTTTTGCTTTTGCAACAGGCTGGGAGATTTTTGAGTTTACATTTGACCAGTGGTTTGGCGGAGACGCTCAGCATTGGAGCCTTGAAAAAGCAATAGAAGAAGCAGGCGGACTTGAAAATGTGTTTATGCTTATTCCTCTTGACGCTGAAAGGCTTGAAGCACGTTTTGCGATTATGGATACTATGGCAGACACAATTCTTAACGCAATTGGCGCCGTTATTATGTATATTATCCTTAAAATTTACCCATACAGACACAGAGGCGACAACAATATTAACAAAATGTTAACAGAAGAATTGGACAAAAATGCCAAAGAAAACTCCTTTATATAAATATGTATTGATTATTTTTGGAAAACCCTATATAATTACACTGTATAATTAAAAGGAGGAGTATCCTATGTCCAAAAAGATAATGGCAGTTTTGCTGTCTCTTATCATTGCTTTTTCAATCGTAGCTGTGCCTGTTGGCGCTGCAGATGTTGAATTCGTTGCAGCCGATGTTGAGGTTGGCAATATTTTCAACTACTTGATTGACAAACTTATTTCAGTAATTCTTAAATACCTCAATATGTATTGGCCAGGCTATGAAGATAGTTGGGACACTACAGAGGAATATGTTCCTGAGAATTTCTACGAGGGCGATAAAGCTTTCGATAGTACAACTACTGCAGGTGCAAAATGGGAAGTTGGTTATGCAAGCGCATCTCTTCTTGATGGCATTGCACCAATGAACGGTGATTTCTACCTTGCAGGTTCTCTTGAACCAATCGCAGGCCGTGTTCCTTCAAAGGTTGAAGACGATCAGAAAGTTCGTGTTTACGCAATTTCTGATGGCGACGGCGGAACAGTAGTTCACGCAGTTATCGACGGCTTCGGTCTTGCTCGCGGTGATGTTCAGATTATCCGAGAAAGATTCAAAGAGTTTGCAGATAAGAACAACGTTACAAGCGTTAACGTTTCAGTTCTTCATCAGCACTCATGTATCGATACTCTTGGTATGAACGTGCCTCTCGCACAGGCTCTTATCTTCAACAGCAGTAACGCTGTAACAGGCGGTATGCTTGAAGGCCAGAAGGTTGAGCTTAACCAGGTATTTATGGAAAACCTTTTCACAAAAACTGTTTACTGCATGAAGAAGGCAGTAACTACAATGAAAACTGGTGACCTTTACTACGGCACAGCAGATATTTCTGATTACATCAGAGATAAGCGTGACCCACAGGCTTTCGACGGAAACATCCACAGACTTCGTTTCGTTCCAGATGATGAAACAGCAGAAACATGGATTGTTGAAGCAGGCGTTCACCTTATGAGCTTTGGTGCAGGTGGCGATATCCTTTCAGGTGACTTCCCAATTTATCTTGAGAGAGAGCTTAAACAGCAGGGTGTTAATCTTGTTTACGTTCAGGGCGCTGAGCTTGCTATTGGTATGAGAACAGTTGATATATGTGCAGAATGTGGTTCAGTTCCTGAAATCACAAAGCCTGCAGACGCAGAAGGCACTTATTCAATTGCTTGTCCTGAAGGTTGTCTTAAGACTGCTCCAAGTGATGCAGAAGACAGCACATACACATCAGAAGATGCTAAGGATTACATAAAAACTGTTGATAACTGGAATAGTATCAGCGAAACAGGTACAGATAACGAATCTGCACTTTCTTATGGTAAAACTCTTGCAAGAGAGCTTAACAAGATTGATGAAGAAACAAAGCTTGACCCTGTTCTTAATATAGCATTAAGCGAAGTTAAGCTTAACGTTACAAACGAAATTCTTACTCTTGCTGCTCGCGAAGATGTTCTTAATTCAGTTATTGTTAAGAATGGTGGCAAATATCAGCTCGTAACTGAAATCGGTTATATGGAATTAGGCAACAAGGTTGCAGTATTCCTTTGCCCAGGTGAGTTCGACCCAATGCTCGTTTACGGCGGTCCTGAATCAGGCGACGCTGCTTGGATGGGTGGAGATTGGAATCTTCCTGCACTCAACGAAGTTACAGATTGTGAAAACGTAATGGTTTACGGTCTTTGCAACGATCAGGCAGGTTATGTTCTTCGTGATAATGAGTATCACTCACTTCTTTCAGAAAACGAAGAAGTTAACGTTATCAGCTCAACTGCAGGTTCAACATTTGTAAATGCATTCACTGGCCTTATCGAGGAAATCGAGCAGAGCAGAGCAGCATAATTTATTTGCAATTCACTTTTATGAAAAGATTTATCCTGCGGGGTAAATCTTTTCTACCCATTCATAAGAAAGGGAGAGTTTAATGAAAAATACAAGAAAAATAGTTTCCTTGCTTTGCGTAGTTGCATTGCTTATGGGTACATTCTCAACAGTTGCTTTTGCGGCTACAGATGTAGACTATACTATTATAAATCCATATGAAGGCGTTGACTGGAGCTGGGAACAGTATAAAGCAGACCTTCATACTCATACAACAGCATCCGATGGTAGCGACACTCTTAAGGATATGATTGAAACCAACTATGATTATGGCTTCGATATCTATGCAGTTTCAGACCATGGTCTTACAAGCAAAAGCTGGACAGATGCTCAGGATGTTATCTACGGCCTTAAATTCTTTGTTGACCTCAGAAAGCCAGGCACAGAAATTGTTGCTCTTGAGCAGGAAGGCGTAACATTTGATGGCGATAACTATAATGTAGTTACTGAAAATGGCGACGACTATTACTACCAGACTGCTGAAGACGGAACTGTTGGTAGCAAGATGCTTCGTGTTCCATATGCAATCGAAAACAACCCAACATCTCTTAATAATGCTCACGTTAACTCTTGGTTTGTAGACTATGGACACGGCGTTGTTGGCGGTACAAGTGATTATGAAACACCAATTAAAGCGGTTGACGAATTAGGCGGTCTTTCAGTTATTAACCACCCAGGTGAATATACAAATGCCCGCGATGAAGAGTGCACAGCAGATGCTTATGATGATAGCTATGAGTACTACATCACAAAGTTTGAAAACCTTCTTCTTGAGTATCCTTCTTGCATAGGTATTGATATGAACTCAAAGGGCGACTCAAGAACTCGTTTCGACAGAAAGCTCTGGGATATTATGCTTATGGACCTTGCTCCTGCAGGCAGAAGAGTTGCAGGTATTGCAACAAGTGATGCTCACTCTACAGGCGCTGCTTACACAGGCTACACAAGAATGCTTATGCCTGCAAATACATCTGCTAACCTTCAGGAGTGTATGGCAAACGGTCAGTTCTTTGCTGCAAGCCGTTGCCTTGGTAACCACGATGAGCTCGTTGAATATGCAAACTATCTCTTCGAGAATGGTTCAGATGAAGCTAAAGCTGCAATGTTAGATGTTACTGAGCGTCAGGTTGAGGACTACGATGCAAAATACGAAGCAGATTACGTAACAGATGCTCCATACATTAATAAGATTGATGTTGACGAAGCAAACGATAAAATTTCACTTGATGTTTCAGGTGAATGGTGCGTTCGTTGGATTTCAAACGGCAAAACAATCGCTTGGGGCGATGAGTTAGCTCTTGATGAATATAGCGATGATATCGGTAGCTATGTAAGAGCTGAGGTTTTCGGTGAAGGCGGTATTACATATACTCAGGCTTTCCTTCTTGAGTATGATGGCGCTCCTGAATCAGAAAACAAGAGCGATGCTACTGATTTCTGGCTTCTTGCAAGCTTCATTCCTGATACTCTTGTAAGATTCCTTGCAGAAATGCCAATCTTCAGAATCCTTTGGGAATGGCTTAACGGCTAAAAAATAAAATCCGCTTGGGAACTTTTAAAGTTTCCAAGCGTTTTTTGTTGTATTATGGTTTTTTATATGTTAAAATAATTTAGATATTATTAATTTTGCGAGGTAATAGTATGAATGCAATTATCACTGTTGTTGGTAAAGATAAGGTTGGCATTATGGCAGGCGTTTGCGTGGAGCTTCAGAAGCTTAACGTAAATATCCTCGACATCAGCCAGACTGTTCTTCATAATGATATTTTTACTATGAATATGCTTGTTGATATTTCAAAAGCAAATTGCGAGTACGATAAAATTGTTGATTCTCTTTCTGCTTGCGGAGATAATTTAGGCGTAAGCATCAGAATTCAGCGCGAAGAAATTTTTGATGCAATGCATAAAATCTGAGGTGGAGTATGTTAAATCAGAGAGAAATTTTAGAAACTCTTAATATGATAGATAATCAGCATCTTGATATCCGTACTATTACTATGGGTATTTCTTTAAGAGACTGTGCTCATCCGGATGCAAAAATCTGCGCACAAAAGATGTATGATAAAATTACAAGATACGCTCAGAACCTTGTTAAAACAGGTGAGGACTTAGAGCGCGAAATGGGTATACCCATTATCAATAAGCGTATATCTGTTACACCTATTGCAATTGCTGCGGAAAGCTGCGAAACTGAGGATTACTCAATTTTTGCGAGAGCTATGGACGATGCAGCAAAGGCCTGCGGCGTAAACTTTATCGGTGGTTTTTCTGCTTTAGTTCAGAAAGGCTTTACTATTGGCGATAGAAGGTTAATAAATTCAATTCCTGAGGCTTTGGCAACAACTGATTTTGTTTGCTCTTCTGTTAACGTTGGCTCAACAAGAGCTGGTATCAATATGGATGCTGTAAAGCTTATGGGTCAGATTATCAAGAAAACTGCTCATATCACTCGTGATAACGATGGCTTCGGCTGCGCAAAGCTTGTTGTTTTCTGCAACGCTGTTGAAGATAATCCATTTATGGCAGGTGCTTTCCACGGTGTTGGCGAGCCTGAATGTGCAATAAACGTTGGCGTATCAGGTCCGGGCGTTGTTTATAACGCGCTTAAAGATGTTAAGGGTCAGAGCTTCGACGTTGTTGCGGAGACTATTAAGAAAACAGCATTCAAGATAACAAGAATGGGTCAGCTTATGGCAAGCGAAGCTTCAAAACGTCTTGGCGCCGAGTTCGGTATTGTAGATTTAAGTCTTGCTCCAACTCCTGCAACAGGCGACTCTGTTGCCCGTATACTTGAGGAAATCGGCGTTGAGGTTTGCGGTACACATGGCACAACTGCTGCCCTTGCAATGCTTAACGATGCAGTTAAAAAAGGCGGAGTTATGGCATCCTCGCATGTTGGCGGTCTTTCAGGTGCATTTATTCCTGTTTCTGAAGATGAGGGTATGATTGCTGCTGCAGAAAAGGGCGTGCTTACTCTTGATAAGCTAGAGGCTATGACATGCGTTTGTTCAGTTGGCCTTGATATGATTGCGGTGCCTGGTGATACTACCGCAGAAACAATTTCTGCAATTATTGCTGACGAAGCAGCAATTGGAATGATAAACAATAAAACAACTGCTGTAAGAATTATACCTGCACCAAACAAAACTGTAGGTGATTCAATTGAAATGGGCGGGCTTTTAGGTACTGCACCTGTTATGCCTGTTCATAACGAAGGCAGCGAAAACTTTATAAATCGCGGAGGCAGAATTCCTGCACCGCTTAACAGTCTTAAAAACTAATTAAAAGGGGTATAAGAAAATGGTTTTAACAGAGCATTTTAAAGAAGCAGAAAAAAGATTGGGCTTCCCTGCAGAAGCAGTAAAGCTTTTTGAAAAAATTGCTACAAGAATTGACAATAGTCAGTTTTTTACAGCAAGATTTCAGGCAGCAAAAGACCAGGTGCTTGCTCACGAGCATGGCAGACTTGACGAAGCACTTGATAAATTAAGCAAGCTTGCTGTTCTTTATGGTATTAAAAATTATTCTCTTCATATGGTATTCCTTCTCAGCCTTACTGAAGATGTGCTTGCACGCTACAGAGAAAAGGGCATATCTGAGGATATTTATTGGGATACTGTAATGGACCTTAAATATAAATTTAAAGAGTGTGTAGAGTGCAAGGAGTGCTTCGGTACATTTGTTGCAGGTTGGAACTCAGGCTTTATCTGCCTTAATAGATTTGCTCTTGGTAGATTCCAGTTTGAATATACAACATGGGGCGGTGATGACTACACATCATCTGCAGGCATAACAGTTAAAAAAGGCGATAAGACTGTAGGCTTCCATATTCCATCATCAGGTGTGCCTCTTACAGATGAGGTTCGTCTTGATTCCTACAAGAGAGCATACGAGTTCTTCAAGGACCAGAGAAGAGAAGACGGTCTTATGATTTTTGAGTGTGGCTCATGGCTCATTTACGAGGATTATAAAACCTTCCTTCCTGAAAATTCTAATACAGTTAAATTCATTAACGACTTTGAAATTGTAAAGAGCGAACCAAGAGCAAAGTTCAACGATGCATGGAGAATCTTTGCAAAATGGGGCTACAGAAATCCAAAGAAGTGGCCTGAAGATACATCAATGCGCCGTGCATTCAAGAAGTTTGTTCTTGACGGCAACAAGACAGGTCATGGACATGGAATTATTATCTTCGACGGCGAAAAGATCCTTAAATAATTTTTAATATTTAGCGAATAACTTTGGCTTGCCGACTCGCAGTATCTTCATACAGCGTCGTCGACAAGCCTTCGTTCTTCATCTAAATCTTAAAAATTATTACTGTGCAGTAGGTTTTTAAGAGACGGAACTTAATATGTTTGACGAACCTTTGTACAGCGTCGCATCTTAAATCGGCGTTCTTCATCCCAATCTTTGATTATTTTGTATCGGTGTTTTAAATTATTACTCAGTAGAAAAACATTTCAGTAAAACTTTGGCTTGCCGACTCGCAGTATCTTCATACAGCGTCGTCGACAAGCCTTCGTTCTTCATCCAAATCTCAAAAATTTTTACTATTTGCAAAAAACAAAGCACCCGTTAGGGTGCTTTGTTTTTTATTTTTCTATTGCTGCTTTTTTCATGTTGATTTTGCGGAGTATTGAGGAATCAAATTTAGGTGTACGGTCGTAATTATAAATGCCGTTTAATTCCTGTTCAACGTCAGTAAGCTGAGTGTAGCAGAAGCCAAGCATTTTTGGGTTATCAATAAGTGCGGTTGTAAGTCCGTCATATCTCTCGTAGAACTCTTCAAGAGATGTTGCGGCGTTGCCGTAGCCCCATGCTTTTTCTCTGTCGTTTTCGTCAAACTCTCTCAGCTCAACTCTGATTCCGCCGTATTCGCTCATAAACACAGGCTCGCCCTTCCAGGTCTGGCGGTGCTTATGGTTATCAAAAAGAACGTTTTCTGTTACAAGTGCATCGTAATGCTCTTTGAATAATTTATAATCCTGCTCGTAATCGTGCACATCAAAAATATCTGTTTCTACGTGGTAGTTGCCGCTTGTGTCGATACATGGACGGGTTTTATCGAGATTTTTAATTGTACGGTAAACAATGCGGAGAGTGTCGTCATCCTGTTGACGTCCGTCTCTGTCCCAAGTTTCGTTATATGGGCACCAACCGATAAGTGCAGGGTGGTTAAAGTCTCTTTCAACCTCTTCTTCCAATTCAAGAAGGAAGTAGCGGATAGATTCGAATTGAGACCAGTCAAGACCCCAGTTTCCGTGCTCGCCCCAAACTATATAGCCTAATTCATCGCAATAGTGGAGGAATAAAGGCTCGAAAATCTTCTGATGAAGTCTTGCTCCGTTAAAGCCTGCGTCCATAGAAAGAAGGATGTCATTTTTAAGCGCTTCCTTAGATGGTGCGGTGTAAATACCATCAGGATAGAAGCCCTGATCAAGAATAAGTCTCTGGAAAACAGGCTCGCCATTGATTTTAATAACGCCGTCTGCAAGCTTAACCTCGCGAAGACCTGCGTAGCTCTTTACTTTATCGCCACCAAAGGTAAGCTCTAATTCGTAAAGACCGCCCTTACCAACTTCCCAAAGGTGCTTTTCTGAAAGAGAAACTGTAACAGTTGCAGTGTCGCCGTAAACCTTTGCAGATGTAGAGCCTACAGGAGCGCCATCCCACATAGCCTTAACAGCGAATTCGCCTTCGCCTGCAACATCTGCAGTAATTGTAAATGTACCTGCATCGATGTTAGGGTAAACCCTGTAGTTTTTAATGTAGTTTTCAGGGCAGAATTCCATATAAACAGTCTGCCAGATACCTGTTGTACGTGTGTAGTCGCAGCTATGTGAATAATATAATTCACTCTGTTTACCTCTTGCCTGAAGAGTACTTCTTGTATCGTCCTCAGCGTAAACAGTAATTACGTTGTCGCCTTCTTTGAGGAATTTGGTAGCGTCAATTCTGAAGGATGTGTAGCCACCGAAATGCTCGCCTGCAAACTCACCGTTTACATATACTCTTGCGTGGAAATCAACTGCACCGAAAACAACAAATGCTTTACCGAGAGCAATCTGCTCTGGTGTGATGTTTACAATTTTCTTATACCATACAGCAGGAATAAAATCCTTATAGCCTATACCTGAAAGCTCACTTTCAGGGCAGAATGGTACGTTGATTTTCTTTGAGAATTCAGTATCTGCTTTATAAAGCTTGCGGTCAATTCCGCTGTTACCGAAGTCAAAATCAAAATCCCACTCACCGTTAAGGATTATATAATTTTCTCTGTAAAACCCTGGGTTTGGATGTTCATTTCTTGGAATCATAAAAATTCTCCTTTGAGATTATTATCTTAAATAAATAAGCAATACTGCAATATCTGCAGGGGAAACACCGCTTATTCTTGAAGCCTGACCAATAGTTTCAGGCCTTATTTTTTTCAGCTTCTCGATTGCTTCAAGGCGAAGATTTGTTATTTTATCGTAATCAATATCTTCGGGAATCTTTTTAACCTCAAGCCTTTTTTGCTCTGCAACCTGTGCTAACTGACGTTTAATATAGCCTGCATATTTAAGGTTTATTTCAACCTGTTCGAAAATATCCTTTGAAAGCTCAGGTCTCTTTTTATCAAATGGCGTGAGAAGCTTATATGAAAGCTGAGGTCTTTTAAGAAGCTCTGAAAGACGGCAACCCGTAACAAGCGGTGCAGTGCCTGCTTCTTCAAGAACCTTGTTAAGCTCCTCTGAGGGAGCAATGCTTATCCGCTCTATTCGTGCGGTTTCCTCTTCGATAAGTCTTTTCTTTTCCTGTAGCTTCTGGTATCTTTCTTCGCTTATAAGACCTATTTCGTAACCCATTTCTGTTAAGCGAAGGTCTGCGTTATCCTCGCGGAGAATAAGACGATATTCGCTTCTTGAGGTCATCATTCTATATGGGTCGCGGCATCCCTTTGTAACAAGGTCATCTATAAGAGTACCGATATAGCTTGTACTTCTGTCCAGGGTGAAAGGCTCTTTACCCTGAACGCTTCTTGCGGCGTTTATACCTGCGATAAGACCTTGTGCCGCAGCTTCCTCATAACCTGAGGAGCCGTTGAACTGACCTGCACCATAAAGACCTGGAAGGTCTGTAAATTCAAGAGTAGATTTAAGTGCCAATGGGTCAACGCAATCGTATTCAATGGCGTATGCAGTACGCATAACCTTTGCGTTTTCAAGACCCTTTATGCTATGAAGAATTTTCAACTGAATATCTTCAGGGAGAGATGAGGAAAGACCCTGAAGGTACATTTCCTCTGTGTTAAGTCCGCAAGGCTCAATAAATACCTGATGCCTGCCTTTTTCTGCAAAGCGGACAATTTTATCTTCAATACTTGGGCAATATCTGGGACCAACACCCTCAATTTTTTTGGAATAAAGAGGGGAGCGGTGAAGGTTATCGAGGATTACCTGTTTTGTATCTGCATTCGTATATGTAATATGGCAGATAGCCTTGTTTTCAAGAACTCCATCAGGAGTTTCGAAGGAGAATGGCGTAATCTCTTCATCACCGATTTGTTCTTCAAGCTCTGTAAAATCAACAGTTCTCTTGTTAACACGAGGAGGTGTACCTGTTTTAAAACGACGAAGCGGAACGCCTAAGTCTAAAAGAGATTGTGAGAGGTCATTTGCCGGGAACATTCCGTCAGGTCCGCTTTCGTAAGAAACATCGCCAACAAAAACCTTACCCTTTAAGAATGTACCTGTGGCAATAATTACGCATTTTGCGGTGTACACCGCTTCAAGCTGTGTTTCAAATTCCCACAAGCCATCCTCGTTTTTCTTTAAGGAAACAATTTCTGCCTGCTTCATATCAAGGTTATCAGTGCATTCAAGGCAGTGCTTCATATACTGGGTGTAATCGCGCCTGTCAATCTGCGCTCTGAGAGAATGCACGGCAGGGCCTTTACCTAAATTAAGAATACGGCTCTGAATAAGATTTTTATCTGCCGCCTTGCCCATTTCTCCGCCTAAAGCATCTATTTCGCGTACAAGGTGTCCTTTTGATGTTCCACCGATTGATGGGTTGCAAGCCATATTTCCTATCCAGTCAAGGTTAACTGTAAACACAACAGTTGAAGCCCCAAGCCTTGCTGATGCAAGGGCGGCTTCTATACCTGCGTGGCCTGCGCCTATTACTGCAACATCATAATTTCCTGCAAAAAATTTCATAACTTAAAATCCTGAATCACTTAATAAATTTTATGTGGCCGTCTTCTCTTTCCTTCAATGGGGGCTTTTCGTTAGGGTAGCCTAAAGACATACCTAAAATAAAATTCCAATGCTGTGGAATATCTAAAATTTCTTTCCATTTCTTTGCGCCCTCTTCGTTATCAAAAAGACCGCCTAAAGAAGCAACCATACAAGAGCCCAGGCCTAAGCCGTGGGCGGCAAGAGCAATATTTTCTGCCATAAGACCGCCTGACATACCGTCTTTGTTTTCGGCAAAAATGAAAATAAATGTAGGTGCATTGTGGTAAACGGGGCGCTTATCCCATCCTGTGTAGGCAGGGGTGTCCCAACCAACAATATTCTTGAAATCTGTGTTCATCTGGTCCAGGAGCTTTTTATCCTGAACTATTCTTAAGTGGCAGGGCTGAGAATTTCTGCCGCTTGGTGCGCGGATAGCGCAATCAAGAATAACATTTAAAAGCTCATCAGGAACCTGCTCTTCCGTATATTCTCTTATAGTCTGTCGGGAAAGAATATTTTTAATTATTTCGTTCATCTTATTCACCCTTTACCTCTTTTATAAGCTGAAGATAACTGTTAAAGGTTGCGGAAGAAACGCTACTGTCTACCTCGTAAGCGCCTTCAATTATCTGGTCGATTCCGTCACCAACAATAGATTTTATAATCTCAATCTTTTTGCTGTTGAAGAATTCGCTGTTAACATCTGCCTCGGCACGAAGCACAAGGAAAAGATAATCGTTTGTACCAATAATTGCAGCATAGCGTGTGTCTATGCTCTGCACCTTCTGGAAAAAGCCTTCGGGATATGAATCGTCGTCTTTATGAAGAATAACAGTCTGTACAGCGCTTTGTATTCCTGCTTCAGCAAGGTAATCGGCTGCTTCATCCATAGTCTTTTCGCCTGAGTTTACAACATCTGCCATGCTCTGGAATCTAAGAAGCAATGATTCTATTTCGTTCTGCGGAATTCTTACTGTATTACCTGCTTCGTCGGTTCTTGTAAAGTAGCCTGTAATAGCCTGGAAAAGCACATAGTTTGTACGGAAAGCAGCATAAAGGCGGGTTAAAGGAATTTCTTTTGTGCCGCCAGTGCCGTAGTAAGCGAGAACAAGCCTGTCTCGGTACGCATCAGCAGTAAAAACTTTTGTAAGAGTTTCTTTTGTTATACCAATCTTTTCATAATACTGGTCATAAACGAGCCAATAATCGTTAACTCTTTCTGAAACGGAGGTTTTTTCTGCTATGGTAAGCTCAATGCCGTGAGCGTGAGCAAGAGAGTTTGTTTTAAAATATGTGGACATATATGCGAGAGTCTGTTCTTTTATTGCCTTCTGCGCCGCGTTAACACCTAAATCAACAGTGGCTTTATCAAGGAAATATGTGAAAACATCGTCTGAAATTTCAACTCCGTTAAGAGAAACGGCACTCTTCTTCTCAAACGCATCACATCCAGAGAGAGCAACAATTGAAAAGATGGTTACTGTTGCTAAAATCAAGGATATTATTCTTTTTGGTACACCACTAAAAATGCTCAAAATTTTGCACCTCGCAAAACATAAATATACATAATATAGTATAGCAGAGGAGAGAGGGTAAAACAAGGTTTTATTTTGTATTTATTATTCTTTTTCCTTGCACTCTTTTTGTTGTTAAGTTATAATAAAATGAAATAAAACAATTAACACGAAAGGTGATAATATGATGGATAAATACGCACGCTTCAGATTTCAGCCTTGCCTTCCTTTAGGCAAAGACGGAAGAAGAGTTACTGCATCGCCTGAACATATTGCCCTCTCTCGCAGAGCTGCAGGTGAGGGTATGGTGCTTCTCAAAAATGAGGGTAACGCTCTTCCTCTCAGCAAAACCGAAAAGGTTGCTCTTTTTGGTAAAGCTACTATTGAATATATAAAAGGCGGTGGCGGTAGCGGTGATGTTCATTGCCCATATATCCGCAATATTTACGAGGGCTTTAAAATGAAGGGTGTAGAAATCTACGAGCCACTTGTGGATTTCTATAAAAAATATGTTGAGGTTGAAGGTAAAAATATTCCTACACAAAAGGAGATTGACGCTGTGTGGGATATTGTTAACGCTAATGACTTCTTTACAACTATTGCTGAACTGGGTAATAAGAATCGTGATGAGGTTACATACGAAACCTTTGCAAGAATGCATGTTAAAGAAGCTAAGGTTCCTGATGAGCTTATAGAAAGCGCAGGCCAGTGGGCAGATACTGCAGTTGTTACAATAAGCCGTTTCTCCGCAGAGGGCGTTGACCGTAGAAATCAGGGTGGAGACTACCTTCTTTCAGACCTTGAAAAAGACCTTCTCGATAAGGCTTGCAAGCTTTTCAAAAAGGTCATCGTAATTATTAACTCAGGCGGACCTGTAGATTGCGAATATTTCGCAGAAAATGAAGCAGTTCAGGGCATACTCTACTCCTGGCAGGGCGGTATGGAAGGCGGCGCCGCAATTGCAGATATTCTTTATGGCGATGTTTGCCCATCAGGTAAGCTTGTAGACACAATAACAAAGGGCTACAATTACTATCCTTGCATTGAAGATTTCCACGAAAGCTATGAGTATTTCAATTACACCGACGATATTTATGTTGGCTACCGATATTTTGAAACAATTCCCAGTGCAAAGGATTATGTGCGTTATCCATTTGGTTTCGGTCTTTCTTATACAAGCTTTGAAATAAGCGGAAAGGTCTGCACCGAAAGCGAAGGACAGATTGTTGCTGTTTGCACAGTTAAAAACACAGGTGATGTAGCGGGTAAGGAAGTTGTTCAGCTTTACTACAGCGCCCCACAGGGTAAATTAGGCAAGCCATCAAAAGAGCTTGCTGCTTTTAAGAAAACTAAGCTTCTTCAGCCAGGTGAAAGCGAAACACTTGCTCTTTCATTCAAGGTTAATGATATGGCAAGCTTCGACGATTTAGGCAAAATTCAGAAGTCTGCATATGTGCTTGAAAAGGGTGCATACACATTCCACCTCGGCACATCTGTAAGAGATACAGAAAAGCTAGAATTCGAATATACAGTTGCAGAAGATACAGCAACAGAGCAGTGTTCAGATTGGTGCAAGCCATTTAAATTAGAAAAGAGATTGCTTGCAGACGGTACATTTGAAAGCCTTCCAACAGGTGAGGAGCACTATTTCTATGGCATAAATGAACCTGTTCAATCAAAAGCACCTGAAAAGGTTGTTATGTTTGATGAGGTAGGAAAAACTATTTCTATCGACGATTTTATTGCTCAGTTTACTCTTGAAGAGCTTATGGATTTTGTTGGAGGTAAAGCTCCTACAGGTGTTGCAAACACAGGTTGCTTCGGCGGTATGGCTCGCCTTAACATTCCACCAATTCCAACTGCAGACGGTCCTGCAGGTTTGCGCCTTAATCCTGAAACAGGTATACCAACAACTGCATGGCCTTGTGCAACACTTATTGCCTGCGCTTGGGACCCTGACCTTGCCTTTGAGGTAGGTGCAGGCGGTGGTGCAGAAATCCGCGAAAATAATATAGGTATATGGCTTGCTCCTGCTCTTAATATTCATAAAAACCCACTTTGCGGAAGAAACTTTGAGTATTATTCAGAGGACCCTGTTATTTCAGGTAAAATTGCTGCTGCTCAGATGCGCGGTATACAGTCCCAAAAGGTTGCAGTTTCAATGAAGCACTTTGCTTGTAACAACAAGGAAGCAAACAGAATGGGTTGCGATTCCCGTCTTTCTGAAAGAGCGCTTCGCGAGATTTATCTTAAGGGCTTCGAAATCTGCGTTAAAGAAGCAAATCCTTGGACAGTTATGTCATCCTATAACCTTATTAACGGTCAGCATACATCAGAAAGCTACGAGCTTCTTACAGGAATACTCCGCGATGAATGGGGATTCCAGAATATGGTTACAACTGACTGGGGCGTAAAAAATGACCCTGTTAAAGAGGTTAAAGCAGGTAACGATATGAAGATGCACGTTGGTTATCCTGAAGACCTTATGGAAGGATACAAAAACGGAGACCTTACACGCGCAGACCTAGAGCTTTGCGTTAAGAGAATACTCGAAATGACACTTCGTATGTCAGAGTAATTTCCGATATTTTGCGAATAACTTGTTTTTTCATTGCTCGCAGTATCTGTATACAGCTTCGCAATTTAAAACGTCGTTCTTCATCAAAATCTCGAAAATTATAGAATTTATGTTGCCGATATTTTGCCAATAACTTGGTTAGCTACCAGTCGCCAGATGCCAGGGCTTCGCGAAGATTTAAATTGTTCGGAAGTGTAGCCTTCCCACAATTCCGTATTCCTAACTAAAAAAACAGCACCTTCACAGGAAGGTGCTGTTGCTTTTTAAAATTTAAGTTTTAGTTACCAACTACTGATACCTGGCACCTAGCACCTGGCAGCCGGCAGCTGGTATCTGGCAGCTATTATAATATACTCTTAAATTCTTTCAAGGCTTGTTCATTATATTTTTTATAATCGCTTGTCATCATAGGAACCTTGCCATCGATAAGCATTTTAAAGCCTTCCTCAACGCCCTTCTGAGTATTCTCAACAAGTGTTCCGTTGTTGTTCTGCATAAAGGTACGAGGACCTGTAATATCTGTAGAGATTGCAGGTAAGCCTAAAATATCTGCTTCTACAATAACAAGGCCAAAGCCTTCGTAGTGAGATGCAAGAATAAAGCCATCGCAAGCCTTAACGATTGGTAACGGATTTGTCATTGAAAGAATAAGAATAACGTTATCCTTACAAGGAAGAGTTTTTACGTATTCGCAAAGGTTATCATAAATATCGTCGCGCTGTATACCACCGATAATAACAAAATATGTGTTTTTATTTTGTTGCCACACGTTATTGAAGGCATCAATCATTCGTTTGTGGTCTTTTTCAGGTGAGAATCTGCCAACGCTGATTATAACCTTTGCGTCGCTTTCGAGAATCTGCTTTACTTCATCAACTGTTTTGTTGCTTTGTGTAACGCCTTCGTCAAATTTGATTTCGCCGTTGCCCTTTTCCACGATTTCGTCGAAAGCTATAATGTTACGGCAAAGAACAAAATTATTTGTTTTCTTAACAAATGAAGCTGTTGATTTCTCAATGTCCTCTGTTACAAGGGCAACCTTATCGTAGTGCTTATAGGCGTATTTAAGAACTGAGTTTCTCTGGTTACCCTTAAGCTCAATTTCCTTAGCCATATCGCTGTGAACGAAAATTGCTTTGTTGCACTTGAACTGTGAGAAAAGAAGAATCATTTTGGCTTCGTAGCCGTTAAACTGAATAGCTGTGCTGAAAGGCGCGTCACCAAAGGTACGGTGAATTTCTAACTGCCAATCATTTTTAAGGATAGACATTACAGGGCCTGCAGGAAGACGACCCTTGTTAAAGTTAAGCCAGATTTTTTTCTTTATCTGTCCTAAATTGAACACGCCCTGAATCGGGAAATAGAACACGCCTTCAGGAAGTGCAGCAATAGTTTCCTGATGAAGCTTTGCTTTTTCTGCAGGGAAAGAGACATAGTAGTTGTATTCTGTTGTATCAAGGTTCTTAAGAAGGTTCATACCTGATGTTGTAATACCATTCTGGTCAAGGTTACCAAGGTAGAACAGAATATTCTTTTTGCCATTTTTCTTGAATGGAACTTCTTCTAATTTAGGAGATTCTTTGCCTTTTATAGCAAAATCAAGAATTGCTTTTGTTGCTTCAGGGCAATCGAAGGAGCAATATTCTTCCAAGAAAGCGGAATCGTCATAGTTTTTCTCGGAACGCATTTCCTTAAGTAAATCCTCAAGTGTTTTAACATTTGGGAAAGGAAGCTCTGAAAGAGGCTTATAAACACCGCGGTCTGCAAAATAATCTTCTTCGTCAAAGGTGAAAAGAATTATTTTCTTGCCTGTGTTTGCGTAATCGTAGAAAACGCTGGAATAGTCAGTAACAAGGCACTGAGCGCAGTTGAGGAAATCGTATGTTTCATATTCCTCAGGGAAGTTGCGAATGTGCTTGAAGGTATCAAAGTCTACATCTTTTTTAGCAATTGGATGAAGGTTGAGGTAAACTATTTCGTCTTCAGCGAGAAGCTTATCTAACTCATAAAGATAATACTGGAAGTACGCGTTTGCTTTGGCATCAATATTGCCTGTGCTTCCGCGCCATGTAGGCATATAAGCATAAATCTTTTTATCCTGGAGGCCTAATTCCTTGATAATTTTATCGCCACGCTTTTTGTCAAAAAACGCTGTGTTTCGTGGATAGCCACCAAGAAGGCATTCACCTAACGCAATGTTATCAAGCATATAATCCTCTACCATATGCTCCATTGTGTAGCGGTTAGGGTAAAGAAGGTAATCAGCGCAAACAAAGTTTTTCTGAGCATTACCTATACCGTGCATAGCGTTTTTAATGCCTCTGCCGAGAGTTTTTAAAGGTGTGCCATGCCATGTGTTAAGGTAAACCTGACCCTCTTTCTTAAGGTAGAAAGGAAGGAATGTATTATCGTTGAAAAGGTATTTTGCAGAAGCGAGAGCTTTCATATACGCTTTTGTTGAAACGATAACAGGAATAACATTTTTTATTTTATAATGCTTTAAAATTGCCTCGAATTTTTTCTTTGTACCTGCACGGCAGCTGAGGTAAATTTTAAAATCTGCATAATCCTTATTGGTTGCAAGTTCTTTAATAAGATAAAAGATATTACCGCTGATTTCTGTACCATGCTGTGATTCTAAAAGAATAGCGTGGTCATCAAGCTTTAAGCGCTTATACCATTTTGCATAACGGAGCTTTGGAAGGGTATACATATACCACTTATAAAAAGGATATTTCTTTAAGGTTTTAGTAAGATTTTCGAACATATTAACCTCCGAAAAGATTGAAGAATAGAGTTTTGCGGAATTATTTCATTCTCATTGAAATATCAAATGCTTCAACTGAATGGGTGAGAGCACCGATAGAAAGAATATCTACACCAAGCTCTGCAACACTTCTTAAACGCTCTTTTGTAAGGTTGCCGGATGCTTCTAAAAGAGCCTTGCCGTCAACCATTTTTACAGCCTCTGCCATTGTAGCGTTATCCATATTATCGAGCATAATAATATCTGCGCCAGCATTAAGAGCTTCTTTTACCTCGTCGAGAGTTCTTGTTTCTACCTCTATTTTAACAGTATGGCCGATTTTTTCTCTTAAAGCCTTAACCGCAGGAGTGATACCGCCTTTGGCGTCTATATGGTTATCCTTAAGCATTGCGCAATCGGAAAGGTTATAGCGGTGGTTTCTTCCGCCACCACAGGTTACAGCATATTTCTGTAATGAACGAAGACCCGGAAGAGTCTTTCTTGTATCAGCAATAGTACCGCTTGTACCTTCAATTTCTTTAACGCAAGCGTTTGTAATAGTAGCAATACCGCTCATATGCTGAATAAGATTAAGAGCAGTTCTTTCACCCTTTAAGAGCCTTACTGTTTTACCCTTAAGCTCTGCAATAAGGTCGCCTTTCTTTATTTCGTCGCCATCTTTTTTATGAAGAGTGCAAGTAAAAGTATCATCTAAAAGAGTAAATACTCTCATTGCCACATCAATTCCGCAAAGCACGCCGTCTGCTTTAGCAATAAAAACTGCTTCGCTTTCTTCGTTTTCGTCTAAAAGATAATCTGTGGCAACATCTATGTAGTTAATGTCCTCTTTAATAGCGTTTTTTATAAGGTCATCAACATAAAACTGGGGCAAAATCATCTGTCTACCTCCTTGAGAATTATATACGCGATTGTTGCAAGAGAGAGAGCCTCGCAATAATCTGCAGTAATGGCAAATTTGCCGTTTTTAAGCCTTTGTAAAATATTTTCAATACGCTTTTTGCCTTCGTGAATTGCACCTTCGTCAGGAATAACAAAATATGCTCTCTGAAGGGTGTCGCGTATTTCTGTACGGGTGCCTTTAGGGAGAGGTGCACCGGAACGGGAAGGTTCAATTTCTTTTTCAGGAACTGAAACGCTGTAAAAGCCTGCTTCGATACATTTTGTAATATCCTCTGCGGCTTTTCTGCCAAATACAAGCGCCTCTAAAAGAGAGTTACTTGCAAGCCTGTTTTTTCCGTGAACACCTGTGCAGGAGCATTCGCCTGCAGCGTAAAGACGGGGGAGAGTTGTTCTCGCGTTAAGGTCAACCTCAATACCGCCCATAAGGTAGTGCTGACAAGGGAAAACAGGAATTAAATCTTTTGAAATATCAACGCCTTGCTTCAAGCAACCCGCGTATATACCGGGGAAGCGGTTTTTGAGATATTCCTCACCTTTATAACGTATATCAAGATAAAAGTTGTTGCTACCCAAACGCCTTGATTCCATAATAATTGAACGGGAAACAACATCTCTTGGAGCAAGCTCAAGGCGTTCATCATACCTGTCCATAAACCGCTCTTTGTTACAGTTGAGAAGGTATGCGCCCTCACCTCTGACAGCTTCGCTTATAAGGAACTGCTCACGGTTTGCACCATTGAAAGCGGTAGGGTGGAACTGAACATAGCTGAGATTTTTAATTGAAGCGCCCATTTCGTAGGCAAGGCGTATGCCGTCGCCTGTAGCAACTGATGGGTTAGTAGTGTATTTGTAAACTCTGCCTATACCGCCTGAAGCCAAAAGGCAGAAATCGGAATAAACTGTTTTAAATTCTGAACCGCTCATAATCTGGATTTTGAAACCATTTTTGATTCGGTCCATTGATGTTACCATAGTTTCATCGGCAATTGTAACATTTGGAAGAGCTTCAACCTGAAGCATCAGCTTGTCCACCATTTCTTTACCGGATGTATCTTTATGGTGGAGAATTCTTCTTCTGCAGTGGCCACCCTCAAGAGTTTTTATAAGCTCGCCGTTTTTATCGCGGTCGTACTCAACACCATATTCAATGGTTTTTAAAACATCTTCCGGGCCTTGGGTGCAAAGCTCTGTAACTGCGTCAAGGTCATTTTCCCTCTTGCCGGCAATAAGAGTATCTTCAATATGCAAATCGTAGCTGTCATTTTCCAAATCAAGCACGCAGGCAATACCGCCCTGAGCAAGAGAACTGTTTGACTGGTGGCGTTCCTTTTTTGAAAGCATAAGAATATCTACGCTTTTGGGGAAATTCAGCGCCGCATAAAGCCCTGCAATACCGCTACCAACAATAACAACAGTATATTTCTTATTCAATTCGGAAAGGTTCATATTATTACCCCAATTCCAACATTCGATTAATACTGATAAGTGCTTTTTGTCTTAAATCCTCAGGGAGCGTAATTTCTTCGCCGCCTGAACCGATAATTGCTTTGTAAACATCTTCCAAGGAGATTTTTTTCATATCCTCGCAGCAAAGCTTTTCAGGAGAGAGCTGAATAAAGCGGCTGCCGTTTTCCTCGTGAAGAGCCAGATAATCAACAACGCCTTTTTCTGTTCCGATAATAACCTCACCGGGAGTTTCTTTTGCGTATTTTATAATTTCGCTTGTAGCGCCTACCATATCTGCAAGCTCTACAACCTCTTTTGGTGATTCGGGATGCACCGCAAACTTTGCATCAGGATGCTCTGCCTTACATTTTATAACATCTTCCTTTGTAAGCTGAGCGTGCACAGGGCAGTAGCCATCCCAAAGAATTATATTTTTATGAGGCAGCTTCTCTTTAACATATGAGCCAAGGTGTTGGTCAGGAATGAAAAGAATTTTATCTGCATCAAGCTTATCAACAATTTTAATAGCAGAAGAGCTTGTTACGCAAACGTCGCACTCTGCTTTAAGAGCGGCGGTGGTGTTAATATAGGCTACAACCTGAGCATCAGGATTTTCTCCCTTATATTTTCTTACTCTTTCGGGAGCTATCTGCTCAGCCATAGGGCAGGTGGCAGAAGGTACAGGAAGAATTGTTTCGGTTTCAGGAGAAAGAATTTTTACGCTTTCTGCCATAAAACGAACACCGCACATAACAACGCGCTTTGCTTTAAGCTCAGCCGCTTTTTTGCTTAAGAAAAAGCTGTCGCCTGTAACGTCTGCAATATCTATAATATCAGGCTCCTGATATGTGTGGGCAAGAATGATTGTACCCGTCTCTTTTTTGAGCCTTTCTATTTCTTTCTTTAATTGAATTGTGTCCATAAAAAATCACCTTTTCAAATGAGCGCATACTTTTTCACATTATCACTCATAGTAATTATATCATTATTTTGTGAATTAGCAATATAAAAACTCTTAAAAATATAATTATCCTTATATTTCTTTTTTATTTTAATATTAAATTGATTATTTATCATATTATTGTTGAAATAAGTTAGAGTTTAGTGTATTATTATTTCGATTGTTGTAATTTTAAATCAAGGAGGCAGAAAAATGAATTCCTATCTTGAAAAGGATTTTGATTTCCTTAAAAATGCCGATAGTGAGCTTTTCGAGGCTTTTAGCATGGAACAGCTCCGTCAGAGCAGAAATATTGAGCTTATTGCAAGCGAAAACTACGCTTCTGCAGCAGTTATGGCAGCAAGCGGTAGCATTTTTACAAACAAATATGCAGAGGGTTATCCATCAAAGAGATACTATGGCGGCTGCGAATATGTAGATATTGCAGAAAGCCTTGCTATTGAAAGACTTAAAAAGCTTTTCGGTTGCGAATATGCCAACGTTCAGCCTCACTCAGGCTCTCAGGCTAACTTTGGTGTTTACTTTGCTCTTCTTCAGCCGGGCGATACAGTTCTTGGTATGAGCCTTGCAGACGGTGGCCACCTTACTCATGGTTCACCTGTTAACGTAAGCGGTTCATATTTTAACTTTGAAAGCTACGGCGTTGACGATAACGGCTTCCTTGATTACGATGCTCTCGAAAAGAAAGCATTCGAATGCAAGCCAAAAATGATTGTTGCAGGCGCATCTGCATACCCAAGAACAATCGATTTCAAGAAAATCCGTGAGATTGCAGATAAGGTAGACGCACTCTTTATGGTTGATATGGCTCATATTGCAGGCCTTGTTGCTGCAGGCGTTCACCCATCACCTGTGCCACACGCTCACGTTGTTACTTCTACAACTCATAAAACTCTTCGCGGTCCTCGTGGCGGTATTATCCTTACAAACGATGAGGAAATTGCAAAGAAGGTTAACAAGGCTATATTCCCTGGTATTCAGGGCGGACCACTTATGCATATAATTGCTGCTAAGGCAATCTGCTTCGGTGAGGCTCTTAAGCCTGAGTTCAAGGAGTATGGTAAGAAGATTATTGCAAACTGTAAGGCCCTTGAAAATGCACTTGCAGCACAGGGCGTTGATATGGTGTCAGGCGGTTCTGATAACCACCTTCTTCTCCTTGACCTTAGAAGCCTCGGCATTACAGGTAAAGAGCTTGAACGCAGACTTGACGAGGTTTATATTACTGTTAACAAAAACTCTATTCCAAGAGAGCCTGAAAAACCATTTGTTACAAGCGGTATCAGAATCGGTACAGCCGCAGTAACAACACGTGGATTTGAAGCTCAGGATATGGTTGATATTGCAGAATACATCAAGCTTGCCGCAACAGATTTCGAAAACAGCGCAGATTACATCCGCGCAGGCGTTACAAGAATTTGCGATAAGTATCCGCTTTATAAAGATTAAAAATTAACTGCCACCGGGTAGTGAATGCAAACAAAGCATTCGTTTTCACATCGTTAGGTCTTTGAAGATGTGAGACGAATGCTTATTTTTTAGGAGAATTTATGAAAAAATATTTATCGTATTTTACGAAATGGGAAAAGGCATTGTGGGTAAGCTCCGTTGCCGTAATATGTATTTTTTTCGCCGTTTTTGACGGCTCTGGATGGATGAAGCTCATAGCCTCTCTCATAGGCGTAACATCCTTGATTTTCCTTGCTAAAGGTAATCCTTTCGGCAATGTTCTTATGATTATTTTCAGTGTGCTTTACGCAATAATATCATACAGCTTTTTGTACTACGGAGAAATGATTACGTATGTGGGTATGACGGCACCAATGGCGCTATTTTCCTTAATATCATGGCTTAAAAACCCTTACGGAAAAAGCAAGTCGCAAGTAAAGGTAAGAGAATTAACTCCAAAAATATTTATAGTTGGTGTAGTACTTTCCGCAATAGTTACAGTAGCGTTCTATTATATTTTATCGGCTCTCAATACAGCAAATATTGTACCAAGCACCATTTCTGTATTAACATCCTTTTTTGCTGCATATCTAACATTTATGCGTACACCTTATTTCCCGCTTGCTTACGCTTTTAACGATATAGTTCTTATTGTTATGTGGGCAATGGCAACAAAAGAAGATAAATCTTACATTTCGGTTATAGTATGCTTCTGCGTATTTTTAGTAAACGATTTATACGGCTTTATAAACTGGTGCAGAATGAGAAAAACGCAAAAACAGGGGAAAATCAAGGTTTGATTTTGTCATTTTCCACATAAACAAGCGGAAAAATTTTACTTTATAATAATTGAAAAGAATAATATTTGTGATATACTATTAACTGTAATATTTTGTACTTTGTACATACGAAAGGATGACAATTTATGGCAGAGAATAGATTTCTCGGTGAATATCCTGTAATTGGTATTCGCCCTACTATTGACGGCAGACGCGGTCCTCTCAAGGTTCGTGAATCTCTTGAAGATCAGGTTATGGGTATGGCTAAGTCCGCTGCTGAGCTTTTCACAAAAAATCTTAAATATTCAAACGGTGAGCCTGTAAAGGTTGTTATTGCAGATACTACTATTGGTAGAGTTGCAGAGGCAGCTGCTTGTGAGGAAAAATTCCGCAGAGAAGGCGTACAGATTACTCTCACAGTTACTGCTTGCTGGTGCTACGGCTCCGAAACAATGGATATGGACCCATCCACAATCAAAGGCGTTTGGGGCTTCAATGCAACTGAGAGACCAGGTGCTGTTTACCTTGCATCTGTTCTCGCAGCACACGCTCAGAAGGGTCTTCCTGCTTTCGGTATCTATGGTAAGGATGTTCAGGATGCTGACGATACAACAGTTCCTGCAGACGTTCAGGAGAAGCTTCTCCGCTTCGGTAGAGCCGCTGTTGCAGCTGCTACAATGAAGGGCAAATCATACCTTCAGATTGGTTCAATCTGTATGGGTATTGCAGGTTCTTCAATCGATGCTGATTTCTTCGAGGAATACCTTGGTATGCGTGTTGAATCCGTTGACGAGGTTGAGGTTATTCGTCGAATGTCTGAGGGCATCTATGATGAAGAAGAATACAAGAGAGCATACAAGTGGGTTAAGGAAAACTGCAAGGAAGGCTTCGATAAGAACCCTGAATTCGTAAGAAAGAGCGACGAGCAGAAGGAAAAGGATTGGGAGTTCACAGTTAAGATGATGTGCATCATCAAAGACCTTATGAACGGCAACAAGAATCTTCCTGCAGGTTGCGAAGAAGAAATGGTTGGCCACAATGCTATCGCAGCAGGCTTCCAGGGTCAGAGACAGTGGACAGACTTCTATCCAAACGCAGACTTTGCAGAGGCAATGCTTAACACAAGCTTTGACTGGAACGGCGTTCGTGAGCCATACATTCTTGCAACAGAAAACGATACTCTCAACGGCGTTAGCATGCTCTTTATGAAGCTCCTTACAAACCGTCCTCAGATGTTTGCAGACGTTCGTACATATTGGAGCCCAGAGGCAACAAAGAGAGTTACAGGCTACGAGCTTGAAGGCAAGGCTGCAGAGGCAAAAGGCTTTATTCACCTTATCAACTCAGGTGCTTGCTGTCTTGATGCTTGCGGTGAGTGCAAGGATGAAAACGGCAACGGTATCATCAAAGAGTGGTACGATGTAACAGCTGACGACGTTAACAAGATTAACGCAGCAACAGAATGGTGCGCAGCTGATAACGGTTACTTCCGTGGCGGCGGATATTCAAGCCGATTCCTTACAAGAGCAGAAATGCCTGCTACAATGATTCGTCTTAACCTTGTTAAGGGTCTTGGACCAACACTCCAGATTTGCGAGGGTTATACAGTAAACCTTCCTGACGAGGTTTCAGACATTATCTGGAAGAGAACAGACTATACATGGCCTTGCACATGGTTTGCTCCAAAGCTTACAGGTAAGGGTCCATTCACTTCAGCTTACGAGGTAATGAATCACTGGGGTGCTAACCACGGTGCTATCTCTTACGGCCACATCGGTGCAGATATTATCACTCTTGCATCAATGCTCCGTATTCCTGTTTCAATGCACAACGTAGATGAAGACAAAATCTTCCGTCCAGCTTGCTGGAATGCATTCGGCACACAGGAGCTTGAAAGCGCAGATTTCCGTGCTTGCGAAGCATACGGTCCAATGTATAAATAAGAAAAATAAAAAATTCCGTCCTGCCAATCGGCAGGGCGGATATTTTTTTGTTATTCAACAACCGGTGCTTTCATAAGTCCGATTTTGCGGAGTACATATTCATAGCTCCAGTTGAAGCCGTCGCTTCTCCATGCACCAGGTCCATGCCAGCTTTCTTTTTCGTTAACAAGGTGAACAGGGCCAAAGGTGTTGTAGCGGTGGCCGTAAAGTGTAAGCTCAAGTGTATGGTTGCCGTTTTCGATATTTTCTGCTTGTGCAAGGTATGGCGGATATGCGATTTTGCCGATTTCCTTGCCGTCAAGAGCGGCACCTATAAGCGTACCCATAAAGTCGGAAGCCACAACATTAAGGCAATTGTTTTTAACCTGAACAGGTATTTTATATGTAAGGTTTCCGCCGTAGAATGGGAAGCCCTGTGTTGTTATATCGCCAAAGCCGATTTTTTCAGGAAGGGCAGTTATAACAGCTTTTGTACCGTTTACCTTAACACCGAATTTACCCAATATAAATACGCTTTCAAGGCTTGCACTTTCACCGAATGGATAGGTGATTACAAGCTCATTTACACCTTTGTTGATTTTTGGAAGAGCAACCTTGAATATTGAAATATCAACATAGTTTTCAATAACAGTGTTATCAACCTTTGCACCATTGAAGGTGATTTCTGCCTTCTGGGCATCTTCAA
Source organism: Acutalibacteraceae bacterium (assembly GCA_045614765.1). Lineage (GTDB taxonomy): Bacteria > Bacillota > Clostridia > Oscillospirales > Acutalibacteraceae > DTU089. The sequence continues at coordinate 34,138 of JAZLDN010000085.1, forward strand.
GAGCAAGAACTGCGCCCTCGTAATCAATTTCACTTTCAATTGTGTAGCGAAGAATTGCCTTTGAAATAGGTGCTTTTTCGCCATAAACCCAAGGCTGAGTTTCTGCGCCGCCACGCTCTTCAATACCTAACTTGTTACGGCAGATATTGTCAAGGCGGAGAATTTCTTCCTTAGGTGAAAATTCTGCTTCACCCTCTATTTTGTGCTCTGCCATATCAAGAAGGAGAACATTTTCTTCAGAAAGCTCATAGTCAACAAGGCCTGTAATTGTTGCTGCATCGCAATTGAATGAAACTTCTTTTTTCTGTGGAGCAACGCTGTTTTTATCAACTAATTTGTAAAGGAATGAATCGTAGCCGTAAATATGCTGTGCAATAATTGTGTTGCCGTTTCTGTGGGAATAATCGGCAGGGTAGATGTTGCCGTTTTGTGTGTCGTAAAGGAGAACGCCATATTCACCCTTAACTGTAATACGGATATTCTCGCCTCTGTCGATGTGGCTGTTATGTGGCTCTTTGCTGTGTGCTACGAAAAGCCATTTGCAATCTTCATCCTGACGGAGCTGATAAATAAGGTTATCTGAAAGCACGCCGTTGCCCTTGCGAAGATTTACTACCTTGTCGCTTTCAAGAGCGGTAATAATTGCAGAGCGTGTGAAATCGCAGTTTTCGGAAATATCATAAAGCGCTTTACCTTTTTCTGACTCAACTGCATCGCAGAGCTTTGGTGCTTCGCCTAAGAAGATTAAGCGTCCGCCTGCTTTTCTGAATGCTTCAAGACGCTCCAGTGTAGAGCTTCTCAAGGTTTCGCAACCTGGAACAATGATTGTATCATATTCCATCTGACCAACCTTTAATGGAGCAGATGCATTTTCGCATTGTGATGGAAGAAGAGCTTCACTAATAAAGTTGAAATCTACGCTACCTGTAAGGAGCCATTCTGTAAGGGAGAGGAATTTTTCATCAAGACCATCGCGGAATATTGCAGATTTATCGTTTGGTCCCCAATGGAGCCAATAGCTTTCAACGGGATGAATAACGCCAACCTTAACAATAGGCTTACCACGAGTAAGGGCGGTGTTAACTCTTGCGAAATGGTCTTCAATAACCTTATATTCCTTGTACCAAGGAGATTGATATGAAATTGAAGCAGGGTAGTCTCGCTTTGCTTCGCCTGCCATAGCGTACCATGAAAGGTGAGGAACTCTTACAGTAATACCGAGAGCTGCCTGCCAATCGCCCTGATGCTTGTAGGTTTTGAAGTTACAATCCCAACCTGTAACGCCATAAAGCTCGGAAAGCACACCCTCATAGCCGTATTGGTGGGTAGCAGACTGAGCCTGTTTTGCAGTTGTGAATTCATGGTTATTACAAAGAAGGTCAATACCGGGGAGCTGGAAGCTTCTATAGGAGCGCATTGCTTCACCTAAAGCGGCAGTCTGGCTATGGAGAGTTGGCTCCTCCATCATATGACCTGTAAGCGCAATTCCGTTTTCACCGCACCATTTGCCTACTGTATCTGCAAAGGACTGTGCAAAAAGCTCCGCAATAAAATCATGGTAGCGGTAGCGGTGAATTGATGGTGCACTATTTTTCAAATCCCAGAAAATTTCAGGGAGTGTTTCAAAAATATCTGCTCCGTATGCTTCTTTATACATCTGTGGTACAGAATCTGTCCAAGGCATTGCAACATCTTCTGTGTCAAAGGAGTTGCGGAACACCTGTTTTCTTGTAAACTGAGGCTCGTCTGTAAATATAGCAGGAACAGTTTTATCGAATTCGTCGCCCACCTTTGCTTTATAGCTTTCGTGGGTAACCTCAATAAATCTTTCAATTGCTTTTTTGTTAAGGGTATCTGCATACGCCTGGTCATTATACCAGCCGCTTGGAGCGCAAACCTCTAAAATGGCATACCATTTTGTACCTTTGGCATCATCGTCTTTTTCGATTTTTCTGTAGGAATCAAGGTAGCCGTTTTCGTCAAGCACAACGTCGTAAACTGCAAGAAGCTTGCCGTTGCCTGAGCGTGATGCTTCAGCTCTTGATGCGCCTTTGTCCTGATGGATAGGGCCATCTAAATCAGATGTGAAAAGAAGGCTTCTTGCGCGAAGGCTTTCATCTCGTGTAACGTAACCGCCACCTGCGCCTGAAGGCCATCTGTCTTCGTCGTAAAGCCAGGCAAGCATTTCCTCTGCTTTTGCCTTGTCTACGCAGTTTTTTACAAGCTCCATATAAGCGTCATCAAGGTATGTGTTTTTAAGACCTGTACGCACGTGCATATGGAAACCGCCAAGACCCATTTCCTTAAAAACGTCTATCTGACGGCAAAGCTCTTCTTTAGTGAGCCAATCGTTCCACGCCCAGAAGGGTGTGCCACGATATTCGGCAGTTGGATTTTTAAATAAATCCTCTGCAAGACAAGCAGATTTATTTTTCTTATAAAGCATAGGAATCCCCCTAATATTTAATAAAGTAATTTTATCATAGGGTTTTGACAAAATCAATAAAATTAAAGGTGTCAATGTAACAAAAAATAGTATGATTTTCCTATAAATATGACAAAAAACATTCATCTTTACTTGAAATGGAATTTTTTGTATGGTATTATAAACTTGGTATAAAATGAATTACATTTTTCGGAGGTAAGATATGAAACACGCTGACCTTATTAAGCAAATGACACTTGAAGAAAAGGCAAGCCTTTGTGATGGTCTCAGTTATTGGGAGTCACAGCCTATTGAGAGACTTGGCATTTCTGCAATTAACCTTAACGATGGCCCTCACGGTATCCGTAAAAAAGGTGAGAAGGGTGATACTCCAAAGGGTGAAACAAACCTTCTTAAGGGTGTGCCTGCGATATGCTTCCCTACAGCATCTGCAACTGCTTGCTCTTGGGACCCTGACCTTATGTACAGAATGGGTGAGGCTCTCGGTGAAGAAGCATTAAAAGAAAAGGTTTCTGTTCTTCTTGGACCTGGTACAAATATTAAGCGTTCTCCTCTTTGCGGAAGAAACTTTGAGTATTTCTCAGAGGATGGTCTTCTTGCAGGTGAAATCGCAGCAGCATTTATCAATGGTGTTCAGTCAAAGGGTGTTGGCACATCTCTTAAGCACTTTGCGGCAAACAACCAGGAAACTCGCAGAATGACTGTTAACGCAGTTGTTGACGAAAGAACACTCCGCGAAACATACCTTGTTCCATTTGAAATTGCAGTTAAAAAGGCTCAGCCTTGGACTGTTATGAACTCCTATAACAGACTTAACGGAACATACGCTGCAGAAAACAAGTGGCTCCTTACAGATGTTCTTCGTAAGGACTGGGGCTTCAAGGGTATTGTTGTTACAGACTGGGGCGCAGAAAACGAAAGAGTACCTGGCCTTCTTGCAGGTCAGGAGCTTGAAATGCCTACATCATCAGGTGAGGGTACACGCCTTATAGTTGAAGCAGTTAAAAACGGCACACTTGATGAGGCTGTTCTTGATAACGCAGTGGATAAGCTTCTTGATATGATTAAGAGAGCAGAAGCTGTTCGCGGTGATTATACATATGATAGCGATGCTCACCATAATCTTGCTCGTGAGATTGCGTCTCAGTGTATGGTACTTATGAAAAACGATGGCAACATTCTTCCTCTTAAGAAGGATGCAAAGGTTGCTCTTATTGGTGAAATGGCTCGTACACCTCGCTATCAGGGTGCAGGTTCATCTCTTATTAACCCAATTAAGCTTGATTCTGCTTACGAAACAATGAAGGAAATGGGTATTAACGCTTCCTTCTCCGCAGGCTATTCTCTTAAGAAGAAATGCAAAAACGAAGCAGAGCTTATGGCTGAAGCAGTACAGAATGCAAAGAATGCAGATGTTGCAGTTGTTTTCGTTGGTCTTACAGACGAATATGAAACAGAGGGTAACGACAGAAAGCATATTGATATTCCACCTGTACACAACAAGCTTGTTGAAGAAGTTCTTAAAGCTAACCCTAACACAGTTGTTGTTCTTTCAGGCGGTGCTTCAATAAGAATGCCTTGGGCAAATAAGGTTCCTGCAATTCTTAATATGTTCCTTACAGGTCAGGCAGGCGGTAGCGCAGTTTGCGACGTTATGTTCGGTGATGTTAACCCATGCGGTAAGCTTTCTGAAACATATCCACTTGCACTTGAGGATAACTCAAGCAGCAACTATTTCCCTGGTACACCTGTTTCTGTTGAGTACAGAGAAGGCGTTTACGTAGGTTATAAGTATTACGATACTGCAAACAAAGAGGTTGCTTTCCCATTTGGTTTCGGTCTTTCATACACAACATTTGAATATAGCGATATTAAGGTTTCTGCAGACAGCATTAAGGATACAGATACTGTTACAGTTTCATTCAAGATTAAAAATACAGGTGCTGTTGATGGTGCAGAAATTGCTCAGCTTTATGTAAACGACGTTGAAAGCACAATTTACCGTCCTGTTAAAGAGCTTCGTGGCTTCAAGAAGGTATTCCTTAAAGCAGGCGAGGAAAAGGAAGTTTGTATCACACTCGATAAGCGAGCATTCGCATACTACAACGTAAACCTTGGCGATTGGCACGTTGAAAGCGGTGAATTCAAGATTCTTGTTGGTGCATCAAGCCGTGATATCAAGCTTGAAGCAAGTGTTAATGTTGAATCAACTGTTGAAGCTATTGTTCCTGATTATAAGGCATCTGCTCCATCATACTACGACGCAGACATCATGAATGTTCCTGCAAACGAGTTTGAAGCAGTTTACGGCAAAGCACTTCCACCATCACAAAGAGATAAGAGCCAGCCTCTTACAATTCTCAACACTCTTGAGGATGCTGAGGATGGTAAATGGGGTGGCAGACTTGTAAGACTTCTCCGTAAGCTTCTCGGTACAGAGTCAATGGCAGGTGCAATCGCTCTTCAGACACCTATCAAGAACTTCATTTCAATGAGCTTTAGTATTTTCAGTCCTGCAATGGCAGAAGGACTTCTTGTTATTCTTAACGAGGATAAAATGGCTAAAGGCTTGGGAATGATTTTCAAAGGTCTTCCAAACGCTCTCAAAAATCTCGGTAAGTTAAGTCAGATATAAAGGCAGAATAAAAGCGGTCAATCCATTGGATTGACCGCTTGATTTTTTATATCACACAAAAACTTTTCTTGAAAGCCAGGCTCTTACTTTTCTGCTCTTGTTGGCGTAAAGCCAGAAGAAAAGGAGAGCAAGGCAACAGGCATCTATTACAAGACAAACCTCAGATTTAACAATGTGGTCGTTTAAGAAGAAGCATGCGCTTGCAACGGAAAGTGTAATCACAAGGTCCACAAAGATGTGTAAAACCTTGGAGGTCCAATGGTGCTTACGCTTTCTATCCCAATAAATGAAAGCAAGCACACAGGCGGAAACTATAAGGATTATTGGAAGTGCTATACCAAAATACCACTTATCGCCACCAAAGTTCTGTGCGTGAAAAACGAAGGTGTATAATGCAACCGCCACCGTATCAAAAGCCCACATCATATAGGGGTGTAGCTTCCTCGATAAGAACGGGAAAACAAGCACAACCCATAAAAGAAGGCTTGTTGAAAGCACAAATATAAACCAAAGATTTTCAGGAGAGGTAAAAAGGTTTATGAATATGCAAACGATATTTGGAATAAGGAAAATGTAGGTTATTATAAGGGCTGTGAATTTCCTTTTAATGCTTTGAGGCACTACAGAGACATTTGAGTATGGAGCCAGAATGTCTTTTTTCTCTTCTTTTTGCGGATGGTAAACAGGCGTGTCGCACAAAACGCATTTTTTTGCGCTGGCATCAAGCTCAACACCGCAATTAACACAGTATGACATATGCTTTCTTCCTTTAATTTCTGTTACTTTCTATTTTTACGTGAACGCCCATTTTAACAAGGCGGGTGAAAAATTCTCGTTCAATATCTGCTTCCTCTAAAATGTTTGCAAAAGTGAAAATTAGCTTGTCGCCAAAGGTTGCCATTCCGCAACGGGCGGCGTGGTGTATACCAGGGCCGGGAGTGAAAACAACCTTTTCAATAAGAGGATACATTTCCTGTGGTAAATCAAGAGGGCCTAAGTTTGAAAGGTATGCGGTTGCAGTTTTTTCTGCAGCAACAAGAGTTGCAACTGTTAAGCCAAGATTTTTAACAGGCAATGGAAGATATTTTAAAAACGGATTTTTTTCAAGCTTAACGTGTTGTGAAATCATAGCGTTAAGCTTTTTCTCGTCTCTTTCAAGACGGAGCTGAAGAGCAACCTGCTGAAGAAGCTCATCAAAAGTATATTCGCCCAAATTTGGGTTTACTTTAACAAGCAAGCACACAGAGAAGTTTCTCATAGTGTCTGAAGGGTAAATATTGCGCAGGTTTATAGGAACCTGAACAGAAACCTCTTTTTGCTTACGGCTTTCCCTCAACTGCTTCTGGCAATGTATATCCATAAGCATAGCGGCAAAAAACTCGGTAATGGTTACGCCCTTCTCTTTTGCGATTCTCTTAATATCAGGGAAGCTCATTATACCGCTTGTAAAATTAACGTGGTGCTTTGGTACAGGTGTACCTTTAGGATGGTAAACGTGCTTATCTGTTATAGCGTGGCCTGCTTTATGGCGGGCGTATTTATGGAACGCATCCTGAAGTTCTGTTTTAGGTGGCTCCTCGTAAATATCCTTTACAAAACCGCCAGTAGAAATGCTGTAGCCTTTTAACCTGAGATATTCCGCAACAAGAGTACAGGTGAAGTTTGCGCTTCCGTAGCCGTCTGATATAGCGTGGAAAAGGTCAACTGAAATTCTTTTTCCGTGGTAGTAAACTCTGAAAAGGAATCGGTCGCCCTCTTTGAACTTAACTCTGTAGCAAGGGTTCTGAATATCTTCCCTTACAAATGGTGCAGGCAGAGGATTCTTTTCAAGGTAATACCAGAAAAGGCCGTGCCTCATACGAACATCAAATCCAGGGAAACGAGGCATAACGTTAACAAGGGCCTGCCTGAGAATATCAGGGTCAATATCTTCCTTCAACTCAATAGTAAAACGGAAAATATTTGACCATTTAGACGTGTTCTGACCGGGGAAAAGTATACCTGCGTTATCAAGCCTGAACCAGTCAAAAGACGGACGCTGACGATTTTCTGCCACTCAAAACACCTCTCTCATAAAAATACATTTCAATTATACATATAAGACAGAGGTTTTGCAACAAAAATATACTAAAACATCTTCTGGAAAAAATATTGACTGCTTATTCCGTATGGTCGGTTAAATCTTCCCAAATCCTGAAGGGAAGAGCCTTGTTTTAAAATGTTTACACTTTCCCGACAGGAAAGGGTAACAGAAAAACCTTGCTCGTCAATGATTTGCGATAAAAATTTATTTTTGATGCCATAAGGGTAGGCGAAAATATCAGTTTTATTCTGGGTAATTTCAAAATAAAGGGAATCGAAGGCTTCAATGTCATTGAGAATAACGTTTTTATAATCAGAGTCGCTTTCGCCTTTTTTTCTGGATGCACCTCGTCGGGCCGATAAAGAGTGAAGATTATATGTATGGCAACCGATTTCTACTAAAGGGTTCTTGCTCAACGCTTTAATATCTTCTGCGTTAAGGTAAGCGTAGCAATCGTTGTTATCGCAGTTTTCGGTGTATAGCTTTACAAGAGAACCCACAATATTCACATTAGCAGGGTAGTTGTATTTCTCCAATAATGGCACAACCTTTGTTAAAAAGCTTTTATGGCCGTCATCAAAGGAAATAATAACAGGCTTATCGGGCAGCTTTTTACCATCAGTTATAAAGCTTTTAAGGTCTTTTATAGAAATTGGTGTAATACCATTTTCTTTAAAATATAAAAAATCTTCCTCTAAAAGACTTTGAGGAATAACGTAGTCGCCCCATAAAGAAGAGGAATTGCAGATGTGATGGTACATTACAACAGGCACCTTGATTCCTTCTTCAGTGTGCGCCTTAACAACAGGGGAAAGGGCGTTGAGGAGGGCGCCCATAAGCATAATCAGGCATATAAAAAAGGATAAAATTGCAAGCTGCTTGAAGGTAAAAATTTTAAACATATAACCACCCCGAAAATCGTAGTGAATAATTATATGAAAAAATTTTTCGGTTTTTGCAAACAAATGTTTGCTTTTTCCAAAACTATGTGATATTATATGAAATGGAAAAAAGAAAATTTGTTCGGAAGGTGTTTTTATGGAGCCTATTAACGAAACGCAAAAAAGAATATATGAATTTTTAGTTGAGCGCTCTCAGGATGGTGTTCCTCCATCAGTTCGTGAAATTGGTGCGGCTGTTGGTCTCAGGTCTACCTCATCTGTGCAGGCCAACCTTGATGCCCTTGAAAAAGCAGGCTATATTGAAAGAGACCCTCTTCTTAAAAGGTCTATACGTATTTTAGGTCAGGCAGAAAACGTTACCCACGTACCTCTTTTAGGTACTGTTACTGCAGGTATGCCTATTCTTGCTGTTGAGCAGATTGAGGGATATATTCCTTATACCGGCAGAGTTTCGCGCGATAAGCCTCTTTTTGCTTTGAAGGTGCGCGGTGAAAGTATGCTTTGGGCAGGTATCCTTAATGGTGATATTGTTATTGCAGAAAAAACACCATACGCTTCAAATGGCGAAATTGTTGTTGCTATGCTTGAAGATGAAGCAACAGTTAAACGCTTCTATAAAGAAAACGGCCATTTCCGCCTTCAGCCTGAAAACGATGAGTTCGAGCCTATTATTACAAATGAAGTTGTAATTTTAGGTAAGGTTGTTGCCCTTGTAAGATACTATTAAGAGGTTTTTCTATGATAATATTCGTTTTGATTTTAGTGGCAATAATATGCTCAGGGCTTACAGTTGCTAAAAAAGGTGAGTTTTTCGGGGATTATATGTCTCCTAAGAACACATCTACAATCAATGCAATTTTCTCTGTTCTTATTTTTATAAGCCACGCTACAAACTATATAGGTAACGATAACCTTACAGGTGCCCTTGATGAGCCGTATGTTTCATTGAAGGTTTTTCTCCACCAGCTTGTTGTTGTAACATACTTGTTCTTCTCCGGCTTCGGTATAATGGAGTCTATAAAGAAAAAGGGTACAGCATATGTTAAGGCTATGCCTGCTAACCGCCTTTTTAAATTGTGGTATCATTTTGCCATTGTGCTTGTAATGTACACTATTGTAAGAATTGGTATTATTGGCGTAAAATACAGCCTTAAGGATTATCTTCTTGCATACACAGGCTATACAACAATCGGTAACAGCAACTGGTATTTGTTTGTTACCTTTGCGCTTTATATAATTGTTATAGTTTCTTTCCTTATATTCAGGAAAAACAACATTCTTGCAACAGGCCTTGTATGCATTCTTTCATTGGGATTCATAATCTTAGAGAAAAAAATAGGCCTTCCTACTCAGTATTACAATACAGTTGTTTGTTTCCCTTTAGGTATGGTTTTCTCCCTTGTAAAGCCATACGTAGATAAGATTCTTATGAAAAACGACCTTGTGTGGTATACTGCATTTACAGTATCAGTAGCGGTGTTTGCATATTTTTCAAGAAACAGATGGGACAGACTTCTTACCTACGAAATGTTTGTTTGCTCCGCACTTATTATGCTTGCAATCGCAATGATGAAAATCAATATTAAGAGCTCTGTTCTTGATTGGTTCGGAGAGCATATTTTCAGCTTCTTCATTCTCCAGAGAATTCCGATGCTTCTTCTCAGACATTTTGGTCTTGCGTATAATAACTATTTGTTTATTATCTTTAGCTTCTTCGGAACAATCGTATTATGTATGTTCTTCGATGAAGCTATGGACAGGCTCGATAAAATTGTTTTCAGAAAAAGAATAAAAAAGTGATTTAAAAATAAAATAAAAGAAATCGCCCCTCTTTTGAGGAGCGATTTCTTTATGTACCTATTATAGCATACAAAATTTAATAATACAAGTCTTGTAACGTAGAGGATCTTGTAGTAAAATGCAAAGAGAATTATTAATAAGTTATATAAAGGGGAGTACGCCTTGTTTTCAAAGGATATGATTGCAGAAGAGCAAAAATTCAATGAAGTACGGGATTTTCTTGATAGCGAAATAATCCGCCTCGGTGCTCTTATTGAGGAGTACAAAGAAGAAATCAAAACTCAGGGTGAAGATTTTAATATGGATAACCCTAACGGCGGCATGTATTCCGGTATGGAGCTTACAGAGATTCATCACGAAATGGAAAAGAAGATGATTTATTCTCAGGAAGCTGCCAACGATATTGAGTTTTTTAAGAAGCTGCGCAATTCACCATATTTTGCAAGGGTCGATTTTAAAATTGACGGTGCATTAAAAGAGAAAACAATATATATCGGCTTAAAAGCCCTTCAGGACCCTGAAACCTTTCAGATGTATGTGTGCGACTGGCGCGCACCCGTATCATCTCTTTTTTATGAGGATTTTGAAGACAAAGCATTTTTTGATGCGCCAAAGGGTAGAATTTATGGCGATTTACTGTTGAAAAGGCAGTATAAATTTCAGGATGGTTGCCTTTATTATTATGTAGACAGTGATGTTAAAATAGACGACGATATTCTTCGTGATGTGCTTTCCTCAAGCTCAGGCGAGCACCTTAAGGTTATTGTTAAAAGTATTCAGCGCGAGCAGAATAAGGCTGTAAGATATTCCGATAACGAAAATCTTCTTGTTACAGGTCCTGCAGGTAGCGGTAAAACATCTGTTGGTTTCCACAGGCTTGCGTTCCTTCTTTACAGAAACAGAAACGAATTAAGCTCTGCTGAAATTGTTATGTTTTCAAATAACGATATTTTTTCAAGCTATGTTGCAGATATTATTCCAGAGCTTGGAGAAATGCCGATAAACTACGCTTCATTCTATAGCGTTTTTGCCGCAGAAATTCCTACAGTGCAGGCAAGCGATTACTATGCTCTTGCAGAGGAAATAATAAAGGGTAACAAAGAGCGCTCAAGAGCGGCATCTGTTAAAATGAGTAGAGAGTTTATGAATTTCCTTGAGAATAAAGGTAATTCCTTTGAACCCGAGCTTAAGGATATCATTTATAATGGGGAATTGGTGGTTAGTAAAGAAGCTTTATTAGCACGCTTCCTTGGTGATAGTGAAAATACTGCAAAAGCGCGAGGTGAAAGACTTTCTGCTTTTGCACAAAATACAATTGAAGAATATTTCAGCGAAAATCAGAAGGAAATATACGCTCAGCTTGATGCTGAAAGCACAATTGATGAAGACACCGCCAAGCTTTTCAAAAGTGCCAAACGAGAGCTTAAAGCAAGCGCAGTTGAAATGATAAAAACGGCTACGCTTCTTGACCCTGTTACACTTTATTTCAGGCTTCTCGGAGAGTTTTCAAAGCAGAAAAAAGATTTTTCTCTTCTTGATACAGCAGCCTCACTTCAGCAAGGTTTTGTTGAGTTTGAAGATGCTTTAGGAATTGTTTATCTTAAAACTGTTTTAGGTACAAGCGCTGTGCTTTCAGGCGTTAAGCACCTTCTTATTGACGAGGCTCAGGATTTCTCTCTTATTCAACATGAAATTTTAAAAAGAATGTTCCCAAGAGCACGAGTTACATTGCTTGCGGATACAAATCAGGCAATAATCAACAGCGTTAATACGAGTGATAGAGAAACTCTTGCTGAAATTTATAATGCAAAAACTCTTCACCTTAATAAGAGCTACCGCTCAACAGAGGAAATAAATACTTTTGCTGCAAAGCTTCTTCCTGAAGACAGAAGATACGATATTTTCAAGCGTAGCGGAGAGCCTGTAAAACAGATTTCCCAGAAAGATGAATTGCTTTCTGCTGTTGTTAAAAACCAGGAAGAGGGTAAAACCCTTGCTGTTATTACAAAAACAGCGGAGGATGCTCAAAAGGTTTACGGAGAATTGAAGAAGGATATACCTGGGTTGAGACTTTGCGACAACAAATCATGCTCACTTTCAAATGCACCCGTAGTTATGCCATTGGTATTAACTAAAGGTCTTGAGTTTGATACCGTTGTTGTGGTTGACAGTAACAAGAGTTTTACATCAGAAGGAAATGAAGGCTATCTCTACCTTGCAGCAACAAGAGCGCTTCATAAATTGATAATTTTTACAGAATAAACAAGAAGACCAATCAGGTACCATAAACCTGATTGGTCTTAATTTTATCTGCTTGCAATTTCTTTGTTTATTCTGCTTCTTAAATCAAGGAGCCATCCTGCTTCGTGAGGATATGTTGAGAAGGAAAGAGGAATATCAAGCCCTTCTTCAATAAGCTTCAAAACAAAGCTTCTGTCGGTTATTTCTTCAAGAAGATTCAATGCTCTTAAATCCTGCATTGCATCAAGGAAAACCTTGTGGCGAAGGGAGTTAAGAGGTAAGCCGTTTTCACCGGGGTAAACAACAAAGGAGTCTCCTGAAGGGAATGAACCGCCTGCATCAGTTACTTTGAATGGGTCTATAGAGTGCTTTGAATATTGAGCATACCAGAAATTGTGCCCCCATTGTAAAAAGCCCTTAGCTTCGTATTTGTAGAGAAGCACACCTAAAATTCTGTTTCTCTGCGATGGCTGAGCAAACATTCTGTTTGGCAGGAAGGAGTGAACCTGGGTGCAGCAATGATATGTCCAGAAATCCTTAACCTCTTTTTTGAAAACATCAGCTTCATCCTCTCCGCATACAGGAGTTTTAATAAGGCCGTTGCGGTAATATCTGATATCAGAAAGAGCGTCAAAGGAGTTAAAATCACCAAAGCATTTTCTTACAATATTTGCAGCTTTTGTATATGTTTCAAGCTGTTTTTCGTTAGGCTCATCGGAAACGTGAACCCAGCAACGCTCTTTAATTCCCAATTTGAGAACCTCAGCGTTAAAGGCTTTTGAGAATTGTTCAATAAACGAAGTGTATTCCTCGCCGCTTGCCTGTGTGGACCAGCCGAAGATTTTTTCCTCAACGCCATTGACCTTTGCCACAACCTTAGGAGCCGCTTCAGCACCCCATTGTGTGAACAGATGGGATATTTCAAAGGCTTCAATGCCGTTTTTAAGGCAAAGAGCAACATATTTTTCGAAGTTTGAAAAATCGAAAGAATATTCATTTCCCTCTTTCACTACGCCCACAAGTTGAACAGTAGGTCTTTCGCCACCTACTTCGGTATCAAGGGGTGGAGTGAATACAGGGGTCAGAATCATATTCATGCCGTGCTCAACTGCATTTTTGATGTATCTGTCAACTATTTTCCAATATTCATCGGAGAATACTTTAACATCATAGTAAGTGCAAAGGCAGTCATTATGAAACCAGTTTGTGAATAAAAGTTTCTGTTTAGGAAGCTCTTTGTCAATGATATTGAGTTGGAAAGCTTTTTCAACAGAATCATTTTTTGTGGTAAGCTTCAGGCAAATAGGTGCTTCACCTGTTTTCTCAACATTAGGAGCAACCTCAACCCAAATAGAATGCCATTCGCCTTTGTTTACCTTGATTTTGTTGTTTTCTGCAGGGAGAAGAAGGTCAGGGAATTCTTTTCTTTCTAAATCGTAATGATATGAGTCAGAGTTGTCAAATCCGTTTCTGCCTGCAGGAATATTTTTAACCTGGTAAACGCAGATGTTTTCGCTTATAGGAGAATTTACCGAAACGGATATCTCGGTTTCATCATTGTTTTCTGCCATAAAAGCAATCTGAAAAGAGAAATTTTCATTTTTAAGAATAGAATATGAACTAAATTCAGGAAAGTTAGGTTCAATATCCTTGAAAACTTTATTTAATGATGAAAGTAATTTTGTTTTCATATATTATTCCTCAGTTTTATCAATGCCTTTTTTCTTGAGAATAAGAAGAGGGATGAATACCAATACTGCAACAACAGCGCTGTAAAGGAACATTTTTGCATCAGGAACAAGTGTTTCAATGCCATATTCGTTAATGTATGATGCACCAACGCTTCTGCAAGCAATATCACCGATTGCTGGCCCTACAACCATTGGGATAAGCACGAAGAAAATCATTCTTATACCCTGGAAAAGACCTGCCTTTTCAGGTGGAGTGTAGTCGCGGACAGTTGCACCGAACTGAATTGTAAGAACAAGGTAGCCGATGAATGTTGGAGCAATACCTACGAGAATTGTAAAGAAGTTTGTTGAAGTTGAAAGTATAAGAAGACCAACTATAAGAGAAGCAACACCAGGAATAATTCCGAGAAGCTTCTTCTTTGCAGAAAGCTTCATTAAAAGAATAACGCCTGCAACGAGAACAGCAACTGCAATAATAGCAACAACAATAATCATTGGAAGAGAGGAAGCAAGAAGCTCCTTGTTTGTAGCGCTCTCAAGAACAACATACTGAAGGTAAACAATAAGATATGGGAAGAAAACCTGGAATGCGCAGTTGAAAAGGCACATTGCAAGAAGGAAGAGATAAAGAACAGAGTTTTCCTTGATAACAGAAGGCTTGAAGCCGTAGAAAAGGTCTGCCCAGTAGCTTGATTTTTTTTCTGTTTTTGTAATGTGTTCAGGCTCTTTAAGAGTGAAAAGACCTATAATACCGGCTACAGCAACCAATAAACCAAGAAGGCCGAAGAACAATTTGTAAGAAATTGCACCTGCCTGCGCTGCAGTACCAACACCCATAACAATACCCATTGCAACAAAGCCTACGAAGGTGAAGCTTGTTTCAACCTTTGGTCTTGTAACAGGGGTAGTAATGTCGGTTACCCATGCATTAAAAGCAGAGTCGTTACTTGTTGAACCCATAAATGTCATAACCATATCCATTATGATAACTGCCCATACAGTAACGGAAAGAATCTGCACACCATCAGAAAGGTTGAAAAGACCTGCAATGTTATCCTTTGTGATAAAGCCAAAGGTTGCGGTAATAAGACCCCAAACAATGTAGCCTATAGATATGAAAACTTTTCTGTTTTTCATTCTGTCGCTGAATGTACCCATAATAAAGGTAGTAAGCACAGCGGTTACGGCAGAAAGAGCCACCATTCTGCTTATAGCAGTAGTAGGCGCCATTGTGCCGGCAAGAGCTTCCGCGGAAGCGCCTGCATAAACAGAGTTGTACAGGAAAGTATTGAAATACATGTTTTCAAGGTTCCATGCAATACCACCGATAAGACAGAAAAGACACACATTAAACCAGTTCAATGGAGAAAGTCTGTCGCCTGATGGCTTTTTGAGTTTGTTTTTAGCCAAGGTAAACACTCCTTAAATAAAATTAAATACGTAACAATTATAATATTAAAAGATTGTAGTGTCAAGGAACATAAAACTGTATATTAAGGGAAAAATAAAGTAATAATTTAGTAAAATATTATTTCGGACCATTTACAAAAGGAATAAGTGTGGTATAATAGTAAAGTTAAATTTTTATTGGAGGTGTTTTCTATGGAGCATAGGCTTGTGCATACTGCGGCAAACGTTGCGTTGACCCGTATTTTGAAATATATAGACAAAGCTCCCAAGGAAAACCTTCTTAAAATACTTTCAGTTGCAGAAAAGCATTTCAAAATGTTTCCTCAGAAAAATTTCGAGAAGATGCGAAATGCTCTTAATGACGAAGATAACTGCTTTGTTCAGCTTGCAAAAAATATTCTCAGCGATATAGACAGAGATTTGGTGAAGTCTCTCCTTATTTCAATGGGTGTTCACGCAGGCTACTACGGAACGAAAACAGTCCGCGCTAACCGCGATAAATATAATTGCAATATTCCTTTCACAATTCTTTTTGACCCAACCTCTGCGTGTAACCTTAAATGTAAAGGCTGTTGGGCGGCAGAATATGGCCATAGTCTACAGCTTTCTCTTGATGAAATGCGCAGTATTGTAAGCCAGGGTAAGGCTCTTGGCACACATTTTTATATGCTTACAGGCGGTGAACCGCTTATAAGAAAAGCGGATATTATCACACTTGCTTCTGAGTTCCCAGAGTGCGTTTTTCTTATTTACACAAACGCTACTCTTGTTGATAAAAAGCTTTGCGACGATATCAAAAAATGTGGTAATATTACCCTCGCTCTTTCAATAGAAGGCGATGAAAATTCAAACGACGACCGTCGTGGTGAGGGTGCATATAAAACCACTATTGAAGCTATGGAGCTTCTTAAAAAAGAGAAGCTTTTATTCGGTATTTCTGTTTGTTATACAAGTAAAAACATTAACCATGTAACAAGCGATGAATTCCTTGATAAAATGGTTGAGATGGGCGTAAAATATGCGTTCTATTTCAACTATATGCCTGTTGGTCAGGGCGCGGATAAGAGCCTTATTCCAACACCGACTCAGCGTAAATACATGTATTTCTGGATGAAGAAAATGCGTAACGGCAAAACAGGTAAACCTCTTTTTGCATTCGATTTTCAGGATGATGGAGAGTATGTTGGCGGCTGTATTGCAGGTGGCAGAAACTATTTCCACATTAACTCAAACGGTGATATTGAGCCTTGCGTTTTCGTTCATTATTCAGATTCAAATATCCGTAAGGATACGCTTTTTGAAGCGCTTCAGAAGCCTTTGTTTATGGCATACAGAAAAGGTCAACCGTTTAACGATAACCACCTTATGCCTTGTCCGATGCTTGAAAACCCTGATATTCTCAGGCGTATAATTAAGGAAACGGGAGCTAAAAGCACAGACCTTGTTTACAAAGAAAGTGTTGAGGAGCTTTGCTCAAAATGCGATGATTTCAGTAAGGCCTGGGCACCTGTTGCTAAAGAATTGTGGGAAAACAATCCACACCCAAAAACATTTACACAGTATTATAGAGACCAAAAATAACAAGAGTTGTGCTCAAACGAGCACAACTCTTGTTGCTATATAAAGCCTTCAGTCGTGAATTGCAACAATAATGTTGCGGAAAATTTAATATTTTATTAACAATCGCCGAAATGGTTTCTGCATTATTGACGGGTTTTTGCATATTATGGTATACTGAACAACGAAAATAATGGGTTAAAGTCCATATACATCTATTTTTAGAAAGGTGAGAAAAAGATGAAGAAAACAAGAAAAGCGTTATCACTTGTTCTTTCTTTCCTTATTGCGTTTGCAAGTATGCCAATGGTTTATACTGCAACTGTGGCATCTGACGTCAGTGCATATGCATTACGTGAAGAAGGTACTATTGATAACCCAACGCTTCCTGTAAGCGAAAGCGGGGAGTATAGTCAAACGGAAAAAGACAATCTCTCTTTTTCGCAGAAAAGCTTGAAATTTGCTTTTTATCAGACAAGAGATGATCAATATTTTACATTTGATCAGAATGTAGCTGCAGAGAAATTCTGTGGTTTATCAAATGCCGGAAGAGAAGTAAAACTCAATCTTACTTTTGGTTTGGATTTAACCGACGCAGCAACGTCTTCCTTTGTAAATAATAACGCAGGTACAATCAACTGGGTTGGAAACAATGAGGAATCTGCCTCATCAGCTTTCCCGGGCGCGATTTCTATGGATGGCTCATACTGGGGCGGTTGTACTGACTATAATTGGACATCTACAGTAATGTTCAAGGGTGCTCCTGCAGGTAAAACAGGTGAGCAGAACTACAGCTATACACAGTTGTTAGACTATAAGGTTACTATTGGTTCAGAATCATCTTACACTATTCCTGTTACAACAACTATAGAGGTTGTTGATTGTCGTGAGTTGATAGAAAAAATGGCTGAAGCAGAAGAAATTATTGCTAACGCTGATAATTACAAGGATGAATACATATCTGCTGTTCAGGCAGCTCTTAACTCTGTTCCTGACTATCTTAAAGATTTCTCTGAGTATTACAGCCAGGATGTTGTTGACCGCTGTGTTTATAATTTTAATAACATAAGCAAAAACTCAGCTGACTACAGAGCATACAATAAAACATACAGCTCATTGAAAAGTATTACTAATGAAAGAGATGCTTTTGATGCAAACAGCTTTGTAGCATTCCAAGAAGAGATCTTCACTATAGACGCAAATCTTCCAAAGACTCTTGAAAAAACCGAGCAGGCAACTGTTGATGCTGCAACTCAAGCTCTTAGGGATGCATATGCCAAACTTGTTCACAAGGACGTTGGCAGAGAAGATGAAAGCTATTATTGGGATAGCTTAGGCCACGCTGAATTTGGTAATACTGATATAAGCATAGATAATCAGAGCTTCAAATTCATGCAGATAAGCGACAACCAGCAATTCTCTTTCACGCAAACATGGAGCATTGCAAGAAGTGCTAAAGAAGATGGTGGTGATACAGCACCTATTTTCCATGGTATTGTTTTAGACCCTACAACAACTTCAACATCTTCATCATGTACTGCAGATAACTGCAAAAACAAAAACACTGTTGGTGCAACTAACGGCACAACAACCTTTTTAAACAGCGTTTCAGCCGATTCCAAGAATCCTATTACATATTCTACAGAAGAAAACACCACAATTCAGACTCATGAGTTTACCAAGTGGGAGTATCTGGGTTCATATAATGAAGATAATGAGAAGTCAATGAGTGGTGCAGCTGATATTGTCAATGCGTCTACCGGAAAGCTTGTTGCCAATGCTCAGAACACAGACGACAGAGAGTTCAAAATTACCGAAAAAACAACCTTCAAGCTTAAGGTGTCTCCTACATTTACAGGTTTGAGCGCTTCGGAATCCGGTGAGAAAAAACTTGATTTTGTACAGCGTTTAGGTATTACATTCAAGACTGGCGCAGTTGTTGGTGCTTTCGGCACAAGCCATAAAAAACATATGCACCATGCATCCAGCATTGTAATTACCGACGTTCGTACACTTCTCAGCACTATGGCTACTGCTGAAAAAGAGCTTTCAAATCCTGATCACTCAGAAGCATACAAGGTAGCTTTGCAGGCTGCATTGGATTCAGCTCCTATGGAGATGACTTACGGCGTTAAGTATTATACTCAGGAGCAGGTTGACAGCATCGTAAACAATATTCTCAACGTTAAAGAGGATTGTGCTGATTATAGCGAATTCAACGAGCTTTATAATAAGTTAAAAGCGCTTGAAAACAATGGCAGATACACAGATGAAAGCTTTGAAGCATTCAATGATACCATTGAAGAGATTAACTTTAACCTTGATAAAGGTCTTGATGCATCACAGCAGTCAATTATTGATGAGGCTACACAGGCACTTAAGCAAGCATATATTAATCTTGAGTATTTTGCTGTAGACGGTGATACTACTTTCAGCGACACAGATTGTCCTGAATTAGAAGAAACATATAATACTTTAAGCTTCGATATATCAAAAACTGAGTATAACTTTATGCAGAATCTTGATGGTCAGGAGCTTGCTATAAAGACTGATGTTCATTTCACAAACACAAGTAGCAGATATAAAACATTCCTTCACGATATTGAATATTCACAGGTAGTAGCAGGTGATGATACATGTGCAACAAGAGAGAATCCAGATGATGGATGTCACTACCTTGAAAACATTAAAGATGAACACAATTCTGCAAATTTCCTTGATTCGGTAATCAGTGGTGTGGAGTTTTATGACGCATCAAGCGAAGAGGTTAATGACATTGGTGTTCTTGCACAGAACACCGGTTGGGTTGTTGATGAGCACCGTTCTGCCGGTACAGGTTTTGTTTCAGATGGTAAAATTGTTGATGCATATGAAATCGGCACAGGTGATTATTACGCATCATCAGAAATTGTTTGCCGATTCTTAACAGGCGGAGTTAACATCGATGAAGCTGCTAAGCAAACTAAGTCATACACAGATGGCTACTCATGGCGTTTCGGCTGGCAGTATCGAGAAAATGTGTGGACTTCCAAAATTACAAACAGACATGTTCACATTCCTGTAAACATAAACGTAACAGATGCCCGTGCTCTTACAAAGCTTTACTATATAGTAGAAGACATTATTAATAACCACAGCAAGTATTCCTACACAATGGCAACTCTTGCAGATTTATATTACGTGTGGAGCAAGATTCCTGTTGATATGGTTGAAGGCTCAACATACTATACTCAGGATGTTGTTAATGAAAAATATGCTGCCCTTTACGATTCATACACTGAACTTAATGTTGGCGCAAACTACAACGAATATTTTGATGCTTCAATAAAGGCTCAGGAGATAATATCTTCCGGAAATCGCGACGAGTATGGTAATCCACTTTATACTCCAGAATTTTTCGAGGAGTTTGTAAAGAATGCAACCGAAATAGATTCTAATCTTGATAAGAATCTTCCTGCAGATGCAGATGGTGAAAACCAGAAAACCATTGATGCGGCTACAGATGCTCTTCTTAATGAGATTAGTAAGCTTGAAAACGAAAAGCGCGCTGATTACACAGCTCTTGAAGAGGCTCTTATAAAAGCAAATAATCTTAAAAATGCTGAGGGTGTTACATACACAGATTCAACATTTGAAGTTCTGAAAGAAGCTATCAAGGCTGCAGAAGAGCTTGATAGAAATCTCTTAGCAAAAGACCAGGCTACAGTAGATGCTATTACATCTCAGCTTTTAGATGCTATTGATACCTTAGAATACAAAGCAGATTATTCAGAGTTTGAAGAAGCATACAAGAGGGTTGAGGATATTGTAAATAATCCTGACCAATATGATTCAAAAACAGTTGAAGCTGCAAAGAAGGCTCTCGAAGAAGCAGATAAGCTTGACAGAGACCTTGCAGATACCAATAAAAACCGTCAGACTATTGCAGACGCTACGGATGCTCTTAACGCATTCCTTGATAGTGTTGATAAGAAGGCAGACTATACCACATACAACACATATCTTGATATTTGCAACAATGTAGATAAATCAAAGTACACAGAAGAAAGCTACAATGCATTTATGGAGATTGTAAACAGAGTTGACGCAAATCTTCCAAAGGATCTTCCTGCAAGTCAGCAGTCAACAATTACAGCCGCTGAGCAGGAGCTCTACAACGCATATATGGATCTTCTTTCATCTGTATCAAATGCAGACAGTACAGGTGGTGCTTTCACTCAGGACGATGTTGCTGGCGAATACAGTGGCGCATTCAAGTTCTCCGTTGCAGCAAAGGATTACTACGTTACTCAGACAGTTAACGACGAAAAGATAAAGGTTGTAACAGATTTAGTTGTAAGTAACGGCGATGCTGCTAACACTACTATCACATTGGATTCTCTTAAAATAAATGCTCACACAGCATCTGACGCTGCAGCAAAGTGTTCGGCAACATGCCTTAATCAGGGTGAAGTTCCGACAAGCTATGCAGATAACATTTTCTGCTTACCTAATATTCAACACGGTGTTATTACAGGTGTTGCGCCTATGTTGGGTGATAATGGCGAACAGATAGCAGACACCAATGGCGATATGGCATGGTTTACTACATGGCAGAATGTTTCAGGAACTCCTCTTTCATCAGACGGTGTTCTTATTAGCTCAACTGCAATTGCTGAGGAATCTTCAGCATCTGCTCACTATGTTTTTGCTTCGGCAGGTGGTGGTGACGTAGAAACAAAGCAAAGAGACCACACATATGTTATAAGACTTGGTTGGACAGAAAATGATGTTGCTTACCATGCACATATTCCTGTAACTCTTCATATTTCTGACGCAAGATCCTTGCGTACAAATTATTATGCTTATACTGATTTCATTAACGCAGGCGGCGATGGCACATATACTCAGGAATCACTTGACGCAGCAGCTGATATTCTTGCAACAGTAAATACAGATATCGTTAACGGTAACGGTTATTTCACTCAGGAGCAGATTGATGCTGAAAACGCAAAGCTTGAACAAGCGCTTAACACAATTGAGAAGAAAGCCGATTATAGCGGATTAGATGATGCATATGATTTGGTAAAGGAAATTGTAAACGCTCCTGATGGAACATATACCGATGAAACTGTAAAGAAGGCTCAGGATGCAATTGATGCAGCTGATGCCCTTAATAAGGATCTTCCTGCAACTGAGCAGCAGACCGTAACAGATGTAATCAACGGTCTTAAGGATGCTTATGAAAATGCAGAAAAGAAGGCAGATTATACTGAGTTTGATAAGGCTAAGGATGCACTTGAAGAAATCGTAAATAATCCTGATAAATATACAGATGAAACTGTAAAGAACGCTCAGGATGCTCTCGAAGAAGCAAACAAGATTGACCCTGACCTTCCAAAAGACGAGGAAGGTGTAAACCAGGGTATCATTGATGATGCAACTCAGAAGATGGAGGATGCTCTCAAGGATGTTCAGGAAAAGGCTGATTACTCAGATTACAACGATGCGAAAGCAGAAGCAGATTCTCTTGTAAACGATGACGGCAACGGCAATCCTATTTACGATGAAGATGCTTTCAATGAGTATAAAGAAGCTGTTGAAAACGTTGACAAGGGTCTTGATAAAAACCTTCCAAAGGATGATGAAGGTAAAAATCAGGATATCATTGATAAGGCAACACAAGACCTTACAGACTTGAAGGCAGAGCTTGAAGAGAAAAAGATTTACACAGTAACATTCATTGGTCTCGATGGTGAAACTCTTTCAGTTGTTGAGTACGTAAACGGCTCAGCATTCGGCACAATCAATGCTCCAGCTCTTCCTGAAGCAACAGATACAATCGTCTATGCAGGTTGGCTCAATGGCGCTGAATTTATGGTTGCAGAGTCAGTTCTTACAGGTAATGTAACCCTTACAATTGCTTCTGAATTCAGTAAGATTGTTCCAAAGAGCGAAAGCACAGTTGTAGTTGACAAGGTTACAGGTTATGTAACAGGTGTCAATAAAGATACAACAGTTGCTCAGCTTAAAGCAGAGCTTCAGAACGACGCAGAAACAATCACAATTGTTGATTTCAATGGTAATGTTCTTGCAGACGATGCTCTTGTAGGTACAGGCGCAGTTGTTTCAGTTAACTCAAAGTACACTACTGCAGTTTATGAATCAAAAACAGTAATCATCTATGGCGACTTAGATGGTGATGGTGATGTTGATGCGGATGACTTTGCTAAAGCAAAGCAGGCAAACGTAGCAGACGAAACATTCTATAGCGAAGAAGAAAAAGCATTCTTCCTTGCAAACGATGTAAACGGCGACGGAGCAATTGACGTTCTTGACTCATGGACAATCGGCAGAATCAGAAACGGTTTTGCTACGGTTATTTAAGTAGTTATAGAAAATAATGCTGAACTAAAAAGATAGCTTGTAGCATTAAAAATTCAAACAAAACACCCAAAAACGGGAGAGACTTCGTGAAGAGGTTTTCTCCCGTTTTATTTTATGTTTTTGTCATTTTCCACATAAACATAAAGTAGCTTTCGTTTGTTTGTATATTTACAATGTAATATATATTGTGATAAAATATATAATGTATAATTATCGCTAAGAGGTGTTTAGTTTTGCAAAGGAAAAGCGGTGTGCTGATGCATATTTCTTCGCTGTGGGGAGAATATTCCTGCGGAAGTTTCAGTAAAGAGGCAAAAGAGTTTGTGGATTTTCTTTCTGCAGGCGGTTTTTCCTATTGGCAGGTGCTTCCTTTCGGTCTTGTTGACGAATGCAACTCGCCTTATAAATCATATTCCACCTTTGGCGGTAATCCATATTTTGTGGATTTAAAAAAGCTTGCAGATATCGGGCTTATTACATCTGCAGAGCTGGAAAGCTCAAAGCAGAAAACTCCATATTCCTGTGAATTTGACAGGTTAAGAGAAGAGAGGGTAGAGCTTCTTATTACTGCTTCTCAAAGAGTGGACGCTTCTCTTAAGGAGAAAATAAATGACTTTATAGATAGCAACAAGCATCTTTCGGATTTCTGTAAATTTATGGCTCTTAAAAAAGCCAATGACGACGTTGAGTGGACTCAGTGGGAATCTGAAAACTACGACGAAAACGTAGAATTTGGTTGGCGTTTTATTCAGTACGAATTCTTCCAGCAGTGGAAAGAAATAAAGGATTACGCCAACAGCAAAGGAATAAAGATAATAGGCGATATTCCGATTTATGTTTCCTTTGATTCTTCAGATGTTTATTTCAATAAAAGCCTTTTCTTAATGGATGACAATAATCGCCTTACAGATGTTGCAGGCGTACCACCTGATTATTTTGCAGAAGATGGTCAGCTTTGGGGTAACCCTCTCTATGATTGGGCGGCTATGGAAAAAGAAGATTTTTCCTGGTGGAAGGATAGAATTTCTGCTTCGCTCAAGTTGTTTGACGGCGTGAGAATAGACCATTTCAGAGCCTTCGAAAGCTTCTGGGCAGTACCTGGTACTGAGAAAACCGCACGTAACGGAAAATGGGTAAAAGGCCCTGGCATGAAGCTTATAAATGCTATTAAATCTGTAGCAGGGGATAACCTTATAATTGCCGAGGATTTAGGCGACATAACAAAAGAAGTTGTTGAGCTTGTTGAGGAAAGTAGTTTCCCAGGAATGAGAGTATTCCAGTTCGGCTTCTTGGGCGGAGAAACTCCTCATAAGCCTCATAACTATATAAACAATTCAATTGCATATTCAGGAACTCACGATAACAACACTCTTTTGGGTTATTTGTGGGAAACTCCTGCAGATATTAAGGTGGACGTAATGAACTACTGTTCTTGTCCTCCTGAAGCCTGGAACGAAAAAGGCTGCGAAGCTATAATCAAAACAATTATGGCAAGTAATGCAGGTCTTGCAATTTTCCCTGTTCAGGATTTGTTGGGCTATGGTAACGATACTCGACTTAATGTGCCAGGCAGGGCAGAGGGCAACTGGCTTTACCGCATAACAAAAGAACAGTTGAATTTAATTGACACTCAAAAATATAACTATCTTAACAGACTTTATGGAAGGTAAAATTATGGCAGATTTAAAAGATATTTCACTCTTTCTTCTTGATATGGATGGCACTGTGAATTTAGGTTACGACCCTATCGATGGTGCAAAGGAATTTCTTGAAACCTTAAAAGCTCAGGGTAAGAACTTTATTTTTCTTACAAACAACTCATCAAAAAGCAAGCTTGATTATGTTGAAAAAATGAGAAAATTAGGCTTCCCTTGTGAAGAAGAAAATGTTTTCACTTCAGGTATGGCAGCAGGAATGTTCCTTGAAGAAAATAAAAAAGGAAATAAAATTTTCGTTTGTGGTACAAAATCTCTTAAAGCAGAGCTTAAGAATTACGATGTGGATATAGACGAAGACGGAAAAGAAGCCGATACAGTTCTTTTAGGCTACGATACCGAGCTTGACTATAAAAAAATAACAACAGTCTGCGACCTTTTAGATGCAGGCGCAGACTATTACGCAACAAATATTGATATGGTTTGCCCTATTGAAGGTGGCAGATACCTTCCTGACTGCGGCTCCTTTGCCAATATGATTGAAGAGGCAGTTCATCGCAGACCAAGATTTTTAGGTAAACCTGACAGAACAATGATTGATATTATCGCTAAAGCTCAGGGCGTGCCATATGAAAATATCGCAATGGTAGGCGATAGAATTTATACCGATGTTAAAACAGGTATAAACGCAGGGGTAACTTCAGTTTTAGTGCTTTCAGGCGAAACAACTATGGAAGATTATAAAAAATCCGATGTTAAGCCCGATTATATTTTAGATTCGGTTAAAGATATTTTAAATGCTATTAAGTGAGAGGAGAAGCAAAATGATAAAAAGAACTTTTTCTGTTTTAGTTGCACTTGCTTTAGTTTTGTCTGTTTTTGCAGTAAGCGCGTCTGCACTTGTGGATACAACTATTAAGTATGGTGATTTTAATGGCGATAAGAAAGTCAGCATTGACGATGCAAACGCTGTTTTGAAAGCCGCGGCAGGTCTGAGCACCATTAAAGACGATGAGGTTTTTAAGCGTTGCGATATTAATGGCGACGGAGAGGTTACTGTTTTTGATGCCCGTCAGGTATTAAGAGGATGCGCAAACCTTACAAATCTTCAACCTGAAAACGAAGCTATGAAAGAGCTTGAAATGGTTGGTTTTGAAGATACAACTCAGAACTCTGCTGGTATACGCTTATTTGCTACTCCTGAAGTAGCAATATCCTTCTTTAACAACGGACTTAATTCTGTTAAGGTTAATATGGCAGGCTTTACAAGAAGTGAAGCTGCTGATATAGAAGGCTTTAATATACAGAATGTTTCTCTTAGTGGTATTGTTTTAGGCGAGTCTGCTTCAAGCGTTGCTGCTATGATAGAGGAAATGATTGTTACCGAATCTGAACCGGAAGCAGTTCAGACAAGCTTTAAAGGTGAGAATTGCGATAATGCTATGTCTGTAGAAACTGAAAATTATGTTTCAAAGCTTTCTGCTGACGAGGTTTTAGGTGTAAGGTGCAGCAACGGTGTTACAGATGACGAGACAATGAAAACAGTTGTAATCGAGGTTGCTCTTCCTGATACTGATTTAGGTAATGTAAGCCAGACTGCAATTGGTGATGTTCTCAACGCGCAGATTCTTCAGGAGAATATGGATACTGTTGTAGGCAATGTTTTTGGTACTGAAGCAGCTGGCGATGCTACAAGAAAAACAATAAAAAATTGCATTCTTAAAGCAGAATTCATTGAAGTTTCTGAGGGTAAATATGAATTGTACAGATACACAACTTCATATGATACCTATACATACATTACAAATTCAACATTAGGTCTTAAGGGCGGAATTCTTTCCGCAGAGCTTCGCGGTGTTGAATATGAAACAGCAGTTTTTGTAACATATTCAGATTTCCAGTGGTAAATTAAGATAAATTCCTAAGGAGTGCTTATTATGAAAAAATATGTTCTCGCGTTAGACCAAGGTACAACCTCTTCACGTACTATAGTTTTTGATAAAAAGGGCAGAATTGTATCCAAGGCTCAGTTTGAGTTTGAGCAGATTTATCCCAAGACCGGTTGGGTTGAGCATAACCCTTATGAAATTCTTGATTCTCAGCTTCGTTCACTTTCTGTAGCTCTCAGAAATGGGAAAATCAACCCTAAGGAAATTGCCGCAATTGGTATAACAAACCAGCGCGAAACAACAATTCTTTGGGATAAAGATACAGGTAAGCCTGTTTATAACGCAATCGTATGGCAGTGCCGTAGAACTGCGCAAATCTGCGAAAAATTAAAGGCAGAAGGCCTTGATGATTACGTTAAGGAGCATACAGGTCTTCTTATAGATGCATATTTCAGCGCAACTAAAATCAAGTGGATTCTGGATAATGTTCCTGAAGCACGCACCCTTGCTGCAGAAGGAAAGCTCCTTTTCGGTACAGTTGAAACATGGCTTATCTGGAACCTTACAAATAAACAGGTTCATATAACTGACTATTCTAATGCTGCCCGTACAATGCTTTTTGATATTGAAAAGCTTTGTTGGGATGAGCATCTTTGTAAAACTCTTGGTATACCAATGAGCATTCTTCCTGAGGTAAGGGAATCAAGCTCCGTTTATGGCTACGTTTCAGAAGACGTAGCAGGTCTTAAAGAGCTTGCAGGTATACCTATCTCAGGCGCAATCGGCGACCAGCAGGCTGCTCTTTTCGGTCAGGCTTGCTTTAACGCAGGTCAGGCAAAAAACACCTATGGTACAGGTTGCTTCCTTCTTATGAACACAGGCGACAAACGTCCACACTCAAAAAACAACCTTATTGAAGGTATTGCCTGGGGTATTAACGGCAAAGTAACATATGATTTAGAGGGTAGCGCATTTAACGCAGGCTCTGTTATAAAGTGGCTCCGCGATGAGCTTCGTATGATTTCTGAACCAAGCGAATGCGACTTCCTTGCAGAATCTGTTAAGGATTCAAACGGTGTTTACCTTGTGCCTGCTTTCACAGGTCTTGGCGCACCATATTGGGATATGTATGCCCGTGGCTGTATTGTTGGCCTTACCCGTGGTGCAAATCGCGCTCATTTTGCAAGAGCAGTTCTTGAAAGTATTGCTTATCAGGTTGCGGACCTTTGCGAAGCAATGTCTAAGGATAGCGATATTATTATGAGTGAGCTTCGTGTTGACGGCGGTGCATCTGTAAGTAATATTCTTCTTCAAATTCAGGCAAACCTTTCCTCAACCAAAGTGAACAGACCAAAGCTTGTTGAAACTACAGCTCTTGGTGCTGCCTATATGGCAGGTCTTGCTGTTGGTTTCTGGAAAGATTTCGACGAAATTGAAAAAGTTCGCGAAGTAGACCGCGTTTTCGTTCCTCTCGTTGACAACAACACCCGTGAACATATGCTCAAGGGTTGGCATAAGGCAGTAGAGAAATCCAAAAATTGGGAAGAAAAAGAATAATATGGAAACTTTAATTGTAATCTTATCCGCAATAAGCATAGTGCTTTCTATAATATGCCTTGTGCTTATTGCTTCAGTGAAAAGTAATAAGAATAATGATTTTATTCACGAAGAGTTCCGTCGTAATCGTGAGGAGCTTTCAAAGGAAACGGCTCAATCCCGTAAGGAGACTTCTGTTGCCATAGCAAAGGTTGAAGAAAAGCTTTCTGCTATGACTAAGGAAAACTACGAAAGCCGTATCAACATGACAGAAAAGATTGAGTCTACTCTCAAGCTTCTTCAGGAGCAGAATGCTGTTAATGCAGAGCGTCAGACCAAGGTTATTGGTGAAGCTATTTCTAAAATGCAGGAGAGCAACGAAAAGAAGCTTGAGCAGATGCGTGTTACTGTTGATGAAAAGCTTACATCAACTCTTACAACACGTCTTGATTCTTCATTTAAAACTGTTTCAGAGCAGCTTCAGAATGTATATAAATCCTTAGGTGAAATGAAGGAGCTTTCTCAGGGCGTAACAACAAACGTAACCTCTCTTAACAGGATTCTTACAAATGTTAAGGCTCGCGGTACCTGGGCAGAGGTTCAGCTTGAAGCTATTTTAGACCAGACAATACCTGGTCTTTACGAGAAAAACTATTCTCCTAAAAACAATTCTGAAAGAGTTGAATTTGCAGTCAAATTTCCAAGCAGCGACCCTAAGGGTGAAGATATTTATCTTCCTATTGACTCAAAATTCCCTCTTGAAGACTATGTGAGAGTTTGCGAGGCGGCTGATAACGCTGATGCAGATGCCTTGAGAATAGCTCGTAAAGCTCTTGAGGACAGAGTTCTTGCGGAGGCAAAAGAGGTTACAAAATACATATGCGTACCTCAGACAACGCCATTTGCTGTTCTTTACCTTGCAACCGAAGGTCTTTATGCAGAAATTATTTCTTCAAAAAGTGGTATAGCTGAAAAGCTACAGGCTCAGAATGTTATGATTGCAGGGCCTTCCACAATTACTGCTCTTCTTAATTCCTTTGCAATGGGCTTTAAGGGTATGGCAATAAACGAGAAGGCTGACGAAGTAAGAAAGATTCTTGCGGCCGCAAAATCACAGTATGACACATTTGGTACTGTGCTTGAAAAGGCTAAAAAGAAAATCGACGAGGCCGGTAAGACTCTTGATGAGGCAAGCCACAGAAATGAAATTATCCGTAAAAAGCTTAAAGGTGTTGAAGAGATTGAAGCCGCAGAAGCTAACGGAATATTAGAGTTGACCGAATAAAAATCAAAAAGAAAAATCCCCGTTAACGATTTCGTTAACGGGGTAATTTTATATGTGCTTATTCAGTAATCTGGTAAATGTATTCAACAGTGTTGCTTACTTTATCGCGTATTTCTGAATATGCGGTTATTTTGTAGGTGTATTTAATGCCCACTTCTGCAGATGTATCAACATAGCTTAATGGATGAACTCCATCTGCATCAACAGCAAGACTTGTTACATGAGCAAATTCACCGTCTTCAACCTTGCGTTCAATAATATAACATTCTGCATTTTCTGTTTTTGCCCATGAGAGAGAAACTTCGATTTTTTCTGTTTCGGGGTTGAATTTGCCTGACACCTTAAGGTCGCTGACTGCATCAAGAGGCTTATATGCAATGAGCTTATCTGTTGCATCGGTGTATGAAGGCTCTCTGTTATCTGCAGATACCGCCTTAATTCTATATGTGTAAGCAGTTTCTCCAGTGATATGGTCTGTGTAAGTGAAAGCGCCTTCTACAGCGTCTTCTGCCTTAACAGTGGTAACAGGGCTGTAATCCTTATCGTTGTCGGAACGAAGAACAACATATTCGCTTGCGTGCTCAACGGCTGACCAGCTGATAGTGCAGATTGCATCACCATTGTTATAGTCTGCAAATATTTTTGTTATCCGAGCTGTTTCAAGTGGTGGCAAAGGATATGTTGCAGAAACTGTAACTATTCCGTCAACCTTACCAGAAGACTGAGCAACTAATGTATAGGTATAAGCTTTACCTTCTTCAATTGCTGTATCTTCATATGAAGTGTAAAGAGATGCTGTGTAAACGCCTAATTCAACTGCTTCGTCTGTTCCTGTTGCCTTTGAGATTATTATTGTATGAGCAAGAGGGGATTCCCAGCTAAGCTTGATTGAATTTGTTTCTCTATTGAATTCTGCTGTTGCAGTAATTTCTGTTGTGTTAGAAAGTGAAGCGCTCTTTATACCTTCAATTTTATTGATAACTGCAGAAACTGCATATGTGTAAGGAGTTACCTTTGCGTCCTGTGAAGCATCAACATAGGTGTTTTCAGCAGATGTGCCGATTTTTTCCCAATCTGTTGAGCCAAGCTTTGCTCTGTATATGTTGAATGATGCACCTTCAATTGCGTCCCAGGTAAGCTTAACGCCTGCGTCTTCAACAACAACGGATGTTAATACAGGTGCCTTAACTGCAGTTGCAGTTTTTGTATAGTAAGAACTGATGCTACCCTTATTGTCAACTGCTCTTACAGCGTACTGGTACGCGATTGCGCTTTCTGCTGTAGCATCAATGTAGCTTAAATCCTTTGTTGTAGCAAGTAGAGCCCATTTACTGTCTGTAGTCTTTCTGTAAACCTGGTAACCGGTAGCGCCTGTAATAGGAGACCATTTTACTTCTATTGCAGTAGTTTTGTCTGCGGTATCTTTCTGAGCAACGGTAAATAAAGGTTTTGCAAGGCAAACGGAGGATGTACCCTGAGGAACAAACCAACCCATATAGCCTTTAGCGTCGTATGCTCTTACGGTGTAGGTATATTCTGCGCCGCTGTATTTCTTTGATGCATCAACATAAGTTGTTGTTTTGCCGTTTTTGACTGTAGCAAGTAAATACCAGCTCTTGCTGTTGTTTACCTTTCTGTAAACCTTATAACCTGATGCACCGTTAACTGCGCTCCATTTTACAGTTGCGCGGTAGTTATAGTCAAAGGTAAGGGGCTGTAATTTTGGTGTTGCAATGTATTTTGCGGTAACACCTTTCTGATTGAATGCACCTGCGTTTGTTTTGCAAACTGCTTTAACTGTGTATGTGTAGCTGTTACCTGTAACAACTGTTTTATCAACAAAAGCATTTCCTGTTGTTGAACCAACAAGCTTCCATGAGGAACCGTTTTTACGGTATACATAGAAATTTGTAATATCTGTATCGCTTGCTGTCCAGGTTATCTCCATACCATCCTGGTGAGGACCAACTCTTGTGATTTTTGGTGCAGCAACGTAGTTAAAATCGACACCCGTAGCATTGTGCGCGCTGACATATTTGCCGCTGAATGCCTTAACTGTGTAAGTATAGTTCCAGTCAGGGCTCTTAGCCTTTTTGTCTATATAAGATGTTGTCTTACCGTTTTTGATTGTAGCAATGCAAACCCAATCGTAGTCGCTTAATGTTCCGCCTTTGCGGTAAATATAGTAGCCTTTAGCACCGCTGACTGCATTCCATTTTAACTGTGCATCGCCTGTAGAATAAACACCTGCTACAGATTTAATATTAGGCTGTGCGAGATAGTATGTGAGAAGACCTTTTTTATTATAAAGACTTACGTTTTTGCCATCGCTGCACTTAACTGTGTATGCATAGTAAATGCCGCTCTTTGCAGTGCTGTCTACATATGTTGTAGCAGTTTCGCCAAGTGTTTTAAGATATGTCCAGGATTTTTCACCTGCAGCACGTCTGTAAACGTTGTATTTCTTTGCAGTTGGCACCTGATTCCATGTTACCTGAGGACCATTTGCAGTATTAACAACGCTCTTTAAAATAACCTCGCGCTTACCTACACGGTTAATTGTTATTTCGAATGTTTCATAGGAGTTTGTATCGATTGTTTTAACATCGCCTGCCATATAGTAGGTATAGCATCTGCCGTAGTATTTGCCACTTTCAATTGTTTTGAAGTTCCATGTAACTGAAAGAGGTTTGTTACCAGGTGTGGTGCTGAATTCATCCTTGAAACTACGAATCTGATTTTTATACTGAGAGTCTGCAAAAATTTCAACTGCAAACCAGGCATTTTCCTGACCCTTGCTTATTCGCATAAAGTAAAGGTTGCCTGAATCTCCGTAGAATGTGTATGAGCTTTTCTGCGCGCTAAGCTTTGAGTCTGTTGGAATAATTTCACCATAGGCAAGACCTAAAGGCTTTTGCTCAACGCCTTCTTCTGCTAAAGCATAGGTGCAAAGAGAACCTACAAGCAAAAGAACAGCAAAAAGTGTTACTAAAGCTTTTAATAAACCTTTTTGTTTCATAATACTCCTCCTCTTTTAAAAAAAGAATTTTAACCAAACATAGTTACACGCATATATTATAAAGGAAAACATATATTATTTCAATAACAAATTGTTAATTGTTTGTTAGTAAATCGTAACAAAAAAATCGACATAATGCTTGACAGTTGAATGGATGTTCAATTATAATACGGTTGAAAGATTATTCAACTGAAAGAGTGGGATTGTTTTGGGTAGAAGTATAGTTTGTTGCGATTGTGGAGTTTTACACACAGCTGCAGTTGAAAAGGCAAGAAAATCAATGGCTACAGATGAAAAGATAGCAGATGTTTCAGATTTATTCAGAGTATTAGGGGATAGCACCCGTATAAAAATATTATGGGCACTTGATAATAATGAGCTATGTGTATGTGATATTGCGTCTTTGATAGGGATGACAAAATCCGCAGTATCTCACCAATTAAGGGTTTTAAAAGATAATGCCCTTGTGAAAAACAGAAGAGAAGGAAAAATAATTTATTATTCTCTTGCCGATACTCATGTGCAGGATATTTTCGAAAAGGCGGTTGAGCATGTAAATGAACGAACATTCTCACGGGAAGAAAGTGTCTGATATTGGTCATCATCACCATCACCACCATCATCACACTCATAGTGCAGATGAAAATATTTTAGTCGCTTTTTTTCTTAATTTATTCTTTGTTTTTGTTGAAATAGCAGGTGCTTTTTTTACAAACAGTTTCGCAATTTTATCTGACGCTGTTCATGATTTTGGGGACTGCATAGCAATTGGTTTTGCGTATGTTATGGAGCGTTTTTCCAACAAAGCACCTGATGAAAAATATACCTATGGCTACAGGCGTTATAGCCTTGTTTCTGCGGTTGTAACATCGCTTATACTTGTAGTAGGCAGCGTTTTTGTTATAGTTGGCTCTGTTGGCAGAATAGCCCAGCCTAAAGAGGTTCACGGCTTAGGCATGGTAATAATTGCAGTTTTTGGCGTTGTTATCAATGGTGCGGCTGTTATAAAAACCCGTTCAGGGACAGGGGTAAATGAAAAAGCCATAAGTCTACATCTTCTTGAAGATGTTCTGGGTTGGATAGCTGTGCTTTTGGGCAGTGCACTTATTTTCTTCTTTAAATGGTACTTTATAGACGGCGTATTATCAGTTCTGATTGCGGTTGTTCTTATAGTTGAATCAGCTAAAACAATAAAGGATATTTTTGCTGTATTTCTTGAAAAAACGCCTGAGGGAATAGACGTAAAAAGTCTGAAAAAGGAACTAGAGGAAATCCAGGGTGTTGAAAACACCCATCATATTCACGTGTGGAGCCTTGATGGTGAGAAAAATATGGCAACAATGCACCTGAAAACAAGAGGATGCACCAATCTGGAGGATTGTGAGAAGGTAAAAAAACAGGCAGAAGAAATCAGCAGAAAATACGGTATACATCACCTGACAGTGCAAATAGATTTTTGCGGAGATGCCTGCCAGGGCGAATGTCAGCTGTAATTAACAGATTATTAAAAAACAGCCTTAAAAATTATTAACACTAAACAAAAAACGCTTTCTTTTTTTGGAAGGCGTATTTGTTATTTTAATTGCTTTTTTGCTTTAATAATGGTATTATATTATTTACAGTAGGTTACTATGACGCGAGGTGTAAAATGGCTACTGATACCACGCAGTTTTCCAAGTCTACTTTTGAAAATTTGCCTGAGGAAAAGCGACGCAGAATAATAAGCGTTGCTACAGAAGAATTTGCAAATAACGGCTTTGAAAACACATCAATTCAGCAAATAGCAAAAAAATCAAATATAAGCGTTGGCTCAATATACAAGTATTTTCAAAATAAAGAAAGCCTTTTTACTTATATAGTTCAGGCAGGGCTTTCAAGGCTTGAAAAAACATTGCTGGAGCTGGCGCCCAGTGATGAAGATATTCTTATAAAAGCAGAAAAGATAATAAGAACCTTACTTTCTTTCTCAAGAGAAAGGCCTGAGTTTATAAAGCTTTATTGCTCACTTACAACGAGCGGTAATTCAGATTTTTTAAATCAGCTTTCTCAGCGTATTGAGGCAGTTTCCGCATCTATTTACACCCAGACTATAGCAATAGCTCAGGAAACGGGAGAGGTAAGAAAGGATGTTAATCCTGCGTTTTTTGCATATCTTTTAGATAATGTTTTTATGATGCTTCAGTTTTCAACCGCTTGCCCATATTATCAGGAAAGATTTTTCATATATACGGGCAAACAGGCTAATGAAAGCGACGATTTGATAGTAGAGCAAACCTTGCTGTTTTTAAAAGCGGCATTCAATTTCAAATGATTTTTATATTTCACAAGGAAAGGTGATTTTTTTGAAAAAAATATTATCGGCAATTCTTGTTATCGTTATGATAATGTCAGTATTCTGCGTAAATGTAAGCGCAGAAGAAGCAGTTGAGCTTACTCCTGTTGAGAAAAGCGAGATTAAGCTTCGTAATGCTGATGCAGACGGCGACGGCACTTATAGCATTGCAGACGTTCAGCTCCTTCTCAAGGCTGCTGCAGGAACAGGCGAGGATAAGGCAGAGTATGACATTAATTCTGACGGATATACATCTGTTGAAGATGCGTTAGCTGTTCTCAGAGAGGTTTCAGGCGTTAAGCCTCTTCTTACAGATGCTGAGGCTCTTGCGCTTGCAAACGCAAAGCTTAATGGTGTTAAGGTTGAAAAGCCGGGCTTTGATTGCGTTTCAACTGCTCAGTGTACATCTATGAAGGTTACACAGAAGATTACCGCAGAAGGCACTTTGGCCGGTCTGTTAAATGGAATGCTGAAGGATATGAACTATACTGACCTTGAGTATGACCAATATGTTGATAAAATGGTTGCTCAGCTTGAAAGCAGTAAAGATTCTATCAGAAAAGATGAAAACTTAACAGAGGCGCAAAAGCAGGCAGAGCTTGCAGAAGTTGACAGGCAAATTGCTGCGATGGAAAAATCTGGCGATACCTACAGAGATGTAGACCGAGCAGAGAAAACTGTTGTGCCAGGTAATATTAATGGCCATAAAAACTATTTCCCAGTTGCGGGTCAGGTAGAGGTTTCCAGTTCGCTTACCTTAGAAGATATCGAGAAGATCACATACACAGTAATAGACAATGAAGTATCTTTCGATATCACAATGAAGGATTATTCATATACAAATTCGACTTACCCAAAAACATCTGCTGGGTTAGCAGACCTCCCATATGGTAAAGTGTTTAACCTTCCTTTCTTGAGAGGTGAGAGCGGCTCAACTCTTACAAAGGCAGAGTATAAAAACGGTAGAGTAAAGGTAATTCTTGACAAAGACACAACAGAAATCAAAACTGCAGCATACTCATATGACTATTTCTCTAATATTAAGGCACCTGTTCAGAGCAATAGCCAGGAAGGTATTACACTTAAAGTTGAAATGTCAACAAAGATGAATGCAACTGTAAACGAAACATTTACTTTCTAAAAGAGGATTTTGAACTATGGAAAACATTAAAGTTACAATGGAAAATGGCGAAAGCTTTGTTATTGAGCTTTGCCCTACTGCCGCACCAATTACTTGCGAAAATTTCTTGAAGCTTGTAAAAAGCGGCTTCTACAATGGTCTTACATTCCACCGCGTTATTGAAGGCTTTATGGCTCAGGGTGGCGACCCTGAAGGAACAGGCTGTGGCGGTAGCGATGAAAACATTAAAGGCGAATTTGCTATCAATGGCGTTATGAATCCTCTTTCACATACAAGAGGCGTTATTTCAATGGCGCGTTCTCAGGATCCTAACTCTGCAAGCAGTCAGTTCTTTATCTGCTACGGCGACTGCACTTTCCTTGATGGTCAGTATGCAGCTTTCGGCAAAGTTATTGAGGGTATGGAAACTGTTGATAACTTCCTTAAAATTCCTCGCAGAATGAGTTTCGGTGGCGAAGCGTCTGTTCCTGCAGAGAAAATCGTTATGAAAACAGTTGAGGCTATATAAATAATTTTGTTTTGTAAAATTTAGCGATTCTTTTTGAGTTGCTTTAAAGGAGATAGAAAGCAATGAACACAAAAGTTGAAGGCATTCTTCACAAGCTGTATGGTACAACACCAGGCGGCAGCGGCTTACAGCCTAAAGAGGCGTTAGCCTACGGTATAGCAGGCTTTGGTCAGAACTTTATCTGTACAATTATCGGCTCATACCTTACAATTTTCCTTACAGACGCACTTCTTTTTGGTGCTGACGGCGTTACAATTGGTTCAATAACCGGTACAATGGCAGTTGCATGGCTTATGCTTGGTACTCGTATTTTTGACGCATTCAATGATCCTATTATGGGCTCAATTGTTGATAAAACCCGTACAAAGTGGGGTAAATGCAGACCTTACCTTAAGTGGATGGCATTCCCGATTGCAGTAATGACAATTGCTTGCTTCCTTCCTGTTTTCCAGGAAAAAGCACCGTCAACATTCATTATCATTGGTATAATTTATGTTTTGTGGTCAGTTGCATATACAGTTGCAGACGTTCCTTACTGGGGCCTTTCAACATGTATGACAAACGATACTGTGGTTCGTGGTAATCTCCTTACAGTTACTCGTCTTCTTTGCACATTAGGTGCAGGTATTGTTACTGTTTTTGTTCCTATTATTACAGGTAACCTTACAGCAAAGTTTAAATACACTGATGCTGATATCGCTCAGATTATGGCAGACAAGGGTGTAGATGCCCAAACAGCAAAGAACTTTATTGGTACAGTTATTGTTGGTCAGGAAAGCGCTAACGCAGAAATGCTTAAGTGGATATACTTTATCGCAGCTGTTGTTCTTGTTGTTGCAGCAGTTCCAATGTTCTTCTATGGCTTTAAGCACACTAAAGAACGTTTCACAGCAGATGATAACCCACCAAGCTTTGGTCATAACCTTAAGCTCCTTTTCAGGAACGACCAGCTCTTACTTATTGTTGTTTCAGGTATTCTCGGCGGTGCAAGAATGGTTTATTCTTACACAGGCGGTCTTTACTTTCCAAAATATGTTCTTCAGAACGAAGGTATGTATAGCCTTATTACCCTCCTCGTTGTTCCCGGTGGTCTTGTTGCATCTATTCTTGTTCCTTGGATGTCAAAGAAATTCACAAAGAAATGGGCTTACGTTGCAGTTCACCTCTTCGGTGGTGTTGTAATGGCTATTATGTACTTTGTTGGCTACGATGCTCCTTGGAAGCTTGTTATTGCCGCAATAGGTCTTGTTCTTCTTGGTATTCCTCAGGGCGTTAACAACATTATCACATACGCTATGATTGGTGATACTGTTGACTACCTTGAATGGAAAACAGGCGAGCGTGGTGAGGGTATCTGCTTCGCTATGCAGACTCTTATCAACAAAATCGGTATGGCAGTTGGTGCATTTATCGGTGTTATCTCATTCTCTGCAGCAGGTATCGATGCTGAAACAGGCTTTATCTCCGCAGAGGGTGCACAGAGACTCTGGAATATGCTTGTTCTTTCAGGTGTTATCAGTATGTTTGCTTGCGCAATTCCTGTTATGTTCTACAAGATTACAGAAAAACGTCAGGCAGAAATGGTTGCTGAAATTGCAGAAAGAAAAGCAACTAAATAATTATATAAATAAAAACACCGCTCAGATTCAATTGGATCTGAGCGGTAATTTTTTTACATTACGAAAAGTAAAATACATAAAAAATGAAGAAGGCTTCCTATAACTACAAATATATGGAATATAGAGTGTATATATCTGAGCTTACTTGTAAAGCAATACATTACAGCGCCTACAGTGTAGGCTATACCGCCTGCAAGTAATAAACCAAAGCCTGTGCTACCGATTATGCCATAAACTATTTTAGCGGTAAAAATAACGCACCAACCCATACCGATATAAAGAATAAAGGAAATAACCTCAAACATTTTTATATCTATGGATTTAAGGATTATGCCTAAAACGGCCAATCCCCATATTACACCGAATATGGACCAACCTAAAGCAAGGCTGTGTTGCCTTAAAACGCATAAAGCAAAGGGTGTATATGTGCCCGCAATAAGCAAAAATATGGAGCAGTGGTCAAAAATCTGAAAGACCTTTTTTGCCATGTTTGGTCTGAGTCCGTGATAAATGCTGGACATTGTGTAAAGCACTATCATCATAGAACCAAAAACGGCACCACTGACTACGCCATAAGCATTGTGATGAGTAGCGGCAAAAACTACACACAGAACAGTTGCAGTAATACCAAGCGCACCACCAACAATGTGGCTTACCATATTAAAAATTTCTTCACCTTTTGTGTATGACGGCAGTTCTCTGTCTCTTAAACGAGTTCGTGCCATTATTCATCTCCTAAAAGATATTAAAGGTCAAGGAAGTCCTTTCTTACCTTATCCTGAAGCTTGAATGCTTCAACAATTTCCCAAAGCTGAGGATCTGTAATTGTGTTGATTCTCTTGCCACTTGCAGTTGCAAGCATGTAGAGCATAGCAGCCTTTTCAACAGTTTCAATAAGACCGAATGCTTCGTCCATATCGTCGCCACAACCGTAGATACCGTGGAGACCCCAAACTACAAGACGATACTCTTCCATCTTCTTTGCAGTTGCAATACCGATTTCGTTTGTACCGCATACCATCCAAGGAAGAACACCGATACCGTCAGGGAAAACAACCATACACTCTGTGCACATTTCCCAAAGAGTGTGAGTAAGCTTCTTTTCATCAAGCTCGTGAATGTGGTTCATAGCAAGAGTATATGTAGGATGTGAGTGCATTATTACTCTGTTGTTTGGATTAACCTTAAGTCTTGCCATGTGGCTCATAAGGTGAGCAGGAAGCTCAGATGTGAACTTGCCGCCATCCTTCCAACCCCAGAGAAGCTCTGCTGTTGTACCGTCTTTTGCAATACGGATAATACCAAGGTTTGTTTCAGGGTCAACCTCAACGTTTTTGAAGTATTTACCTGTACCTGTAACAATAAAGATTTTGCCGATAAGGCCTGTTGCATCAAAGCCTGTAGGAATTGTGCGGATAACATTGTTAAGGTCAAGATATTCTGCAACTTGTTCCTCTTCAAGCATAAAGCTGATGTTACCGCCGTTTCTTTCGTCCCAAGTCTGACGATACATATTAGCGGTTGCTCTTTTCATATCTTCCACAAATGGAGCTGTTAAAATGTCTTTCATTTTCTGTTCACCAATACCTTTTCTTCATAATTTTTAATTTCTTTATAATAATCTCCGCTTACATTTTCTCTTGAGAGGAATTCTGCCCAGATATCGCCGAAAGGCAAGGTCTTGCATTCTTCCTGAAGATACATAAGCTGAGTAAAATCACCATTTTCCTGAAGTGCTTTCATCTGCTCTGCAGGTAAAAGTAAAGCGTTGAGGAGAGCCTTCTGCAGGTTTCTTACGCCTGTTACCCAAGCAGAAATTCTGTTTATTGAAGCATCAAAATAGTCGGTTGCAATAAATACTCTATTTAAAGCGTCGTGGAAAACAATTTCCTTTGCAATTTCCTTTGTTTCATCATCAAGGAGCACTACGTGGTCTGAATCCCAACGCACACCTCTTGTAACATGGAGAGCAATCTTTTCATTGAAAGCAAGAAGTGATGAGATTTTATCGGAAACAAGCTCTGTAGGGTGATAGTGGCCGTTATCCATAAGAGGAGTAATGCCAGCCTTTGTTGAGTAAGAGAGTGTAAACTCTGCAGAGCCTACTGTATAGCTTTCAAGACCAATACCGAAAACCTTTGATTCAAGTGTTACATAAACCTTTGACTTATCGTATGGTGTTGCGAGAATTTCATCAAGAGATTTTTTGAAACGCATACGAGGAGAAAGTCTGTCTGCAGGAATATCCTTGTATCCGTCAGGAATCCAGATGTTCATAACGCAAGGGATACCTGTTTCGTTTGCAAAATATTCTGAAATTTTAAGGCACTGTATACCGTGCTTGACCCAGAATTTGCGAGTTGCTTCATCAGGTGAAGAAAGGGTTAAACCATCCTTTACCATTGGATGAGAGAAGAAAGTTGGGTTAAAATCGATACCCATATTTCTATCCTTTGCAAATTTGAGCCATTTATTAAAATGCTTTGGTTCAAGAGCATCTCTGTCTGCAAATTCACCATCTTCAAAAATTGCATAACAAGCGTGAAGATTAAGCTTCTTTTTGCCAGGAATAAGAGAGAATGCTTTGTCAATATCTGCCATAAGCTCCTCAGGTGTGGAAGCCTTGCCGGGATAATTACCTGTAGTCTGAATACCGCCTGAAAGGCTTTCTTTGCTGTCAAAGCCTACAACGTCATCACCCTGCCAGCAATGAACAGAAATTGTAACATCTTTTAATGTATTAAGAGCTTTTTCGGCATCAACGCCTATAGCCTCATACATTTTTTTTGCTTCGTCATATCTTGTCATATCATTACCTCCAGTAATTTAAGACCATACACATTTAGTATAGTATTTTATGGTTTAAAAGTCAATGAACAAGTGGCAAAAAACACCAGTTTGCATACTATGGAATGTAGGAGGGGAGTATATGACAAAAACAGTTTTGCCCGTTTCTTTCTTTTTAGGAGCCAATAATAAAAATGGCTATTGCTCACTTTATAATAAAATTTATGACCCTTATAAAAAGGGTAATCATATTATACTTAAAGGTGGACCAGGTACAGGTAAATCAACCCTTATGAAACGGGTTGCTGAACAGCTTGAAAAGGAAGGGTATTTTGTTGAACGGGGATATTGCAGTGCCGACCCCAATTCCCTTGATGCAGTGATTGCGCCTGAACTTAATTTTTCAATTTTTGATGGTACTGCACCACATAATTTTGACCCTACATTACCGGGGCTTAATGAACATATAGTAGATTTAAGTGTAGCGTGGAATAAGG
This sequence comes from Acutalibacteraceae bacterium, assembly GCA_045614765.1. GTDB lineage: Bacteria > Bacillota > Clostridia > Oscillospirales > Acutalibacteraceae > DTU089. Next base: position 75,537 of record JAZLDN010000085.1, read on the forward strand.
AATATTTAAAAAGCCATAGTGAAGAAATTTGTGAACTGACAAAAGAAAATAAGCGTATGCATAATATTGCCTCAGAATATCTTTCTGTTGCCTCTCAGATTGAAGCCCAAAGTATTGTTCTTTTTGGTAGCTTTACTGACAGGGAAAAGGTTGAAAGGTATGCCACAAGATTGGGAAGAAGATTGATAAGTGAGCGAAAGGGAAAGAGCCGAGGCAAAGAATATAAAAGATTTTTAAGCGGAATAACTCCGGATGGGATAGTAGTTCAATACGATAGCGTTGTTGCTCTTTGCGAAAACATTATTACTATAAAGGATGAGTTTTCTGTTGTGTCTCCATATATTGCAGAATATATCGGAGAATATGCTCTTAATATGGGTTATGATGTTTATAAATGCTATTGTCCGCTTTTCCCTGAATTCAAGGTTGAGCATATTATAATTCCCGAATTGAAAACTGCATTGTTTACAGAAAACAGCTACCATTTATCAATTGACGAGTACGGTAGCCGAGTGCACGCCACAAGATTTTTTGATAGCGAAGGCTATAAGCAGAATAAAGAGAAAATTATCTTTCAGAAAAAAGCAAAAAAAGAGCTTATAGATGAAGCGGTACGCAAGCTTTCTCTCGCTCTTGATATACACGACAGGCTTGAGGAATATTATATTAAGGCAACAGATTTTGAGAAGATAAATGAAATAAGCGATAAAATAATGAAAGAAGCAGATTCAAACTGAATCTGCTTCTGTTTTTATTAGGAATTAGAGTTTCTCATTTTACCACAGGTGAAATATATCGAGCGTGAAACACATATCGAATCCGCAAGGATATATCGAGTCGAAGACATATCGACATTACCGATATGTTTATCTTACGATAAACTCGATATATTGCTATGCAATTCGATATATTTGAGCTCCACTCAAATTCGATATGTTTTGCTAAGGCAAAACAAGAGTATGTTACTAGATAAACCTAAATAACCTTTTCGTATTTTCAGTTGCGGCGTCAATAACTTCCTGTGGGTCGACACCTTTAACTTCACCAATTTTTTCTGCAACATATGGAATATACGATGAATCGTTTCGTTTTCCGCGCATTGGTACAGGCGCCATATAGGGACAATCGGTTTCGAGTAAAAGTCTGTCGAGAGGGAGGAATTCTGCTACCTCAACAGGCTTTTTTGCGTTTTTAAAGGTTACTGCACCGCCAAGACCTATATACATACCAAGCTTTAAAATTTCTTTTGCAGTTTCAACGCTACCTGAAAAGCAATGAAGTACACCTTTTGGTTTGTGCTCTTTCAAAATGGCAAGGGTATCTTCGTGAGCATCGCGGGAATGAACTATTATTGGTAGGTTCAGTTCTTTTGCAAGAAGAATCTGTTCAACGAAAACCTTTTTCTGTAGCTCTTTGTTATCCTGACGCCAGTAATAATCAAGACCTATTTCACCGATTGCAACGCATTTTTTATCCTTTGAAAGAGCTTTGAGGGTGTCAAGGTAATCTGATGGCAGATTATCAACCTCTTCAGGGTGAATTCCACAAGCAAAATACATAAAATCATATTGGCTTGAAAGGGTAGCAGATTCTTTTGAGCTTTCTAAATCTGCACCGCAGTTGATTATACCGCAAATGCCCGACTCCTTAAAGGAGCCGAGCAACTCTGAACGGTCAATATTAAACGCTTTATCTGTGTAATGTGCGTGCGAATCAAATATATTCTTATACATAATTTAATTTTAAAACATTCAGAATATTAAAACTGATGTTATAACACTGGCATCTGGCGACTGGCAGCTATTATATAATCAGCTTAACTGTGTACCTGCAGGGAGTCCATCAACAAAAGCAACCTTAATGTCATCCTCTGTGATTTCGCCTGCAAGAATCATACCGTGGCTTTCAACACCGCAAAGTGTTCTTGGAGCAAGGTTTGCAACAACAATAACGCTCTTGCCGATAAGGTCCTCAGGCTTATACCATTTTGCAATACCTGATGCTACTGTACGAGGCTCTTTTGTGCCGTCATCAAGAGTGAGCTGAAGAAGCTTCTTTGCCTTCTTGATTGGCTGACAGTCAAGAACTTTGCATACGCGAAGCTCAACCTTTGCAAAATCATCGTACTGAATTTCTGCAAGGCCAATAACCTCTTTTGTTTCTTCTTCCTTCTCTTCCTCTGCTGCAGGGAGAGAAGCTTCAATTTCTGCTAATGTTTTTTCAACATCAAGACGTGAGAAGAGAGGTGTAGCTGTGCCAACCTTTGCGCCTGCAGTGGTTGCGCCAAACTCTGCGAGAGAGTCAAGTGTATTTACATCTGTACCAATCTGCTCAAGAATCTTGTCGCTTGTTTCAGGCATAAATGGCTTTAAGAGAACTGCAATAAAGCGGATGCCTTCAAGAAGATTGTAAAGAACTGTACCAAGACGAGCCTTCTTTTCTTCATCCTTTGCAAGAGCCCAAGGCATTGTTTCGTCAATGTACTTGTTGCAACGCTTTGCAAGGTCAAAAATTTCTGAAAGAGCGTCTGAAACCTTGTAGGTATCAAGAAGCTTTGTAACCTTACCGAGTGTGCCGAGAGCCATTTCCTTTAATTCGTTGTCAATATCCTCTACGCAGTCAGGAGACTGAATAACGCCCTCAAAATACTTGTTGTTCATAGCAACTGTACGGTTAACAAGGTTGCCGAGAGTATTTGCAAGGTCTGAGTTAAAGCGCTCAATAATTGTTTCGTAGGTAATTGTACCATCCTGAGCGTGAGGCATTTCTGAAAGAAGGTAGTATCTTACAGCGTCAACACCAAAACGGCCGCAAAGGTCATCGGCATAAATAACGTTACCGCGTGATTTACTCATCTTATCGTTGCCTGAAAGGAGCCATGGATGTCCGAAAACCTGCTTTGGAAGAGGAATATCAAGAGCCATAAGCATAATTGGCCAATAAATTGTGTGGAAACGAAGGATATCCTTACCGATAATGTGAACATCTGCAGGCCAGTATTTATTGAACATTTCTGAGTTGTTCTCTGTATCGTAACCGAGACCTGTAATGTAGTTTGAAAGAGCGTCAATCCAAACGTAAACAACATGTTTATCGTCAAATGGAACAGGCACGCCCCACTTGAAGGTTGAACGGGAAACGCACAAATCCTGAAGACCAGGCTTGATAAAGTTGTTTATCATTTCTTTTTTACGGCTTTCAGGATAAATGAAGTTTGGATTTGCTTCAATATATTCCTCAAGCTGTTTCTGATATTTGCTTAATTTGAAGAAATATGTTTCTTCCTTCTCTTTGCGCACCTCTCTGCCGCAGTCAGGGCATTTGCCGTCTACAAGCTGACTGTCTGTAAAGAAGCTTTCGCAAGGCACGCAGTACCAGCCTTCATACTCACTTTTGTAAATATCGCCTTTATCATAAAGCTTTTTGAAGATTTTCTGAACTGCTAACTCGTGGTCAGCATCTGTTGTACGGATAAATTTATCGTAGGTAGTATTAAGGCAATCGCAAATTGCCTTGATTTCACCTGCAACGCCGTCTACATATTCCTTTGGAGAAATACCTGCATTAGCAGCATACTCTTCGATTTTCTGACCATGCTCGTCTGTACCTGTCTGGAAGAAAACATCGTAACCCTGCATTCGTTTGAAGCGTGCGAGAGCGTCAGAAAGCACGATTTCATAGGAGTTGCCTATATGAGGCTTTCTTGATGTGTATGCAATTGCAGTTGTAATGTAATAAGGCTTGTTGTTCATTATAATATCTCCTTTACATCACCTCGAATGAGAGGTGATGTTTTATTGTTTATGTGTTAGTTATTCAGCTTTTAATGTAAGCTTTTCTTTGCCGATGCCCTTTGCATCAATTGTTACAGTAATATCGCCCTTTTCGCCTGTTGTTCTGAGCCAGAAAGCTCTGTCGCCGCCAACAAGTGGGAATTCTGAAGGACCGATAATCTGAGCAGGACCCTTAACAGTTACCTTAACTGAGCTGTCTGCAAAAGGAACGCGGTTATTATTCTGGTCAAGAGCTACAATCTGAATTCTTGTAGCGTCATATGTGTTGCCCTCTTTAAGAGTGAGAGAATCTGCCTTAACGTCAAGGTGAAGGTCAGTAACTGCGGTACGAACTACAGTTGCAACGCATTCGCCACCTTTATAGCCTTCAAAGGCATAGGTAATCTGCTCGTTACCCCAACCGCCGATATATTTTGTTACAATATCAAACATTCTGTTGAATGGAATCTTACCGATTACCATTGCAGCGCCTGCTTTAAGGAACTTTGTAGGTGGCAATTTCCATTGCTTTGTTTGTGCAGATATAAGTGTATCTGTAAGAAGCTCTGCTGCAAGTCCTTCAATACCATCATCTGTAGTCAGGGCATCACCGATAAAATCGGAAGCAATCATTGGTGGGTGAGGAAGATTCTTGAATTTTGAAGAATCAGGGTAAATTGTACTTGTATATTTACCGTTTTTATAAACCTTAACATAGTCGCAGTTTGTAAATACCCAAACATCACCGATTGTTCCGCCTGGATGCTCACCGATATCCATAGCAGAGGTAACCTCTAGGAATGGCTTGCCTTCCTGCTGTGAACGATAAACTGCGGCACCTAATTTAGGCACACGGAACATATCTGTTACACCGTGATAGCAGATTCTGTCGCCACTACCAAAGTCTTTATGTGTGTTGTAGTCAGCCATACACCAACCGATAGCACCGCTTGTGCGCGGATTGCCGTATGCGGAATTAAGAACTCTTGTATGGCGCAGAGCATGCTCTGTTCTTACGCCTTCTTTATCGAAGCTCTTTGTTGGGAACATATGGCCATTGTGCTCTGTTACAAGGTATGGAGCCTTGAGCGACTTTGTAACAAGTGCAGGAGGAAGAAGATTTATAGCACCGCCTGAATGGATAAAGTCATTCATTGTGTAAACGTCTTCAAGAAGATGGCTGAAAGGCATATTTCTTACGCCACCTGTCTGGCGTGTATCGTCAAGCTCTCTTGCAACGCGGTTTGTTTCTGTATAGAATTCGTCGCAATCAAGACCTTCGTTAACGCGCACACCCCAAAGAATAACAGACGGATGGTTTCTGTCGCGAAGCACCATTCTGCGAACATTGTCAAGACAAATATCTCTCCATTCGCCTTCACCGAGATACTGCCAAGATGGCATTTCTGTAAATACAAGAAGACCAATTTCGTCGCAACGGTCAAGGAAATGGATACTGTTTGGATAATGGGATGTTCTTACAAGGTTAACGCCAAGCTCATATTTAAGAAGGTCTGCGTCTGCCTTCTGAACATTTTCAGGCATAGCGTAGCCAACATATGGGTAGCTCTGGTGGCGGTTAAGACCGCGTATTTTAATCTTTTTACCATTAAGGTAGAAGCCGTCTTTATAGAATTTGCATTCTCTGAAGCCGAAGCGTACGCAAGTTTCGTCTTTTTCGTCAAGAGAAATTTTTACTGTGTAAAGGTTAGGGTTATCAATATCCCAAAGCTTAACATCTTTAACTGCCCACTTAACATTGATAACGCTGCCCTTGAAATCTGTACTCTTTTCGCCGATTTTCTTATCGCCATCAAAAAGACTGAAGGTAAGCTTACCACTTGTGCTTTCTGAAAGAGTAACATCTATGCTGAGAAGCTTCTTTTCGTGAAGAACATTAAGAGTTCTTACAAAGGCATTGTCTATATAAACCTCAGAAACCTCTTCAATCCAAACCTCGCGGTAGATACCGCCGTAAACAAGGTAGTCTACAACGTTGCCGAAAGGCGGAATTTCTTTTCTTTCAGATGAGTCAAGCTCAACAACAAGAACGTTGCCTTTTGCTTTTACTTCATCTGTAATGTCAAAGCTGAAGCGGTTGTATGCGCCTTTATATTCACCTAAGAATTTATCGTTAAGGTAAACCTTTGAGTATACTGCCGCACCCTCAAAGTGAAGAATGTAGCGCATACCCTTTGCTTTTTTTATATCAAAAGTTTTTCTGTAACAGCTTACAAACTGATATATACCCTCATCAAAATAATTGAAAGGGATTTCTTTGTTTGCATGAGGAATATCAACAGTTTCAAACTTACTGTCGTCATAATTGTTTTTTATCATATCCTCTGAAAAAACAGGGGAATATTTCCAACCAAAGTTAAGAGCAAATGTATTACGCATTAAACCACCCTTTTCTTTTATGATTACAATTTTAAGATTACCCTATATTCTATACTATTATAATAAGTATGTCAACAAATCTGTTTTTTTGTTAGGTGCTTTTTCTTCAATAACCGCATCTAAGGCTTTTTCAAGGGCTTCGCCGATTTTTTCACCGCTGAAGCCTGCATTTAAAAGGTCGTTACCTGTTATATCAAGGTCCTTTATGGTGCAGCATTCGTTATTGTCTTCAATTTCTTTAAGCCATTGAAGATTTTTTGCCGATTCTTCGGAAATATCTCTGTAGCTTTCGCTGAGAGCACCTCTATCACTCTTTTTTATGGTGAGGAGAGTGCGTATATCCTCAGGCGTTTTTGTTTTTAAATGTCGTTTTAATTCAATTTTACTTTCCACGGGCTCAAAATCGTGGTATGAAACAAGGAAGGAAACTCGATTGATAGTTTTTTTATCAAATCTGAGTCTTGTGAGAATTTCCTTTGCCATTTCTCCGCCAACCATAGCGTGATTTTTAAAGGTGCTGTCGCCTTTGTCATTGAGCTTGTGGGTTGGCACTTTTCCTAAATCGTGTAAAAGCATTGTAAGGCGGAGTATTTTATCCTGAGGAATTGTATCTAC
>JAZLDN010000086.1:0-26477 GCA_045614765.1 Acutalibacteraceae bacterium
TTCGATATTATCTTCTCTTGTTCTGGGGTTAAATTCGCACTCCTGAATGTAGTCAAGAAGCTTTTCGGTTCTTTCACCCTCATAAGAAAGATTTTTAAAAGCTATGAATTTCAGTGTTTCACCGCCGTGAATTTCTTTGCCTATTTTCTTCCATTTGTAATGTTTTTTACCTTTGTCGTCAATGGCATAGGCGAACATATCGGTACCTTTGATAACACTCCATTCGTTATTGAAATATTCTTTCAAATCCGTAGCTCGTTTGAACTGAATTTCTGATTCTTCGGTGTTGCCTCTGATTTTAAGAATGTTGGCATAAGACAAAATTGCCTGATACATTGCCGCAATGCTGTCGGCAGCTTCAGCAGCATTGAAGCCTCTTTCGTTATAAGTGGCAGAAATTTCAAATATATTACCTTTACCTTCAGGAATGCCGTTCTTTTCTTTGCACACTGTACCATCAAGGTTATCAATGAAAACCGTCAAAGATTTTTCAATGAAGTTAAATATTACATCGTCCTCAACATACCTTTTGTCGCCCGTAAGAAGATAAAGACTGTATGCCTTTTCGCAAAGTTCAAACTGTGCTGTTATCTCACGGACAAACCTTTTATAGTTGGGAGTATCCATATAGTAAACACTGCCGTCAAAGTTGAATGCCCAGGGGGCAAACCATCCTGTTTTTTCACTTGCATTACTTACGAAGGTATAATACATATTGAAAATTTCTTCTTCAAGACCCACATAGTATGCACCTGATGCCTGATGGGCAAAATCGCGGATATAGAAAGCTGTACGGTCAAAATAACCTGCCCAGAATGCGGGTTTATAGTCCTGTGGCTGAGCCCACGGCTCTGTGGGAGTTTTAATAGTTTTGCCGTCAGGTCCGTACCATTTGTTGCCTTCGCCCTTGTTGATATCACCGTTTTTAGTATCGGTCACAACAAAAGTCTTAGTTTTATTCACCGCCCATTCAAATGCATATTCAAGAAATTTGTTACTGCTTTGAAGTTTCATATTTATACGACTTCCTTGAATTTTTATTTTTTGATAAAAAATGCTCTGCTAACATCATTTTAGACTTGAATTCATAGTACAAGAATATCATAAATGCTTTTTCTTTTTTTAATTCTTATTTCCGTATTCATTATATCACATTTATGCTACAATTTTCAATCTGCCGAAGAAGAATGGGATATAGTTATGGAAAACGATAATGAATAGCAATGAAAATACTATGGGTTCATTTGTGAGGCGTACTCTCAAAAAACAAAGGAATTCTTAGGAAGTCCTTTGTTTTTTATCCAATCCGAAGGATTGGTATGTAATCTCGCGTAGCGAGTATGTAATCGCCATAGGCGTATGTCATCACTTTGGTGCATTTCTTCTTCGGATTGATTATATACCATATTTTACTCAATTATATATTAGTGTATAACACCACAACCATTTTGCTTGATATCTCAAAATGGTTGTGGTATAATTTTATTTGTATAAATTTTAATTATCTACTTATTCAGCATAAGGAGAAAAATATGGATAACAACGCTACAATCATTGCTCTTTCAGGCAAGGGCGGTGTTGGTAAAACCTCAATTTCAGCAGCAATAGTAAAGCTTCTTGTTGAGAATTTTCCTGATAAAAAAATTCTTGCTATTGATGCTGACCCTGCAGTTGGTCTTTCTACTGCTTTGGGTATTGAAGTTAAAACAACCATTGACGATATAAGAAAAGAGATTGTTTCATCTGTTGAAGATGGGGATACAAAAACAGCAATTGAGCTTTTAGGTGATGCAAGATATAAGATTTTTGATGCATTGGTTGAAACAGATGGTTTTGCTTTTATTGCTGTTGGCAGACCTGAAAGTGCAGGTTGCTACTGTAAAATCAACTCCTATCTTAAAGAGGTTATCAGTATACTTTCTGCCGATTTTGATTATGTTGTAATCGACGGTGAAGCAGGCATTGAGCAGATTAACCGCAGAGTTATGGAAAAGGTTACTCATTTGCTTCTTATAACCGATGCAAGTAAGAAAGGTACACAAGTTATCTCTACAATAAAAAATGTTGCAGATGAGCTTGTTATGTACAAAAAAATCGGCGCAATTATTAACAGGTTACCTGATGAAAGCGTACTCCAACATATAAATACAAACGGAATTCCTGTTTTATCGTATATCAAGAGCGACAAAAACCTTGTTATATATGATATTGAAGGTAAAAATATAACAAAACTTCCTGGTGATTCTGAGGTTGTTGAAGGTGCGAGAAAAGCGCTTTGCGAATTAGGTATTATTTGATTTTTAGGGGTTTAATATGAAAGATTTAAAGCATCTTTATGAATTCGAAAAACTTTTACAGGAAGCCAATAATGAGCTTGTTCAGAAAGCCAAGAATGATGGCGGAATAGCTCTTGGTTATACCTGCTACCATATTCCAGAGGTTTTACTCAATTGTGGCAATTGCTTTTCTGTAAGGCTGCGCGCCCCGAGAACAGGCTCAATGGATATTGCTACATATTATATGAGTAACTTCCTTTGTGGCTATTCAAAGGCTATTCTTGAACGAGCAATTGAGGGTGGTTATAACTTCCTTAATGCGCTTCTTGCTTCCGAAACCTGTTCAGAAATGAACAGAGCGGCAGAGCATTTTGAATTGCTTGATTTAGTTCCCAACGATAAATTCTTCCTTACATTCCTTGATGCGCCTTTTAAGGTGGAACCTCATACTATAAAGCATTATGTTAAGCAGACAAGAACAAAAATACTTGATATGCTTACATCTGTTTATGGTGTTGATACATCTGATGCAGCTCTTTTGAAGGCTGTTGAGGAGCATAACGAGGTTTGCCGAATTATGACAGAAATCGGTGAATATCGTAAAGAAGATAACCCACGTATAACAGGCTATGAATATCACATTCTTAACCTTATTACATATTGTTGTCCAAAATCACTTATTCTTCCTGCGTTAAGAGAAACTGCAGAAGAGCTTAAAACAAGAGAGCCTGATGCTAAAAAGAATTACAGAGCAAAAATCGTCGTTGTTGGCTCCGAAATGGATGACCCTGAATTTACTTCACTTATTGAAGATAGTGGCGCTCTTGTTGTTGCTGATAGATTCTGCTTCGGCGCTTTGCCTGGACGTCAGGAAATAGTTATAAATGAGGGCGAAGATGTACTTACTCAGATTTGTGCTCATTACCTTAAAACTAGCCAGTGCCCTCGTTTTATGAGCCATGAAAAGGTTCAGGAGCGTAGAGATTATATTAAACATCTTGTTGACGAATATCACGCAGATGGCGTTATGTATGAACAGCTTAAATTCTGCGAATATTGGGGCTATGAGCGTGCGTTGGCGTCATATGTAATGAGCAATGACTATGGCGTACCAACTGCTGCAGTTGACCGCCAATATACGGCATCTGCATCTGGTCAGCTGAGAACACGTGTGCAGGCTTTCGTTGAAAGCCTTGAAATTAAAAAGATTCAGAAAGAAAAGGAGAAAAAACAGAATGGCTGAATACGGAAAATTATATAAAAAAGATACCGCCATTCTGAAGCATAGAGAGTGGCGTGGCTTAAAGGATACAATGTACGACTACTATCGTTGGCTTGTAACCTGGAAAGATATGATTAAAATGGTGCTTAAAGCGCCAATATCAACTGTTAAAGGTTTGTGGCGCTACCGTTGGATGGCATCCTATCTTTCTGCACCATCTTTTATAGACAGGCATGTTGCGGGTCTTCGTGGACCGCAGCTTCGTATGGCACATTTGCACTACAATATGATTGTTAAGCATACAACTCATTTAATTAATATTTCATTCCGTGCAGATGAGAAAATTAATCCTAACAACAAGCTGTCAAAGCGCATTGTTCTTATGGATGAAATTGTTCCTAATGAGGTGTTTACAGGCTTCCCGAACCTTATTCCAATACCACTTCAGACATTGCCGATTTTCTTGTCTTCAATGGTTGATCAGCAGATTACACCGCCATATCTTGAGGTTACAGAAAGCTTCGGCGTTCCTGCTGACGTTTGTCCTTTGCCAAGTGCTGAAGCAGGCGTTGCAATTGAGGATGATTATCCTAAAATGGGTTGCTGTATGATTGGAACAAATATGCCTTGCGACGGCTCTATTATGAACTCATCATATCTTGACAGACGCCTTAATTTGCCTACATATTGCTTTGGTATTCCACTTCGTTATGATGGTGAAGATGTTCAGGAATACGCTGTAGATGAGATTAAAGGTCTTATTGAGTTTATAGAGAAACAAACAGGTGAAAAATTTGATTGGGATGCATATTTTTCACGTATGAAGCAGTATAACGAGCAGCTTGAATACGAGCGTCAGAAGTGGGATATAAACAAAACTCCATATCCTCAGATGACAGGTGCTTGCTTCTGGCTTTACAGAATTTTCTACTTTAACCTTTCTGGTGGAACAAACGAAAAGTTCCTTAAGGTAGATAAAAAAGTAAATAAAATTATGATGAAGGCGTACGAGAAGAAAACTCCTGTTTCTAAAGAAATGCGCCACAGAACAGTTGTATGGAGTTGCCCTGCAAACTACTACACAAGCTTTGCTAACTGGCTCGAAAACTGTTGGGGTATGAACGTTGTTATGGATATGGAAACAATGATTTCTTACCTTGAAATAAACACAGAGGATAAAGAGCAATCTCTTAAAGACCTTGCAAAAACATATCAGCGTTCAATCATGCGTAAGCATACAAAGGGTGGCTACAAAAATGTAGTTGATGAGCTTTGGCGTATTGTTGAAGAGTATAAGGCAGATACAGTTATTATGTATGACCAGATTTCTTGTAAGGGTATGGATGGCCTTGCAGGTATATTCGATGACCAGGCAAGAGAACGTAACATTAACTTTATCTGGGTTAAACAAGACCTTATGGACCCACGCACAATTTCAAGAAGAGATATGCGTGAACAGGTTAACAAATATATGCAGACTGTTCTTCAGGAAGAGCCACTTGATGCATCTCTTCTTGATTTCGAAGACGATTTAGCGTGGTAAGGAGATTATAAAATGAAATATTTTGGTGGATGCGACGTAGGTTCAACATATACAAAATGTGTTATCCTGGATGAAAACGGCAATATAGTTGCTAAAGTTACAAACAGAAGCAAAATAAACCCTGTAGCAAGCGCGGAAATAGCTTTAAATGATGCTGTTTCTCAGGTTGAAGGACTTTCTTCAGCTGAGGAATTATCATACCTTATCGGTACAGGCTAGGGCAGAAATAAAGTGCCTTTTGCTGACGAAAATATATCAGAAATCAGCTGCCACGCTATGGGTGTTCATGTAACAAATCCTGAGGTTAAGGCTATTATTGATATCGGCGGTCAGGACGTTAAGGGTATTTCAATTGATACCGATGGTACAGTTAAAAACTTTGCTATGAACGATAAGTGTGCTGCAGGTACAGGTAGATTTTATGAAGCTATGGCAAATGCTTTTGAAATGAGTCTTCCTGAATTTTCAAGGCTTTCTCTTGAAGCTAAGAACACTATTCCGCTTACTGCTCAGTGTACAGTTTTTGCTGAAAGTGAAGTTATTTCTCTTGTTGGTGAAGGTAAGCCTATGGATGAAATTGCTGCAGGTATTCAGCTTGCGGTTGCAAAACGCTGCTTTGTTATGGCTAAAAAAGCAGGTGCAACTGATAGTATCACTCTTACAGGTGGTTGCGCTAAAAACGATGGCCTTAAAAAAGCAATTGAAAAGGTTCTTAAAATCAATGTTGTAGAGCTTTCAACAGACCCTCAGCTTATGGGTGCTTTAGGTGCGGCAGAATATGCTCGCCAGAAGGGTATGGCAAAGGAGAATTAAAATGGATATTGTTTTGATTATATTAGCAGTTATCCTTGCATTTTTTGTAGTTACCTTTGCTATATATTGGTTCAATCTTGATATGAAGCTTGTTCGCAAGGTTTATGACCTTCTTCAGAAGCACTACGACAAAATGAAACGAGATAAAAAGCTGTAATGGATTTATTTAATTCGCTTATTAAAAGAACAGAAGAAGTTATTTCAGATAATACTAAAACAGTCCACAACTACGATTTAGGTCGATTGTGGACTGATGTTGGTTACAATCAGGTTATTCTTCAGAAAGACACTGCATTTGAGCTTGACGGAGTTGGATTTACACTGGTTACAACCGAAGATATAAATGATGAAGTGGTAGTTGTAGGCGACGAACTTGAAAACCTTTCGGCAAATACGAAGTTTGCACGAATTGCTGTTGTTCAGATTGAAGACGAGGATGACGCACAGAAGCTTCACGACACTATAAAAAAAGCAGAGTATGTAAAATATAACTGCTATCCCGATGGCTATATGATGCGTTCAGCTTCATCCTCTCACAAAGAAAGCGTGCGTGTTTCTAAAACTGCATTGAAAAACAACATTTCTTTTGAATCTGTCGGTAACCTTTTTATCAGTAAATACAAGGAAATTCCACAGGTTAAAGGCGTTAGAGTAATCTTTGTGAACACTGATGTAGTAGATTATACTGCACTTCAGGAAATTGCAGAAAAAACAAGAGAAATAACCAATACACTTAATAAAGTTATGGATAATCTGGAGTTTGATTGCGCCAATTGTAATCTTAAAGAGATTTGCGATGAGGTTGAAGGCATGAGAGAACTTCATTTCAAATCAAGTAAAGGTGAAATTTGAAATGGATAAGCAAAGTGTAATTTCCTTTTTTGATAATCGCGCATCTCGTTGGGATGAAATAAGTGTTCAAAAAGATAGTGTTCTAAACAAAATTCTTGATTATGCAGGTGTTAAAACAGGCGTAAAACTTCTTGATGTTGCTTGCGGTACAGGCGTGCTTTTTGATAAATATATTGAGCGGGGAGTAACAAGCTTTACTGCTATTGATATATCACCTGAAATGGTTAAAAAGGCAACAGAAAAGTACGAGAAAATTAAAATTCTTTGTGGCGATGCAGAAGAGTGTGCGTTTGACGAGAAATTTGATTGTATTGTTGTTTTTAACGCTCTCCCACATTTTGTGAATCCGCAACTTTTATTTAAAAATCTTGTTGCTCATCTTGACAATGGCGGTAGATTAACTATTGCCCACGGTGCAAGCAGGGAAGATATTATAAAATGTCATTCAGGTGATGCTGATTTAATATCAAATATACTACCAACGGCAGAAGAACTTGCAGATTTAATGAAAGATTATCTTACTGTTGATACCGTAATTTCAGATTGTGAAAAGTACATTGTGTCGGGTTTTAAAAAAAATTATAGATAAATTAAAAAGGAGCTCACAATTTGTGAGTTCCTTTTATTATGTTCGGCTTCGCCGAGAAGGTTCGAGCCCTAATACTTTCTAAACAAAAATAAAAAGGAACCCATATTTAATGGATTCCTTATATTTGGTGGGAACAATAGGGCTCGATGGGCTCTGCCCATCATTCGCTTCGCGAACACCCGATTGTGTTCGGCTTCGCCGAGAAGGTTCGAGCCCTGATGATTCAGTAAATAAAAATAAAAGAAACCCACAATATGTGGATTTCTTTTACTTGGTGGGAACAATAGGGCTCGAACCTATGACCCTCTGCTTGTAAGGCAGATGCTCTCCCAGCTGAGCTATGCTCCCGAATGCTTGTGTATTATACTATATGTTTTCAGGAAAATCAAGAGGTTTTGCTTTATTTTCCCAAATATTCAACAAGTTCTTTTAATACTTTCTCGCAATCAGTTCTGCCTAAGGCATAAAGCTCGTTTAATATATCAGGGTTTTTCTCTGTTGCTTTTATTTTTATAACCTTTGATGGTCTTATAACAAAGATTTTGCCTTCTTTTTCAAGCTTTTCTATTAACTCATACTGCTCTGAATATATGCGGTTTCTGTTTTTCAGTGTTTTGCAGAATTCGGGATAATTTTTATAGAAAAATTTTGTAAGTTTTATTGTACCGCTTTTTCGGTAACCTAATGGACGGGTGAGTACAACTATTAATTTATCGTAGCCTTCATTTAAACAATATTCAACAGGTACACTGTCTGCGACGCCGCCGTCGAGATATGGTGTGCCGTCTATTTCAACGTTCCTGGATAAAAACGGAAGTGAGCCTGATGCACGCAAGAATTCCATGCATTTATAGTCTGCTAAATCGTATATTTCAGGATATTCTGCCTTGCCTGTTTTTAGATTTGTAACAACTGCTTTTAAAGTTGTTTTATTATTTTTGTATGTTTCCAAATCCATCGGGTCGAGTCTGTATGGCAGGTCGTCAAAATAAAACTGCTTGTCCATAAGGTCGCCTGTTTTAAGGAATGAACGCCACCCGACAAAACGATTGTCTGTTGAATATTTCAGGTTATATCGGAGAACTCTGCCTGGTTGCTTAGATTTATAATTTATACCAAAAAGCGCACCTGCAGAAACACCTATGCAAAGGTCTGTTTCGATATTGTTTTCAAGCAAAACATCAAACACACCTGCGTCATATATAGCGCGCATGGCACCACCTTCAAGTATCAGAGCAGATTTCATTTGAGCTTTACCTTCTTCTCAGTTGATTCGTTCATTATAAAGAGCAATACGCAGAAAGCGAGTAATACATATGGTGTTATTTTAAATGTTGTTGCTGTTGCTACAAAGCCAAAAATTAATTGTACAAAAAATCCTATACCGTATGCGCCACCCATATGAAAGCCTGTAATGTCTGCGGAGAACTTTTTGCCAAAGCGGGCAGGTACACTATGGAGAATGCTTGGGAATATTGGTCCGAAACCGAAGCCGATTAGCAGAAGACCTGCTGATGCGATTTCACCTATAGGTAATGCTAAGAACAACAGACCTAAAAATGAGAATAATATGCCACCGCGTATAAGTGTTTTATCGTTAGCTTTTATTGAAACAAAGCCCGAAACTAATCTGCCAAGCATTATTCCGCAGAAGTAAAGGGAAATCCACCTTGCAGCAATTGCAGGGTCGCTACCATATACGTTAACAAGATAGCTTGCACCCCAGGTTCCTATTAAAAACTCCATACTGCAATAAAAACCTTGGGAAAGTATGCTTGTAATAAGTCCTTTTATTTTAAAAATGTTTAATTTTTCGTTTGATTTTTCTTCTTTTGCAGCTTCTTCAATAGCAATGTTTTTCTTTTTATCAAATGAAACCCACTTTTTAAGGAACAATCCAACAATTAGAGCGATTGAAATTTGCATTAACGATATAATTTTGTACGCACTACGCCATGAATTACCGCTATCTAAAACGAAGGAGAGAACAAGTGGGCTTATTGTTACGCCTAATCCCCAACAGCAGTGAAGCCAGCTCATATGACGTGCTTTGAAGTGAAGAGCGATGTAGTTATTAAGACCCGTATCAATAGCTCCTGCACCATAGCTCATTACAACTGTAAATATCATCATAACTACAATGTTTGGTGCAAAGCTGATGCCTAAAAGACCTAAAGCAGTTAATAGAATTGATACAAATGTAACTTTTGGTGTGCCGAATTTTCTGATAACATAGCCTGCAAGAAAGCTGACACCACCGGAGCAAATGCCTGTAATTATGCCGTAAAGCGATGCAAAACTTTCAGGAATCTGAAATTCTGTGTGTACAACAGGCCACGCCGCGCCAAACATAGAGTCAGGAAGCCCTAAAGAAACGAATACAACATAAATTATAACTAAAAGAGAAATCATTTTAATACCTCTTGGAATTTTTTGATGATTATATCACAATTTTTATGTTGTAACAATAGAAAATGCTTTTTAATATTTGAGATTTATGATATAATTGCTTTGGTGATTATAAAAAATGATAAAAGTAATGTTTGTTTGCCACGGCAACATTTGCCGTAGTCCTATGGCAGAGTTTATATTCAAAAAAATGGTGGCTGAAAAAGGGATGGCTAATGATTTTTATATTTCCTCTTCTGCTACAAGTACCGAGGAAATCTGGAACGGTATAGGTAATCCTGTTTATCCGCCTGCCAAAAGAGAATTGTTGAAACACAATATTTCCTGTGAGGGTAAAAGAGCTGTTCAGTTAAAATATTCAGATTATGGAAACTACGATTATTTTGTTGGTATGGACAGAGCAAATATCAGGAATATGAATATAATATTAAAGGGCGACAAAGACAGTAAGGTTTATAAGCTTATGAGCTTTACTGAAAATGGCGGAGATGTTGCAGACCCTTGGTATACAGGGGATTTTGAGGTAACATATAACGATATATATAACGGATGTAAAGGTCTTCTTGATTTTTTAACGAGGTGATTTGATGGATATGGTACTCCTTACCGCTTTAGGCGTTGGCGGTGCTACAATATTCGGGTCAATAATTGGCTTTGTATTTAAAAAAATATCTCATAAATTCAGCGATATTGTCCTATCCTTCGCAGCAGGCGTTATGCTTGCGGCGGCTGTGTTGGGTCTTATTATTCCATCAGTTGAATATGGCGGTAAATGGGGCATTTTAACTACAATTATCGGTATTTTCGTTGGTGCAGTCTGCCTTAATCTTATTGATAAATTAGTTCCTCACATGCATAAACTTGTTGGTGTAGATACAGAGGAGCATAAAAACAATTCCAATCTCAATAAAGTTCTTCTTTTTGTTACTGCAATTGCAATTCATAACCTTCCTGAAGGTATTGCGGCAGGTGTTGGTTTCGGCTCAGGTAACAATACCGAAGCGCTTTTGATAGCTGGTGGTATTGCACTTCAGAATATACCTGAGGGTATGGTAATTATAGGGCCTATGTTAGCGTCAGGTGTGTCTCCACGCAGAACGTTTATATGCGCTATGGCAACAGGTCTTGTTGAGGTTGTTGGTACGCTTTTAGGTTATTTTGCTGTAAGCCTTGCATCGTTTGTTTTGCCTTTTGCCCTTGCCTTTGCAGGTGGTACAATGCTTTACGTTGTAAGTGACGAAATAATACCCGAAACTCACTCCCATGGTAGCGAGAGAGGCGCAACATATTCCTTGCTCGTTGGCTTCTGTCTGATGTTGTTCTTTGATGTGATTTTAGGTTAAAATATGAAGTATACTAAGATTAAAAAAGGTCAGTTTATATCTCGACCAAACAGATTTATTGCAAAAGTTAATATAGACGGCAAAGAGGAAATAGTTCACGTTAAAAACACAGGCCGATGCAAAGAACTCCTTGTTAATAACGCAACTGTGTATCTGTATGAATCAGACAATCTTGCTCGTAAAACAAAATATGATTTGATTGCTGTTGAAAAAGAAACAAAAAACGACACAATTCTTATCAATATGGATTCACAGATACCAAACGACATTACAGAAGAATGGCTTAAAAAAGGAGCGCTTTTTTCAGAAAAAGCCACAATAAGACGTGAATTTACATACAACAAATCAAGGTTTGATTTTTATATTGAGGATAATGGTCGCAAAGCGTTTCTTGAAGTAAAAGGGGTTACCCTTGAAAATGATGGTGTGGCATCCTTTCCTGATGCACCAACCGAAAGAGGCATAAAGCATATTAATGAGCTTGTTTCTTCCATTAAAGAAGGCTATGAGGCGTACATTCTTTTCGTTATACAGATGAAAGGAATTTATAAATTCACGCCTAATGATATAACTCATAAAGCTTTTGGTGATGCTTTAAGAAACGCTCAGAAAGCGGGAGTTAAAATCCTTGCGGTCGACAGCATTGTTTCACCTGACGAAATTTTTATTGATAGTATGATTCCTATTGAATTGTAGTGTTTGTTATGGTAAAATTCTGAAGATAAAAATATACACCAAGGCTATCAGTAGTCTTGGTGTTTTGGTGGGTTAATATGATTTTTACTGTTTCGGTTTGTGGGGTAACGGCACTTTTGGTGCTTTTATCTGTTTTATTCAAGCCTGATGTTAAAATAGGGAATTTCAAATTCGGTACATATTGGATTATTTCGCTTATAGGTGCCATTGTGCTTTTGGTAAGCGGAAGTTTGCCTTTGAATGAGCTTTTCGATGGTCTTACTGCAGATACTTCTGTGAATCCACTGAAAATACTTGTTCTTTTTTTCAGTATGACCGCTCTTTCAGTTTTTCTTGATGTTTTAGGCTTTTTCAGGTACCTTGCAAACATTGTTTTATCTAAGGCGCAGGGTAGTCAGAAACTGCTTTTTACTTTGATGTATATAACAGTTTCTGTTCTTACTGTTTTTACCTCAAACGATATAATTATTTTAACATTTACGCCGTTTATATGCTTCTTTTCGAAGAAAGCAAAAATTAGTCCTATGCCGTATCTTATTGCCGAATTTGTTGCAGCAAATACCTGGAGTATGGCGCTTATTATAGGCAACCCGACAAACATTTATCTTGCATCTTCTTCAGGAATAGACTTTATCAGTTATCTGAAAGTTATGCTTGTTCCGACAATTTTGGCAGGTCTTGTTTCATTCGGTGTTCTTTATCTGATATTCAAAAAGCAGTTATCAAAAACGCTTGAAATTAATGTGGATAACGAGAAACTGAAGGACAAAAAGCTTGTTGTTTTAGGCCTTGTTCACCTTGCTTTATGTACAGTTGTTCTTACAATCAGTTCTTACATAGACTTGCCTATGTGGATTATATCCGCAGGGTTTGCGCTATCTTTATTTGTGTGTGTTTTACTTGTTTATCTTAAAAGACGCAAAAAGCCAAATGTTTTATACAGAACTATTGTAAGGCTTCCCTTTGAACTTGTGCCATTTGTGATTTCAATGTTTACAATTGTTTTATCTCTTGATTACGTTGGCGCAACTAAGCTTATTGCAGATTTTCTCAGTGATTTTAGTTCTGTTTTTAGCTTCGGTTTTATATCCGTTGCGATTGCGAATATTATAAATAATATCCCTATGAGTGTTCTCTTCAGCTCTGTTTTAAGTAACGTTTCTCTTACGGATAACGAGTATCTGAAAGCAGTTTTTGCGTGTATTGCCGGCTCAAATATCGGTGCATATCTTACACCTGTTGGTGCTCTTGCGGGTATAATGTGGTCTTCAATTTTAAAGCTTTACGGAATTAAATTATCATTCAAGGATTTTATTAAAAACGGTATTGTTATTGCCATTCCAACCTTGCTTGCAGCGTTGGTAGGTATTGAAATAATTTTATAAAATTAATGCTCTGTATTGAAAATCAATACAGAGCATTTTTTATCTGAATAAGAATGTTGTAATTGAATTACCTTTGAGGTTTGTTGTATAAACCTTGTTTTCAATGCTTTCCTCAGGTAATTCTGCCCAGCTTTCTCCATCTGTAAGATTACCGCTTGTGCGTATTATTTTAACTGTTTTAATGTTTCTGTTTGTACAATTCAAATCAATTTCAGTTTTCTGTTCGTCCTTTTTATCGTTAACAAGAACAAGCTTTATTTCGCTTTCGTTTGCCGCACATAAAGCATCTTTGTTTATGTGATAAATTGTGTCGTTAACATTAATGAATTTGCTGAATTGACCCATAGCGTAATACTTTTGAGTTAAAATAACTTCTTTTGTATCGTGGTCTGCAAAGGCAAGTCCCCAAAAACCATTTTTAGTATCAGGTATACCTGAATCTTTATTGCCACAGTAACCGTTTCTACTTTTATGGCAATCAATTACCTGCCACAAAACCCAAGCAGAAGGGGAAAGCGAGTTAATATCAAATATAATTTTCTTTGCAAGCCATAAAGCCGCACCCATTTCGCCGGCATTTTCACCGCTTACATCGCCCCAGTCTGTTTCGCTCATCCAAAGGTTTCTGTTTTCGTTCTTCATAAGAGCGCCTAGCTCTTTTATTCTGTCTGAGCCGTAGGTGTGGGTGCTGATTCTGTTAAGAATGTTTTTAACCTCTTCAGTATAGCTTTCATAGGCAGTAATCGCTTTATCTGTTGCGGTTTCGTCGCTTCCCACTATTTCAATATCATTAAGTTTTTTAAGCTTTATTTGTTTTGCAGTTTCCAGTAAAATTCTGTTCTGACTTTCTCCTGCATTAAAATGGCAGCCTTCCTGTTTTTCGCTGAAATATTGCCAGAAATCGGTATTTGGCTCGTTCATTGGTGAAATGGAACTTACCTTTATGTTGAGCGTGTTATTGATGTATTCTGTAACATCTGCAAGGTACTTTGCAAAATCCTCGTAACAGTCGTCTCTTAAATTGTTTTCGTTGGGATCTTTGCCACCTGAGGAACAACCGCTTTTTGTCATAAAATATGGTGGTGAGTTTGAAAACACCTCAACATAGCTGTTGTTGTTTGCATCATAGCAGGCTTTTAAAACATTAAGTTGATTAGTGTCAGCGGCATAGTTATAAACATATTCGTTTGAATTTATATCATATTCAAGCCAACCAGGAACCATGGAGTCTGTTCTTTTAATGTGCTTGTGAGAAGGATCATCACCACCACCAATGTTGTAGCGCATAATGTTAAGGTTGAGTCCTTCGGGTGAAAAGAAAAGTTTTGCACATTTTTCTGTTAAAGCAGGGGAATAGCCAACTCTGTTCGCCCACCAGCAAAGGCTTGTACCCCAACCCTGAAATTTGCCGTTGTTGGTAGTGGATGGGGTATTGAAATGTACTTTAATATGTGTCAAAAAATCACATCCCATAAAGTTTATATCTTTATGATAACTGTAAAATTTTGTGTTTTCAAGTGTTTAGGTTGAAACATACGAAATAAAGTATTAAAATAAATTTGTAATCTTAATTATTTCTTTACTTTTTCTGAATTTTATATTGATTTTCGTGTAGTATCCTTTATTCAGGATAAAAATCCTATTTTGGAGGAATTAAAATGTACCGTGTTCTTGTTTGTGATGATGATAAGGCGATTCTTGATTCCATAAGAATTTTCCTTGAAAGCGAAGGCTATGAGGTGCTTACCGCCTCAGATGGTATTGAAGCATTGGAAGTGATTGAAAATAATGAAATCCATTGCCTTGTGCTTGATATTATGATGCCTCGTCTTGATGGTCTACGCACTACTTTAAAGATAAGAGAAAAATATAATTTTCCTATAATTCTCTTATCAGCAAAAAGTGAAGATACCGACAAAATTACGGGTCTTAGCTTTGGTGGCGATGACTACGTAACAAAGCCATTCAACCCCTTGGAGCTTGTCGCCCGTGTACGTTCACAGATAAGAAGATACGTTTCTCTCGGTAGCCTTGTACAGACAGATAGTATGCTTGTTACAGGTGGTCTTACCCTTAACAAAGATACAAAAGAGGTTACTGTTGATGGTGAGAGCGTTAAACTTACTGCAAGAGAGTACAGCATTTTAGAATATCTTATGCAGAATATGGGTAAGGTGCTGTCAAGCTCGCAGATTTATGAGGCAGTATGGAATGAAATTGCCTTTAAAACAGAAAAAACTGTTACGGTACATATTAAAAATATCCGCGAAAAAATAGAGATTAATCCTAAAGAACCTAAATATTTAAAGGTGGTGTGGGGTCTTGGATACAAGGTTGAAAAAATTTAAGTATTCATTTTTCACTAAGTTTTTGTGTTGGCTAATTGCAGTGATTGCATTTTGCTTAAGCTTTTCTGTTGCTTTTCAGGCTTTCCTTAATTGCATTGTTGTTGGTCCTTCAAAGTATTTCAATGAGGATCCTGAATTAACATTTTTTGAATCTGATGGTTTTCTTGAGAGATTCCAAATGGATTTTTACTATTGCTTGAATCTCTCATCAAACAATGCAAGTAAACTTACAACTGAGTTTGATGCTCAGAAAAAAACTGTTACTGACGCTGTTCTTAACGAGTTCCTTGATTATAAATCAAATATAATTAAAGATGAGCTTCGTTATGCTGTTGAAAATTGGGATGACAGCTATTATGAATACGATAATGAAATTGATGTAACATTACCTGAAGAATATAATACTCAGGTATACATCAACTATGATGATCCGGAAAGCATACAAACTGCTCAGAAAATACTCGTAAATGCAAAGGGACAGGAGTTTCTCTTATACGAAAGCCTTGTAAGAGATGATGCTTTTGAAAGATATTTCAATACAACATATAACACACAAATGTCT
Organism: Acutalibacteraceae bacterium; assembly: GCA_045614765.1. Lineage (GTDB taxonomy): Bacteria > Bacillota > Clostridia > Oscillospirales > Acutalibacteraceae > DTU089. The sequence goes on from JAZLDN010000086.1 coordinate 16,039, forward strand.
GATGAATTCAACACAATTACACCAGATTTATATTTTGAAGTTCAACTGAATTTTACAAAAGAGCAGGCAATTAAATCTATTTCTGAGCAGTATGATGACTATGCTCGTGCAGTTGTGGAGGAAAATCACGGTGTTTCTCTTAATCAATTATCAGCTTTAGAAAGTAGAAAAAATCTTAAATATTATGTTGTTGATTTTGACGGGAATGTTTACGCCAATATTGAGAAAATTCCTCGAAATTTGAAAAACAACGAAAGATATGTTCTTGCAAACAAGGGTAATTACGATGTTAAAGGTTTTGTACTTTCAAACTTAGGTGAAACACTTGAAAACAGTGCTTATAATGTTCTTTGCTTATATTTTGATGAATCCTTTGAAGCAGATGATATATACGGCAGGCTTTACAAAACTTTTAAATTTGCTCGTTCTGAGAAAGTTATAGATATTATTATTTACCTTGCTGTTATGCTTGTTTTGGCCATCATAATGCTTGTTGTATGGTTAAGGCTCAACGGAAGAAAAGCAGGAAGCGACAAAGCCAAGCTTGCATTTATTGATAAATTACCTACTGATTTACATCTTGCTGCAATTGTCGGATTGTATATTTTCCTTTATGTTTGCATGCACGATGCTCTTGGTTTCGGCACAGAGTATTTTGATAGCTTTATGTTCACTCGTGATTTTCTTGTGATAATTAGCTGTGTTTTTGTATTGCTGTTTATGATATTTACAGAGTGGATTTCTTCAGTTGTGAGAATCAAAAAAGCAGGGGAATCGCTTATCAAAAAATCCTTGATTTATATGATTCTCTATAAAATCTGCTGTGGTATTGCTTATATATTCCGCAAGCTGAAGAAGCTTTTTGAATATAAGCCAAAGGTTTTTAAATGGCAAGTTACTTTATGCTGCGCTTTATTCTTTTTGATTAATGCTTTTATCTGCTTATTTATTTCTTTCGCAGAATGTTTTACAGGCTTTGACGGTGTATTTATGTTTACGTTTGGTGCAATAATTATTGTTTTCGACTTAATTGTTTGCTACTTTGTGATTAAATATATAAATAATCTCGATAAAATTATCGTTGCATCAGGTAAGCACGAAAACGTTGTTTTTGACGGCAAAAAGGTTGATAAATCACTTGTTACACTTGCAAAAAATCTTGAAAATTCAAATGAAGCACTTGATAAAGCTGTGGCAGAAGCTATTAAAAATGAGCAGATGAAAACGCAGCTTATCACAAATGTTTCACATGACCTGAAAACGCCTCTCACATCTTTGATTAACTATTCGGATTTACTCAATAAATGCGAAATTGAGGATGAAAAAGCTCAGGAATATATAGGTGTAATCAATAGTCAATCTGTAAAGCTGAAACGTCTTATCGAGGATTTGATTGAGGCATCCAAAGTTTCAACAGGAAACGTCCAACTAAATAAAGCTAAGCTGAATCTTTCTGAGCTTGCTGTTCAGGCTATTGTAGAGTTCACACCTGATTTTGATGCAAACAAAAACGAAATTAAGTTTACAGAGCCTGAAAGTGCTCCTATAGTTATTGCTGACAGCGTTAAAACATATAGAATCATATCAAATCTATTCAGCAATGCTAAAAAGTATTCTGCACCGAATACAAGAGTGTATGCTACTGTTTATGAGGATGGTGGATACGGCTATTTTGAAATAAAAAATATATCAAAGGAGCCTTTAAACATTTCTCCTGAGACATTAACAGAGCGCTTTGTTAGAGGTGATGAATCGCGTGCCAAGGAGGGGAATGGTCTTGGACTTTCTATTGCCAAAGACCTTTGCAATCTCCAGAACGGCGAATTGAAAATAAATATAGATGGCGACTTGTTTAAGGCTATAGTCAAGCTGCCGAAGGCATAAGCTAAAAGCACCTGCACAAAAAGTGTGGGTGCTTTATTTATATATGGCTATGTTCGGCTTTGCCGAGAGGAGTTCAAATCTCTTCTTTTATTTTAACGAAATAAAAAAGACCCTGATATTTCTATCAAAGTCTTTTCTGGCGGAGATGAAGAGATTTGAACTCTTGCGCCGTTGTTCACGACCTACCGCATTTCGAGTGCGGACCCTTCAGCCTCTTGGGTACATCTCCATATTTAACAATCGGTATTTTATCAAAATATAAATCATGTGTCAAGGAGGATTAATGTGTTTGTAATAGTTGTCTGTTGTTTGCTATCAGCAATCTGCCATCAGCTCATTTGGTTACAATATATTACATTATATATGGATTTGTTGACTTTTTATATGCGAAATGGTAATATCAAACTGTTATATTACGATATTTTGAGGTGGTATCTTTGAAAAACAATTCAGTTATCTTTTTTACCGATTCCAAAGATAAGCATACTCGATTAATTGAGATGCTTGATTTGAACTCAAATTTAAGTATGTGCACGTATTCATCTGAATCGTGGACCGATATCGACTTCTATTCAAACAAAAATGTTTGTTTTGTTATGGATGAAATGCCTCATACAAAAGAATCAAGCTGGATTCTTTCCAAACTTTCTGAAGCAGGTCTTTTTGCGGAAATTCCTATTCTTTTTACATCATTTGATGCGATGTATGAGTTTGAAAAATCAGGTTTTGCTTGCTTTGCGTATGACGTCTTCCCTGAACAATTTGATTACGAGCTTGCTTACAGACGTTTCCAGAATATTGCGGAAATCCGTCAGTTAAAATTCCAGATATATAACCTCACTCAGATTCATACAAAGAGAATTCTTAATCAGACCAACAAGCTCAAAGAGCAAAATGCAAGAATGCAAACAATCAACTATGACCTTGTTGAGCTTCTTGTTGCTGCTATCGAAAGCCGAGACCTTGAGTCAGGTCAGCATATTAAAAGAATTCGTTTTTTCACAAAGGCGCTTACAGATGCTGTTGTTGCGTCTTGTCCGGAATATAATATAACAAAAGAGCAGGCAGAGTATATTTACTATGCTTCTTCAGTTCATGATATTGGTAAAATCGCAATTCCCGATGCTATCATGTTAAAGCCTGGCAGACTTAATGAAGATGAGTTCGAAGTTATGAAAACTCACACAACACGTGGTTATTCGCTTCTTAACATGCTTGATGGTATTGACGCAGATAACCAATATTTCAAATACTGCCAGGAAATTTGCCATTATCACCACGAAAGATGGGATGGCAGAGGCTATCCAGATGGCCTTGTTGGGGATGAAACGCCTATTTCTGCTCAGATAGTTGCTGTTTGCGACTGTTACGATGCACTTACCAGCCACAGACCATATAAATCTGCAGTTTCTCATGAAGATGCTGTTGATTTGATTATGGCGGGTGGTTGCGGTCAGTTTTCGCCTAAACTTCTTAAATGTTTTGAAAAGGTTCTTCCTGAATTCGCAAAAATTGAAAGAGAGTTCAAAAGTGATTTACCAAAAGTTACAGAAGACGAAGTACCTGTTGTGGCTGCTCCTGTTGAAACAAAAGAAGAAAAAGTTTTCACAAGGTTTTCTGAATGTGAAGAAGCTGTTCTTGCTGGTCACGATATTATTTTTGAAGCCAATATAAAAAAAGGTTACTTTAACGTTGTGCGTGGTAATTGGACATGGCTTTTTCCGTATGTTCCTAAAAATTTCACCGAGGCTATTTCTCAATGTCTCAGAATATGCCACCCTGCAGATGCTGCAAGGTTTGCTACAAAGGTAAATCTTGATGCTTTTGGTGAATTATGTAAAGCCGGCAAGCGTAAAACACGAGTTGAATTCCGTGTTGTAAGGGATGGGGAAGAATACCTTGCTGTTGGTTTTATTATTTTCAAATGCGACGATGATGATAACCTTATAGGGCTTAATGGTATTTTTAATGTTTACGATAACGATGAAATGCTTACCGATATCAAGCGTGGGTTCGGCGTTACTGACTCTTTAACTGGTCTTCCTCTTCAGAAACAGTTTGAAATTGATGTTAACTCATATCTGAGAGATAACATCAATACTAAAAACCTTCTTATTCATATTGACATCGATAATATGAGTACATGTAATAACCTTTTTGGTTATGAATATGGTAATGTTCTAATTAAAGAATTTGCTTCTAAATTAAGAGGTGTTTCTTCAATAGATAAAATTGTTGGTAAAGCCTCTTCTGATAAATTCTATTTGTTCGTAAAGAATGTTACTAATCAGGCACAGGTTGCTGTGTTTATTGAAGGTCTTCACAATCTTCTTAAAAAGCCTTATAAAACTGCAACCGAATCAGGTGTTTTTACAGCATCAATGGGTGTTGCAAGGTACCCTAATGACGGTAAGGATTTCAAGAGCCTCTCAATTGCATCTGAATACGCAGCAAAAACTGCAAAGATGAACGGCGCAAGTTCATACGCCTTCTTTAACTCAAATATGCAGAATATAGCGTCATTTACAATGACTGATGATAGTTTCACAAAGGATAGAGCAAAAGGTAATTACGAGCCGTTGTTTCATCCTGCAATTGATGCAAAAACAGGTGGACTTGTTTGCTACGATTATATTCCTTATAACTCCTTCAGTTCAACAAATGTTCTTTCTCCGGAAGCTTTTTATGATATAAATATCAGTGATAAAAATGCTAAAAACCTTAGTATTGTTTCCATAAAAAGTCTTATGTACAATTTGATTGCACTGAGAAATGCAGGTAAATCTCTTCCACCTGTATCTATTTACACAATATTCTCTAAAGATGATTTGCCATCGCTTCTTCAAGAATTAAAAACCTTTAAAGAAGAGAACGATTGCACCGATATTGATCTTACAATTCTTCTGCCACAGTATGTTCTTGATGGTATGAATATAAACAGGCTTAAGAATTTCTCGGACTATATTCACAAACTTGGTTTCGGATTGGGCGTGTACCTTCTTGGTGCAAGGTATATCCATAACTATTGCCATGTTTACGATTTGTTTGACAGATTTGTTGTTAAATCCGAGTATATTGCTCATGCAGTTTGTTCAAATGGTAATATAGGATATTGTGCGGATACTCTTAAAATACTTAAAAAGTTCGTTAAAGATGTAACTGTACCTAGTGAGATTTCAACTTATGAGAAAGAAATGATGTTTAACGGCGGATTTTCTGAATTTTCTTATTCTTCAGCTCCGGTTGAAGGTATTGATGCGCTTCTTAATGACTTTCAGAAGCGAAAAAGACTTTTCGCAAGAAAAACTGAAGTTAAAAATAAAGTTATTAATGAGCTTGATCCATCTGTTGCATTTTATGGAATCCTCAACAGTGGAACAATATGGGCTATTTATGATATTTCAAGACAGCGCCTTAACATAACTCAAAATGCTACCGAAATTTTAGGTCATAATGTTTTTAATGGCCGTTCTGGTGAAGCTCTTGAAGTTGCGTTAAGCTATATTCATCCTGATGATCTGAAAACAGTTCATGAAAAAATTTCTCAGGTCAAAATGAGCCTTGAGATAGTGTTCTTTGATGTACGAATCAAGGCAGGTGCTAATTTGGAATATTACAAGAAATTCAATGTTGCTCTTATTTGTTCTGTTGATGAACATGGTACACCTGTAAGATATCAGATAACCTTATCTCCAAGATCAGAGTAAATCTTTGAATTCGCTTAATATTCTTTTTTCTATACGAGATACATAAGAACGGGATATTTTAAGCTTTTTGGCTACTTCTCTTTGTGTGAGTGGTGGGTTTCCGTTTAAGCCATAGCGCATAACAAGTATTTCTTTATCCCTGTTTTCAGGCATATTTTTAATTATACTTATTAGTTTGATTAACTTGTTTTGCGTGTCGATTTCATCAATAATTGTGTCTTCAACGGCAATGATATCCATAAGCGTTAATGGGTTGCCTTCACTGTCTGTATCAATTGGTTCGTCGAAGGATATTTCTCCGGTTTGCTTTTTTGTGGCGCGGAAATACATAAGTATCTCGTTTTCAATACATCGTGCGCAGTAGGTAGCAAGCTTAGCATTCTTTTCGGGGTTGAAGCTATTTACACCCTTGATTAGTCCTATTGTTCCGATAGATATTAAATCGTCATAATCTGTTTGTGTGTAATATTTTTTTACAACATGTGCCACAAGTCGAAGATTATGCTCGATTAAAAGTTTTTTTGCACTTTCATCACCGTTCTTCATTTTTTCGATTGCTTTAGTTTCCTCTTTTTTTGAAAGTGGTTTAGGAAAATTATCGGTGTCGGTAACGTGCAGAATGAAGCATATTAAATTACTTAAAAGTGCGAGTATATTCATAGAGAGTCCTCCTTTCTTAAAATATATTCAATCAATTTTCGGATTTGCAAGTCCGTTATCTTTTGTGAGGTTTTATGAAAAAGATTGAACAATATCGTACCACCATACGAGGAACTGCAATAACATTGTTTTGCCTTGTTTCAACATATATTTACTACTTTATCTGGCAGGATTTTTATAATCCTTTCTTCAGATTTCCTTATGATGATAAAGGTAAGCTTTTCATTACATTTGAATATTTTGCAGTTTTATTTGTTACAAGCCTTATTATGGGTATGTTCAAGATTGACAAACTGAGGAAAAGTGAAATTATAATTTATGAATTTATTGCGCTACTTTTCTCAAACGCTATAGCTTACGCTCAGATTTGCCTTATCGAAGCAGTTATTGCTCCTATAGGCGGTATGCTTGCAATAATACTTCTTGAGGTTGTGGCTCTTGTTGGATGGGCTTTCCTTTCCTCGAAGGTTGTGTATACTCTTAGCCCACCAGAAAAGTTAATTATCATTTATGGAAGCCATCTTGCAACTGAAATTGTATATAAAATGAGCCAGATGGAAGATAAGTTTGTTATTGCGGAGTCTGCTAATGTTGACGAAGGCTTTGAGGGACTTGTTCAGAAGGTTGACCGTTACGAAGGAGTTATTATCTGTGATGTTCCCGCAAGACTTCGTAATGACATACTTAAGTATTGTTATCAGCAGAATAAGGTTGTTTATGTTATACCTAAAATTTCTGATATTCTCATAAGAAGTGCATCAGATATTACTTATTTTGATTCACCGATTATGAAATGCTCTTCAACAGGCTTAACAGTTGAGCAAAGAGCAGTTAAAAGGCTTATTGATATTGTATTATCTCTCGGTGGTATTATTGTTTCAGCGCCTATTATGATTCTTGTTGCTCTCGCAATAAAGCTTTACGACAGAGGTCCTGTTTTCTATAAGCAGAAGCGTTGCACAAAAGATCTTAAAACCTTTGATATTATAAAATTCAGAAGTATGGTTGTTGATGCCGAAAAGGATGGTCCTCAGCCGGCGATAGATAACGATAAACGTATTACACCGGTTGGTAAAATTATCAGAAGCTTCAGATTAGATGAACTTCCTCAGTTATTTAATATTCTTAAGGGTGAAATGTCTGTTGTTGGTCCGAGACCTGAAAGAATTGAGCATGTTTCAGAATATTCTGAGCAGATACCTGAATTTGTTAACAGATACAAAGTTAAAGGTGGTCTTACTGGCTATGCTCAGGTTTTTGGTAAATATAATACATCTGCATACAATAAATTAAAAATGGATTTAATCTATATACAAAACTATTCACTTCTCCTTGATTTGAAGCTGATTATTATGACTTTCAAGATTCTATTCAAGAAAGAGAGTACCGAAGGTTTTGATGTCAGCAAAAAAACAAAGACAAGGGATAATAAAAACAAGGGAAAATAAATATGAATTTATATTATATGATTCTTGCTGGTGGCATAGGTTCAAGAATGAAATCTCCCGAGCTTCCTAAACAGTTCCTTAAAGTAGGGGATGTGCCGATTCTTGTGCGTACAGTGCGTAATTTTGAGGATTTCGGTACATTCAGAGCAGGCGTGATTTGTTGCCCTGTTGATTGGATAGAATACACCAAAGCCACCTTACTCGAATATGGAATTTCAATGAATAATATTTCTGTTATTCCCGGTGGAAAAAACAGAAATAATTCTGTGAAAAATGGTTGTAGATTTTTAAGCGAACAGTTTAATGTTCGCGAAGATGATGTTATTCTCACTCATGATGCTGTAAGGCCATTTATTGACTCGAGAATTATCAAAGAGAATATTGAAGCTGTTAAAGAGTTTGGCGCTTGTAATACTGTAATGCCTGTTTATGATTCAGTTATAAGAAGCTCAACAGGGCAGTTTTTTACAGAGCATCTTCACAGAGCAGAGCTTTTCAGAGTACAGACGCCGCAGAGCTTCAGGCTTATGGAGTTGAATAATCTTATAAACTCTTTATCTGAAAGTGAGCTTGCTGAATATACAGATGTTGCTTCAATTTTTGCCGACAGAGGATACAGAGTAAAGCTTGTTGAAGGTTCTGATGTTAATATTAAATTAACAACGCCTTTTGATATGGCAGTTGCCGAAACAGTTGTTACAAATATGGCGTAACTTGTTTCGTTTTGTATATATCTATCTATTAAGGAGGATTCCTGAATGAAAGAAAAACGCATCAATATACCAAAGCTTCACAAAAAAAGTGGGGCTAAGGTTAAAAAACAGCGTAAACCTAAAAAGGAGCGCCCAATACTTAAAAAGTTTATGCGCGTAGCTATTGTGGTGTGCAGTATTGCGCTTATCTGCGGTATTGTTGCCTGTGGTTATGTGTATAAATTTGCAGTTGATTATATCGAGGGTGATAAAAAGGTTGACCTTGATATCTATAAAGCAAATCAGGCTCAGACAAGTATAATTTACGCATACGATTCTAATAAGGAGCTTGTTGAGCTTCTTCGCCTTCATGGCGCAGAAAACCGCGTGTGGATAGAGTATGACGATATTCCACAGGATATGATTGATGCGTTCCGCGACCTTGAAGATAAGCGTTTTGAAGAGCATCAGGGTGTTGACTGGTACGGTACTATTCTTGGTGTTGTTGGTTCAGGTTTTGAGCGAGGCGCTTCAACAATAACTCAGCAGCTTATAAAGAACGTAACAAAGGAAAATGGTCGTACTGTATCTCGTAAATTCTACGAGATACTTAATGCCCTTAATGTTGAGCGTTTTTATCATAAGAAGACCATTATGGAATTCTACCTTAATACTATTTATTTAGGTAATGGTTGTTACGGTATCAAAACTGCTGCAGAAATCTATTTCGGCAAAAATGTTGAAGATTTAAATACAGCAGAATGCGCTATCATTGCTTCTATTACCAAGGCTCCTGCTACGTTTAACCCTTTGACCAAGGATGGCCTTTCAGCTTTGATTGATAAGGATGAAGATGGTAATATGGGTAGGCAGAGATATTGCCTTACTTGTATGAGAGATAATGAGTCTATTACTCAGGATGAGTACGAAGAAGCTCTTGATTACGAGCTTATTTTCACTAATAGTGAGAATTATAAGGGTAGCCAGGTAACAAAAGAAGAGGAAAAAGACGAGAAAGAATATACTGAGGATGATGTTAAGGTGAGCGGCACAGAAGAAGACGGCAAATCATCCTATTATGTTGAATATGTTATTGACCAGGTTATTGAAGACCTTATGGCTGAGTATGAGTTAACATATAACGAAGCTTGGCGCAAGGTTTTCTTTGGTGGTTTAAGAATTTATACTGCAGTTGACCTTGATGTTCAGAAAGCTGCAGAAAAAGTCTTTATCAATAGAGAAACAATGCCAGAGAAAAAAGGTACTGAGAAAAATCCTGCTGCACAGGCTGCTATGACTATTATGGATTACAACGGTAGAGTTGTAGCAATGGTTGGTGGCGCAGGCGAGAAGGAGAGCTTCCGCGGTCTTAACAGAGCTTGCAACTCGCCACGTCAGCCAGGTTCTTCTATAAAACCTGTTTCAGTATTTGCTCCTGCGATTGAAGATGGACTTGTTACATGGTCAACAATGGTACAAAACTATGGTATAAGAATGGGTTCATCACGTTGGCCTGTTAACTACGGTGGTAACGCAGGTAAGCCTGATCAATTTGTTACTGTTCAGTATGCTCTTCAGCAATCTCTTAATACTGTTCCTGCTCAGATTGTTCGCCGTTTAGGTATCAGCCCTTGCTTGGATTTCCTTGCTGATGACCTTCATTTTAAGCATCTTGTTACTGATGAGGATAATCCTGACTACGACGGTAACTATTCTTCAATCTGCGTTGGTGGTATGAGTGAAGGCGTAACAACACTTGAAATGGCTGCCGCATATGCAATTTTCGGTAATAACGGCTATTATTACAAGCCTTATTCATATTATAAAGTTACAAATAATGATGTCACCGAGGTTCTTTTTAAAGCAGGTGTTGACGAAGGCGATCAGGTTATTACTGAAAGAACTGGCGGCGTTATGAGGGAGCTTCTTGAAACTGTTTCAACACGAGGAACAGGTAGTGGTTATGGCGTAAGTGGATTTACAAACTTCAGTAAAACAGGTACAACTACTAACGAGCATGACCGTTGGTACGTTGGTGGAACACCATA
>JAZLDN010000087.1:0-5360 GCA_045614765.1 Acutalibacteraceae bacterium
CAGGTTCTGCCCATATTCATAAAGAAATAGTGCTCAGCTCGATGAGTTGATGCGCAAAGAGTAAGTCCTTGTTTCTCACATTCGTCTTTAAGTTCGCCAACAACATCACGGCAGGGTCCCATTTCTTTTGAGTTCCAACGATTGAATTCGGTTTCATACATTGCAAAGCCGTCATGATGCTCTGCAACGGGCATAACATATTTGATACCTGCTTTTTTGAAAAGCGAAACCCACTTTTCAGCATCAAATTTTTCTGCCTTGAACATTGGAATAAAATCCTTATAACCAAAATCCTTTTGAGCGCCGTAGGTTTCTCTGTGGTATTCAAAATCTCCGCAGCTTGGGTCATACATACCTCTTGAATACCATTCGCATCCGTGCGCAGGTACACTGTAAATACCCCAATGAATGAAAATGCCAAGCTTATCGTGCATATACCATTGTGGAACCTTGTGGTGAGAAAGGGAAGCCCAGTCTGCTTTGTATTTGCCGTTTTCGTTAACATTGTCAATGAGTTTTAAATATTCCTGAGTTGTCATTTCTGCACCTCTGATTCTATTTTTAGCATAAAAACAGTATAACATAGGCATAGTTAAATAACAAGAAGGTTGTGTTGAAGAAGTTATTTATTTGTGTTATTATATAAGTATATAATATATGTTGAGACGATTACCAGATGTCTTTGCGAAGTTATGTTACAGTAAATTGATTCGATAAATAAGAATTTGTTGGAGAGAAAAATGATAAAAGCAGAAAGACTTTACATTACAGAATTTACACTTGATATGGTTGAGGCAGTACACCTCAACTCTCTTGACGAGGATAACAGAAAGTTTAATCCTGACGAGGTTTTTGAAACAATGGAAGATGCAAAGGATACAGTTGAGTTTCTTATGAATGTTTATGAAAACGGTGATGGACCCTTGGTGTACCCTGTTTTACTTACTGACGGCACAAACATCGGCTATGTTCAAATTGTGCCTATGGAAGATGGAAATTGTGAAGTTGGCTATCATATCGCAAAGGCATATGCAGGTAAAGGCTATGCAACAGAAGCAGTAAAAGCCTTCTTGCCTAAGATTATGAAGAAACTTGATATAAAAGAAATCCTTGGAATCTGTGTTGCTGAGAATATTGCTTCAATAAAAGTTTTAGAGAAGACAGGTTTCACAAAAGTGTTTGAGGGTATGGGTACATATCAGGACGAGGAAAGAGAAATCTGCAAATATGTTTATAAACTTAAATAAAAAAACATTTAATCAAAACAGTACGACAAATTTGATGAACTAAAAACATCAAGGAGCTGATTTGGGGTCAGTTCCATTTTTTATGTTATGCAGTAAAACTTTTGGCTTGAATATAACTGTGGTAACATGGGAATATATGTGATATAATCAACTCAACAAATAAGAATTTGTTGAGTTGAATAACAAAACTTAACTTTATGGAATCAGCCAACAAAAGTATAAGTACTGGAATGATAATTAAAAATAGGAGTGAAACAATGATCCTTTCTCAAAAAAACAATTGTGCAACAAAATTTGGTGAATTAAAAGCTATTGAACTTATTGCCGAGGCAGGCTTTGATGCAATTGATTACACTATGTCCACTCTTGCAAAAGACGGAAATGTACTTGATTCGGATAATTACAAAGCCTATGTAAACGAGCTTCATGAAACGGCAAAAAGAAATAATATAGTTTTCAATCAGGGTCACGCAGTAACAGGCGTGGGTACATATGACCCTGAAATAACATACAAAATCCTTGCAGAAAAGAATATCAGGTGTCTTGAAATCGCAGGTCTTTTGGGGATGAAAACGCTTGTTGTTCACCCTTACGGGACTGGTATATATATCGGTAGGGAAGAAGAGGCGTTAGAAAGAAATGTGAAATATTTTAATATGCTTCTTCCCTATGCCACGGAATACGGTGTCAAAATTGTTTGTGAAAATATGTGGTGCGGTGACAAAAGGCGGAATGTGAGAAGAGGCAGTATTTTTAGCAATCCTTATGAACATGCAAGATTTGTTGACGAAATGAACAGTGAGTTTTTTGCAGCTTGTCTTGATTTGGGGCACACAAGTCTCGACGGCAGAGAACCTCAGGATAGCATAAGAGTTTTGGGGAAAAGATTGCAGGCTCTTCATGTTCATGACAACGATTATATTGATGATATGCACACACTTCCAGGACTTAGTGAAATGAATTGGGAGGAAATAACGAAGGCGTTAGCTGAGGTTAATTATCAGGGTGATTTCACCCTTGAAACAAATCATTTCTTTGACTCATTTGAAACCGAAGAGGAAATCAAATTAGGGTTGAAACTTTCTGAAGTAATCGGCAGAAAGATGATTGCGAAAATAGAGAAATATAAATTATAGTCACATTTAAAAAATAGAAATCTACAAAAATAAAAAATTCAATTTTTAGAAATACAGAAACTTGAATTTGTGAAAGGAATTTTTATGGATAATATTACGATACGTTTAGAAACCGAAAAAGATTATAGAGCCGTTGAAGAATTAACTAGAGAAGCCTTTTGGAATGTTTACAAACCGGGGGCTGATGAGCATTATTTTGTACATAAGATGCGAACTCATCCCGATTTTATACCTGAACTTGCTTTCGTACTTGAAAAAGACGGTAAAATTGTTGGTAATATTATGTACACTAAAGCATGGCTTGAGGACGAAAAGGGCAACAGAAAAGAAATCCTTTCTTTTGGACCTCTCTGCGTTGCTCCCGAATATCAGCGTCAGAAACTCGGTAAAATTTTGATTGAGCATTCTTTTGAAGTTGCAATAAAAATGGGATATGAAGTGAACATCAACTTCGGAAATCCCGGTAATTATGTCAGCCGTGGTTTTGTCAGCTGCAAAAAGAAAAATGTAAGTTTTCTTGTGGATGGTAACTTTCCGACAGCTCTTCTTGTGTGTGAACTCGTACCCAATGCCCTTGACGGTAGAAAGTTGATGTATATCCCAAGTACAGCTGCCGACTGTTGCGAGGACACTGACGCGGTAGAGGCTTGTGATGCAACTTTCCCCGAAAAGGAAAAGAGGTGGATGCCAAGTCAAGAGGAATTCTATATTTACAGTCATTCTTCGGTGATCAGATAATCATGCCACTATTAATTCAACAAATTCAAATTTATCGAACAAAAACATTCATGGAGCTGATTTGGGATCAGCTCCATTTTTTCGTTACGCAATAAAGTTTTTGGCTTGAATATAACTGTGGTAACATGGGAATATGTGTGATATAATCAACTGAACAAATAAGAATTTGTTTAACAAAAATTTACATTTTGAGTGTTGAAATTTGATTTTTAATAGAACATAATTTAAAATATAACGATTATTTTGAAAGGTCTTGTTAGAATGAAAAGGTTTTTAGTTTGTTTTCTTGTTGTGGTTTTGTTTCTGACCGGGTGCAGCACGTCCCCAGAACCTGAAATTGATGGTGTTCAAATCAAAGTGTCAGATGAAAAAATAACAGTTGACGGCAAAGAGATAACAAACGATAATTCACAAGCGGTTTATTCTGCAAAGGATATAGTTTTCTATCTTGAAGGTCAGGATTTTAAATATGGTGAAGGTGAGAAAGAAGACGAGCATTCACAAACAGAAGCAGACGCACATACTGTTGTCCATATCACCAAACCCGGTAGATATGTTTTAAGCGGCAAGCTTTCTTTAGGGCAAATTGCAGTCGACCTTGGCGAAGATGCAGAAGAAAATCCTGAAGCAGTGGTTACACTTATTCTTAATGATGTTGACATTACATGCACAGTTGCTCCCGCAGTTATTTTCTATAATGTTTATGAATGCAGTGTTGCAGATGAAGAAACCGCAACAAAAGATGTTGATACTAAAAATGCAGGTGCCAATGTAATTATTGCAGACGGAACAGAAAACAACATAAATGGTTCTTATGTTGCGAAGATTTATAAATCTTATGAACTTAACGAAGAGGGCACAGAAGTAGTTGATAGCAAGAAACTCCATAAATATGATGCTGCATTCTATTCAAAGAAAACAATGAATGTGGACGGCGGCGATGTTGGTGATGGTGTTCTCAATATCAAAGCCGAAAACGAAGGACTTGACAGCGAACTACATCTTACAATTAATGGCGGATTTATCAATATCACATCAGGTAATGACGGAATAAATACTAACGAAGATAATGTTTCTGTTACTACCATGAATGGTGGAACACTTAATATTCTTTGCGACGGAAAAACCGGTGAGGGTGACGGAATCGACTCTAACGGCTGGCTTGTAATCAATGGGGGCACAGTAATTGCACAGGCTTGCGCTACAAGTGGTGATGCAGGAATTGACTCTGATAAGGGTATTTATATCAACGGCGGTAGAGTGATTGCATCAGGCAATATGCTTGACCATATCGCAGGTGGCGAACAGACCTATGCTGTGTTTAATTTTGCAAGTAGGCAAAAAAGCGGAAACACATACACGCTAAAAAATGCAGATGGTAAAGTTATCGGTGAATATGCACCAAAAAATGATTTCACTTACCTTATTATTGCGGGTGATGACCTTTCCGAAGGTGATTATACATTCTGGCAAGGTGATATCCAACTTTCTGCATTTAAATCCGACAAAATGCAAGGCGGATTACCACAGGGCGAAAAAACTGAAATGCCAAACGGAGAAAAACCTGAAGATTTTACACCACCCGAAATGCCTGATGGTATGGAAAGACCCGAAAAGCCGAATGGTGAGCGTCACCAAATACCTGATGGCGAAATGCCACAAGGCGAAAGACCTGAAATGCCCGAAGGTGCAGAAAATATGACTCCACCGGAGAATATGGGTGGTGCTATGGGCGGATTCATGGCAAACGAAGAAACCTCAACTGTGTTTACCATTGTGAAAGGTGGAAATCAGTTTGCAAATGTAGATCCTACGACATGTTAAAAATATTTATTTTCAAACAAGAGCAGCAGTGAAAACTGTTGCTTTTATTTTTGGGGGTGGTATAATTATCTAGTTGAATAAGAATTTGAAGAAAAATTTTTTATGGAGGCAATCAATTTTGGCAACTGTACTTCTTATTATAATATATATTGCATTTATAGGTCTTGGAGTTCCCGATTCACTTATTGGCTCTGCCTGGCCTGCAATTCACACAGAGCTTGGTATTCCTGTTGAAATGGTGAGCATTCTCACGTTTTTAATTTCAGGTTGTACTGTGCTCTCAAGTATGTTCAGCACGAGAATCCTCAATAAATTGGGTACTGCAAAGGTTACTGCTTTCAGTACTACTATGACTGCACTTTCTTTGCTTGGCTTTTCTCTTGTGCCATCCTTCTTGTTTATGATACCATTAGCT
>JAZLDN010000088.1:0-14951 GCA_045614765.1 Acutalibacteraceae bacterium
AACTTGCCGAACTGTCGGCTTTGATACTACCATTCATTTCTGCCATTGCCTTTATTGTTGAAGGCTTTGACATCGGTGCATTGAATAAGTCTACAACTGTTTTGCCAATGCTCTTTAATACATCACCCTCATACACCAATTTAATAGCCTTGCCGTCATAGGTTACAGACACCAATTTATCGTCTGCATACACACAAGCCATTGTGTGTGTAATGCCGTCTTTATCAAGCAGTTCAATTGTGTCATTATCTTTATAGGTAATGCTTGTGTAACTCGCACCGCTATAGTGAGGTGGCATCATTTCCGAGTCACCACTAATATCACAATCGCCTTTAATGTCAAGAATTGCTTGTGGCATCTCCGCGAGAGAAATTAAATCTGTTGTGCCGTTCTTTTCTCTTATCGCATTACCAATAGCGTTTAACTTATCAATAAGAGCCATTTTCAATGCCCCCTATTACTTCATTTACATAGTCAGCAACCGCCTTAGCTGTTGGAATTTCACTATCAGTATTTGTCTCGTTAATTTTTTCCACTATGGAATCAAAAATCTTTTTTGTGTCCTCCGCAATCATTTTACAATACTGCTCATAAATGCTTATTTCAGGTACTGCTTCTTCATTTACTTCTTCACTGAATGAACCTTGAGAAACAGTGAAAACAGTAGGTCTTGGAGAGTACATTATTTCTATTCCATTTTCACCTTCACGGTAAGCATACACACCTAAAACTGCACTGCCTTTTTCAAGAGTTGGAACTAAGCATCTACTATCGACGAGAGGCACCGGTATATTATTAAAAACTGCGGTTACATTCAGACCTTCAAAGCAGTCAGGTAATACAAACTCACATTCATTAACACAAAACTCACCTGTATTCACCACTGAATATTCCGAAATAGCAACCGCATCTTTTCTAACTTCTACTACCATATATCAACACCTCACTTATACTTTTTATACATAGCCTTAAGGTATTCCGTATACTTTCCTTTATAAGCCTGCATATATGGTGTACTAGCCTTAAACTGTGTTTCAGTAAGAATATTTGCAACGCCTGTACGGGCATAAAACTCTTTATATGTAGTAGGATAAATTGTAACCTCACCAGTAGATTCACCTTTAGATTTACCTGATGAACCTGACGAGCCAGAGGAATATGCTTTCTGACGCGCAAGTGCATAATTTCTGTCCTCATTTGCCTGGTCGCGCTGGGCTTCTGCTTTTTTGAAAGCAAGCTCTTTTTCAAATTCTTCTCTATCCAAAGCATCTTTATATTGCTTAAAGGCATAGTCCCTGTCGTTTTCCCAGCTTCCCAGCTCTTTAGCAAAAGCCTCAAACTCACTATCAGACATATCTGATAATTTTCGAAGAAGATAATCACCATCTTCATAGTAACGCTGGAGCTCCTGAAGATATTTTTCGTAATCGTCGCCCTCAAGATTTCTCAGAAGCTGGGCATCCCGCACAAGAGTATCACCTTCGTATTTATACTCTTCGAAAGCCCTGTCTCTTAAATCAAGAGCAATATCATTAAGCTGTGTAAGATAATCGTCATAAACCTGCTGTCCCGCAACCTGAGCGTAGGAATTATTGTAACCACCTGTAAGAGCAGCGCTGTTCCCCACTGTATCCATCATTGCCTTTTTGCCGCCCAACATATATAGCTCCTTATATTGCTCGTATAGTGGGTCAGCGCTCATACTATATTTGAACTCTTCACGATTCAGAATACTTCCAAGGATTTCATCAATCTTTTCGGAGTATTTACTTTTATATTCATCGGGACTGTTTTTCTCCCAGTTTTTCAAAGACTGCTCAGCAGATAACACTGCCTGGCTTTTCTCATATTGCGGTTTCGGCGTAGAAAAATTGTTTTTCGAGTTCACAGAAGAATTTTTGTTGTTGGTTGTGGTACTTTTAGGTGCAGTATTTAACGCTCCCCATGTGTTTTTACCAACTATACCGTCAACACTGAGACCTTTTTTCTTTTGATAATCACGTACCGCTGCCTGGGTTTTACTACCAAACTGACCATCAACCGCTAAAGAGTAGCCTTCTTTGTTAAGCCTTTCCTGAAGCTTTCTAACATCATCACCTGATGAGCCGTATGAAATTGTTTTATATGCTATATAAATCACCCTTTCTTAAGTATTTATTTTCACTCAATTTTCCACAAAATACTCGTCATAATCTGCAACATAAATACCGCTTATATAGATATAAGTTCCCTCAGGAACATCAACCGATGACCTGAATATTACATCTCCTGTTTTATACACAACACCTGATACGCTAACGCCACCACTTTCGTAATTCGCAAGGCAGCTCAACGGCATAAACATAGCCGGTGGTTTATCGGGTATATGGGCAATAACATGGGTAGTGCCTGCATTTAACAATTGACTTGTTTTTACTCTGAGCCTTACAATGCAGCTTTTTATACATGGATAGTATTTGACATAGCCCAACAAATCCTGGGTACTCGTATTACAAGTGCAAGCAACATTCTCCCAATTCATTTCACCTTTTATTTCCACATTACCATCAACATTAAGATTCCAGCCCACACTAAGCTCATTATCCTTTTCAGAAAACTTACCAAAAGCCGCACCTCTTCCTCCTCGCCTGATGTTGAAAGGAATATGGCCTGCCGACACAGTACGTATAATCTGAACGCCGGTTTTAGTTATCCTATCAGTAATTGTAAAGCGCACAAAGGAAGATGCGTTCATCGAGATTTCGCCACTACCGAAAACACATGGATTAGTTATTATAGTTTCAGAAGCACTGTACTGGGAATCATTGGGTGTTTTATATTGAACTGAAAGCTGAGCCTGGTTCTTAGAATTTACTGAGCTGTAATTAAGCTTGTACCTTACAAACAGATTTTCTCCATAAGCGCTTTCATTGCCTTCTGAATCACACCTGAAAAGCTCTGTTATTTCAACAGATGGTGGCGTATAAGAGTTAACTTTAATTGTAGTTGTCTTTACTGTTAACAAACCGCGTGTATCTCTTACCGCTACAGTAACAACTAATTCACCTGCTTCCGAAAGATTAAAGGTTGCGGGTAACTGCCTTATAGAAACAGAGCCTACAGTAATAGTTACTGCTGCAAGGCTTGCGCCGAATTTAAAGTTAAGCCCATCAGGATTTACTGTAACCTTACTTATACCCTGTACATATTCGTTCCAGTCTGAAGGTACACCATTATTGATTTTAGTTAAACCAATTGAAAATTCAGGCTTGTATTTATCCGTTGCTGGTACAACAAGAGTCAATTTATATGTATTGGCGCCAATTTTAGTGCTACCATTATACGTTTCAACAGAAACATTAACAGTACCTTTTGAGGCATTATTGAGTCCATAAAGCCACTGATCCGGAACAGAAATTTCCGCACTGAGAACACCTGAATTCAATTCAAGAGAAGAGGAATAAGAGCCTAAACTCCATGAAATTCTATGGCTGAAGGAAGCGACCGTGGGAGTTACTGTTGCAATAACAGAAGAACCAGGATTAATTGTAGTTGACGAAAAAGAAAGTGATGATTTTCTGGGGATTGCAGTACAGTTAAAAACACCAGAAGCAGAGCCAGAAGAAAGAGTGGAGTTACTCATTGTAAATTCGCCGCTGACGCTAAGCTGTAATTTGCCGTCATTACCATGAGTAACATTACCTGTCCAATTAGCAAGAAGCACTGTTGCACTATTACGAGTGTCAATTTTAAGATTTTTACTGACAACAGCATTACCGCCTACAGTAATTTTTGCAGTATTTTGTTCCTCGTATAAGTTATACGCCGAATCGCTATACCCATCATTTCTTTTGAGGTATAGCTTTACAGTAACGTTACTTAGATTACTGTCAATATTCTGAGAATTCTGCGTTACATTCAACCATAAATCATATTTTGATGAAGAGCTACCTTTACAGCTGCCATAAAAATTAATTGCCATCTATCCACCTCACCTCCAGACCGTTAGATGTTGTATCAAAAAGAAAATATCCCTGAGAGGAATTACCTATCCTTAAGTAATCAAGCACATCTGCATTTGTTATATATAGGCTACTGCCCGAAATATACGCTACCTCGCTTGCGCCCTGATAAAAAGAAAGTCGGTCATTAGTAAACCGCGCTTTAATATTGCTATCGCTTCTGCCGATTTCTATACCATAAACATTTTCCTCAAGCTCGCCACGACGAATGTACACATCCAAATCGCTGACTAATTCACTGACAACACCGCCAACAGAACTTATATCCTGAGATAAAAGAGTAATATCTTCCGAGAAATTTTCAGTTATATTTTTCTCCGTCTGCGTTATCTGAGAGGATATTCTGTTTTCAAGCTCCACTCCATCTGTTTTTGAGTAATACTGAGATTCCACCTGAGAAATAATAGCATCTGCCTGAACTGCAATTTCACTTCTTGCTGTATTTTTAAAACTCTCTAAATCAGCTTTTACTTCATCAGTGTTTTCACTGAGAATTGTAATGCGCTCTGACGTCTGTTGAATGGCAGTATCAACGGAATTTTTATATTCTCCGTGCTCACTTTTAGTAAGATAATCTGCAGAAACTGTACTGAGAATTTCTTTTTCACTTTTTTCCAAAGCAGAAGTATAAGAGCTTTCTATTTCCTCTGCTGTTCTTATAATTTGTTCTTTAAGCTCATTAAATCTTTTAATGCTCTGCGCTTTAAGCTTTACTGCGTCATTATTATTTTTTTCTTTTGTAGCTGTTATGTCATTTTTCAGAGAAATGATTTCATTGGCGCTTCGGTCCGCAAGAGCAAAGGAAAGCGTTTCATTTAATTCCTGCAGGTAGTTTTTCAAAAGCAAAAACCTGTTATCAGAAGAATATTTTGGCGAGGTAATATTAGGAACAGATAAATTCAAATCATACATCAAGATCACTTCCTGACTCAGTTGTTCTTGAAATGCTTATGATTTTCACATTACCTACACCTGTTATTCTGATACGTAAATGGTCGCAACGAGGTGTTATAAACGGAATTGAAAACGAGCCTGTTTTATCAACAACAGCTTCATATTTATTTTCCCATTTACCGCTACTGTTGTACTCAAAGAAAATCTTTACACGAGCCCCTTTTTCACCTATAGCTCTTACACGGATATTGGAATAATACTTGTTTTCAGGAAGGTTTAATCCCCACAAACCACTTTCAACACACCAAAAGAAATCATCCTCAACTGTGTAACCCTGTAAATCACCCAGGAAATTGCCATATTTATTTACACTATCAATCAAACCTAATTTATGGGTTTCCTCTTGAGAGGTAATAAAATATAAATTAAGGTTATTTGTTGCAAATTCCCGAACGTTAAACACGCCTTCTCTATGCCACAACGCCTTTTCCTCATCGTAAACCAAAAGCTGCCTGTTACCTTTAATATCTGTCATACAAATATAGTATTTGTTACCTACTCCACCTGCTACCGCGTTTGTATAATAGGATTTACCGAGAGAAGCAGATATATCAACAGGGATTCCGCCCTCAAAGGAGCACACACCATTAGGTGATTTATAGTAAAGAGTTTCGTTAAGCTTACAAATAGATTTATGGCTACCCTTTTGCACGCCACGTATATAAGACGTGGTTATTGTGTATGGTGGATTTTGACCATAAACCTTGTGAACGCAGTTTTCTTTGAAGAAAAGAACGTATCCTCTGTAGCTAACCGCACCCGTAAAATCTCCATCGGTACCTACAGTTGCAGCATAACTATCTGTGGAAATACCCATATACGCAAAGAAATTGGTAGGGTCTCCTAATTTAGAAGCAAAAATCTCATTAGTTTCAGATGAGCAGCCCCACAATCTGTTACCACTTTCGCAAACGAAATCCAATGATGGTAATTTTCTTTCTACGGTAAACGGAGTTTCAATAGTAATATTTCTGTCAAGCATTCCGGCAATAACAATAAAATCTTCACCCTTGTGGTAAATAATGTGGGTACCATCTGCACCAATACTATTGAAGCCACTCAGAGTTACACCATCAAATTCCTTGAAATTGACACCAATTCCATTACATGTAATTCTTATAAACTTATCCTCTATTTCAACCCAACCTTCAATATCTGACGAATATTGCTTAAGGGTATGAGTGGAAAGAGAAGTATCAACCCATAAATCTCCGTGTGAAGGTTTATCAGGAGGCGCAGAGCCAACAACATAATCCTCATACAAATCGCCATCACCGCGGCATAATGTGCACTCCGCCCTATCACCTGTAAAGATTGCTTCAAGAGAACCGTAATCCGTTAAGTCTGCTGTGTTTATATAAACCTTATCAGGGAAAATAATAAGCTTTGCGCCCATTGAAACAAAGGTACGCTCTCCGTTTAGGTCAGGAAAAGAGAGGCCAGAAATGGGCTCACCTCCATAGTAAAGGATACCGTTATTTATGTAGCACAGCTTTTCTTTAGAAAATAATCCGTGAAGTCTGTTACCTGACACATTGAAAAAGGCTCTTTTGTTACGAGGAGAAAGCATGGGATAATTATCCGATGACATATTTTCCTCAAAGTAAAACGCATTTTCGTCTGCAATAAGATTATTTTCATAGCCTTTAAAGGCAGTAATAATATCCCTTTGCTTCTGCGGATTATAAAGAGGCGGCTTAAACATATAAATCCCCTGCCTTTATCTTGGTGTTTTTCGGGATTTTAGTTTTGCGGTTAATTGCATCGCCCATTTCCTTATAAAGCCTGTTGAAAAGCTGAGTTGAGTTATTAAACCTGGTAATTTCACCATTAAGATAATCAAGCTTCATATTGAGATACAAAGAATAAATTTCGCTATATTCCTCAGGAGCCTTGAGAACAGTTTCACAAGGAGTCAATGAAGAATAACCTGAAAAATTCTCCTCACCACGAACCTGAAGATATTCGCAGAATATTTTGTGGTCCAATTCAGAAATCCACTTGATTTTTTGTTCAGCAGAAAGCTGATTGCTTCTGCAATTATCAAAATCTTCTATTGCATTTATAAGTTTCATTCAATCCCTCCTTAAAGAGAGATATTTGCATCAATATATTCCGCAGAAACAGCCGCCATTTTTTCGCTGTTTCTGATAACCTCGGCAAATCTTTCAGGAATTTCTACGGTTTTTCCCGTTTGAACAAGAATGCGCTCACCATTAACACCAATAAAGCGCTCCGTATCATTTCTTGACTGCTTAGGAATAAATACACTTACAAGCTTTTCTGTTTTGTTATTTGCCATATAAAATACCTCCATTTATTTTCGTGAGTAGGGAGTCAACTCCCTACTCACTTTTTAACATTCAATCAATCCTTATGGATTAATCTAATTGAAGATTGGGATGAAGAACGCAGGTTTGTCAACCGACGCTGTATATGGATACTGCGAGGAAAACAAAACCAGGTTATTCGCCCAGACTTCAGTTAGACTTTGCTGTAGAGCTAAACGCAGAGCCTGACTCAATTCGAATCATATATTCTTCAACGAGACGCTTTGCTGTTTTAAGACCCTTCCAGCCTACAGATGAACGCTGATTAAGTGGGTCGTTGCCATAGCCCTTCTGCTTAACAATGTGTTCAATACCACCACCGGTAACAGAGGTTACACCGTAAGCATCAGCACCGATAATAAGAGTTGCGAAAACTGCACAACCGTCTGCACCCTCGTTCCAGATTTTTGCTTCTGTTGATTCAACGAAACGAACGCCACCAAGGCAACCGATTTCACCATTAAGCATATTTTCAGGAGTTGCGTATTTCTGCACCTCCATCCACTGATTACCTGCTTCCTGCATAAGGTCATAAGCAACATATGGGTGGATAATACCAACATAATAACCATCAATCTTTGGCGCATTCATCGCTTTAAGCTCTGCAGCTGCCTTGAAAACGTCTTTAACGCGAAGAAGCGCGGTTTTATCAATAGCGCTTCTTGATGCAACTGTTGTTTCTGCGCCGTCTGCTGCTACCTTAGGGCAATAAATCACATTAGTACCGCCAACAATTTCATTACGGACAATTGTATCCATTGTAAGACCTGCCTGAGCAGAAAGCTGCTTTGTTGCTTCAACAATTGTATTGTCAACAGCTGTAAGCTCAAGAAGGTCAGACTGTTCAATGTAATCACCATACTGCTCAACTGTTGCAGAAACTGATGATACATTAAGCTTATTACCTGTTGGTGTTACGCCTTCTGTAAGCGGTGTAAGCGCCTTAGGAAGAGAAGAGAACTTTCTGAACTCAATGATTTTACCGCCATTCTTGGGAATATCACGCTTCTGACCGAACTGGTCGTGAACAAGATAAGGTGATGCAAGAGTGATAAGTGTTTTATCATAAAAGGTTTTCATTTCTGCGCTAAGGTTATTGCCCTCAGTTGCAGAGGTTGTTGTATTTACTGCTTCGCCTGCTGCGAAAAGCTGAAGATTTAAAATAAAGTCTTTCATATTTCTCCTTTCAAACGGTATCAGAATTTTATGCTGGCACCGTTTTCGACCTGTTTTAATATTTTTAAAATATCGCGTGAGGTCAGGGAATTGACATCTACTGAGGTAACAATAGCACTTTCTGCTGAAACACCGTTTTCAACAGGGCGTCTGCCCTTTGCTTCAATATTCTGAACCATTTGCTGACGAACAGCGTCGGCAGTATACTGCATTGCACCCGAAAGAATTTCATCCTTGTGAACTGTTTCATAAGCAGTGTTCAAAGGCACTCCGCTTAAAAGCAGTTGAGAGAAAAGCTTGTTGCTTCTTATTTCGTTTCTTAAATCAAAATCCGGTATAGTCTTTTTCAATGCTTCACTTTCCTGAAGCCATGTGCTGATTTTATTTCTTAACTTATCCTGATATGGTGCCCCACTTTCTTCCTGAATATCTTCAGAAGCTGTGGCACCCTCTATTACGCCAAGAAGCTTATCTTCCTCGCCCGGAGAAATGCCGTATTTTTCCATAAGGCTTTCTACTGCAGGCGCTACTCTGCTTTTATATGCTTCAAGTTCCTTCGTTTCTTTAAAGCGTTTGTCAATTATCGCCTGTGTTTTCTTTGTAAACTGTTCTTTGAATTTTCCGTTTATAAGTTCTGAAAATTCATCTTCATAGTTTTCGGTATCTGCTTGCCCGGCGTCAGCAAAATCGTCGCCCGTTTCACCCTCAACAACGCCTTCACCCTCACCTGAAAACAGTTGTAAATTCAGGGTATACCAAAATATTTTTTTCATGTTTTTCCTTTCTTTGTTGCAACATTCATCGTCTTTCCGAAGTGTCTTGATATATATAAAAACTGCTTGGCCTTTGCAGTTTTTTGCCAAAAATTATTTGAATCTTATATGTTGCGGATAACCTTCTTCAAGCATTAAAAGACCTGTGATGCAAGCATCAAAAATGCCTTTAACGCGACCCTTAGAAAAATCAAAATGCTCAATTTCCAAGCATATGTATCCGTCTCTTACAATATTTCTTATTAGTTTTATATTACCGGCACTTTCTTCATCAAGCATACAGTTGAGAAGCGTGTACGCTAAGGTTGAAATACCGGCGCACACAATATCTTCTCCATAGTTTCCAAAGTTACTGTGCCCTTCAATTGTCAAAAACAATCTGTCGTAATACTCTCTGTGATACACTGTGGTCAAAGCATATTCACCCCTGCACTAAGCCTTGCCGCCAAAGCGCTTTTACCTTCAAAATCCATCATGCTTATTGCAAGTAATGCCTGAGCCCTGTTTTCAGGATTAAACATTCCTGCGCCATAGAGCTGAAGCGCCAATTCATTCTGACTGATTTTTGAAAACGGACTCGCTTTATCCGCACTTACTTTTATGTCAAAAACAGGCTTACGAAGAAGAATCTCCTCACCAAAAGCAGCGCCCTGATTTCTTATCTTTATATGGGAATTATCATAGGAAATAAATTCGCGCTCTCCGTTTTCACCTAAAATTCTGAAAAAGCGTGGCTCATCATAAAACTGACGGATAAGCTCAATTGCAAGCATATTTATTTCAGAAAATGCTCTGAAGCCGCCTTTGACCATATCGCGAGTAAGCTTTGAGCCTGCTTCCTGAAGAGCAGCAATTGCACTTGCCGCAGTAACGCCGCTTGAAACACCGCCCTGTGAAAAGTCTCTGTTACCGCTTGTCTCTTTGAGCTCATCAACCTTGCTATTGAGAATACCAAGATATATTTCAGGGATACCGGAAAGCCTGATTTCGCGGATACTGTCCTCGCCCAAGTTACTACCGGAAACATGAACAAAGTTATTTGACCAATCTGCAAACTCCTCCTCATTCACTGCACCTGATGAATTTATAAAGTAACGTGGACTTATTGCCATAGATGCTCTTTTCACAAGAGAATTGGAAAGCACATCTATCTGCTTCTGAGCATCCTTCATAATATCGATATAACCGAAACCGCAAGGTGTGCCTTCTTCTACAAACAATGTATCGAAAACAAAGGGATACTTTCCATGGTCGTAGAAGCCTCTTTCCATATATTCAGGGTCATTCTCTGAAGCATAAAGAAGCTGTCCGTTACAGATTTTGCAATAATGCACAATCTCCATACCATTTCTTATAATCTTGTAGTATCGGTCAACCACCGCGCTTTTTTCTGTTGTATCAACATTATCGTCATAAACATAGTGAGCAAGCTCAATATTTGATGAGCCTAACTTTCCTGAAAGCTGAGGATAAAGAGATACAAGAGTATCGTTATCCATAAGCTCCACATGGAAAATGTTTTTACTTTTCTGAATATCCTTAATGCCCGGCTCCCAGAAAAGATTGAGAATATCTACCTGTTTTATTTCAATATCACCAAGACCATTGCTTTTTAATGGATTCCAGAACACACCATATACAGCTGTACCTGCTTTAAGCTTATACCACCAGGCATCGCTGTATATTTTTTCAAAGCCGTTTCTTTCAAAAATAACCGGCAACACCTGAGAGAGTATATCTGCAGCCTTTTCATCGCTTGCCTCTCTGGGTAAGCAGCTTACTGATGGGTAGTTATCCATAGCATCTGCATGCTTATTGGCAATTGAGTTAAAAAGCCATGCGGATGCATTTTCGTTACCGCCTGATGAACGCAGCTGCTCCCAATGACGCATCTTAAACCATTGCTCATTATCAACAATTCTGCTTTCAAGAGATGTTTTTCCCTCTTTGTATTTCTTTAAAAGAGAAAGTGATTTTTCCACCTCTTCTTCACCAAACACGCCTGAAAGCCCCGTAGTAGTTGCTATTTTTTCTTTTTCATACTTTTTGCTGTTTTTCTTGTTCATTTTTTCATCCTTTACAAAACTCTATAGTGCCCCTTATTTAAATCAAGTGGGTCGTCATATATTTTTATTTCTTTCTTTTTATATGTAGGTGAAATTGGTCTTGCCATACACATATAGCGCACCTCATCAGCTATATGGTCCTCTCCTGTTGTATCTAAATCCTCAGGATTTACAGAACTGAACTTTAATTCAGGTACAGTTCTTATAAAACCCTTGCAGGTATTGAAAATATACATCATCGGTATCCCTTGCTCATCAAAGCTCAAACGATAATGAACCTGCATCCAACCGGGAAGACGTTTGTTATCACCTTTGGTGAAAAAAACACCGTTTCTGTCCGCTGCCTCTATTATTGCTTCACCTCTTGAAGCATCCCATATAGACGGGTCAGCAACACCTAATATCTTTTTGTTTTTTAACCACCTGTGTTGCCTTTCAATAGTTGCAATCTCCGAAAAAATCTTTTCAGGCGGCCATTTAACACCTTCGTTGGCAGTTTTAGTACACCCATAAAGCTCTAAAATTCTATATAGCCTTCCGTCATAATCTACTGCCCACCAGGCACAGGAAAAAGGCTTTGCATAACCAAAGTCGAAGGAGCGGTATATTATCCAATCATTTGGAATTTCAAAAGGCTCAATCACATGGGTATTTATACCATCCTTATAATGCTCAGGTTTATCCCGGAACTCCTCAAAAAACTGTCCGTCAAAAATATCCCAATTACCAAAGCGGTGAGCCTGACGGAGCGTTTCAGGCAGAGCATCAAGAACCTTAACATACTCAGGGTTTGTTTTCATAAGCACTGTATTATCATCTATTGTTGCTGGAATAAAAATATAATCGTCAGGGTCTTCCCCTGTTTCATACCTACCCTTAACAAACAATCGCTTAAACCAGTTATGGCCAACTCCACCGGGATTCCCTGTGAAATACATTCGTGGCTTGAAATCTTTTCTTGTTGTTCTGTTACAGGTCATAAGAAACTGTATCTGAGAAAATGTAAAGTGAGTACATTCCTCAACACCTATAACGTCATATTCCTGACCCTGATACTGATATATATCGTTTTCTGTATCGCAATAGCCCAAACGAATTCGGGAGCCATTTGGAAAAATAAAGGCTCTTTCATCCCTTTTATATCGTGCTATCCCGTTAAGCTGAGCAAGCAAAGGAAGTAAGTGATTTTCACGAAGCTCAGGAAGCGTTTTTCTCAAAAGCAAAAGCTTCAAACCACTATATTCCATAGCAAGAAGCACAAACTTTGTTCTCAATGCCCATGATTTACCGCCACCACGAGCACCACCATAACCAATAAATCTTTGATGGCAATTGAAAAAGTCTCGCTGTTTTTCATTAGGTTGAGAAATAAAAAGCTCCTTCACTTGCTCCACTCCTCTATTTCTTTTTCAAAGCGTATAACAATTCCATCACTTATTTGTGGTGAAGTATCGCACTCTTCAAGAAGACCATAAAGCTCCCGTAGAGCCCCCACACTTTCTTTTAAAAACTTAGCATCCAAATCAGGACTACCTGTACTTTTAAAGCTCTTGCGGGCTTTTTTTACGATGTCATCAACAAGAGCACTCATATTCTCTGCGGCGGAAGAAACTCTTTTTAATTTATCCGCTGCCTTACCTTCGCTCAAGAGCGCTCACCTCGTTCATACAAAACAGAGATATTTCTATAGTGAGGACATTTTCTGCCACCATTTATGCAACAAAAATTATATTGATGACTTTTCTTCAATAAATCTGTTTCAAACTGCTGAATGGTTGATGTGTTTCGTAAAAGTCCCTCACAGCTTATAAACCTCTTACCCTCCTTGATATAAAAAGGGCACTCAATCATACTTTCAATTTCTTTTGACATAAAATCCTCCTTTAAATTTAACTGCTGTACTATTTTTGGTATTGACACATTGCAAAATATATTGTATATTATTGTTGTAATTTGTACGGTTTTCCGTACTTTTTGCAAGCACAACCGTATTATAGTACGGGTTTCCGTACTTTTCAACCTATTTCACGAACATTTGTTCGAACACCAAAAACTTTGTAACATCTCACAAAAAAGTGGAGGCATATATTGTGAATATGTATGAGAAAATACAAGAATTATGTGATTTAAAGGGAATAAAAGTTGCTCAGCTCTGTAGAGAAACAGGTGTACCTAAAAGCACGTTATCAGACCTTAAGCAAGGCAAAACAAAAACACTTTCCACTCCTAACCTTCAAAAAATTGCCCAATACTTTTGCGTATCACTTGATTATTTCAACGACTATACCGATGGTGTAGACGAGCAAAGAGACGAGCTTTTTCATAAAAGAAAGCTGCTTTTTGATATGTCTCAAAAAGCAACCGAGGACCAACTTGATAAATTTTTAGTTGTATTCCAAGCACTTATTGACACGGAGGATGATTAATTGATTTTTGTAAGAGAAATTAAAATGCCGCTTACAATCAGAGCTTTTACAATACCTGATGCAAACGGCGATTTTAATATTTACATTAACGAGGATTTATCAGATGCGGCAAAGAAAAAATCCTTGGAGCACGAAAAAACACATATAAAACGAAATGACTTTCAAAAGGATATTTCTGTTAAACTAATAGAAAATCTTGTATAAAAATAGGCATCCGACTTTTAAGCCGGATGCCTTATATTTTAGCTTTATTTTGGATTAAAAACCTTTCATCTTCTTAAGGTCGCGGTAGTTAATAAGCTGAATACCGCAAGCCTTAATGTGCTGAAGTGTCTGTGGGTCTGAGAAAAGTCTGTGTTCCCAAACTCTTCTATGCCATGCGCCTGTAATAGACTTAAGTTCCTCGCATTCAAGAGCAGGGTGGATATATGTTTCAGTAATTCCGTTAGGGAATGTTTTGTAAAGCTCGTAGATATATTCCTTATAATTCTCGTAGCTATCATTCTGAGGACCATTCCATTCACCTGGGATAAGGAAATCAGGTAAAGCAACTTCCTGGTCTTTAGCATAATCAAGAATCTTGCCATACATCATAGCAACAAGCTCTTTATCAATTTTAACCTCGAGAGTGTCGTTTTCGAACATCTCAGGAACATATGTACCTGGGAAACGGAAAGGAAGACCCTCTTCACCTGCAATATCAAGAGTAAGGTTAAGAAGCTCAAAACGACCTGTTTCAATACCATAGAGAGAACCCATATGGTTGTCAAGGTGTGATGGCTCAACACCAAATGAACGGAAGCGCTTTATCTGAGCGTTGATTTCATTTTCAACCTCGTCGATATCGCAATTCTCTTCAAATTCATCAGACTCATGATACATGAAATCTTCTTTGTCTCTTAATGAAGGTGTCTTTCCCTGATAGATTGGAGACCATCTGTATTTTCCCCATTCACTTGTGAAAGTAAGGTGAACACCAACTGCGTACTCAGGATGCTGTGCTGCCCAATCGCCTGCTTCCTTTGCCCAGCCGCATGGTGTCATAATTGTTGCAGAAGTAATGCCGCCCTTTTCGAACAAATCGAAAACAGCTAAGTTAGTGGAATGGCTCATTCCAAAATCGTCTGCATTAATGATTAAATACTTATCCATTAGAATTCTCCTTTTAGGTTACCTAACCCACATAAATAAAGCTTGTCCTTTTTATATATCAAAACAGATTAAA
>JAZLDN010000089.1:0-98029 GCA_045614765.1 Acutalibacteraceae bacterium
TAACTATGCAATTTGGAAAACATCATACTTAGGGAGGATTGATAAATACACATTACACAACACTTGGTATATAACTCGTAAATGATATAAATCTACGAAAGGATGTAAATCATGAAAATTAGTGAAAAAATATTAGCAATCATACTTTCTGTATTAACACTACTCAGTGTATTTTCTGTTGCAACGCCTGTAGTAGCGGCAGATTTGCAAAGTGTAAATGCAGAAGAAATTGTACCTGCTGATGAAGATAAAGTCACAGAAGAGCTTTTATCCGAAGAAGTGTCGGAATCTTCTGATAATGAGCTGACAGTTATTGGCGAGGACGAAAGCCGAAGAACTGCAGACACCAAGCATTTCATAATGAGCGACGGCACAAGGAAAGCCGTCATATACGGCAACAATGTTCACTATGAAGAAGACGGAAAGTGGATTGATATTGATAATACACTTTCTTACGATAAGGAAAAGAAAGAATACAAAAACACAAAAAACAGCTTTAAAGCCACATTCAAAGAGGATTTCGGAGAAGAAAATCTTTTCACACTCGAAAATGAAGGCTACACAATTTCATGGGAATACGAAGGTAATTCCTTGAGAAAAGCTGTTACAAAAGCCGAATACAAGGAGAAAGAAAAATCTCAGCATAAGATAACAAAATATGCTGAGAAATCCGAGGACAGAATCAAGTACAAAAACTTTGAATCCGATTGCGAATTAGAATATGTAGTTACAGACAACGGTGTTAAGGAAAATATTATTCTCAACTCAAAAACAAATAAAAATGAATTTGCGTTTAATGTAACTGCAGAAGGTCTTACTCTCATAAAGAATGAGGACGGCAGTATTTCTGCAAAGAACGCAGATGGTAAAGAAATATTCTTTATCCCTGCTCCGTTTATGTACGACTCAAAGGATGTGTATTCCTATGATGTTTCCTATGAAATAGAAGAAAAGAACGGTACATACACAATCACAGTTGTGGCAGACAAAGATTGGCTCAAGGATGAAGCCCGTGCATACCCTGTGGTTATTGACCCTGTGATACGCACCAAGCAGACAAAAACATCTGTTTCATCAACCTTTGTTACATCGGCTGTGCCGGGTGCAAACTATGGTAGCAGACAGGACATTTATGTTGGTCATGAATCTGCAAACTATGGCAAGTGCTATGCCATGTTTAAAAATACACTGCCAACACTCAATAAGGGTGATATGGTTGTAGGTGCGTATCTTAATCTGTATCTTTACAACACAAGCTTTGATGGTGGCAGTTCTCAAAGGCAGCTTGATGCTCATATTATCACATCAAGTTGGGCAGAAAATTCTGTTACATGGAACACAAAACCTACATACAACAGCGTTATCACCGACTATTGCTTTATGAATAATGGCGAAGCCACATGGAAAAGCTTTGATATTACAAAAGCAGTTAAAGGCTGGTATGAAGGAGCTTTCACAAACCATGGTATTCTCATAAAAAATGATGATGAAACACTCACACCTGCAAGGGGTATTTTCCGTTCTGAAAATGCCACAAGTATAACAGAAGGTATACCATATATTGCTATTGACTATCGTAACAATAAAGGTATTGAAGGCTATTGGAGCTATTCAAGCTTTTCGAATGGCGTAGGCGGTACAGCAGGCATAAACGACTACACCGGTAACCTTGTGTACACTCTGCCCCTTACCTCTTCCGTAAGTGAAATTATGCCTGTTTCCTTGAGCCTTGTGTACAACACATATTGCTCAAGCGAAACATATACTGCAGGTAAAAACAATTCTAACCTGACAAGTGTTGGTAAGGGTTGGAGACTTAACTACCAGCAAACACTTCTCGCATCCTCCAACTATGGACTTACAGGCACAGATGCAGAAAATTACCCATATGTATATACCGATGGTGATGGCACAGAGCACTATATAGCAAAATTCACCGAAAACGGTCAGACTGTATATAAGGACGAGGATGGTCTGGGCTACACTTTTTCAAAGCCGGGTGGAACTACAGATTTTTACAGGCTCACTCAGGACGACGGCTCATATATGAGCTTTAACAATTGCGGTAACCTTTCTCAAATTGTTGATAACAGCGGTAATAAGATAACCCTTACGTATGATTCAACAAACAAAAAGCTGACTAAAATCACCGATGGTACGGGTCATACATTCACCCTTAACTACACAAGCGGTTCGAACTACCTGTATTCTATTACAGACAATGCAGGCAGAACAACACGCACCTGTGTATACACTAACGGTATACTTACCGACGTAATACTCAACGACGGTAGCCGAGTATATTTCCGTTACTACAGCACAGAGGATAACCCTCTCTACTATGTCTGGAACACAGACGGCATAGGCAGAAGCTTTGTTTACACCTCACTTACTACAGGCAGACGAGTTAACAAAACAATGGATTTTTCTGCAGATGATGTTAACCTTACAAACTACATTTTAGGTCAGGTAACAACCTTTGACCGCTCGCTCTACAATACCACAACCATTCGCACACCGGGTATTGACGGAATACACTCTGTTACAAGCTCAGCTAATGCAAATGATGATATTGTAACAACCTTGCAGTTTGATAACTTCGGCAGAACTGTATCACAGCAGGCTTCATATGGTTGGGGCGAAGAAATAGGCGCAGGCGCGTATACCTACACAGGGAACGACGAGGAAGAAAGCCGTCATAAAATTGCAAGCTCTGCTACGCTTAATAAAAACTCAATAAACCTTCTTGCTAACCCAAGCGCGGAGAGCTTAAGCGGATATTATATTAATAATGCCGGAGATGTAGCTTATACATATGCTTGCACAGACGAAGAATCATATTATGGTAATAAGTCAATAAAGGTCAATACAACCTCAATGTCGCAATACAGCTATGTGCGAATAGGGCAAACCATATCAACTCTGCAAGTAAATCATTACTATACACTCTCTGCCTATGTGAAGTTGAAAAATATTTCTTTGAGAGATTATAAAGCTTTACAGGGAGCTGTTCTTGAGGTTGTTCCCCGTAATTCTTCAGGTACAGGGCTAAATTACCTGTATTCATCGGCAGTAAAGAATGTTACATCTGAAGATATTGATAATGGTTGGCGTAGAATAAGTGTAAGATTTTGTGTGCCTGAAAACACATCCACTGTTGATGTAAGAGTTTTATTTGTTAATGCTATAGGCACATTATATGTTGACGGCTTACAGCTTGAAGAAGGTACAACACCCAATAGCGTAAACCTTCTTGAAAACGCAAGCTTTGAAAAATATACTTCCACAGGCATAACAAACTGGACTGCTACAGGCTTTACCTACTCTGCAGGAACTAACGGTGTAACAACAACCGCCCATAAAGACGGCTCTACCGCAATAAGGCTTGCAGGCTCAGGAACAATAGGAAAAGGTTTCTATCAGACCATACCTGTAGCACCGAATCCAAACGATACATATATTGTAAGTGGTTGGGGTGCAGCATATGCAGTAAACAGCACATTCCACGATAATGCAAAATTTGAAATTGCAGTACGAGTTACCTACAGCTGTAGCGACGGCACAACCGTTACACAGTACAAGGATTCTGCAGTATTTAACACAACCCTTGCAAACTGGCAATATGCGTCCTCTGCATTCAGCCTTGCATACAAAAAAGAGTCGGGCGATACGAAAACCTACACCCCTACCCACATTATGGTTATGCCAAGATTTAATCGTCAGGCAAACTATGCGTATTTTGACCACATTCAGCTCATTAAGGACGTTGCATCAAGCTACATTTATGACAGTAAAGGCAACGTAACAAGTGTTTCTGCAAATGCTGAGCAGAAGAACAATATGACCTACGAGGGTGAAGACCTTAAAACCTACAAGGATGCCGCAGGGCAAACCACAAGCTACACCTATGATGCAAAGCACAGGTTAACTCAGGTTAAGTCACCAAAAGGCGTTAAGCAAAACTATACGTATAATAACAAAGGTCAGGTTACAGCAGTTGAGGATGTAAACACAGGTGGCGGTGCAAAGGTGCGAACTACCACAACCTACACCGATGATTATTCATCTTATGGTTTAAGTGCAGGTGCATACACATACAAAACAACTAACGAGCTTGGTAAAACCACCACCTACGGCCACTATCTTGATACAGGTGCGCCATCAAGTGTTACAGATGCAAAAGGCAACAAAACAAGCTACACCTACACAGATAATACACATACAAAGCTCCTTGATGTTGCAAGTGGAAATACAAAAGTTACATACACTTACACAGGCAACAGAGTTTCGCAGATTCTTTTCAGCGGTACAGATAACAAAAAGGAAACATACAGCTTCGGTTACGATAGCTTTGGCAACGTAAAAACAACAAGCGTAGGTCAGGGCGCCAATGCGAAAGCTCTTGTAACAAATATCTACGGCTCAAATAACGGTCTTTTACAGAAAAGCACATATGCAAATGGTGATGCAATAAGGTATAGCTACAACAACGCAGGCTTGGTTACAGCTATTTATCATAATAATAACCAAGAAAGCACCTCACCTGCTTTTACCTGGGAATATTCCTCAAACGGCACGCCACGAAGCCATATTGATGACGAAACAGATTACAGATACGATTATAGCTACGATTCCATCGGCAGACTTATCCGCACAGATATTTCTGATAAAACAAGCTCTGCGTACGTTGGCTCTACCGAGTATGGCTACGATATCCGCAACAACCTTACATCTATAACCAACGATATCGGCGGAGCGGCATTTACTCAGCTTTACGGCTACGGTGCAACAAGTGTGGCAGGCAGTGCTGAAAACGCAAAGGATAACCTACCTACACGCTATGCAATATTGGGTGTAAATACCGATTATTACTACAACAGCCTTAATCAGCTTACAAAGCGCGAGGTTGGCATTAGCGGTAATCCGATTACAAACAGCTACACATACAATACGGTTACAATCAATAACACTCTTTACTATACAAATCAGCTTGCACGTGAAGATATTGAAAACGATAAATATTACTATAGCTACGATGATGTTGGTAATATTACCTTAATCAGAAAAAGCACTAACGGTGGCTCTGCCACAAATTACAGGGCATACACCTACGATAATCTTTACAGGCTTAAAACAGAAACACTGAATAACTCTACTGTTAACAGTTGGGAATATGATGATTTAGGTAACATTACCTCTAAAACCTCGGTTGCAGGCTCGACAAAAACAGGTATTGACTACGTTTACGGCACAAGCTCAAGCTGTGGCTGGGAAAATCTGTTGACATCAGTTAAATTTGTTGTGTATAATGGTGATGGTAGTAAAACTGTTACAAAACAAGACAATATTTACTATGATGCCATAGGCAATCCGTACTCATACCGTGGTGCAATAATGGGTTGGTACGGCAGGCAGATGACAACCTACAGCAAAAATGGGATTTCGGCTTCATTTACCTACGATGCTGATGGGCTCAGAAGCACTAAGACTGTTGGTACTGCAAAAACTGAATATCAATATGTTGGCGACAAGCTGTTCTACGAGAAACGTGGAGACGGCAATTCCTTCTACTATTTCTATGACAGCTATGGTAAACTGAGTGCTATTTATCATTACGTAAACGGCACAAGAGTTCCCTACCATGTTGTAACCAACGCTCAAGGCGATGTAATGGCGCTCTATAACTGGAGTGGAACAAAGGTTGCTGAATACTCCTATGATGCTTGGGGCAACTGCACAATTGTTTCTGACTCCACAAGCACACATATTGCTACTCTTAATCCGTTCCGTTATCGTAGTTATTACTATGACAATGACCTTGCTTTATATTATCTTCAGTCAAGATATTACGATGCTGAGATTGGTAGGTTTATTAATGCGGATGGTACATTAAACGGTAACGGCGACATTATGGGATTCAATATGTACGCATATTGTAGTAATAACCCGGTTATGTTTAGTGATCCAAATGGTTTTGGAAAAATATGGGACTTCTTTTGTAGTGTCCTTGATATACTAGCTGATTTGTTTACGTCCGATGTTGGAATAAAAATAGCCGAAGCAAGTGATAAAAAAAATGGCACTAACAAAACCCCCATATTAAAGACGGCTGGCGACATTAAGAATTGTGTCGATGACGCAAAAATTAGCGCAGAATTAGCAAACGATGCTTATACGGCTAT
Source organism: Acutalibacteraceae bacterium (assembly GCA_045614765.1). Classification (GTDB taxonomy): domain Bacteria; phylum Bacillota; class Clostridia; order Oscillospirales; family Acutalibacteraceae; genus DTU089. The sequence continues at coordinate 6,183 of JAZLDN010000089.1, forward strand.
TCAAGATTGGGGAAATCATGTTGATAATATTTTAGGGTATGGTATGTATGGCGATGACTATACTCCAAAACCACTTTCAAAGAATTATGATTTTGGAACCGGTTATAAACAACATTGTATTACCACATATAACGAAATAAACAATCGCGCACCTGTAGCGTATGATGCACCTTTGTCTCAGTTAGATGCAAAACACATGGCTGAATTTCGACATAATCTTTTAACAGAAGATAAAATTTATGGAAAACAGTTTATTAAGTTTTATGGTAAAGAAATAGAAAAAATTGCATCAGAATATTATGGGAGTATGTTACAATGAAAAAAGTATATTACAAATTAATTATCGCATTATGCATATTTGTTTCAATTTACATTTTAGGTCAATCTTTTATATCTGATTCATTAACTTTTTATGATGAAGATTATATAGTTTATGTTCCTGATGGTGCTCCCGAACAAGTGTGGATTGATAAAGATGTATTTTATGTTACAGCTCAAATGAGTTTTGAGTATGCTAACAAGCTTCTTTTGAACGATGATTATGAACAATTTGAAAAAGTATTTATGGATTGTTACAACAAGTATTCTGAGAATGATGATATTTATTATGTTATAAAAAAAGTTTTTCTTTCCCCTCATTATAAATATTCAAAACCCCAAGAAAAATTAATATTAAATTGTGTTGAAGAATTGTATCAAAAAGAATTATCCAAAGAGAACAATAAATTTCTGACTGAAAAAAACTTATTACTCCAAGTCGAACTAAACTACAAGTTTCATAATTATATTGATGCACTTTCCATAAAAGAAACTATGGAACAGGTAAGAGAGGGTTGAGGTATGAAAGTATTAAAAATATTGATATGTGTTTTCCTCGCACTTATTCTCTTATACAATGCATCTGTTAAAATAATTTCTGAAAACGACACATTAGCGGTTAAAGTTTTGGAGTCCATTTACCAAAGCAATAAAACTATAGATGATCTGTCAAATTTATGTTCTGTTCTTTCGTACACAACATTTTATGAAGAAAAAGTCGAATATTTTGGTGTGTTAATAGAGTATGGTTACGCAGATTCTATCGCTGAAAACAACTATTCAAACAGTAAATTCCATCAGAATTATTATGTCAATGGTTATAAATTTGAGTACTGTATTGCTCTTTTACACCTAAATGAATATGATTCATTTGAAAAATATTATTCAGAAAATGTAAACAATTTGCAAGAACAAAACTTGTTCTATAATATCTTGTTTTACGAATTGAAGTATTTTGATTGGACAGAAGCTCAATTGGAATGTTTGCAAAAAGCAATTATGGATGATGTAGAAAAGGAATATTTTAATGATGAATTGATTTTTGAAAATAATTGCATTAAAGCTGAGATTTTCAGATTGACTGATAATCAAGATGGAAACACACAGGTTGATCAGCTTATGTTAGACTACATTTCTGATAAAACATAGTCAATTTTCACGATTACTTAACATTCGCTGAACCATTCAACCACTGGAAATGTAACACATTAACAAACAAGCGGTATTTTCTTGATTGAAGATACTGCTTGTTTTCTTTTGCTCAACCGAATACTCTTACGATTTAAGAAACAACCTTACATCAATCACAAACGATATCGGTGGTCAGGCATTTACTCAGCTTTACGGCTACGGAGCAATAAGTGTTGCAGGCAGTGCAGAAAACGCAAAGGATAACCTACCTACACGCTACGCTGTGCTTGGTACAAATACGGATTATTACTACAACAGCCTTAATCAGCTTACAAAGCGCGAGGTTGGCATCAGCAGTAATCCTATTACAAACACCTACACGTATAATACGGTTACAATCAATAACACTCTTTACTACACAAATCAGCTTGCACGTGAAGATATTGAAAACGATAAATATTACTATAGCTACGATGATGTTGGTAATATTACCTTAATCAGAAAAAGCACCAATGCAGGTTCTGCCACAAATTACAGGGCATACACCTACGATAATCTTAACAGACTTAAAACAGAAACGCTGAATGGTTCTACTGTTAACAGTTGGGAATACGATGATTTAGGTAACATTACCTCTAAAACCACAACTGCAGGCTCAACCAAAACAGGTATTGACTACGTTTACGGCACAAGCTCAAGCTGTGGCTGGGAAAATTTATTGACATCAGTTAAATTTGTTGTGTATAATGGTGATGGTAGTAAAACTGTTACAAAACAAGACAATATTTACTATGATGCCATAGGCAATCCGTACTCATACCGTGGTGCAATAATGGGTTGGTACGGCAGGCAAATGACAAGCTACACTAAAAATGGTGTGGAGCATAAATTCACCTACGATGCTGATGGTTTACGAAGCACTAAAACTGTAAATGGTTCAAAAACTGAATATCAATATGTTGGCGATAAGCTTTTCTACGAGAAGCGCGGAGATGGAAACAGTTTTTACTATTTCTATGATAGTTACGGCAAACTGAGTGCTATATATCATTATGTAAACGGTACAAGAGTTCCCTACCACGTAGTTACAAACGCACAGGGCGACGTTGTTGCTCTCTACAACTGGAGCGGCACAAAGGTTGCTGAGTATTCATATGATGCTTGGGGCAATTGCACGATTGTTTCTGACTCAACAAGTACAGGAATTGCTACTCTTAATCCGTTCCGCTACAGAAGCTATTACTATGATACTGACCTTAGTTTGTATTATCTTCAGTCAAGATACTACGATTCCGAAATCGGTAGGTTTATTAATGCGGATAGCCAGATAGCAGGTATTGGTGGTGCTGTTCAAGGATACAACATGTATTCATATTGTATGAACAATCCTGTTAATTTGTCTGATGATGCCGGAAACTGGCCGAGATGGGCAACTATCGCGTTAGGAGCTGTTGCCACAGTCGTAGCCGTTGCGGTTACTGTCGTGACACTTGGTGCAGCCGCACCAGCCGCTGCGTGTACATTAACAGCGGTAGGAATGTCTATAGGTGCGAGCTATGCAGTCGCGAGTACTGCCGCTACAGTTGCAGTTGTTGCTACAACAGTCGCGGCGGCAGCGTATGCCGGAGATATAGCATATTCGGCGGTTACTGGAGACAGTTTGTTATTAGACACAGTATTCCAAGGCAATACGGATGCCTATAATACTGGGTTAGCGATAACAAGTATTGCCACAGCCGGAATGTTGGAAGCAGCTGCTCAAAGCCCAGGAGTGTGCTTTGTGGCTGGAACACCTGTACTTGCAGCGTGTGGATATATCGCCATTGAAGAAATCAAGGTTGGCGATATGGTTCGGGCGGAAGATCCAGCAACAGGCAAAAAAGAACTTAAAGAAGTCGTTCAAACCTTTGTCAACGAAACGACAGAACTGATTTATGTTCAAGTGGGTAGTGAGGAAATCGTCACTACACCGGAGCATCCCTTCTTTTCGCCGGTAAAAGGTTGGATTGCAGCTTGCGAATTACGTGCTGGTGATATTCTCGTTTTGCAAAACGGCAAGTATGTTACGGTGGAAAAAGTCCAACACGAGATTCTTGAAGAACCAATTACAGTTTACAACTTTGAGGTTGCAGATTTCCACACATATTATGTTGGCAAGAGCGCTGTGCTCGTACACAATACTTGTGGAGGAAAACCAACAAGTCCAAATCAGATGCAAAAACAAGTTGAAAGAGGGCAAGCTCCCAGTACAGTTGTTCGTGTAGATAATCCAAAGATTCCGGGGCAATTACCACATATTCATTTTAGCGATGGCACAGCGATAAATATAGACGGAAGCGTTCACGATGCAATGAGAGGCGCGCATACCTTAACAAATAGTGAACGAATTTGGATTTTGGATAACGGATGGGGAGGTTGATCTTGTGAAAATTCATACTGCAAACAACACAGAAACCGATAGTGTTGAGATATTACTCAACTATCAGGAATTAAAAAAGCTGATAAATTCTTTGAAGAAATTTGAAGATGAAGTCAACCAATTTAAAACGCAAAATAAAGAAGCAGAGGGTTTGGGGTTTACGCATTTACATTTAAAGGATTGTGGGTTAATAGATAAAAACAGCAAATCAGATATTGTCTTTTATCTAAATTTAAACGAATAATATACCAGCAAGCATCGCCTTTTGGGGACAAAAGGCAGTTCGTTGGGATGGTCCCAAGCCCTTAAAGGTTTCAGGAATATTCCTGACAAGTCTGTGTTTGGGTGACCAAACGCGATGCTTGCTGGGAAAACAATCAATGCAGGTTCTGCCACAAATTACAGGGCATACACCTACGATAATCTTTACAGGCTTAAAACAGAAACACTGAATAACTCTACTGTTAACAGTTGGGAATATGATGATTTAGGTAACATTACCTCTAAAACCTCGGTTGTCAAGACAGGGGACGGTTCTGTGATTGATGACTGTTTTTTATGTGTTATAGTTTTGTTGGGTAATAAAAATGCCACGACAAGCAAGAGAAAAAAGTCTTAGAGAGACATACCACATAATGTTAAGAGGAATAAATCAACAGCAAATATTTGAGGATGAACAGGATTACTTAAAGTTTATTGAAGTAATTAAAAGCTATCAGGCAATATGCAAGTATAAAGTTTATGCATATTGCCTGATGGGTAATCATATTCATTTGCTTATGAAATTTGAAAAAGAACCGATAGAACAGGCATTCAAAAAAATCGGAAGCAAACATGTATATTGGTACAATATTAAGTACCAAAGAAAAGGTCATTTGTTTCAAGATAGATTCAAAAGTGAACCTGTTGACGATGATATATATTTTATGACCGTCTTAAGATATATACATCACAATCCTCTGAAAGCCGGATTGTGTAAAAATATAGATAACTATGAGTATAGCAGTTATTCTGCTTTTTTATCAGGTTCAGAGTTTATTGATACGGATTATGTTTTTTCAATTTTGCCCAAAAATGAATTTATTGAATATAATAATGAGTTCGATTCAATAAAGTGCCTTGATGTTGAGGACAAAGTTTTTCGGAGAGTCACCGACGAAGATGCGCGAAGAATCATAAAAAAATATTCTAAATGCGAGAATATTTCTGAGTTTCAGGCGTTACCGGTAGCTAACCGGGACAAGTATTTAAAACTATTTAAAGAAAATGGCGTTTCAATACGCCAGATCAGTAGATTAACAGGGGTAAGTTACTATATTGTACAGAAAATTTAACCAATCGCAGAACCGTCCGCTAATTTTTCCCTGATTTTAAGATTTTAAAACATAAAACATGTCGAGCGATAAAAGTTCGGCGTGTTTTTTTGTGCAGTTTGGGTGTGAAAAGTATGCAGTTTGGAAAACCACAACAAAATTCGACAAATTTAGTATATTATCTATGTATAAATTTGTATAGATTATAGTTTGTATAAAGAGGGATGTTGTATGACAATTGAGAATTTAAATGTGGTTTTTTATACATGTATTTTCTTGGTTCCAGGATATATTATAAAATCTATTTTATCAAAGGTTATTCCGTCACAAAAACAAAACGAACAGCGCTACTTTTTTAGTTGTTTGCTCTATAGCATAGTAACTGTTGCAATATTTAGCGGTTTTTATCAACTAGTCAGTAGATACAAATCAGATACAGAGTTGATATATTGGGTTCTGCTTGTTGCTATATCTATATGTGGTTCGGTATGTATTGGTTTTACTATGGCATATATGCATCGAAAGGATATTTTCAATAAAATATTGCCTAAAGATGAGTTAAATACGTTTAGTTCAATACCTACTGCTTGGGATTATTGTTTTTCAAAGCAAGAGCCTCAATATGTTATTGTCACATTAACCGATGGTTCTGTTATATATGGTTTTTATTCCGAAAATTCTTTTTCTTCTTCGGAGAGTGATGAAAGAGATTTGTTTATTGAAAAAATATATAAAAGAAATTTCTGCGGTAAATGGATATTAAATAAAGATTGCACAGGTGTATTGATTTCTAAAAGTGCAATAAAAACAATTGAATTTTGTAAAAAGGAGAATTAATTATGAGTAAAAATAGCGAATTAAAACATGGGTACCAACCTATAGTAACAAAGAGTACAGGTAGTCCATCTATACCGCTACAAAAGGGATATCAACCAACACGTCGTCCACCATCATCTAAGCCAAAAATCTCTATAAATGAAGGATATCAGCCAACAACATCAACAACTTCTCAACCTCCTAATATTGGTACAAGCGTCACTAAGCCTAAAAAGTAATCACTATATTAGAGAATCGGCCTACATTAGTAACCAATAAGATACGTGTGCAATTTTAATCTTGCACTTTTAAATCTAATACATCTTATAAATTAACAATTTCGAATTAGACTATTGGAGGACTTTGTGTGAAATAAGCACCAAGACTTACTCCTTATCATATAGATAAGAACGAACATACTAAGATAAAAAACGGGGTGAAACAATGGGTACAACAAAAATAAAGGCATATCATGGTACTGATCGAAGTGTAGTCGATGATATCATGAGGGCAGGGTTTCGTTGCAAACCCAACAAAGAACATTGGTTGGGAGAAGGTATATACTTTTATACTGACAAATCATTAGCTGAATGGTGGACAACCAATCCAACAAAAAAACATAGTGTTGAAATTACTAATCCAGCCATTTTAGAGTGTACTATTGAAGCTGATGATGATAAAGTTTTAAATCTTTGTACATTGCAAGGATATAAAGATTATGTTGATATTTACAATACTTTTTTTAGGAGATGGGCACATCAATCCAAATCGAATGAAGAAGTGAATTTCAAGCAACTTCGCTGTGCTTTTTTCGATTATTTACATATGTTATTCAAAGTTGATGTTATTGTTGCACCTTTTATATTACCAGATCAACCATATATTCCCCCATGTTATAACGAACAATATGCCAATAATATGCATATTATGTATGCAGAGGTACAAATTTGTGTCAGGGAATCTGCACAGAATTTAATAACAGACAAAGTTGTACATATTCTTTAAGGAGGCGTGCATATGAAAAACGACAAAGACGAAAACAAGGTATTTATAAATGCTTGCAGAAATGCAGGTTTAAAAGTTCAATCTAAAGAAAATGACAGAGTAGTTGAAGGGCTGATAATTGTTGATGCTCGTGGCAATAGATATTCTGTGAATACTGATGCAAAACTTCAGAGGTTTGGAGTAGTTTGTGCTGATGATATTCGCACTATACGACGTAGAGTGTCAAAACAACCACTTGGACTTGAAGTAAATAAAGTCTCTTATCCAAGCGATTCAAGAAAATATAGAGTCGATAAACTTAGTCTAGTGTTAAAAAAGCAGGAAGATTAATTATTATTTTTTTCAAAGGAAGTGTAAAAATGATACTCAATTTTACAAACTGTAATAATATAACTACAGGACAAGTTGAAATTGCCGAAGATTGCCTGAACATCAAGTACGGTGTTAACGGAACTGGAAAATCAACTATCTCTAAAGTTATTGAGGCTTTTGTAAATAATGATGAATCATTAAAAGAAGAATTAATCCCTTATTCTAACATTGGAGATACCTCTGCTTCATCGCCTAATGTTAGTGGCTTGGAATCAATTCGTTCTGTTTCTATTTTTAATGAGGAATATATAAATCGTCATATTTTTAAAGAAGATGAACTTATAGAGGATAGTTTTTCAATATTTGTTAAAACGCCTAAATATGACGAGCATATGAGAGAAATCGAAAAACTTCTAAAAGAAGTTTCAACTGCTTTCATATCGCATCCAGAACTAAATGAACTCATTGATGCTTTTTCTCAGTTTGTTTCCGGTTTCGGTAAATCAGAAACACTGGCAAGCAACAGTGTTATATCAAAGGCTATTAGCAAAGGAAATAAACTTTTACATATACCTTTAGGATTGGAAAAATTCAGTACATATCTAAGACATAGTGAAGGTGGAAAAAATGTTTCTTGGTTAAAATGGCAATTAACAGGCAAGGACTTTTTGGAAATGGAAGATCAATGTCCATATTGTTCCGGAAGCATTTCAACCACTAAAAAAACGATTTTAAAAATAACAGAGGAATACAAATCAAAAGATATTGAACATCTCAATACTGTATTAGTTTTATTAGAAAAACTTATTCCTTACTTTTCAGAATCGACAGCAGTTAAAATACAAGAAATAAGGGATAATGTTTCTTCAATTAGTTCGCAACAAAAAGAATACCTCGTTAGAGTTAAAAACCAAGTAAATGATTTATTAAATAATCTCTTGAGACTTAGGGACATAAATTATAATTCCCTTAAAGGTGTTAATAAAATAGCAGATGAATTAAATGGTTTTCTGATTGATTTATCATATTTCCCTTTTTTGTTTTCTAATAAAACAGAGGAAAAAATAAATATTATAAATAGTTCATTAAAAACTGTAATAGGATTAGCAAGCAAACTACAAGGTGAAGTAAATCAGCAAAACATTTTAATCGCACGAACTATTGAAAAAAACAAAGCTCCAATAAATGAGTTTTTACGAGGTGCTGGTTATAACTATGTCGTAGATATAATTGAAGAGACCAATCGTGATTATAGGATGATATTAAAACCTGCAGATGTTGATTTGGAACTAACCACAATAAACAGGCATTTAAGCTACGGTGAAAAAAACGCATTAGCCTTAGCGTTATTTGCTTTTACTGTCCAGAAGGAAAATCCTGACTTAATTATATTAGATGACCCAATATCATCTTTTGATGGAAATAAAAAATTCGCATTGATAAATTTATTGTTCCTTTCTCAAAACTCACTTAATAATCGTACCGTTTTATTGTTGACTCATGAATTCAACACCGTTATAGATATTATGAAAGTTAAAAAACGAAAGTTTAATCCTGCCCCTAAAGCAAGCTTTCTTACAACTAAAGATGGAGTTTTAACAGAAAAAGAAATTAAAACCGAGAATATCTGCACTATACAAAAAATCGCAAAAGACAACCTTAATCTAGGGATTGATAATATAATAAAAACAATTTATTTACGACGTTTGTTCGAAGTGGAGGATGAAAAGGGTTTGATATGGCAAATTACATCCTGCCTTTTACATGGAGATGCTTATCCATACATAAGGAACAGTTTAGAAAACAGACCAATGTCTAATGAGGAGTTTGCATCGGCACAAATTCAAGTTTGTGAATTCATTCCTGGTTTTGATTATTTTGTCGAGCACAAAAAGGTTATGAATCTCAAGTTTTTGCTTAATCTTTATGCAACGGCTCCTAGCAATTATGAAAAATTACAAATATATAGAGTAATACACAATGAAAATAGTCCCAATGCTGTTGTGAAAAAATTTGTAAATGAAACATATCACGTTGGGAATGATTATGTTTGGCAACTAAATCCCAGAGAATTTGATACTATACCACAATTTGTTGTTGATGAATGTGATAAAGAATTAGCTACAATAACGGTTTTGTAATATAAATTTATAATAAGCCACAGAGCACAAACTACAAAGGATATTAGGTCAATGTCCTAATATCCTTCGTAGTAACAAACATAAAAGAAGGTATAAAATGAAAAAAACAAACAAAATAATGCTTTGCTTAAAAAAAAGATTAATTAACTTTTTCAATAACTATCCCAAAATTGAAAGGGCATTAGATTTATACGATGAGTTTTTCCAAAAAATACTGCCGGGTTATGTTATTGCAATTATATTAATGCTTTTTATACTGTTTGGCATAGCATACAACTCTTTGCCCAGTGAGATCAAGGCGCCCTTCTCCCCTGTTATAAGCATCATTATCACTGCTATACTTATTCCATTTTTCTTAAGCATTTATAATCGCAAAAAAGAAAACGAAACAAAACTTTTTGAAAATAATAAAGAGTTATATTTAAAGTTTTCAAAAATATTGCTTCCGATATTGTTTGAGCAAACTTTTACTTCTAATGAAAAAGATAAAATTCTTAATTGCATAGAAGAAAACCAAGCAGAAATTGCTATATCTTTCTCACCAAAAATGATTGCAACTATAAATGCTATAATTAACAATTGCAATGATAGAGATAATCAAAATATTTTTTATTATTCAAAAAAGCTTATAAAACAAATGCGAAAAGAAGCAGGAAATACAAACTTTTCTTTAGCATTACTTAATACTAAAAGAAACAATAATTTTATAAAAAAATAAAGATTAGGATGTGTTAATTATGAGTAAATATGAGCTTTGGGTAATTGACAAAGATAATTGCCCTGATGACGATGTAGTTATTATGCAAGGACATTGTACGGGTTGCGAACATTACCGCGGCTTTAAAATGGAATTTGGTCAACCATGTATTATTTGTTCCTATTACTTTAATAATAGCAACTCGGAAAAAGCTATAAAGTAAACTAAATACTAACGACCACATCTTGACCCATAGTGTTTTGTAAACTGTTTGGATTTTTCAGCTTTTCACAGTTTCAAAGAGCATTTTGAGTGGACTAAAAAGCACGGTTTACTGGGATTTTGGACTATACAGAACATTAAAAAGTGCGTTTGGGAGCAGGATGTCGGGAGTTCAAGTCTCTTCACTCCGACCAAATAAAAGTTTCAACCATTAGGTTGGAACTTTTATTTTTTGTTTTGAATAAACTTTAATCCACGGCATTCTGGAACCAACAGGCGCTTGCCTGCTTTGGGCAACACAACCGAGCGCTGCCGGTGGCAGATACAGCGAGGTTTTGTTGGCGTAGCGGTCGAAGAAATCGAGCAAGCGAACAGCGCGATGATTTCTTCGGGCACCGCAAGAGGCGGCGTAGCCGAGGATGTCGCCCACCCTCACCGAAGGTGAACACAATTGGATTTTGCGTAGGAAATTGTGAGCAGAGCCCTGACGTCTCTTCACTCCGACCATAAAAACAGTGATACCATTCGGTATTGCTGTTTTTATTTTTGCAATGAATAAACTTTATCTTTCTACTTACTGCTCACAAAGCAGGTTTCCTGCTTTGGGCTATGAACACGACCGCGTCCTGTGGACGATGCAGGGAGCGTTCATAGGCGTAGCCGAGGGTGTCGCCCATCCTCACCGAAGGTGAACTCAATCGGATTTTGCGTAGCAAATTATGGTCAGAGCCCACAAGTCGTTTCACCCTGACCATACAATATACTTTTAAATATGACTCATACTATGGAAATCGCTTTAATTATATGGTATAATTGGCCTGACAAGTAAAATATATAGGAGTCGCAATATGAAAAAAAAGAAACTCAAAAAAAGATTATTATCGGCACTTTGTGTGATTTTAGTTATTGTTGCTTTAGCAACATTGATTGGTCCACACCTTGTACTTCTTGGTGCGCGTCAACCCGATGTTGAAGATAGCTACGCATACAGCGAATATTTTTATAACAGCTATGATGAAATTCGCGCTCATCTTAAAGATCGAGTAAAGACACTTAAAAATGATGGTGTAGCAGTTGAAGTCAGCGAATATGCGGTTGATGAGAAAGATAATCTTTATATAGACAATCTTTATTTGCCTGCAAACAAAGAAAAGAAAAACCTTGTTGTTCTCACTACAGGTGTTCATGGTATGGAGGGCTATATTGGCTCCGTTATGCTTGATGTTTTCTTTGAAGAAATATACCCTACCATTGATACGGATAAAACAGGCATACTTATTGTTGCTAATGTAAATCCCTATGGTATGAAATATATGCGCCGATACAACGAGAACAACGTTGATCTTAACCGCAATTTCATTATTGACTGGGATAACTTTGACCTTTCATCAAACAAAGATTACCCGGAAGTTAAAGAGTTTCTTCAACCTGAAGGCAAAATAGGTAATGCTTTATGGCATGAAGTTGGTTTTTACCTTAATCTTGGAAAAGAAGCAATCACAAAGGGTGCAGATAAAGTTTCTGATGCTCTTCTTACAGGTCAGTACGAGTACCCTCAAGGTGTTTACTACGGCGGAACTGGTGATGAAAAATCCACAGCATATCTTAAAGGTGTGTTTGGAAATTGCCTTGATGGAGAATACGAAAACATTGTTCATATAGATATCCATTCCGGTTATGGTCCTCGTTACAATATGGTTATTTTCAACTCTGTGTATGACAAAATGACAGAGGCTGAAACCAAAAAGACATTTGGTTATGACTATATTATCGCTCACGATTCAGAGTCATTTTACGCAACAACAGGCGACACTACAGACTATTTCTACCGCCTTGCTGAAAGCAAAAACAGCGAAAAAGAGTTGTTCTCTACTTGCTTTGAATTCGGCACAATTGGCGACAGCTTTATAGATTCGATTCTCTCTCTTAAATATACTGTTGACGAAAACAGACAGCACTGGTATCCTACAGACAGTAATATTACAAGCGAAATAGTAAAAGAAAATTATTACGAGCTTTTCTACCCTACTGAAAAAGAATGGAGAGAAAAAACAGTTGCAGATTTCAAAACCGCTACAGAAGGCGTTTTGAAAGCTAAATTAAAATAATTTATTCACCCTTACAAATTCAGGTTTATAAAAATGAAAAAGAGCAACATCCAACATATATGGATGTTGCTCTTTTGTTTTTTTACTCAATAGAAAGCTGATGGTAATTATTGATATAAACATCTACAGTTGCTTTAAGCTCATCTTGATTGGGCTCGCTTTTATCGTAGATTCCTACCACATTATATCCGTTTGCTTTAGCAGTTCTGGCGGCATAAAGAGCATCCTCAAAAACCCATGTAGTTTCTTTTTCGGTGCCTATTGCTTCAAGCACAACATCATAAACCTTAGGCTCTGTTTTGGAAGCGCCTACCGTATAGGTTGAATATATTGCAGAGAAATAATGAAGCATATCGTATTTTTTTAAAACCGCTTCAAGGGCTGGCTCACCCGTTGCAGTTGCGATACCCATTTTTACGCCCTTTGCTTTGAGTTTCTCAAGAAATTCAATTATATCATTTTTGGGCTCCGTTTCTGTAAGGTAACGTGCTTTTATATAATCAAAAAGCATTGATAAAAGCTCTTCATAGGTTTTATCAAGCTTAAAGCGGTCAATAGCAAGAATAAAAGTTTCCCTAAGGAAAAGCCCCTTAAAAGCTTCCTTGTCCTCTTGTGTAAGCTCTATACCCAAATAATTAAAGAAATTATCCTTATAGCCTTTCCAAACATGCATCGAGTCAAAAAGGGTTCCGTCAAAATCAAATATAGCACCTGTAATTTTCATTTCTTCACCATTTATATTATATATTATCCCCACTCGTATATACAAGTGGGGAATATTTTTAGTTATGCATCTGCATTATTTTGTTTTTCTGCCGCTGCGGTAGCCGCACGTGTACGTTCAAGATCAAGATACATTCTTTCTCTTGTTTTACTGTCGATATTGTAGAAGAACATAGGCACTAAACTGATAAAATCAAAAATCAACTGTGGGCCGAATGCAGCAATAAACATTTTCCACATAGTATCCTCTGTTTGCACAGCGGTAAGGCCCGATTCAAAACCTGCCCACCTTGACAGAAGCATTGTATTAATTTTAGTAAGCGCAATACCCCTCACCTTGTTTATATAACCTGTAAGGAGGTTAACTGTTGCCTCTACTCTGTAACCATTTTGCCATTCACAGTAGTCAAGAACCTCATAGTTTATTTCATTTTCTATGATTTTCTTTGTTCCGTAGAATACCATTTCAAGACTGTTACCAAACATCATAGCAAGTGTCATAGGCAGCTTCTTCTTATAGAAGCCGTTTTTCTTGCCACCAATAAGACCTACAAGGAAGAATGACAATTCCGAAGTGATTATTGAACCTCGTTGGAATAGCCACAAGGTTTTTGTTGAAAATCTTTGCCTGAATTTTGTTGCCCAAGGGTAGCTGGCGTAGGAAATCGGCATACCCGGTATACCGGCAATTGTGGACATCATATTGAATTTAAGAACGCTGTCATAATACAGAGATTGTGATGTACCCACATTTATACCATCCACAAAACCTGACAAGGTGTAAATAAGCAATGGCTTATTTTTGAAAACAGAGAACATACCCTTCATAATCTTTGGCGGTTTCTCGGACTGTGGCACACGCTCCTTGCTGACAAATACCCATATAATCGCAGGAACTGTAGCAATCACCCACCAGAACAACTTCATGGATGAAAAAACTCTGGTAAGATTCAGTTTTATTTTGCCATTTGCTACAAGGTCAAATAAAACACCTGCAATCTGCTCTGGAAAACGCCTGAACAAATCACTGGCAAAACGCGAGGATACAAGCAAAGCAGTTCTTTCATTGGGGTTGGGCGTAAACACATTGTCTATATATCCGCCACCACCGAAAAATGCACCTACAGTTTCGCTGATATATGAAAGTATCATATAAAAAATCAGTCGTTGAACAGCGTCTAAATTATAGGAATCTGCGATAATCGGCATTATACAGGTAATAAAACCCACAAGAATACTGGGAATAAGCGCCAAATATTGAAATGGCTTGAATTTTCCCCAGCGGGTACGCATTTTATCAATAATAACCGCAGAGAGAGGGTCATTTATAAGGTCATAAATACCCAATGTAACCGCCGCATTACCATGAGCCTCAGCATTAAGACCAAAAATTTTATATAAGAACAATTCTGATGTGCTGTCATATTTACCCAACGTAAGCTCAGCGGTGGCAACCTTTAATATGTATGCTACTCGCTCCTTTGTGGAGCAAAAGCGCCTGTTCATATATGCAGGAATATCTGTTTCAAGCACATATTCACGTGTAGCAACCTCTGTGCTACTATTAAACTCTTCACTCATTTCTGCGCCACCTCCTTATTCAGTTCAGCTTCCTTTTGAAGTTGAATCTCGGTAAGTCTTCTGTACATTTCCTGACGGATTTCGTTGTGAGGAACACCATCCTCAACCATTTTAAAATATTCTTCAATTGGTATACCACCCACAAAGCATGGGTCGTGCTTAACTTTTATACCTTTTTTATAAATGGCAATATCCACACCGAAATTAACACCCAGGAGCAAGAAATATACAAAAGGTGCAATAATGAAATCAATATTAAAATACGGATTCTTCGGCACACACATCAAAAGCACCGCAGATATTGCACAAAGCACCAGCATACTAATATCAAATGCATAGCTTCTCGCTTTAGCACGTTCCGAGCACGCCATAGTAAGACAACCGAAGCGTACCAATAAAAGCACAGCAGATAAAGCAACCAGAACCATTGCCGCCGCTAAGCAAAGGAGTGCCCCCTTGCCATCACTACTACTGAGAAGAGCTAAAATACCATCTGTATCGAAGCTATCAAGCATATCCATAATAGAAAACAAGCTCAGAAAGCCATCAAACTCAACAAAAGGCGCTTTGAACTCACCTTTAAGCCATGGCACAACAATTGCCACTAAAGGAATAAGGCTTGTGAAAATGCGCACAACTGCAAGCTTTGAGCCAACAAATGACGCCTTCATTCTATCTACTTTCTTTTGGAAATAATAATGCTGAACTTCTGCCTTGTCTGCATCTTTCATCAGTCGTTCCTGAATATCATAAATAACAACATTGCATTTACAGTGGGGACAATGTTGCTTCCAATCTGTCATTTTAAGATGCTCACCGCATTTGGGGCAATTTGCCATTCTCTCACTTCCTGACCGAAATAATTAATGAATCATATTCTTATAATACATTATCGAAGATTATTAGTCAACTTTTTCACCAAAAACTTTGGGCGTGCACTATATTTTTTTGTAAAAAAGGGAAAAACCATATTTACTTTTTTAAGAGCTTTGTTATAATGTTGAATGGAAGAAATTATCTTGAATTTCTATTGGGATACTCTTTTCTATTCACACCTTTAAAGGGGGTATTTAAGCTTGAAAATAATAACAAACAAACCATTCCCCTCTCGGTTTGCAAAGCCATTAGCTGATAATGTAAAAGAAGAAGATATTCTATTTGCTGTTGTTGGCGACCTTAATCTTAAAGGTCGTTATTCAGAATCGCTGATGGTGTTTACAAAAGAACGTCTTTGGGCTTTCGATGAGTGCTATGACGACGGCTTTATTTCTCTCAGCTATTCAGAGATTGAAAAAGCAGAGGTCAAGCGCCTTTATGGTAATGCCGTTTTCAGAGCAACACTGAAAACCGGCAAAAAGAAAATACTTCTCAGATTTTCTTACGCTGCCGCAGAGGTTGCAGATGCAACTGCAGTTTTTATAAACGCTATAAATGATGGCGCAAGCTATACAGAGGAAGCCGAAACAGTAAAATCTGTTTACCACAAGCAAAGGTGCTTCTGCCCTAAATGCGGAAGAAAGCTTCCTAATCCTGAAGCAGAGTGCATTAACTGCTCAAGCAAAGGAAAGTTAATTGCTAAATTCTCAAAATATGTGATTCCTGAAAAGAAATCCCTTGTTATTTGTATGCTTCTTTCCATTGCTGCAACTGCCCTTTCTCTTGCTCCACCATACATAACAAAAATTATGGTTGACGATGTTATTCCTTCAAAGGATTCAGCTATGTTAATAACTGTTCTTATAGCGCTTTTGGGAATATACATATTGCAATATGTAATGAACGGCTTCCGTTCATATTGGCTCAGGCTTGCAGGCGACAGAATAACTCTTAACCTTAAAAAGGATATTTACCAGAAAGCCCAATATCTTCCTTTAAGCTTTTACGACAAAATCTCTACAGGCTCCGTTATTAACCGAGTAAATTCAGACGCAGGCGTTATACAGACCTTCATTATGAAAATTACTCAGGAAGCAGTTGTGCAAGCCTTTACCCTTGTAGGGCTTGTTATAATAATGTTTGGTATGAGCCCGAAGCTTGCTCTTTTCTCTCTTATCCCGGTACCCGTTGTGGTAATAGCCGGCAGGCTTTTCGGTAAAATTATTGGCCCCAAATATATGCGCCTTTGGAGAAGAAGCGCATCTATTTCAACTGTTCTTGCAAACTCTATACCCGGTGTAAGAGTTATTAAGGCATTTACAAACGAAGCTCAGACAATTAAAAAATTCGCCCGCTATTGCGACGAATGGTATAAGGAAGATAAAAAGGTTGCAATTCCTGCCGCTGTTTTCCCATCTCTTATAACCTTCCTTGTAACTTGCGGCTCAATTGTTGTATGGTTCTTAGGCGGTCAGCTTGTTATAAGCGGAAGCGATGAAATATCTTTAGGTCTTCTCGTTTCCTTCGTTTCATATGCAAGTATGTTCTATACACCTATAAACTTCTTTGCCAATATGAGCGACTCTTATCAAAACACCCTTGCTTCTGCAGAAAAGATTCTTGATATTGTAGATGCAGAGCCTGAACATAATTTCGGCGAAGGCAATAAGCTAGAGCGTATGGAAGGCAGAATTGAATTCAAAAATGTAAACTTTGCTTTTGACCGCTCTAAAAAAGTTCTTTCAAATATAAATCTTACTATCGAGCCTGGCGATATTGTTGGTATCGTTGGTACAACAGGTTCAGGTAAATCCACCCTCATAAACCTTCTTATGAGATACTATGATGATTATGATGGTGAAATTTTCATTGATGGCGTAAATATTAAAAATGTAGATATGAAATATTACCGCGACTCAATAGGCTATGTTCAACAGGAGCCTCTTATGTTCCGCGATACTATTTTCAACAACATTGCCTTCGGAAGCGGTAACGTTCACGTTGAACAGGTTATCCACGCCGCAGAGGTTGCTAATGCTCATGGCTTTATATCAAAGCTTCCTGATGCATATGATACAATGCTTGGTGAACGCGGCGTAGGTCTTTCAGGCGGTGAACGCCAGAGAGTTTCAATTGCAAGAGCCGTTCTTAAAAACCCAAGTATACTTATTTTTGACGAAGCAACTGCTGCAGTTGACTCTGAAACAGAGCACCTTATTCAAGGCGCAATTGAACGCCTTATAAGTGGCAGAACTACACTTATGATTGCTCACCGACTTTCAACTCTTCGCAAAGCAAACAAAATTGTTGTTGTAGATAAGGGCGAAATCATTGAGTGTGGTACACCTGAAGAGCTTCTTAAAATGAAGGGCAAGTACTACAAGCTGGTAGAAATTCAGTCTATGGGTGAACAACTTCAGAAACGTAAAGCTGAAGAAAACTTTGAGTGAGGTGAATTAAATGCCCAGATATATTGAAGGTCCCGAAATCCGTATTACGGAAAATGATAAAATCTTTGTGGATGCCGAGTTTTATACGGGTGAAAAATTCACTGAGCTTGAACTCCACAGAATGTTTCCTATAACAGGTCTTAACAAATACATTGCCCTTATAGATTCAGAGGGTAACGAAATTGCAGTAATCAGAAATATAGATGACCTTATGCCTGAATCAAAAAAGGTTGTTGAAAACTGCCTTACAGAATATTATATGATTCCACGCATTACAAGGTTTATTGAAATGAGCGAAAGATTTAAAATCTGGATGTGGACTGCAGAAACAGACAAAGGAACATGCACCTTTGAAATCCGCAACCACCTTACTGCAATAAAGCCCTTATATGACGGAAGGGTACTCATAAAGGATGCCAATGACAACCGTTATGAAATACCCGACGTTAACGCTCTTGATAATAAGAGTAAGAAAATGATACTTCCTAAACTCTGATATTTGAAAGGATAATTATAATGAAACTTTTAATTGCTATAGTTAATAACGATGATAGTGCAGTAGTATCTTCATCACTTACACGTGAGGGCTTTACAGTAACAAAGCTTTCAACTACAGGCGGCTTCCTTATGGTAGGTAACACCACATTCCTTATTGGTGCAGAGGACGAAACTGTTGCCAAGGCAAAGGAAATTATAAAAGAAAAATCTCGCAAGAGAACCACAGTTACATCTACTACCTCAGGCTTCGGAACAGGTCTTCGCGAGGATGACTTTGAAAGCGAAGTGCCTGTTGGCGGCGCAATTGTTTTTACCCTTAATGTTGAAGATGTGGATAAATTTTAATTTATTTCATCTCATATAACTCTGTTTTTTCATTGTTGCGGTACTCGTGCTTTTCATAGTAGCCGATTAATTCACCGCTATCATTTCGCAGAGCAACCATATAAACATCCTTGTTTTCCTCATCATTACGTGATGTAAAAACAATGTTGTTTTCCCTGTTTTTACTAAACCACGCCACAACCTCATCTATTTTATCATTAGATTGAGTGTTGTGGCATTTTTTTATGCTTTTACCTGTCAAGTCAATATGGTAGCGGGAAATTGCAGACGGATTCATATAAACAACAGTATGCTCCAAATCACAAATAACCACAGGAGCCATATCCTGTTCAAGAACGCTTTTGAATAATGCTGAAAGCTCCATTTATTTCAACCTCTTCCCATCTGAAAAAGCGTTACCTACCTTTTCACCAAGCTTTAAATAAGCATTATGGTATGGGTCAAAGGTAATTGCTTCAAGTTTTTCAGGGTCAATAAGACCATCTTCACCTAAAACAGACTCATCTGCGCTTATGTTTATAATATTACCTATGCAGATGCCGTCTTCATTAAATTTTAATAACTCACATTCAACAGTCATAGGTAATTCATTTATAACAGGTGCATTTACAAAATCGGATTTCACAGTTGTGAAGCCCGCTTTTTTCATTTTGTCAGGTTCGTTATTGCCTGACTCCACACCAACATAATCTGCTTCAACAACATGCTTTGCATCTGCGATACTTACTGTAAACGCTTTACTAATCTTTATGTTTTTTGTTGTTTTATGGCCGTGAGAAAGGCATACCATAATCTGATTTTTCTCGTATATACCACCCCATGCCGCGTTCATACAATTAGGCTGGCCGTTTTCGTCGTACGCCGCCACAATAAAAACAGGCATCGGATATATATCACTTAATGCTCCAAAATTCTTTCTCATATTTTACACCCCATATAAAATATTCAGATTTCTTATTTCATTATCTTTTATTTCATTGTTCACAGCGTAGGCGTGGCCTTCCGCCTCTGAACCTGAATACCTTGTTATTCCTTGTACTATTAATTCTGCAAAAATTTCATCGCAGATATTTTCAATTATTATTTTTTTCTTCTCCTGCTCTTCGGCACCGTTACCACTTGAAATAAGATATTCAAGATTATAGTGCAAGTCAGAAAGATTATCCAACTCTCTCAATGCTTTAAAGCTCCATTTATAATATGGCTGATACTTTTTATTGAGAAGGAAAATCACGTTAATTGCACTTTTGACAAACTCAACCACGCTAAGTTGAGCGGCGGCAGCTTCGTTTCTTTCAAGGCAACGGCTATAGTTATACTGACCCGCCTGACCCATCAAAAGAAGATTACCCGCCAATTTTTTAAGCCTTACATCTTCAGGGAAATAGGAAAGTCGCTTGCGAGAATCTGAAAAATCTCCTAAATCATCCCTGAAGATTTTGCCGTTGGTGGCTTCCGCAAGAGCTTGCTCAGGAACAAAAAACCATTCTTTAAGGCTAAGAGCTCCGTCAGGTGTACCTGTTTTCTCTAAAAAGAAATGGCTTGCCCTTATAATTCCGTGCCTGTTTCCACCTACCGCACCAACTGTGCTTCTCTTGTATCCCATAAAGCTTTTTGGAAGGGTTGCATACGCTTTTTCAAGAAGAAAAAAAGTTTTTTCGTCAACTATATCTTCATCAGGTACAAAAACACAAAACCCGGGCTCAAAATCGTGGTCCTTAGAAATGTCATCATCATAACCAAAGCATTCTGAACCGCTTCCGCATAAGCCTACGGCAACAATACCGCAAAGCTCGGGAAAATCTTTCTGGAGCATTGGTGCTCCATATTCAAGATAAAACTTCTGGGAAAGCTCAAGACCTTTCATAAATACTCCTTGCTCTGTTTCTTAATTCCTCATCGTATAAAAAATCACCAAAATAGCCGAATACAGAAGCACACTTTTCGCAAACAAAGGCGTAGTAGCCATCTCTGTTTTCGTACTCTTCAAGCAGCGTTTTAGCTTTTTTAAGATACATCTCAATTTCGTTGTGGGCTTCTAAAATCCCCTGCTCCATTTCTACGGCATTTGCCATATTAAGATATGTTATGGCAATCTCCAAAGGCTTGTTTTTCATTACTTCTATAGCCTTTTCGTTGAGGATTTTCGCTTCGCTGAATCTTTTTAAATCAACGAGCGTAAGCGCCATATTATTATAAAGACCACCCAAACGCTCATCATCCGGTTTCAAAGATTTTTCATATATATCCTTAGCGGTTTCAAATAGCAGAATAGATTTTTCCGCCATACCAAAAGCTTTATAAACAGTTGCTGAATTGAGATAAGTGGTAGCAGAGCCTACTTGTTTTCCTACACCTTTTTCGCGAATTTTATTCAAAACTGCCTCTACAGTTGAAAGAGCTTCATCACGTTTCCCTACCTTACGGTAAAGCCCCATGAGCTCGTTTCTCAAGAGAATTTCTGTTTGAAAATCATCGCTTTCGACAGCATCCTGAAGGCAAGCTAAAAGATATTCTTCCGCCTTAACATAATCGTTTTTATGAAGATAGCTATCAAGCTTATTTAAAATTTCTTTGTGAAGATCTTTGATTTCTTTCATTGTGCTATCCTCTTTTTACCAAAGTTTATTTCGCTGAAGAATGCGGCGCACATTATAAGCACAGTGCCTATAAGCTCGTAGCCCTTTGGCATCTGCATAAATATAATGGAAGACAATATAATTGCAGCAGCAGGGTCAATGTAGCTGAGAATCGCAACAGCCTGACCTTTAAGATTTTTAACTGCTTCAAAATATAAAAGGTAGGCAAAGCCTGTGTGAACAATTCCCACAACAACTAAAAGCAATAAAGATTTCAGGTTAATTGTAACCTGACCACTTGTAAGCAGCGCATATGGAAGCACAACGAGACCTGCGCTGCCTAACTGTATGGCTGTTTTTTCGTATGCAGGCACACTACCCATAAATTTATTCATTAAAATAATTGATGCATAAAGTGCTGCCGCACCAAGACCGAGAGCAACACCTGTAAGCTTTGTCGCACCGCCTTGCAATACGCCTGACACCGCAACAATACCAAGCAACGCAAGGAAAATGCACACAATCTGCTTTGGACTCAGTTTTTCTTTTAAAACAAAGGGTGAGAGCGCAGTAACAAAAAGTGGAGCCATATAATAGCAAACTGTTGCAACAGGTATACCTGTGTGGCGGTAGGCTTCAAACAGTAAAATCCAGTTAAAGCCTATTGCCGCGCCTGAAAGAACTAAAAGCCACCATTTGCTTTTGATTGCAGAAAAATCAGGCTTGCGACCGCTTATAAGCATAACGAGTAAAATAACTACAGCTCCTACGATACCGCGAAAAGAAGCAATAAGCCCCGATGGGAGAGCAATAAGCTCAACGAATATTCCTATTGTTCCAAAAATAGCCATAGATAATATCATTGAAAACTTATCTTTCATATTTTTCGCTCCATTTTTATTTTTGGGGTTTAAATGTCATTGGTCTTTCAAGAAACTTTATAGCTCCACCAATAAAAAATTCAACTACTGATTTTATAAATTTATTATTTTTAATAAAGTCAGGCGAAATTGCATTTTTAACGATAAATTCAACAAAATCAGGTGCATTTTTAAACTGCATTTTTACTGAGTTGTTTTTGAATTCACAGGTTAAATATTGGGTTGATAATGTGTTTAATGGTCTTATAACAACCTTTAATTTATCATCCTCGTTATAGGCATATGCCCATATTTTATAAGGATAACCCTTAATTTCACATTCAGAAACGCGTGGCTCACCATCAAGTCCGCATTTTATTGTTATATTGTCCTCTTCCTCTTTCCATTTGATTTGAAGAACAGAACCATCAACCTTAAAAGAAACTTCATTAAGATTCTGTTTAGGTCTTTTCGCAAAGCTACAAGTAAGCGTACGAGGAATAACGCTCTGAGGGAAAATAGACCTTGCAACTATATCTGAGAATGAAGAAATATAAAACTTCTTACCCTCAGGTATCTCAGGCAAAGCCTCACATTTTCTTACCTTTTCTCCCCTGTTTTGAAGATACTCCTTCAGTAATAAATCATATTTTTCGTCAGGAGTAGCATTAAACATTTTCATAAATGTTTTTTGAAGAATCTGAGTGTGGGCAGTTTCGTCTATACCGCAGTTCATACTTCCTATAACCGCATTCTGCTTTCTCGAAAATGCAATTATCTGGCTGAACATACCCGTCATGCTACAGATATCTCCGTTTATCCAGAAAAGGTAGCCGTAGCCCTCATTATTCCTGAATTCAACCTGAATTTTTGTTGCTTGCTCTGTCCAGAATTCAGGTATAATCTGCTGACCATTATATTTACCACTCTGCAGATAGCAAAGCATAATCTTCATTAAATCGCGAAGCTTTAAATAGCAACCAGTTCCGCCTATACATTCACCAATTTCGTTGGTTTCCCAGAAAGGTCTGTCAATGCCAAGAGGCTCAAAAAGGCGTGGCATAAGGTAATCTACAAGATTCATTCCCGACACTTTTTGCACAGCGGCAGCAACCATGTGGGCATCGTTATTGCTGTAAAGAAAGCCTTTTTCCTTTCTGAATGGTGCCTTCATAAACATTTCAACATAGTTACCTGTCATATCTTGCAAAAAGGTAAACTCCTTATTGCTTTGCATAGTTAAAACAGAACGGAGAGTAAGCTCATCCCATTGGTTACTTTCGCATTTTTCATATTCAGGGAAAATATCTGCAATTTTACTATCAAGGCTTAAAAGTCCCTCATCTATAGCAAAGCCCGCCGCAGTAGAAACAATAGACTTTGTAACCGAAAACAAGGTGTGAGGCATATCTGCGGAATAAGGATACGAATATTCCTCAAAAAGAGCTTCCCCGTCCTTTATTACCATAAAACCGTGGTTTTCTACGCCACACTCTTCAAGCTCCTTATAGAATTCATATATGTATTTTGATGATAATGTTGTTTTTGTTTGCATATTTTCACCCATAATATATAGATATTTATTTTATTATAAAACAAATCTCCTGCTAATTCAACAAATCTTTATATTGCTTTTATTCTTTTATATGATAAAATAAAATCATAACATAAAGGAGCTTTACATTTATGGATTTTCAGATTATTGGCGGCAACAAAGGTGCCGAAATAACTTTAGATAAAATCATTATGGGTGATATCCTTGAGGTAAGTATTGATTTTTCACTTCCTGAGGAAGCAATCCCCGAAAAATTCACTTTGCGATGGTATTTCAGCGCCAAGGACTGCGCTTTTACATGGAATCCATCTATGATGGATATTCACGGTCTTTACTTTGACTGGGGCAAAAAAACAATAAAATCACGTCTTGCTTCCTGGATGCCTATCCATCAGATTATTTCAAGAGACGGCAGTAATAAATTGAATATTTCTGTTTCTGATGTTGATACACCTATTGAAATTGCAACTGGTATCCGTGAGGAAGACGCAACAATAGAATGCGATGTTTCATTCTTCACCTTGCCAACCTCTCCAACAAAGAATTATTCTGCAATTCTTCGCCTTGATATGAGGGATATTCCGTTTTACGACAGTATATATGACGTAAGCGACTGGTGGGAAAACGGTTGCGGATATAAAAGCGCTTATGTGCCTGATAGCGCAAGGCTTCCTATGGACTCTTTGTGGTACAGCTTCCACCAGAATTTATCTGTAGAAGAAATTCTTAAAGAATGTACTGCGTCAAAGGAAATAGGTATGAATACAGTTATTATCGACGACGGCTGGCAGACAGATGATAACAATCGTGGTTACGCCTATTGCGGAGACTGGCTTGTAGCACCTAAAAAAATGGGTGATATGAAAATCCTTGTGGAAAACATTCATAAAATCGGTATGAATGTTATGCTTTGGTACTCCGTTCCGTTCATGGGCATTTACTGTGATAAATATGAAGAGTTCAAAACCATGCTTTTAGATGGTTGCGGAGACGAAAAAACATTTTTTGCCCTTGACCCACGCTATAAAAAGGTGCGCGATTACCTTTGCTCTGTTTATGTAAAAGCCGTTGAAGAGTGGCAGTTAGACGGACTTAAGCTTGATTTTATAGATTCCTTTGTTTTAAAGGGCAAGGCGCTGGAATTTGATGAAAGAAGAGATTACCAAGCACTTGAAGATGCAATTCATGCGCTTATGACTGAGGTTAAAGAAAAATTAACCTCTATAAATCCTGATATTCTTATTGAATTCCGTCAATCATATGTTGGCCCTTCCATAAGGAAATACGGCAATATGCTCCGCGTCGGAGATTGCCCTTGCGATATTTTGAAAAATCGCTTTAATGCAGTCAATTTAAGACTTACCTCGGGTAAAACCGCAGTACATTCCGATATGATTATGTGGAATATGGAGGATTCCGTTGAAAATGCGGCTCTCCAGTTTACAAGCATACTCTATACTGTTCCTCAGGTTTCTGTCAGGGTAGATAAGCTTCCTGAAGACCACTATAAAATGCTTAAATTCTACATTGATTTCTGGAAAGAATGGCGCGAAGTACTTCTTGATGGTAAACTTACTGCAACTAACCCCGAAAGTGAATATAGCCTCGTATGCTCAACCTTTGAAAACAAAGCAGTTTTCACCGCATACAATGATTCTGTAATTTCTGTAAAAACAGAAATTGACGTAGCAGTAAACGCCACAGCAAAAAAACATCTAATTATTAAAAACGCAGAAAACTACTCATATAAAGTTTTAAACTGTATGGGTGAAGAAATGGCCAATGGCACAATTGAAAACCCTCTGCAGGAAATCCGAGTGCCTGTTGCAGGAATGATCTGTTTGCAAAAATAATTAATCCGTCAGAGTTCATACTCTGACGGATTAACATTATTACTTCACCTTATTCTTAGTAAGAACATTTACAAGCGCCAATATCAATACAAATGTAGGAAGCATAAGTGCAATATCTGTAAGATAGCCTGCGCTCCAAAGCTGGTAGAACCCGCCTTGTGAAAAAAGTGTAGCATAATCTACCGCAAGAATATTCTGACTACACTGGCCACCCATAAAGAAATATGTAAGGGCACACACACCTACGAATATAGGCAATGCTTTTTTCGAAAACTCCTGAGCACTCAAATCGAAAGGTGCAGGGAGTTTTTTCTCTTTCATATTTTTTCTTATTACTTTTCTTACAAAAGCAAAGTACACTATAACGCTTAAAACAATAGTTATAACTAATTCTACTGCATCATCCTCAATAAATGCTCTTGGCAGTCTGAAGCCTATTGCTCTAGAAAGAATTACGCCAAATGAGAAAAGCATTGTAAAAATCTCATTATAGAAAACCCTGAATTTTTCATTTTTAATCAGTGATTCATATTCAAAGCTTTCTTCGGAATCAGTATATTTTTTAGGAAGGCATACTATAACAACCATTAAAATTAAGCCGAAAATAAAGCCTGTAAAATACTCCCAAAGCTCCCACGCATTGTACGATATGAACTGAGGTAATTCTATATCAGTAAACACGGTGCGTTCTTCTTTACTGATTGCAAGAAGAAGCGAGGGAACAGATATTCCAATACCGCAGGCAAGGTTTGAAAGGGTTGAAAAAACTGCGTTGAATTTATCCCTAAGCACAACCCCGACTGCAACAGATGATATGAGAGCTCCTATTGCACTTGAGATAACCTTTATACTTTGGAAATAGTTTCTGCAATATGGTATAGGCTTCGCCCACGCCGCAGAGCCAAGGTTTACTATAAAGGCTTTCATAGGTGAAATATCCTCACCCATTGCCTTCAGTCCTTCTTGACAACACTCAACCGCCTGAGGATTTATAAAATCTAAAATGAGATGTGATATTGTAAGGTTACATAAAAGCATTGCAACATAATAAACGCCTACAAAAATCACGTAGTCTTTAAATTCGTATTTTTTCTTTGAGAAAAGAGAGCCAAGAACAATACTGAAAAGCGGAAGCCACCCAAAGCCCAAAAGCACCATAATTGCCCAACCGCTTGCAGAGCTTATTTCAGTGTATCTGTAAACCTCTTCTCCGGGGAAATAAGCATTGCTTGAAAGCACGCCGCCAATCTGAGAATTAAGTGTACCCCATCCGCCTGCAGTAATTGCAGCAAATGCGGCGGCAAGAGGAATCATTTCATAATTCATTTTCTGCCGTTTTCCGTAAAGAGCATATACAAAAAGCATAAGCGCAAATGCAACCGAGTACATACCCCATTTTGCTCCAAAGCCGTGCTGACCTCTTACATGCCACATAAAGCCAACAAGAAGCGCACCTAAAACAACAGCAACAAATTTCTTTCCAAGAGAAATATTCAACATATTTTTCTTCATACCATCGCCTCCAACAGTTTCATTATATTACGCTTCTTTTCCACAGTCAATAAATATGTTTTTTGTATTTTTTCTTTATTTTATGAAAAAATATTTTAAAGGAGTGATACAATGAACACAAACATTAAAAATACACTTGATGAAATCCCCAATCCTGATTCCGATGCAAAAAAGATTACAGGACTTGTAAAAGACGGCAACGAAATTACAGGATATCAGCTTTCCGATAACCGCATAATTTCAAAAGAGGAAGGCATAAACATGGCAAAGCAAGGCAAAATCCGAGGTGTGGGTATTGCGCACAAAGGTGATACTGTATATTTAAAATCTATCCCCAACGAAACGGACAATGATAACTTAAGCCATCTTCCAACGGTGGAATAAGCTTTTTCCTTATGACTACTTTAGTCATAAGGATTTTTTATTTGGTAAATGATTGCAATTTTAATAAAAAGTTATTACAATATATGCATATGCATTTTGAAAGAAGGCGTTTTTGTGATAACAAAAGAAGAATGGAAAAATATACGAGGTTCTTCCTCCGCTCCAGACCAGATCATGCTCTCCATCAAGGGTGATGCTGCCCATTCAATGACAGTTCGTTGGAGAACAGATACAACCGTAACCCAAGGCTACGCTCTTTACAGAGAAAAAGGTTCTGACAAATGGCAGAAGGCAGAAGCAGACCATATCACATTTACTACCGATATGGACGAAAGCAACTTTTTCTTTGCTGATATAAAGGAGCTCAAAGCAGATACAACATACGAGTACAACTGCGGAAGCGACGAAAAAAGAAGTGATATATTTAACTTTACAACTGCTCCTGAGAATTGCGAAAAATTCTCTTTCCTTTGCCTTTCCGATGTTCAGGCAGGCGATGCAGAGCCACCTGCAGACTACTCAGTATTAAACGAGGTTGTTAAGAAAATTCTTGCAGACCACCCTGAATGTAAATTCATTCTTACCGCAGGCGACAATACAAACTGCGGTCAGACAGACATTCAGTGGACAGGTCTTTTTGAAGGTCTTAAAGGCATTATCGAAGAAACACCTATAATGTTCTGTATGGGTAACCACGACGATATGGGCTTCAGTAGTTATTTCACCAAAGAAGATAAATATTATTCTGAATATGCCGAGTATTTCACTCATCAGCTTTGGGGCTCATATGAGCATAATGGTCCTGCTGACAGACCTATTGCAAACCATGCTTTTGATTATGGTAACGCTCATTTCTGCATTACAGGCACAAGCGGATATGAGGAAATGAACGAATGGCTTATTGAGCAGGCAGACAATTCAAACAAAACCTGGAAATTTGCAGTGCACCACTTCCCTGTTTGCTACTCAAGCCCTGATATGGAATGTGAGGATACATACCCTGCTATGCGCGATGGTATGGATAAATACGATATTGTTCTTTCAGGCCATGAACACTCTTTTGCCCGTTCATACCCAAGAAGAAAAGAAGGCCTTTACGATAAACCTTCTCAGGGCACAGTACACTATAACTTAGGCTCAAGCCACAGAAACCCACCTGGCTGCAGAGTTGTGCCAAAGGTATGGAATGCGAAAACATATTGCCACGAGGAACAGCTTTCTATGTTCTCTATTGTTGATATCGATGGCGAAAAATGTACTCTTACAGGATATGTTGAAGACGGCAGAACAATTGACTATTGCGTTATAGATAAGAAAAACGACACCATCTTCCCCTTTGACAACGCACCTGTTTATGACAGAACACGTATTAAATTCAAGGGTTATGATTTAGGTCTTTGCTCAGAAGCTACTATGCCACAGAATGTTGACGGCACCTACTATATTGCAATAGGTCAGCTTATTAATTTCGTTGGCGGTGATGTAGAAAGAACACCGGGCAAGATTAAAGTAGCAATTTACGGCAGAACAGCCGAATTCACAGAAAACTCCACCACAGTTATTACAAACAGCGGTTCCTACGAAATGTCTAAGCCTTGCCTGAGACTCAATCAGGGTCAGCTTTTTGTACCGATGGATGATTTCGGAAAAAACATAAGAATGCATTGCTTCCTCTATGAGCATAACAATTTCATTACAGTTGAATCCGAAAGTCAGGACAGACCAATTCCATTCCAGCCGTAAAACAATAAAAATCCGTGATTACTTTATTCGTAATCACGGATTTATTTTATTTATTATTTTGTGCATCGCCACATTTACCGCCACATTGTTTGGCGTAAGGGCAACCAATACATTTTTCTCCACGTTTTTTTGCTTTATGAAGATATATAAGTATTGCTCCAACAATAACTGTAACTATTAAGATTATTACAAGATTTTCCATACTTTATTTCTTTAAGGCACGCTCTTTTCTTCTTTGAGCCTTAAGAGCCTGCTCCGCTTTAACTCGTTTATTTGCTCTGCTTATAAGAACACTCACAAACACAACCATTGCAATTACAGCAACAAGACCGCCAATCGCACCACCTAAGTGAAGGCTTTCGGGAGCAACAATAAGTGTACCGATTGTATATACAAGATATGCTACAGTATAACCAACACCAAGCTGTAGACCGATACCGCCCCAGAGCCACTTTTTGCTCTTCATTTCCGCATTCATAGCACCGATTGCTGCAAAGCATGGTGGTGAATAAAGGTTAAACATAAGGAATGCAAGAGCCGCAATTTTTGTAATAGCCATTACACCTGCAACCTCTGTGCCTGCGCCCTCAAGCATAGCTAATTCTTCTGTATCAATAAGATTTTCAAGACCTACAAAGCAAACAGCCAATGTTCCAACAACGTTTTCTTTTGCTATGAAGCCTGTTACTGTAGCAGCTGCAAGCTGCCAGCTAAGCACACCAACTATAGGGAAAAGAACGTATGCAAACGGTCTTGCAATTGCAGCAAGGATAGAGGTGTCTGCACTTTGGGCAACGCTGAAGCTTAAATCAAAGCTCTGCATAATCTGAACTGCAGTATTGCAAAGAAGGATAATTGTTGCAGCTTTTACTATGTATGCCCAACCACGACTACACATTGATTTGAAAGCGCCCTTAAATGATGGCATCTTGTATTCAGGAAGCTCTATAATGAAGAAAGACTTTTTTGCACTATTGCCTGTAATCTTGTTTACAAGGAGTGCGCCAAAGAAAATAAGCACTATACCTGAAAGGTACATAAGGGTACTTACCCACCCTGCATTATCAAAAAATGCACCTGCAAACAAAGAAATAACGGGAATTTTTGCACCGCAAGGCATAAATGGTGCAAGCATTGCGGTTGCTCTTCTTTCGCGCTCGTTACGGATTGTACGGCTTGCCATAATACCGGGAACTGCACAACCTACTGTAATAACAAACGGAATAACTGATTTACCTGAAAGACCAACCTTTTTGAATATAGGGTCAAGAACAACTGCAACTCGGGACATATAGCCACAATCCTCAAGTATGGCAATAAGGAAATACATTACCATAACAAGAGGAAGGAAACCTATAACTGCAATCACACCACCGATAACACCATCAACAAGA
The DNA here is from genome assembly GCA_045614765.1 of Acutalibacteraceae bacterium. GTDB lineage: Bacteria > Bacillota > Clostridia > Oscillospirales > Acutalibacteraceae > DTU089. Next base: position 37,018 of record JAZLDN010000089.1, read on the forward strand.
AGTGCCTGAAGGAGTGGGTTTGCATTTTCAAGGAGTCCGCCTACCCAACCCTGAAAAACTTCAAGAAGAGTAACAAGACCGGGTATTGTGGTACCACTTGAAAACTCGTAACCTTCTGCTATCCATGTGCCAAGTGTTGACTGTGATATATAAAACACAAGGAACATAACAACTGCAAAAATCGGAATACCAAGCCACTTATTTGTAAGAACAGCATCGATTTTATCGCCGAAATTCTTATCCTTAGTAAGGATTTTTCTTGTTTCCACGGATTTCACAATTTCGTTAACAAACTCAAAACGTCTGCGGTCTGCTTCCTTAACTGCTTGTTTGTTTGTTAAGTCCACATCGTTCTGAGTGTAGGGTGCCTTTTGAGCTTTGCCAACCTGCGCAACCGCCTCCTCAACAACAGCCTTTAAGCCCTCTGCAGAAATAGAGGATGTTTTCACAACAGGACAATTAAGCATTTTTGATAAAGAAACTGCATCAATCTTTGTTTCCTTTTTTTCATTAATATCATTTTTATTGAGAGCTATAACAACAGGAACACCTAATTCAAGAAGCTGAGTTGTAAAGAAAAGGCTTCTTGATAAGTTTGTAGCATCAACAATATTTATGATAACGTCAGGATTTTCCTGCTTAACATATGAGCTTGTGATACTCTCTTCACTTGTGAAGGGAGACATTGAATATGCACCGGGAAGATCTACAGCAACAAGCTGCTCACCGCCATCGTAGTACGTCTTTTTGATAGGGTGCTCTTTTTTATCTACAGTAACTCCTGCCCAGTTACCTACCTTTTCGTTTCTGCCCGTAAGAGCATTATACATAGTGGTCTTACCTGAGTTTGGGTTACCTGTTAATGCAATTCTCATCAGAAATCCTCCTTTGTTTTTATATATCAAAAATTATTGTTAACGTCCCTCGGTTAGCCGTTGCTAACTCAATTACAAAAAAAACAATCAGCAGACTGCTTTCGTATTTTAATTAAACGATAATAGCTTCTGCTAATTGATTATCGATATTGTATCTACCGTCTTTAATGGACACGATACAACCGCCTTTAATGTGGGATACAACCGTAATGGGCTCACCGCTGTAGCAACCGAGAGAAAACAAAAAATCGTCTAACTCTTCATCGTCAGTTTCAATATCCTTAATGGTATACTCCTGACCTTCTTCTGCCTGCAGTAAATTCATTGCTCCCACCTACCTTCCGTACAGTTAGCCGACGCTAACTCCAAATTACAAGAAACAGTTAGCCTTCGCTAACTATAAGCATTATAGTCGTTTGTTATAATTTTGTCAACAGATTTTGGAATGTTTTCCATCCGTTTTAAAAATATTGATTTTTTGCACAGTTTATGATATCATTAATTAAATTATTTTTATTGAAAAACACAAGGAGCATTGATATGCCGTTAAATGAATCCGGCGAGATGTATCTCGAAAGTATATATGTTTTATGTGAAAAAGGCTCATCTGTTCGTTCTATTGATGTTGCGGAATATATGAATTATTCCAAGCCAAGCGTCAGCAGAGCCGTTGGTATTTTAAAAGAAAAAGAACTTATAGCCGTTGATAAGGATGGCTACATTACCCTTACACCAGAGGGAAAGGCTGTGGCGCAAAGCATTTTCGAGCGCCACACAATTATAACAAAAATGCTCACTGCATTAGGCGTCAGCGAAAAAATTGCGGCAGATGACGCCTGTAGAATAGAGCATGTTATAAGCCCTGAATCATTCGAGGCTATGAAAAGGTTTCTTGAAGAAAAATAAATATAATATCTACCACCGTCAATGAATATATTTATAAGAAATATGTTCTCAGGCGGTGGTTTTATTTTTGCTTCCTTTTCTCCTTTGACTCTTACCGCGCTTATTCTTACATTTTCTGTAATATTTGTTAACGGACTTACAGATGCACCAAACTCTATTGCAACCTGTATTACAACACGGTGCCTGAGCCTGAAAAAAGCGGTGCTTTTATCTGCGATTTTTAATTTTCTTGGCGTTATTGTTATTATGAAGCTTAACCCTGCCGTAAGTAATACAATTATGGGTATGGTAGATTTCGGGGAAAATAGCCAACGGGCAACTGTTGCCCTTGCGGCTGCGCTTTTTTCAATAGTTCTTTGGGCGGTGCTTGCTTGGTATTTTGGCATACCTACAAGCGAAAGCCACGCTCTTATTGCAGGGCTTTCAGGTAGCGCACTGGCAATAAACGGTGGCTTTTCTGGAATAAACGCAACCGAATGGGTCAAAGCAATTTACGGTCTTTTCACATCTTGCGGTCTTGGCTTTTTAGGCGGATTTTTAATTTGCAGATTAGTTTTATCTGTTTTCAAAAACATAAAAAGGCAAAAGGCAGAAAAGTTTTTTAAGGGTGCGCAAATTTTTGCATCTCTTTTTATGAGCTTTATGCATGGCGCTCAGGACGGACAGAAATTTATAGCCGTTTTAATGCTTACAACTTCAGTCCAGGAAGAAAACAAAGGAATTTTTGATATTCTTACTCTCGCCTGTTCTTTAATTATGGCATTAGGTACTCTGACCGGTGGCAAAAAGATTATAAAAAGTATTGGTATGGATATGATTAAATTAGAAAAATACCAGGGCTTTTCTGCAGACCTTGCCGCCGCAATAGCCTTGCTTATAAGTACCCTTTCAGGCTTACCTGTTTCCACCACCCACGCAAAAACCACTGCAATTATGGGCTCAGGCACCGCCGTAAAATACAAAAATCTTAACACGTCGGTTATAAAAGATATTTCCCTCACATGGATTCTCACCTTCCCCTGTTGCATAGGGTTAGGATATGTTATGACAATGATATTTTTAAGAATCTTTTAGCGCAAGCATATATACTATAGGGTTCACCAAGCACATGGCATCTGACAACTGACAATCGGAAACCAAAAAGCCTCTCGCTAGTGCGAGAGGCTTTTTATCATTCAATAAGTCCCAAAAATCTTCCGAGCCAGTAAATAAAGATATATGACATACCATTATCGCTTCTGTCAGGGTTTCCTCCATCTATTCCGAACGGATTTATACCAAGCTTATTCCAAGGTCTTTCATCCCATCCGAAAGGCTTTTTAAGCTGCTGTGTACCTATCCAATAAACAGATTCATCTGTCATTTCATAATCCTTACGCTTACTGTTAATCATACGACAGTTTTTAATATCGTATGGGTAATCCTGCAAATGCTTCACACATGAGTCCATATCGCAAGGCGCCTGAGTGAAAGCTCTGTAAATAAATGCATAGTATGGGTTATCCTCAATTCTTTCGTAATCGAAGTGAGAAGCAAGGCCCATAAGAAGATATTGTCTTATAGCAGGGTCTTTTTCAAGTCTTAAAATGCACATTGCATTAAGCATTGCAAGGTTGTCATCAATATGGCAGGTGTGGCCGTCAGCACGCTTGTGGAAAGCAGCATTTATAAGGAAATGATGCTCTTTGATAAGCTCTTCATAGCGCTTCTGATATTTTTCGTCTCCTGACATATGGTATGAAACCTTAAGGAAGTTAAGCATTTCAAGAGAGTTTACGCCCTTTTCCCAAGTCCACATACTGTCTGTATTGAGAGCAGTTTCGTTCCAGCATGCCCATGAAGTCGGCTTACCGTCGCAATCAATAAGATAACCGTCGTTTTCAAGAATATGGTCTGTTATAGCGCATACTGCATCTCTTATCTCAGCCTTCTCCTCTTCAGTAGCACACAGATCATAGTAGAGGCAGAAGCCGAAATAGTGGCCTGTCATTTCATCACTTGATGTTTCACCAAGCCATTCATATGTGCCGTCTGATGAACGATGCCATTCCTGACCGATTACGCCTGTTTTGTCAATACCCTTACCCCAATTTGCTTCATCAGGATAGCGTACCGCACGGGCGGTAAAGCCTTTTATTTCAGGCGCTCTTGTTAAGAAAAGCATAGCGTTCATTGAGCGTCTTGCAGCTTTGAGAGCTTCTTCGTTTTTAGTTAAAGAATAGCACATTGCAAGAGCACCAATATAACACTGAGTCCACAAGCCGTCGTTATCTGTAATGTGGGATGTATCTGTGCCGTCAAATTTGCTTATCCATGTAACATAACCCTCTTTACGTGGGAAGTATTTTTCTGTTTCACGGAACAAATGCCAAGCCTTATCTTCAAGGGTCATTTCCTGCTCATAAATTCTCTTGATACCACCCTTTGATACTGTGTAAAGAGAATCGTTATAATATGTAACGCCTGTAACATCTGTATCGTAAGCATATCTTGTAGCAGGAAGGTATTTTTTCATACCGTTTCTGATAATTATTGCACCTGCATCTGTACCTAAAAGGAAGCTGCCATCATCGCAAACGCAAATTGAAAGCACACTCTCTTCAGGCAAGGCGCTGATAAGCTCTTTTGAGTACCAGCCGCTTCTGTAATCGTAAATAAACAGACCTTCCTTTGCACCAACAAGAAGATAGCCGTTTTTATCAAATGCAATACACTGAATATTAATTTTAGGCATTGTGCTATGGTCAGGGAAAATGCAACGCCATGTTCTGCGCTTGCCTTCCATACGCTGAATACATCTGCTATCTGCAACGCACAATCTGCCACCACCTACTGCAAGGTGTAAGCCCTCCTGCTCTAATCCGCCTAAGTTGAAGAATTTATCTTCATCCTCTGTTTCAATATAAACGTGGGTAGCAGTAAGAACGTAAAGCTTCTCATCAAACTTAATATCTGTAACCTGACTTATAAACTCAAAAAGAAGTTCTGCACCCTTATCTGTTATAGTATAAACCTTGTTTTCAAATGCACCAAGCACTCTGCCATTACCATCACAATAAACAAGGCTATATAATTTATCATCGCAGTAATCCTGCCATACTCCGTCTTTAAGTCTTTTAAGACCCTTATCGGTGCAAGCATAAATTTCGTTTTCGCTTTTGATAGAAACCGACTTAATTTCACAATCTAAAGGAAAACTTTCTATCATTTTCTGTTTAAATGGGCTAACCTTTAAAATATCCATAGTACATACCTCTTTAACAAGAGAGCCGAAACAATGTTTCGGCTCGGATTTTTAATATTTCATTTTAGCGTTGATTTCTTTCATAACCTCAGGTGTGATTTTCACAATCTCGCGGTCATAAGTAAGAAGACCATTACATTCATCTTCAACGTCAGAAACCTCAGTATAAATAAGAGCTGAAAGACCTTTGTTTTTAACGCACTTCAAAAGTCTGTCTTCATAAAGATGTCTTACTGCTTCGTCATACTTTTCCTGAGAATAGTATTTTCTGTAGCCGAAGAATTTGTTTTTATTGAAGGAATGACCATCAATCTTGTATGAGTAACCACCAAACTCTGTAAGAGCTATAGGGCGCTCATCATCCTTATTGTATTTAGGGAATAAGAATGGTGTGAAATAAATATGGAAGCTGTTCGCATCGCCTGCACCATGGTCTACCCAGCCGCTTGCGTGGTCAATAAGTCTTGTTGGGTCTTTTTCGCGGTAGAATTCGCAAGCCTTAACGCTGTCGAACTGACCCCAAGCCTCATTGAAAGGTGTCCACAAAGCAAGAGATGTTACGTTATAAAGTAAATCTATCATTTCTGCAGATTCTTCGAAATACTCGGCTCTGCCTGCAGGGTCTTTTCTTGCGAAATAGCCGTAGTGTCTCTTATCGTCAGAAATCTTACCTACATGCTTGTTATTGAAAATCATTGCAAGAGCAGGCATTGTACCAATAGCGAGGAAGTTATATTCTCCGCCACCGTTTATCATATCCTGCCAGCAAATCATACCAAGGCGGTCGCAATGGTAATACCAACGAAGAGGCTCAATTTTAATATGCTTTCTTAATGTATTGAAGCCTAAATCCTTCATTGTCTGAATATCGTAAATAAGAGCTTCGTCGCTTGGAGCGGTATACATACCGTCGCTCCAATAGCCTTGGTCAAGGAGACCATTGAAGAAATATGGCTTATTATTAAGGAAATAACGTGAAAATCCTTTTTCGTCTTTACCGATGCTGAACTTTCTCATACCAAAATAGCTTTCAATCTGGTCGTTACCTGCAACTATTTTAAGGTCATAAAGCTTAGGCTTTTCAGGGCTCCAGCATTCATAGCTTTCAAGCTTAAGAACACCTTTTCCGTTTTCAAGCTTGCAGCCTGCAAGAACCTCTCCGTTTTCAAGAGCAATTGCCGCCATATCATCAGAAAGAGAGCCTGTATAGTTAACCTCAATATTAAGCTCGTCTCTATCAATATCAGGAGTAAGCTTTATTGATTTAATGTAGTTCTGAGGAACTTCTTCAATCCACACTGTCTGCCAAATACCTGACTGAGGTGTGTACCAGATACCACCTCTTTTAAATGTCTGCTTACCTCTTGCCTGAGTTCCTGTATTTGTTGGGTCCTTAACAGCAATTCGTAAATCGTTTTCGCCATCAAGCACGTAAGCGGTAATATCGAATGTAAAAGGAAGATAACCGCCCTTATGCTCACCAATAACAGTATTATTAAGAGTTACTGTGCATTCATAATCAACTGCACCAAAGTGAAGAAGCACTCTGTGGTTTGTTCTTTTGAAATCAAAATAACGCTGATAATAGAGAACATCTGTTGGTTCAACTAATTTTTCAACGCCGCTCAAAATACATTCAGGACTGAAAGGCACAACAATTTTGCCCTGATAGCCACCGAACTTTTTATATTCATCGTAAATGGCGTAGCTCCATTCACCATTAAGGTTAATAAAACTGTCGCGCTTAAGCTGTGGTCTTGGATAATCATTTAAAGGAAGGTCTTTATTAAGCTCCTTACCCCATCTTGTATATAATCTTTCCATAACAATGAGTTTCCCCTTCATTACATAATTCAAAGAAATGATACCATATATATTACCTTTTTTCAACACAATATAAATAAATATTCCCTTACATTTTTTAGTTGACTATTTTTTCCATAAGTGATATAATGTAAAAAAATTACGTTTAAAAAGGTTGTGTGAAAATGGTAGGTTTAGAAAAATTCTTTTTTGAACTTATGTCTCTTCTTATGTCATTCCTTATGTCTATAGGCTCAATTGCCACTCCAGGCACAGCAGACCTTATCAGACAGATGAACGACGACGCTACTCTTAAATTTGTTGTTACAGGCGACCCTCAGGTTTGCAGTTACAACCCATCTCGTGAAGCAAGCCTTATCGAAGCAAGTCAGGACCTTGTTAACTCTCAGATCACTCTCGATGCATTCGTTATTGCAGGTGATATTGCAGAAAATGGTCTCCAGTCAGAGTTCGACAGAGTTGCAGAAGATATCCGCGATATCCCTGCAAACAATTTCATTATGGCTGCCGGTAACCACGATATCCGTCTTCGTGAATATGAGCAATGCAAGGAAACCTTCACAGGCTTTATGAACCAGTTCAACGCTGAGGAAAATCACCAGACAGAGCTCCACTACGAGTATGATGTTAACGGCTACAAGTTCCTCGTTATGGGTTCAGACGAAGCAGAATTTGAAGAAGCTTTCATCAGCGATGCTCAGCTTCAGTGGCTCAACCTTTCTCTTAAAGAGTATACTAAGAATGGTGATCCTGTATTCGTTATCTGCCACTATCCTCTTGCAGAAGGTCACGGTCTTCCTAACACTTGGGGTTCATCAAACAGCACTCCAACAGAAGGTCTTCCTGAATACATCTATAAAGATGGTTATGATTATACAGGCTCAATCGGTGAACAGAGCAACGAAATTTACGATGTTCTCACATCTTATGAAAACGTATTCTTCATCACAGGTCACCTTCACACCGGCTTCGGTTACTACACATATCAGACTATAGATGCAGAAAACAATGTTCAGGGTATTAACGTTCCTTCAGTTGGTATCGAAAACAAAGACGGAACATACAATAATCCAGGTACAGGCGTTTATGTTGAGGTTACAGACGATCAGGTTATCTTCTATGCAAGAGACTTTGCTGAAGGCAGATTCCTTACAGATAGCGACTTCCCTGAAGCAATTAAAACTTACAACCTTATCAAATAATTAAACAACCTATAATTCAAGGAGCTGTAAAAAATGCAAGTTTTTTACAGCTCCTTTTTTCAGGGGATAGGAAAAAAAGATGCAGAATGGACAAACTGAGCAAAACCAAGGCTTTAGACTTGGTTTGCTTGCCCGAAGGCGTACAAAGGTACGTCGAGCGGCGAAGTTTGTTCGTAGTATAAAACTTAATTTTCAATCAATTCATTGTTTTAATAATTTTAAAGGGTTCTACAGGCTTAATAAACCTGCAGAACCCCTTGCTATATGTGGTTTTATACGGTCTGCGCTTTTTTACATCCTCTTGTTTTTTACTCTGTACATACCTTCCGCATATTATACTGCGGGAGGTATTTTTATGATTAATGATATTATAATTTTTGCCCTTAGTCTTTGGGGTGTTATTGCCTTACTGTTTTTATTTATATTTAAAATGATAGTATGGCGCCTTGAAGAGCTTACCTTTACCCTACCACTTCACAAACACGATAAAGAAATTCTCAACAGGATTTTCAATATCCGTTCCTTCTGCGAGTTCTGCGGGTTAGAAAAAAAGAGCACCGTAGTTCTTGTAAACTACGGTGCACCTGAATGGTTTTGCCAAGAAATTCTTGAATTTTATAAAAACAGTAGCTTCGTGAAAATAGTTTCTCCTGAAGATACTATTACAGAGTTGCATACATAACAGCCTTTATTGTATGCATTCTGTTTTCTGCTTCCTGGAAAACAACTGATTGTTCACTTTCAAAAACGTCGTCAGTAACTTCCATAGCGTCGCGGTTGAATTTTTCACACATACGCTTACCGATTTCTGTTTTCTTATCATGGTATGCAGGCAGACAGTGCATGAAAATTGCATTTTCGCCTGCATTTTTCATAAGCTTTGCATTTACCTGATATGGTGAAAGCTCATTGATTCTTTCTGCCCATACAAGCTCTGGCTCACCCATTGAAACCCATACATCTGTGTAGATAACATCTGCATTTTTTGTTGCTTTAATTGGGTCTTCTTCAAATTTGAGTGTAGCGCCACTTTCCTTAGCTATTTTTTTGCATTCGTCTACAAGAGCAGAATCAGGGAAATATTTTTCAGGAGCGCAAGCGGTAAAGTTAAGGCCCATTTTTGCGCAACCTACCATAAGGGAATTACCCATATTATATCTGGCATCGCCCATATAAACAAAGTTTATGCCTTTAAGGTATCCGAAATGCTCTTTTATTGTAAGGAAGTCTGCAAGAATCTGTGTTGGGTGGAATTCGTTTGTTAAGCCATTCCATACAGGCACACTTGAATAAACAGCCAGCTCCTCAACAATTTCCTGACCATGACCGCGGTACTCAATACCATCGTACATAGAGCTTAATACTCTTGCAGTATCTGCAATACTTTCTTTTCTGCCTATCTGAGAAGCGGATGGGTCAAGGTATGTTACGCCCATTCCCAAATCTCTTGCGGCAACCTCGAAGCTGCAACGGGTACGGGTGCTTGTTTTTTCAAAAATAAGGGCAATATTTTTACCCTTAAGATTATCGTGAGGGATACCTGCTTTTTTCTTTTCTTTTAAATCCGCAGCAAGCTTTATAAGATACTCAATTTCCTCACTTGTGAAATCAAGAAGTTTTAAATAATCGCGTCCTTTAAGATTCATTTTATTTCACCTCATACACATGCTTTTTTTATTATCTCAATTGCCTTTTCTAAATCCTCATAAGAAATATTAAGAGGAGGAAGAAGACGAAGCTTGTTTTTTGCTTTAATTGGAAGCACGCCATTTTCCTGACAAGCTTTAAGAACCTCGTTAACATCCTTAACAGTTTCAACGCCAAGCATAAGTCCAAGACCTGTAATACCCTTAACTCCTTCGCAATTGGAAAGTTCGGAAATTATATAGCTGTTCTTTTTCTCAACCTCGTTCAAAAACTCTTCGTCAAGACGGCTTATAATATTCAGAGCGCCTGCAGCTGCTACAGGATTACCACCAAAGGTTGAGCCATGAGAACCTGGAGCAAATACATTTTCTGCCTTTTCGAACAGCATTGTGGCACCTATAGGAAGACCACCGCCAAGACCCTTAGCTGTTGAAACAATATCAGGCTTAACACCGAATTTCATATACCCGTAAAGAGCACCTGTTCTGCCGTTGCCTGTCTGCACCTCGTCAACAATAAGAAGAACATCGTTCTCTGTGCAAAGGTTTGAAAGAGCAGAAACAAAATCCTGGGAAAGAGGAACAACGCCACCCTCACCCTGAACAGTTTCAATCATTACTGCAGCAACTTTTTCTTCTGCAATATATTTCTTTATTGTGTCAATATCCCCTGCATCTGCGTAAAGAAAGCCTTCTGTAAGAGGAAGAAAATCCTTATGGAAGGTTTCCTGACCTGTTGCGGCAAGAGTTGTAATTGTTCTGCCGTGGAAAGAGTTATTAAGAGTAATTATTTTATTATACTCTATACCCTTTTTATCTGCTGCATATTTTCTAGCAGCTTTAATTGCACACTCATTTGCTTCTGCACCTGAGTTTGAAAAGAAAACCTTTTTTGCGCCTGTCTTTTCGCAAAGAAGCTTTGCAAGCTGAGCGCAAGGAGATGTGTAGTAAAGGTTAGATGTATGCTGAAGCTTTGTAAGCTGCTCTGTAGTAGCCTTAACCCACTCTTCATCGCCAACACCGAATATACTAACACCTATACCTGTGCCCATATCGATATACTCTTTACCCTCACTATCATAAAGCTTACTGCCTTTACCGGACACAAGCTCAATAGGAAAACGGGCATATGTATTTGCTACATATTGTGAATCAAGTTCTTTAGTGCTCATCAGTCTACCCCTTTAACCATTGTACCGGCACCCTCATCTGTAAGAAGCTCAAGAAGAACTGCGTGAGGAACTCTGCCGTCAAGAATAGTAACCTTATTAACGCCCATTTCAATAGCATCAATACAGCACTGAACCTTAGGTATCATACCGCCTGAAATAATGCCGTCTGCAAAAAGCTGACGAGCTTCTTCTGTATTCACCTTTTTAATAATTGAATCAGGGTCATTAACATCGCGGAGAATACCAGGTATATCAGTCATTGTAATAAGACGTTCCGCTTTAAGAGCGCCTGCAATAAATGATGCAGCAGTATCAGCGTTAATGTTGTAAGCATTACCCTCGTTATCGCAACCAACTGTTGAAACAACAGGAATATACTCTTTTTCAAGAAGGTCAAGAATAGGCTGAACGTTAACTTTTGTTACTTCGCCTACAAAGCCTAATCTCTCATCCTTAACCTCTGCTTCAATAAGGTGGGCATCAATACCTGAAATACCAATAGCGGAGCCACCGAATTCACCTAAGAGGTTAACAAGATGCTTGTTGATTTTACCTGCAAGCACCATCTGCACAATTTCTGCAGTTTCCTTGTCGGTAACGCGAAGTCCGTCAACAAACACGCTTTCCTTGCCCACTCTTTTAAGCATTTCTGAAATTTCAGGACCGCCACCATGAACAAGAACAGGCTTTACACCAATAAGTGAAAGAAGAACAATATCCTCCATAACCTGCATTTTAAGATCTTCGCTTATCATAGCGTTTCCGCCATATTTGATAACGATTATTTTATTATGATATTTCTGAATATAAGGAAGCGCTTGAGTTATAACCTCTGCGCGTTGAAGATTTGAAAGTTCCATACTCCACCTCAGGTTCTGTAATCGCCGTTTATTTTTACATATTCATATGTAAGGTCGCAACCCCAAGCGGTAGCGTTGCCATCACCTGAATTAAGCTCAATATTTATTGTAAATTCTTTTTCAAGAAGAATTTCTTTTGCAATTTCTTCGGAGAAATCAATACCTGCACCATTTACACAAACAGGAATTGTACCTTTAGCAGATGTAAATGAAACATCTACCTTGTTTACGTCAACCTCTGCACCACTGTAGCCAATAGCACAAAGCACTCGGCCCCAGTTAGCATCTGCACCAAACATTGCCGCCTTTGTAAGAGAAGAACAAATAACGCTTTTTGCAACTGTTTTTGCAGTACATTCATCTTTAGCACCCGTTACACGGCACTCAAGAAGCTTTGTTGCACCCTCACCATCACCTGCAATCATTCTGCAAAGGTGAACTGTAACTGTGTTAAGGGCCTTCATAAATGTATTGAAATCATCACCGTCATCGGTAATTTCCTTGTTACCTGCCATGCCATTTGCAAGAACTGTAACCATATCGTTTGTTGATGTATCACCATCAACGCTTACCATATTAAAGGTGTTCTGAATATCGCTTGAAAGTGCTTTTTGAAGCATCTGAGAAGAAATTGCACAGTCAGTAGTGATAAACACAAGCATAGTTGCCATATTAGGGTGAATCATTCCTGAGCCCTTTGCAATACCACCTATTTTGCATTCAACGCCACCAATTTCAAAAGAAACTGCAACCTCTTTTACAACTGTATCAGTAGTCATAATACCTTCTGCAGCATCAAGACTATTGTTTCCGAGAGATGCTTTTAAGCTATCCATTGCATTCTCAATAGGCGTAATATCAAGAGGCTGACCTATAACACCTGTTGAAGCAACAACAACATCCTCTGCAGAAATACCCATTGCCTTAGCGGTAAGCTGAGCCATTTTCTTGGCAATTTCAATACCGTTTGCGTTACAGGTGTTTGCGTTACCGCTATTGCAGATAACTGCCTGAGCCTTGCCATCCATAAGATTCATTTTTGTTACGGCAAGAGGTGCACCTTTTACAAGGTTTGTTGTGTATACTGCTGCCGCATTAGCTTTGGTTTCACTGAAAATTAAAGCTAAATCTCTTTTTGATTTATTTTTTCTTATACCGCAATGTACACCACCTGCGGTAAATCCCTTTGCGGCGCAAATACCGCCATCGATTATATTCATAAATAACTCCTATATATCAAGTCCGTATGTATCTTCATTGCCGAGAACTATATTAAGGCATTCAACCGCCGCACCTGAAGCACCCTTACCAAGGTTATCATATCGGGCAACAAGAAGAATTCTGTCCTCATTACCGAAAACTGAAACAATCATTGAATCCTTGCGTGAAAGAATTCCTGCAGAAAGGAAGCCTTCTTCGCTTTCTTCGCAGTAAGAAACAAGAGAGCTGTTGTATTTATTTTTGTAAATCTCTTTGATTTTCTCTATATCAAAGCCGTTTTTCAAATCAGATTTAAAAACAGGCACTGTAACTTCCATTCCTGAATAGAAATTACTTACAACGGGGCAGAATGCAGGAGCATTTTTAAGACCTGAGATTTTAACCATCTCTTTTAAATGCTTGTGGTTCTGAGTAAGTCCATACTGTCTTGGAGCACCAAAAAGCTCGTCAGGCTCCTCCTCGTACTCTGCAATCATTTTCTTACCGCCACCGCTGTAGCCTGTAAGAGAAAAGCAGGAAAGATTTTCGCTACCATCAAGGGCACCTGCTTCAATAAGAGGATATATGAGTGCAATAAATCCACTGGCATGGCAGCCTGGCACTGCAATACGCTTTGATTTTTTCAGCTTTTCTCTGTGAGCAGGAGATAATTCTGCAAAGCCATATGCCCAATCATCAAGTGTACGGTGAGCAGTAGATGTATCTATAACAACTGTATTTTCGTTTTCAATAAGTGAAACTGACTCTCTTGCTGCATCGTCAGGAAGGCAAAGAAAAGCAATATCTGCTTCATTGAGTGCTTCCTTTCGCGCCTGAGGGTCTTTCCTTTTTTCTTCACTTAAAGAAATAAGCTCTATACCCTGAAAGGATTCTAATCTTTCATATATTCTCAGGCCTGTTGTACCTGCTTTGCCATCAATAAATACTTTCTTGTTTGCCATTTAAAAACTCCGTTACAAATTCAATCTGTTTTTCAACTGATTTATATCCTGTTGAGCCTGCAGAAATTCTTTTTGAAATACAGGTCTCAAGAGAAATTTCGTTATATAAGTCTTCTTCAAACAACTCGCTGTGAGCTTTATACTCCTCTAATGTAAGTGTTTCAAGAACCTTGTTTTTCTCAATACATTCGCCAACAGTCTGTCCCACAATTTTATATGCAGTTCTGAAAGGCATACCCTTTTTAACAAGGTAATCTGCAAGGTCTGTAGCATTTATAAAGCCTTTCTGCGCTGCAGAGTACATATTGTCTTTAAGAACAGTCATTGTTGCAACCATTGGTGCGAAAATGCTAAGGCATTTTTCAACTGTTTCAATACTATCAAAAATAGCTTCTTTATCTTCCTGCATATCTTTATTATAAGCAAGAGGAATACCTTTGAGGGATGTAAGAAGAGCAAAAAGGTCGCCGTAAACTCTGCCTGTTTTACCTCTTACAAGCTCTGCCATATCAGGGTTTTTCTTCTGAGGCATAATTGATGAGCCTGTAGTATATGAATCGTCAAGCTCAACGAACTTGAATTCCCATGAGCTCCAGAGGATAATTTCCTCAGAAAATCTTGAAAGGTGCATCATAATTATTGAAAATGCACTCATAAGCTCAACGCAGAAGTCTCTGTCTGAAACGCCGTCAATACTATTCTGCATTATGCCATAGAAGCCAAGCTTTTCTGCTTCGAATTCTCTGTCTGTATCGTATGTTGTACCTGAAAGAGCACATGAACCAAGTGGAGAGTAATTCATTCTCTTAACTGCGTCCTGAAGTCTGCCTGCATCGCGGATAAACATCTGAGCATATGCGAGAAGATGGTGAGCAAAAGTAATTGGCTGAGCTCTCTGAAGGTGTGTATAGCCCGGAAGAATAGCATCCTGATTTTCCTTGGCCTTATCGCGGATAACCTCAACAAGAGAATAGATAAGGTCGTTAACCTTTTCTGCCTCATCACGAAGATAGAGCCTTATATCAACTGCAACCTGGTCGTTACGGCTTCTTGCTGTGTGAAGACGTTTACCAACATCACCTTTACGCGTAGTAAGTTCGCTTTCTATAAACATATGAATATCTTCTGCATCACTATCAAAGGTAAGCTTGCCCTCAATAATATCGTCAAGAATTCCTGAAAGCCCATCTATAATTTCTTCGCAGTCATTCTGTGTGATTATACCCTGCTTTGCAAGCATCTGAGCGTGTGCAATTGAGCCCTGAATATCCTGGCGGTACATTTTGCAGTCGAAATGAAGAGATGAATTGAAGTCATCTGCTTCCTTATCAAGAGCCTTTGTAAACCTGCCTGCCCACATTTTATCCATAGTAAATTACCCTTTCAAAATTACTTTTGCACATCCGATTATTTCGAATGTGCAAAAGATTCGTTAAATTTAAAATTATTTATCTAAACCGTTTTTCTCTCTCATTTTTGCCATAACCTTGATTGGAAGACCATAAAGGTTAATGAAGCCTGCTGAATCTGTCTGGTCGTAAACCTCATCTTCATCAAAAGTTGCCATATCTGCATCATAAAGTGAGAATGGTGAGCATACGCCTGCGTTAATCATGTTACCTTTGTAAAGCTTAAGCTTAACATCACCTGTAACAGTTTCCTGAGTTGAATCAACAAATGCAAGGATAGCTTTTACAAGAGGTGTGTACCACTGTGCGTTGTAGATAAGCTCTGCAAACTTCTGAGCAACGATTGCTTTATAGTGTGCTGTTTCTTTATCAAGGCAAATGCTTTCAAGAACTGAATGTGCCTTATAGAGAATTGCACCACCTGGTGTTTCATATACGCCACGGCATTTCATACCAACAAGTCTGTTTTCAACGATGTCAAGAAGACCGATACCGTTTGCGCCACCAAGCTCGTTAAGCTTTGTAACAAGTTCAACTGCACCCATTTCAACGCCATCAACTGCTGTTGGAACACCTTTTTCAAAGTGGATTGTAACATATGTTGGCTTATCAGGAGCCATTTCAGGAGATACGCCCATTTCAAGGAAGCCTTCTTTATTGTAAAGAGGCTCGTTCATTGGGTCTTCAAGGTCAAGACCTTCGTGTGAAAGGTGCCAGATGTTTTTATCCTTTGAGTAGTTTGTTTCTCTGTTTATCTTAAGAGGAACATTGTGTGCCTCTGCGTATTCGATTTCTTCTTCACGAGATTTGATATCCCATTCTCTCCAAGGAGCAATGATAGGCATATCAGGAGCGAAAGCTTTGATAGCAAGCTCGAATCTTACCTGGTCGTTACCCTTACCTGTGCAACCGTGGCAGATAGCGTCTGCGCCTTCAGCAATTGCAATCTCTGCAATTCTCTTTGCGATTGGTGGACGAGCAAATGCTGTACCGAGAAGATATTCTTCATAAATTGCACCAGCCTTAAGACCTGGGAAAACATAATCCTCAAGGAATTCCTTTGTAAGGTCTTCAATGTAAATTTTTGAAGCGCCTGTTTTAATAGCCTTTTCTTCAAGTCCTTCAAGCTCACTTGCCTGACCAACGTTACCTGATACTGCGATAACTTCACAGTTATTGTAGTTTTCCTTAAGCCAAGGAATAATGATTGATGTGTCAAGACCGCCTGAGTAAGCGAGAACTACTTTTTTGATGTTTTTCTTATCCATAATTTATTTCCTCCGTAACGAGATATTGATTTTTGAAAAATTATTCATTCGATATGCATAGTTATACACCTTCGCACGAAAAATGTCAATACTTTTATTCAAATATTTTTATTTGTGCGTTTTTTCTGTAAAATGCCACAAAACTGCAATAAATACACACATTTTTTGGTTGTTTTGTGGCAAATAACTAAAAACCACACTGCAGTAAACCTTTGCATTATAATTGTATATATGCAAAAATTATGCATAAAAAATGCATATATGCAGAGTTTTTACATTCTGCATATATGCAAATTATAGTTTATTCAATTATTCAACTACAATGCCGCCTAACATATTTCTGAAAATATTAAGAAGGAAGCCAAAAATCTTCTCAAAGTAGTATGAGAATGTGTAGCTGAACTCATTTCTGTCTCCGCCGTGGTGGCCAAGGTTAGATTCAGGATTCTGAGCAAGCTCGTTAGCTGTAAGAAGGTATGTTGAATATTCCAATGTATTGCTTTCGTCAAGCTCAATTACACGAGCGCCCTGAATGAAGTTATTGTAGTATGAGTCATATGTGCAGCCTGGTGCCATAATCATATCAATACCATCACAAGTTGCAATAAAGCCGTTAACGTGGTCATGGCCGCAAACAAGTCCGAGAACGTCTCCGCCCTGAACCATAGCATCCCACTGGCCATCATTACCGTAACTTGGGCAGCATCTCTCAAAGAGGTAACCCTCATACTGTGTTATATCAGGAACGAAAGAATATATTGTTCCATCCTGGAAATTCATTGTTGCTTCGCCAAGCTTAACCTCTGAAGGAAGGAAAATCTTTTCGCAAGGCTCCTGAGGAATGATATGCTGGAATGCAATAGAAGGAACAACCTCACCGCCATTTTCAGCTGTCATTTCATCACGAACTTTATTATACCACTCAATCTGGTCTTCACGAACCCAGTCGTAACCAAGCCATTCGCCATCTGAAGTACGAACATAGTCGCCACAGTCGAACATCCAGAGGTTAAAAGCAAGCTTTGAACCATCGCTTGAGAGAATAGGAAGGTTATGTGTACCAGCACCATGAAGTGAAGGATCCGCATCATAACCGAGGAAGCCTTCATATTTCTGATATTCAGCAACAATTTCTTCTCTTGTCATACCGCCAGAATTTTCCTGGTCATGGTTACCTAAAACCATTGTGTAAGGAACACCTGCTTCAATACATGGAGCAAGCATCTGCGCGTATGTTCTCTTGTCGTCGTTATTAACGTTATCGCCTGTGAAAACAATAAGATCAGGCTTTGATGCACGGATTGCTTCTTCCATGAAGAAAATCATTTCATCCTGCATAGGATAGTCTGTCTGTACGTCAGCAAGAACAAGAATCTTGAACTTACCGTTTTCATCAAATCTTAACTGCGCATCACTCTTATAGCTTGCAAAACCAATGCTTGCTACAGAGAAAGTCATAACAACAGCTAAAACAATTGCTAAGAGTTTTTTCATAGTAATCTCCCTTTGTTTTAACAAATTCTGTAAATTATATTATATACCTACTGAATCAATTTGTCAATTCATTCACAAGTTTCTTAAAATGCTTACCCTTTTCCTCAAAATTCTTGTAGAAATTATAGCTTGCCGCCGCAGGTGAGAAAAGGCATGACTTGCCTTTTTCGGTGCATTTATTGCAAATAGATACCGCATCTGCCATATCCTCAGCGCAGAACATATTTTTATTGCAACCCATTTTTTTAAGTTCACCAATAATGTTATGCCCTGTTTCAGGAAGGCCAACAAGATTATTTACATTTGATGTATTAAGGAAATCTACAAAACCCTTGTAGTCTATTCCCCTGTCAAGACCGCCAAAAAGAAGAGTGTCCACGTTACCGAGAGCCTTTACCGCCCCCATAACTGCAGTTGGGATGGTAGCAATACTATCATTATAATATTTAACGCCACCGAAGTCGCCAACATATTCCATTCTGTGTTCAATACCGCCAAAGCCTTTTATTGCTTGCCTTGCTGCATCATCACTTACACCGAAAACTCTTGCCGCCGCAAGAGCATATGCAATATCCTGACGGTTATGCTCGCCTTTAAGGTGCTCCGTAGATTTCCACAATTCATTAACAAATTCATCATTCTGAGCATCTGTAAAGGTTACAGGTTTTCCGTTGCCATCAACAATAACCTTATCCCAGTCAACAACGCCGGTCAAATCCTGTTCAGGATTATAAACAACTGTATCGCCAGTCTTCTGAAAACGGGCAATATTAAGTTTTGCGTTAACATATCCTTCAAAACCTGTTTTGTAGTGGTCAAGATGCTCCTGATAAATATTAACAAGCACCGCAACATGGGGACTTGCAGTTGTAAACTCCAGCTGATGAGAAGACATTTCAATAACTGCAACTAAATCTTCGCTCTCGTCTGCTTTCTCAAAAACAGGTACACCTATATTACCAATAAGGCAAGTGTTTACGCCACCCGCTCTGAGGATTTCGTATATAAGCGTAGATGTTGTTGTTTTACCTTTCGAACCTGTAATACCTACCACAGTTGGCTTACAGAACCTTAAAAACATATCTGTCTGGCAGGTTATTTCGGTTGTTTCAGGGTACATATCATCTTCAAGAAAAGCAATGCCGGGGCTTTTAAAAACAATATCAAATTCCCCTAAATGTTTAAGATAATCATCGCCAAAAATAAGATTCACTTTGTCGTCATCTATCTGTGGTTTATTCATATCACCAACAGTAAGCTCTTTTTCTGGCAGGTGCTTTCTTATATAGTTATAGGTAGATTTTCCTTCTCTGCCGAAGCCGAGAATAAGCACCTTTTTATCTTTGATATAATCAATTATTCCGGACAATTGAAAGCTCCCTTTCAAAATTATTCTGCAAAAGCGTAATTATTTTTACCGTTTTTCTTTACGCTGTACATAGCCATATCTGCTTTTTCATAAAGCTCTGCGTATGTTTCGCCGTCTTTTTTATAAATTGCAACACCAACGCTACAGGACATTTCTTTACCAGGAATATTTTCCATCCTTATGCTACGACAGATACGCAGAATATCTTCAGCTGATGCCTGTGCCTTACGGCAGATTGTTTCTTCGTCGTCGGCTTCACCCTTTATATACACTACGAATTCCTCGCCGCCGACCCTACCTAATGTATCGTTAGCGCCAAAGCGTATAGAAAGCTTGGTTGACAACTGGCGAAGGAAATCGTCGCCTTCGTGGTGGCCGTATGTGTCGTTAAGCTTTTTGAAATCGTCAATATCAATAAACAATAACGCACCCACATTATCAGGGGTTGCTTTAAGAATTTCAGAAACCTTAAGACTTGTTGAAAGCTTGTTGAGGAAGCCTGTAAGCTGGTCAGTTTCAGCCTGAGAAATAAGCCTTGTTTTCTCTTTCTTTTCTTTATCAATGTCGGTAATTGTACCAACGAACCTTGTAGCGTTTCCTGATTCATTATAAATAACCGCAAACTTAATTCTGTGCCACACACCATCACCGCGGTTATTGGTAATACGTGCATCAAAAACGTTTATTTTCTTGCCTGACAACGCATTACTGAGGGCTTCAATAAATACAGGAACATCTCTATGGTCAATAATATCGCCGTATGTAAAGTTCTCAATTGCATTTTCAATTTTTGTTCTGGCACTTACGCCACGGACATTTTTAGCAGTACACTCAAAAATATCAGAAATAACATCGTAGTTGAAGAGAATATTATCGGAAATATCCTCAACGATTTCGTATTTTTCCTTTTCTTCTTCAAGCTGCATCTGAAGCATCTTCATTTTCGTAATATCCATAATATTACAAATAAAAATCAAATCTTCCTTTGAAACATTCCTTGGCTTACGGGTAGAAATAAGCGCCCAGGCTTTCTCTCCGCCTTTTTTGTTTATTCTTGTTTCAAACTGAATTATTTCACCAGGCTCATACTGAGTGTTTATTTTTGAAACAATATCAATAAAATCCGCCTGATTAAAAAGGTTCATTCTGATTTCCGGACTAATCTCCTCGTACTCATCTCTGGTATAACCAAAAACCGAAAAGAAGGCGTCATTTGTATAGTCAAGCCTTACTCCGTCAGGATGAGGAGAAACAATAGCAATACCCATAACTGCATCCTGAAGAATAGTTTCCAGCATTTCACGGGATAAATCTTTTTCATAGTCTCCGCCGATTCGTCTCATAAAGAACCCTCCAAGCAACAAATTTTATTCGTTGAATTTAATATATCATAAAAAATCAACTATAACAAGGATTTTTCAAAAACACTTGAATAAATACCATTAATTGTATATAATTTAATATGAGTAATTATGTTAATAGAGTTACTTAATATACATTCAGCGGAGATCTTTATGTTAGAATTAAAGCATATTTCTTTTAATGTTGCCGATGAAAAAGGTGAAAAGGATATTATAAAGGATATTTCTCTCACTGTAGAAGACGGCAAATTTCTTGTTATAACAGGACCTAATGGTGGCGGTAAATCTACCCTCGCTAAGCTTATTATGGGTATAGAAAAGCCAACAGGCGGTCAGATTATATGGAATGGTCAGGATATAACTGATTTATCAATTACTGAAAGGGCAAAGCTTGGTATCGGCTACGCTTTCCAGCATCCACCTCGCTTCAAGGGCCTTTCTGTCAGAGACCTTCTCGGTATAGCCCACGGCAGCGACCTTCCCGAAGATCAGTGTTGCGCGTACTTAACTCAGGTTGGGCTTTGCTCAAAAGATTACCTTAATCGTCAGGTTGACTCATCTCTTTCAGGCGGTGAAATAAAGAGAATTGAAATCGCTACTCTTATGGCGAGAGACCTTCAGCTTGCAATTTACGATGAGCCGGAAGCAGGTATCGACCTGTGGAGCTTCAATATGCTGGTTGAAAGCTTTAAGGGCATTTCAAAAACCCGTAAAGAGAGTATGGTAATCATTTCCCACCAGGAAAGAATCATGAAAATCGCAGATGAAATTGCAATTATTGCAGACGGATATGTTAAGAAAATCGGCCCTCAGGAAGAAGTTTTCCCTGAGCTTATGGCAGAATTCGACAACAACTGCTCATTCAGATAAAGGTATAGGAATTAAGATATGGATAAAATAGACCGCTCTATGCTTGAGGCTGTGGCAGACCTTCACGGCACACCTCAGGGAGCATACAATATAAGAAAAAATGGTGAAGGTATTGAAAGGCGCTCAAGCACAAATATTACAATTGAACCTAAAGCGGACAAGCCAGGTATTGATATAACAGTAAAACCCGGTACTAAAAACGAAAGTGTTCACATTCCGGTTATCATAACTGAAACAGGTGTTGATGACCTTACCTACAATGATTTTTACATTGGTGATGATTCCGATGTTGTTATTGTTGCAGGTTGCGGAATCCACAACTCAGGCGATAAAAAAAGTGAACACGACGGCATACACCGCTTTTTCATAGGCAAAAATGCCCGTATAAAATATGTTGAAAAGCATTATGGCGAGGGCGACGGCTCAGGCGAAAGAGTTTTAAATCCTAAAACAGAAATTTATATGGACGAAAACTCCTATTGCGAAATGGAAAGCGTGCAAATCAAAGGCGTTGATTCCACAAAGCGCGATACAGTTGCAAAGTTAGAAAAGGGCGCAAGCCTTGTTATTTTAGAAAAGCTTATGACCCACGGCAAGCAGATTGCTCATTCAGATATGGTTATTGAGCTTAACGGAGAAAATGCATCTTCTCAGATTATTTCCCGCTCTGTTGCAAAGGACAGCTCCGAACAGGTTTTCTATCCTCGTGCAGTTGGTAATGCAAAATGCCGCGCTCACGTTCAGTGCGACTCAATTATTATGGGTGATGCAAAAATCCGCTCTATCCCTGAAATCGCGGCTAACCACTGGGATGCAAACATTGTTCACGAAGCTGCAATAGGCAGAATCAATAATGACCAGCTTCTTAAATTGCAGACAATGGGTAAAACCGAGGAAGAAGCAGAAGAAATTATCATTAACTGCTTCCTTAAATAATCATAACATTTGGAGTGATATATATGTCTAAAAGAGTTTTAGCATTCGACTTCGGCGCTTCAAGCGGACGAGCAATTATCGGTGAATTTGACGGTGAGAAAATCACACTTCGTGAAGTGCACCGTTTTTCAAACGACCCTGTAACAATCAACGGCACTGTTTACTGGGATGTTCAGAGACTTTTCTTTGAAATAAAGCAAGGCATCCTCAAAGCAAAAGAGGACGGTGGCTTTGACTCAATCGGTATTGATACATGGGGTGTTGACTTTGGTCTTCTCAGAAAAGATGGCACTCTTGTTGAAAACCCTGTTCACTACCGCGACAAAAGAAACGATGGCATGGTAGAAAGAGCAAAGGAATATATGTCCCACGAAAGAATGTACGATATAACAGGCATTCAGTTCATGGATTTCAATACAATTTTCCAGCTTCTTTCATTAAAAGAAAACCGCCCTTACATACTTGAAGAGGCAGACACACTTCTTTTTATGCCTGACCTTCTTGCATATATGCTTTCAGGCGTAAAATCAACAGAATATTCAATTGCAACCACATCTCAGATGGTCGATTTAAAAACAAGAGATTGGTCAGACGAGATTCTTGATACCTTCGGTATAAAAAAGAGCCTTTTGACAGATATTGTTCCTACAGGTACAGTTATCGGTAAGCTCAGCGCAGACATCTGCGAAGAATTAGGCGTTCCTCAGGCAGATATTATAAGCGTTGCTTCTCACGATACACAGAGTGCAATTTCTGCCGCTCCTTGCGAATATGAGGATTTTGCATTTATCAGCAGCGGTACATGGTCTCTTTTCGGAACAGAGGTTAAAGAGCCTGTTCTCAACGAAGCATCAAAGAAGCTTAATGTTACAAACGAAGGTGGCTACGGCTATTCAATCGCCTTCCTTAAAAATATTTGTGGCTTATGGCTTATTCAGGAAAGCCGTCGTCAGTGGATAAGAGAAGGAACAGAATACTCATACGCAGAGCTTGAAAAGCTGGCTCTCGAATGCGAGCCACTTAAGTGCTTCATAGACCCTGATGCACCTGAATTCGCAGTTATGGGTAACATTCCAAAGCGCGTAAAAGAATATTGCGAAAAAACAAATCAATATGTTCCACAGACTGTTGGCGAAATTATGCGTTGCATATATGAAAGCCTTGCTCTTAAATACCGCCTTACTTTTGACGGAATTATGGAATGCACAGGAAAAGCATACGACAGAATTCACGTTATGGGTGGCGGAACAAAGGATAAGCTTCTTCTTAATATGACCGCACAGAGCTGTAACGTAGATGTTTACGGCGGACCAATTGAAGCAACTGCTTTAGGAAACATTGCTATTCAGCTTATTTCTTCAGGTGCAATTGCAGATATAAAAGAAGCTCGCAAAATCATCGCTCAGGGCGAAAATCTTAAGCATCACACTCCTGAAAACAGAGATGAGTGGGAAGAAGCTTACAATAGATTTATTAAGGTTATAGGCTAAAATGACAGCATTACCACAGCTTGATGATAAAACACTAAGCTATGTGCTTGAAACTATAGAAACAGTAACCGAATCAACTGACGACCGACGCACAGGTCAAAAAGGTGAAGAGCAGGCAAAGCACCTTTTCCTCAATGAGCTTATGAAATATTGCGACGATACTCAGGAGCAATATTTCCATACTCATCCGGGAGCAGGCACCTTAACGCAGAAAATTCTTTGCGCTCTGCTTATTATATGCGCTGTTTTGTTTTCAATATCTGTTTCAAACGGATATGTTGCAACGGCAGTTATATCCCTTTTATTGAATCTTGGTATATTCGCAGTTTTTTCTTACAAATTCATTTTTGACGGCACAAAGCTAGATGTTATAAAACCAAGAAAAAATTCCGCCAACATTCTAGGCAGACGCTTCCCTCAGGGTATAGCTCAGCAAAGAGTTGTTTTTGTTGCTCATACAGATGCTCCTCTTAGTATAAGAAGCTTTCTTTTCGGCAATATGGCAACTTATATTGTGAGCATCTGCTCTCTTGTTGGAAATACTCTTCTGTTTTGCTCTCAGGCCCTATTCCTTTTCAACGGTGCGCCTATTGACGAGCCCTTTTTCAGAGTATTGAGAGGCTTTTGCCTTGTCTTCCTACCCTTTTACGTTATCGGATTAATTCTTGTAAATCCTCAAAAAACATCTTCAGGTATAAGCTCAAGCCTTATGCCTTCATCAATAATTCTCAGTATATTAAAGCAATTCTCCGAAGACAGCTTCAGGTATGAAAAAACAGAATTCTGTTGCCTTATAACAGGCTCCGAATATTCCGGCAGAGCAGGCTCATATGCCTTTGCTAAAAAATACAGAAGACTTTTTTCAGATATTCCTACTGTTTTTATTCCTATCGAGGAAATAACAACAAGCGATAAGTTGTCGGTTTTTTTCAAAGACGGAAGCGGAAACAAGGGCTCTGCGGAAATTGCATCAATTATTGCTCAGGCGGCCGAGAATTTAAATCTTGAGCTGACAAAAGAAAACACCATTTTAGGCTCAGCCTCCTTCACACCTTTTGCTGTGAATCACTTCCCTGCCTGCTCTTTGGGCACATCTAAAAAACATATATCAAAAAGCGTATCTCCTACTGCAGATAAAATTACTGCTATACGCCGTAAAACAGTATCTGACATAGGCGCGCTTATTATAGAAACATTAAATTATTACGATAGTTGAGGTACTTACTATGGCAAAAATTCTTAATTCAACAGTAAAAAATATTCCTTGGCAGGATAAACCTGCAAACTGCAAAGACCCTGTATGGAGATATACAGAAAACCCAATTATTGACCGCACATTCGTAAAGGATGCAAACAGCATTTTCAACTCAGCAGTTGTTCCTTACAAAGGCAAATTTGCAGGCGTTTTCAGAATGGATGATGTTACTCGTGAGCAGTACCTCGTTACAGGCTTCAGCGATGACGGTATCCATTGGAATCTTAACGATGAAAAGATTTTTGGCGGTTATGACCCTCGACTTTGCGAAATTGATGGCGTTTACTACCTTTCATGGGTATGCCACACAGTTTGCGGTACATCAATCGGTATTGCAACAACAACAGATTTTGAAAGCTGGGAGCGTTACGAAGACGCTGTTCTTCCTGTTTCAAGAAATGGCGTTCTCTTCCCAAGAAAAGTAAACGGCGAATATATGCTTTTCACTCGTCCTTGCGATAAGGGCCACACACCATACGGTGAAATTTTCCTTAGCCATTCAAAAGACCTTACATACTGGGGCAAGCACCGCTTTGTTATCCGCCCTGAAATGAACTGGGAAATGACAAAGGTTGGCGCAGGCCCAACACCTATTGAAACAGATGAAGGTTGGCTTTGCTTCTACCATGGCGTACTTACAAGCTGCAACGGCTTTACATACAGTATGGGTGCTATGATTACAGATAAGGACGAGCCTTGGAAGGTTCTCCACAGAGCAGACCGCTACCTTCTCTCACCAAGAGAAACATACGAATTTGTTGGCGACGTTCCTAACGTTTGCTTCCCTTGTGCTGCTCTTGCAGATAGCGAAACAGGTAAAATTGCAATTTACTACGGCGGTGCAGATACTGTAGTAGGTCTGGCATTCACAACTGTAGACGAAACAATTAACTACATCAAAGAGCACGACTTACTCAAATAATTATGTTTTTAAAAAAGTTTTTTGGTGATAAAGCGTTCTACAAAATGACTCTTTCCGTGGCATTCCCCATAATGCTCCAGAACATCATTACAAACTTTGTAAGCCTTCTGGATAACATTATGGTTGGTGCCCTTGGAACAGAGCAGATGTCGGGCGTATCTATTGTTAACCAGCTTATTTTTGTATTTAACCTTGCCCTTTTTGGTGCATTAAGCGGTGCAGGTATTTTTACCGCTCAGTTTTTCGGTAAAAAAGACCCTGACGGAATCCGCTATACAGTAAGATACAAAGTATATATCTCAATAGCGATTTTAGTTATAGGCCTTACTGTTTTCCATTTTTTTCAGACTCCGCTTATAAATATGTATCTGCACGAATCCTCTGACTCAGGCAATATTGCTCTGACTCTTGATTACGCGCAGAAATATATGAATGTTATTCTTTGGGGATTCTTACCCTTTTGCGTAACCCAGACAATCTCAAGCACCCTTAGAGAAACAGGCGAGACTGTTGCACCTATGGTTGCAAGCTTTATAGCTGTTATTACAAACTGCTCTTGCAACTATTTCCTCATATTCGGAAAGCTGGGCTTCCCGGAATTAGGTATAGAAGGTGCGGCAATTGCAACGAACATTGCCCGCTATGTTGAATGTTTTATAATGATTGTTTACACAATTACAAAGCGTTCACGTTTTTCCTATTTCAAAGGTCTTTTCAAGAGCCTTAAAATTCCTGCAAAAATTTTCAGAGACATAACAATAAAGGGTATGCCTCTTTTATTCAACGAGTTTTTCTGGTCTCTGGGAATGTCCCTTCTCAGCGTTGCTTACAGCCTTCATGGTATCGCAGTTGTTGCAGGCTACAGTATTTCTGCAACTGTAATGAACCTTGCAAATATCTCCTTCATTTCCTTAGGTGCAAGTATAGGAATAATAATCGGTAAACACTTAGGTGCAAATGAATTCGAAAAAGCATACGATACTGACCGAAAGCTCATTACCTTCTCCGTTTTATTAAGTATTGCGGTTTCAATTATTGTTATTGCAGTAAGCGACCAGATACCTCTGCTTTACAATACAACTCAGCAGGCAAAGGATTACGCCGCATATTTCATTAAAGTATCTGCAGCTTTCTCCTTTGTTCACGCTTTCGCAAATGCCTCATATTTCACCATACGAAGCGGCGGTAAAACGCTTATAACTTTCCTTATGGATAGTGTTTTTGTTATGGTTTTCAGCGTACCTGTTGCCTTCTCTCTTTATTATATATTCCACTTAGATATTCTAACTGCCTTCCCGATAATTCAGGCAGTAGATATCATAAAAGTTATAATCGGTATGACTTTAATAAAAAAGAAAGTATGGCTTAATAACATCGTAGAATAAAATTTCTTATAAAAAGCAAAGAGGATGTAAAAAAAGCGCAGACCGTATAAACCAACTATAGCAAGGGGTTCTGCAGGTTTATTAAGCCTGTAGAACCCCTTAAAATTGTTGAAAATAATGAATTGATTAAAATATACTACGAACAAACTTCGCCGCTCGACGTACCTTTGTACGCCTTCGGGCAAGCAAAACCAAGTCTGAAGCCTTGGTCTTGCTCAGTTTGTCCGTTCTTCATCTTTTTTTCCTATCCTCTGGAAAAGGGGCTGTAAAAAAACTCGCGTTTTTTTACAGCCCCCTTATCTTTAATAATATTTAATTATTTAACAGCGTTCTTAAGAGCTGCGCCTGCCTTGAATGCAGGAACCTTTGATGCAGCGATCTTGAGTGTTTCGCCTGTTCTTGGGTTGCGGCCTTCCTTAGCTGCTCTTTCACGTACTTCGAATGTACCGAAACCGATAAGCTGAACCTTATCACCCTTAGCAAGTGCGCCTTCGATTGCGCCGAAAACTGCTGCTACTGCCTTATCTGCATCTTTCTTTGAGAAACCTGCAGCTGCAACTGCATTTACAAGATCTGTCTTGTTCATTTTAAAATCCTCCAAAATAATTTTGTATTTTCCAAACCGTTGACACGATTTATTATGGACAAGTTACTTTGTGAGAGCTTTCGCTTCTTCCCACAATAAGTCAAGCATTTCAAGAGAGGCAGATTTCATATCTATCCCCTTTTCTACGGCAAGCTTTTCTGTTACCGCAAAACGCTTCATAAATTTCTGGGTTGCCTTTTCAAGGGCAGTTTCTGCATCGCAATCGCAAAAACGAGCTACATTAACTGCTGAGAAAAGTAAATCCCCTAATTCGTCTTCAATGCAAGCTTTATCACCGCTTTGAAGAGCTATCTGAAGTTCTTTTGATTCTTCTTCTATTTTCAGGAAAGCTCCATCTGCATTATCCCAATCGAAGCCTGCTTTTTTAGCCTTGGACTGCACCTTCTGAGCCTTCATAAGCGCAGGATACGTAGCAGGGATTGATGCCATTGCTTCGCTCTGAGTTTTCTGTTTCTTAGTCTGGCGCTTAATATCGTCCCAATTCTTCAGAACATCGTCTGTAGAATTAACAGAAACATCGCCAAAAACGTGAGGATGGCGGATTATGAGCTTCTGGCATATATCGTTACACACGCCATTTATCTCAAACCACTCTTCATCCCGAGCCATATCTGCATGAAGCACAACCTGAAGAAGCACATCTCCCAATTCTTCTTTTAAAAGCTCGGGGTTAAGGGTGTCAATTGCCTCAAGCACCTCATAGGTTTCTTCAAGGAAATTCTCCCTTATGCTTTGGTGTGTCTGCTCCCTGTCCCAAGGGCAACCACCGGGCTCCCTCAGGATTTTTACAATGTTCACTAAATCCTGAAAATTGTAGCTTTCTTTAAATGTAAAATCAATAGCCATAGCCGTTGAATACTCCTATATTTTATACGATAAGTTTATATTTTTCAAGTATTTTGGCAATTTTTTCTCCCTTTGGAAGCAATAAAATGTCATTTTTGACCAAAGTTTTCAACAATAATGCTGAAACGGCATAAACAACTACTGCAACGCCTATAGAAACAATGCAAGCAAGGGAATGACCGTTTAACCTTGAATTCATATCGCCAAATGTCAAAACAGAGCTCAAAAGCTCATATGAGCCCCAGGCAGAAGCGCCGCAAAGCACTGCCGCAATAAGAGGTTTTACAAGCACTGTTTTAATATCAATACGCACACCTGTTTCTTTTCTGAGCACGCCATAGTTTATAAATATGCAAAGAAGGTAGAAGAAGCATGTGCCGAAAACTGCACCTTTAATATTGATTTCAGGAATACCGATAAGCACATAGTTAAGGCCTATTTTAAATGCACATCCAATAGCAAGAGCCTTTGCAGGAACATCTGCTCTGCCTATTGCCTGTAAAATATTTGTAAGCGGGGATGACAAAGTAAGTATTGCCATCATAAGACCATAAAGCCCAAGCACAGGAGCTGCAACTGCAATACCACTCTGGTTTTCTGTACCTGTATAGAGGAGAGAAAGAATAGGCTCACTCAAAGCAAAGAAGCCTGCACCCGCAGGAAGAGCAATAAGCATTGTTGTACGGAAAACTGTGTTTACTGTTTCTGTTATGGTCTTAGTATCCTTTTTAGCCATTGCACCCGAAATAATCGGAATTGCGCTTACGCCTAAGGTCATCATAATAGTAGGAATAAGGTTTCTGAAATCAAGGGTAGTGTCATACGCACCATAAAGGAAGGTATGAATTGTATCATTAGTGATTTTTGCCGCGTTTATGGAATCACCGTATATACCCATAATGGTATCAAAATTCTCTGCAACAACACTTTCAAGACGATTCTGAATCATCCATGTATCAATAAAGTTTGTAATGTTGAGAACAAGTGAACTGATTGCAGTTGGAACTGCAATTTTTATTATTTCATTAACTGTATCCTTTTTAGGTGAAGCAAGCGGAGAGTTTACAAGCATCTCCTGTGTTATGCCGTCTTTTTTTAGCTTATGGCGGAGAATGGTGTAAATTGCGCCAAAAACCGTGCCTAAGGTAACGCCTGAAATAGCACCCGCCGCTGCAAGAGCGTATGCGATTGGAGGAAGGTTGCCGTTTTCTGCTACCTGACCGAAAACCTCTCCGGTTAATTTAACCTGAGCAGCTGCATAATCAATAACCGCATAGGAAACCGCAAGTCCGAAAACAAGCTTCGCAAGGGATTCAATAACCTGAGATATTGCGGTTGGGTACATGTTGTTAAGACCCTCATAGTAGCCTCTGTATGTACTCATAATGCAACAGAAAAGGATTGACGGAGCAATCATAAACACGCTGAAAATAGCGTATGGTGAGCCTACTGAATCAACATACGGACGCGAGGCTAAAAGAAGCACCGCAGTACCTACAAGACCGAGACCTAAAAACAGTGGGAAGGTTGTTTTCATTACCTGTTTTACATCTCTGTATTTACCTAAAGCGGCGTTCCTTGAAACAATTGTTGAAACTGCAACAGGAAGACCTGCCATAGAAATAGCGTAAATAGGTGTATAAATATTGTAAGCAGAAGCAAAATAACCTCTACCCAAGGAGCCTATAATTCCTGTAAGAGGAATTTTATAAACTGCGCCTATAACCTTAACTAAAGCGGTGGCAATAACAAGCACCATTGCGCCACCTAAAACATTTTGTTTCTTTGAAGCTTTTTCTGACATAATCAGTCCTCCTTTGCTCCTATAAATTCTCGCATTAAGGAATCCTCAGGTACTAATGAGGAGTCTAACACAGGGAATTTCTGCAAGGCTCTTACAAGCCTTTGAGATTCATTATAAAAAGCCGATTCCTTATCCAGCATAGACAGCAATTCTATTGCCGTTTCTTTAAGGACACATGTTTCATAAAGATGAATCGTGTTTATTTTTATATCCGCATTATCTTTGAAAGGGAAAAGATAGGTATCTTCTCCGTAGCGCACCGTAATCCACAGCTTGTAGGTTTTTTCCACAGAGCTGCCGCGGAATTTAAAATCTCTTACAAGCCTTCTTATAAAGCGCATATTCCTTTTATTTAGAACAATATTGCCTTTTTTATCGTAAATCCTGGTGGATAAATTAATATATATTTTTAAAAGTCGGTCTTGCGGAAGTGAATCTGTAATAACAGGATTCAAAGCGTGAAGACCCTCAACAATAATAACATCCTTAGAATTTAGTTTTATGTTTTTATACTCTGATTTTCTTTTGCCTTCAATAAAATCGAACTCAGGAAGAGCGGCTTCCCCTTTTTCAAGAAGCTCTTTCATTTTATCCTGAAAGCACTTTATATCAAGGCACTCAACCGTTTCAAAATCGGGTGTACCATCAGGGAAACGAGGAGCATCCTCATTGTTGAGGTAAAAATCATCAAGAGATACTGTATAACTGTTTATGCCTTTTTCTCTTAATGCCTCGCCCAATTTTTTTGCAGTTGTTGTTTTACCCGCAGAGCTGGGACCTGCAATCATTACAATTTCAGAAACCTGACGCTCAAAAATCAACTGAGCAATATTCTGAATTTTATTGTTGTACTTATTTTCACATTCTTTAATAAATTCTTCGGGAGCATCAGCTTTTTCAATAATGTATTCAAGGTTATTATTGATATTTGACATAATGCGCCTCCTCTCATTTATTACGAATAATACTCTTTAAAAAAATCTGAAATTCTCTCTTTTTTTTCAAGAAGCAATGGGAATCTTGAAATATACTCAAACGGGAATTTGAAATTGAAGATTCGTTCAATCTTTTCAATGTCGGGTGAAAGAAGCTTTGTTACAGAGCCTGCACCTACTGAAAGTATATGCTGATATTCTTCCATCATTAAAATATTGTATTCACATTCCTTGCCTTTTTTGCACCATCCAACATTTTCAAAGTTTCCGAGGGCTTTACTCTGACGATACATATAGTACGGATGGTAGCCTGCATTTGTTAAGGCTTCAAAAGAATAATCAAGCATTTTTTCAATATTCTTTTCAGTAACAGAATCCTTCTCATCTTCCGTAACAAGAGTTGATGAGCGCTTAAGAGCCAGGGTGTGCACAGTAATATTGTCTGCGCCAAGACCTATTGCCCTATCCACACTGTTTTTAAAGCTTTCAAAAGTATCTGTAGGAAGACCTGCAATAAGGTCCATATTTATTGTTTCAAAGCCTGCCTTGCGGGCATCCTTGAATTTTTCTTCGGTTAAAGCAGTAGTGTGGCACCTTCCTATCTCCTTTAAAACGCTATCGTTAAAGGTCTGAGGATTTATGCTTATTCTGTTAACATTATGCTTTGTTAAAACAGAAAGCTTTTCGTCTGTTATTGTGTCAGGTCTTCCTGCTTCAACTGTATATTCACGGCATAAAGACAAGTCAAAATTGTCCTCTATTGCGGTAAGCACCTTATCTAACTGCTCTGCTGTTAGAGTGGTAGGTGTACCACCGCCCCAATAAACAGTTGTAAGTATAAGATCTGATTCCTTAGTTTTCTTTGCAACAAACTGAATTTCTTCGCAAAGCTTTTCAACATACTGGGGTACAAGCTTTTTGGCAGAATCTGTGCCTATAGAATGGGAAACAAACGAGCAATAGCTACACCTTGTAGGGCAAAAAGGTATGCTTATGTATAAGCTGAATGAGTTTTCAGGTGAATTTTTTATTATTTCTCTTTCTGCCTTTGCAACGCTAAGAGCAAGGGCAGTTTTCTTTTCGTCAACAAAAAAGCGGTTTGTAAAATAATCTACCGCACCGTCCTCACCAATTTCTTCCATCTTATTAAGAAGAAGCTTTGATGGGCGCACCCCTGTAAGCATACCCCACTTGGGAGCAAAACCACAAATACCTTTAAGAAGCGGATATGCAAGAGACAACAAATCATACTCTTCATCTGTACATATATCCTTAGCTTTTCTGTTTTCTGCGGTTTCTTTTTTTCCCTCAAAGGAAAACTCTGCCTTAAAATATATCTCCTCTTCCTCGGTTTTGATTTCTGTATAGAAATAATTGCCGTTATCTTTGTTGAATTCTCTCAGAACAACATTTTTCTCAAAGGGAAAGAAAAGGAAAAGCAGTTTTTCTGTTTCATATAAATAATTGTGATTAATACAATATAAATTCATAACAAATAAAAATTATACATCATTTCTCGGGCTACGGTTGTACTCTCTCCGTGGCCACAAAGAAGCACCGTATCAGGAGCAAAACTCTTTATTTTCTTTATTGATTTCATAAGCTGAGCGTGATTGCCGCCGAACAAATCTGTTCTGCCAACGCTACCTTTAAAAAGCGTATCACCTGTGAATGCAATTTTTTCTTCTTCGCAATAAAGAATAATACCGCCTTTTGTGTGGCCTGGAGTAGCAACAACGCTGAAAGCATAGCCTGCTACATTTAAACAATCGCCGTCAACAACAGTTTTATCTGCGTAGCAAGGGTAAAAAGGGAGTCCGAAATCTGCTGCAGCAGAAAGTACAGCATCACCCAACGCTGGTGCATCCTCTGCACCTACAACTACCTGTGCATCAGGGTATTTCTCTTTTAATCTGCCGACACCTAAAATGTGGTCAAAATGAGAATGAGTACAGATAATATATTTTAAAGTTTTTATTCCGCACTCTGTAATTACTCTTTCAAGCTGAAAATTGTAATCGCCCGGGTCAACAACTGCGCCTTCTCCGTTTTCACCGCAAAAAGCATAGCAGTTAGCGCTTACAGGCCCTAAGCATACAGATTTAATATTCATTTCATACACTCCAGATATCTGTATCAAAACAAATTGTTACAGGACCATCGTTTATAAGAGACACCTTCATATCTGCACCGAAAATGCCTTTTTCAACTCTTTTAACGCCATATTCTTTAAGCTTCTCGCAATAAAGCTCATAAAGCTCATTTGCTCTTGCAGGCTCTTCAGATGGTGTGAAAGATGGTCTGTTACCTTTTTTACAATCTGCGCACAAGGTAAACTGAGAAATAGCAAGAATTTCGCCCTCAATATCAAGAACGGATAAATTCATTTTACCGTTTTCATCCTCAAAAACTCTCAGTGATGCGGTTTTTCTTGCAAGAAGGTCTGCGTGCTTTTCAGTATCACCCTTGCAGACGCCAACAAGAATCATATATCCCTTTCCTGAAGAGCCAACAACCTTGCCGTCTACACTTACAGAGCTTTCAATAACTCTTTGTATTACTGCCTTCATCAGTTACTGCTCCTTGTTACATCTATAATTCCGCTTATGTTTTTAAGCTTTGAAATAACTACATTGAGGAAATCTGTGCTCTTAACTGTAATGGTGATATAAATATAGTATCTTCCATCCTTCATTTCTCGTGTGTTAATAGAGTTAATCATAACTCTCATATCTGCAAGAAGAGTTGCAACATCCGCCATAAGAGCAACACGGCTTTCGCAATAGATTGCAAGACTTGCCTTAAATTCCTGATTTGCAGTTGAACTGAGCCACCTTGCGCTTACCCATCTTTCAGGCTCCTCGCAGGCTGTTATATCGCGAGGCACATTAGGGCAATCTCTTTTATGAACAGAAACGCCGTGGCCACGTGTAATAAAGCCTATAATTTCATCACCTGGGATAGGTGCACAGCAACGGGAAAGCTTAATAAGACAGTTGTCAATACCTTCAACAGAAACGCCCTCACCTACGGCGCGCTTAACAGGCTTGTTTTCCTGAACCTTGATTTTTTCAGGCTGGTTGGCGGTAGAAATCCTGTGATATTCATCTCTTATAAAAGGAAGCACCCTTGAAATGAATATTCCGCCATAGCCTATTGCCGCATAGAAATCATCTACAGAACCGCAATGCTGACGCTCCGCAAGAGTTTCAATAAGGGCCTCATATTCT
This sequence comes from Acutalibacteraceae bacterium, assembly GCA_045614765.1. GTDB lineage: Bacteria > Bacillota > Clostridia > Oscillospirales > Acutalibacteraceae > DTU089. The sequence continues at coordinate 72,090 of JAZLDN010000089.1, forward strand.
TCATCGGTAAAGCGCATTTTGTTACGCTTGATTTCTCTTTCAAGCTCCGCCTTACCTTCAATAATATTTTCTTCGCGACGTTCTTTTTTGAACCAAGCGCGGATTTTAGTTCTTGCGCTACTTGTTTTAACAATACTGAGCCAATCTCGGCTTGGACCTTTGCCAGGTTGAGAGGATGTGAGAACCTCAACAATCTCACCTGTTTGCACCTTGTAATCAAGTGGCACAATTCTTCCGCCAACCTTTGCACCAACCATCTTTGTACCAACGGCAGAGTGAATAGCGTAAGCAAAGTCAATAACCGTAGCACCTGCAGGAAGGTTAATAACATCACCCTTAGGAGTGAAAACAAACACTTCTTCAGATACTAAATCGCTTTTAATAGTTCTAACAATATCCTTAACGTCGTCTGCATCCTTCTGGGTTTCAAGAAGCTGACGAATCCACTGAAGTCTTTCTTCAAACTTCTGTGTACCATTAAGGCCTAATTTATATTTCCAGTGAGCCGCGATACCGAATTCTGCGGTATGGTGCATTTCCCATGTTCTTATCTGCACCTCAAAAGGAATACCCGCCTTACCAATAACCGTTGTATGAAGAGACTGATACATATTAGGCTTAGGTGTAGAAATATAATCCTTGAAACGACCTGGAATAGGAGTAAACATATCGTGGATTATACCAAGGCAGTCGTAACATTCAATAGTAGAATTCACAATAATACGAACTGCGTATATATCATAAATTTCATCAAAATTCCTGTTCTGCATATACATTTTGCGGTATATGCCGTGAACACTCTTAATTCTTGCCTCAAGCCTTGATTCAGGCACAACTGCCTGCACTCTTTCAGCAATTTGTTTTTTTATGGATTCAAGGAATTCCTTATGGGATTTACCTTGCTTTGAAAGCTCATCTTCAATTTCCTTATAGCCAATAGGGTCAAGAAAGCTTATAGCTCTGTCTTCAAGCTCCTCTTTAATTGCTCTGATACCTAAGCGGTGAGCAATAGGCGCATATATTTCAAGCGTTTCAAGAGCTTTATCTCGCCTTTTCTGAGGTGCAACAAAGTTTAAGGTGCGCACGTTATGAAGACGGTCTGCAAGCTTTATAATAATAACTCTTATATCCTCAGACATTGCAAGAAGCATTTTACGCACATTTTCCGCCTGTTGCTCCTCTTTATCTTTAATATCAAGAGGCACCTTACCTAATTTGGTAAGACCATCAACAAGGGCTGCAATATCCGCACCGAAATCTTTTTTTACTTCCTCAAGTGTTAAATCTGTATCTTCAACAGTATCGTGAAGCATTGCCGCAACTACAGATTGGTAATCCATTCCATAATCGAGAACAATTTTAGCAACAGCAATAGGGTGAATGATATATGGCTCACCCGATGAGCGCATCTGCCCATCGTGGCGCTCCTTTGCAACCTTGAATGCCTTGTCTATTATTGCGGCCTCCTCTACTCCGAAAAGCTCCGCCGCCTGATGCTTCAATTCGTTATACATTAAATCAACATTTGTTTTCTCACTCACACCTATCACCTCCGTTATTAGTTTTTAAGACTCTGCACCCTCATGAAAATCTTCGAATTATCTATAGGGTTTTTAACATTTTCTGAAGGAAGAGTATAACAACCATCATTAAAGCTAATAATGCCTAATTCTGTAAGCACATCAAGAGCTATACGGCAATTAACAATATTTTCTGCAGAAAGACCTAATCTATGACACAAAACCTCCGCAGAATAGTGCCACTTATTATTTACTCTTATAAATCTGTAAATATCACCGCAAAGCTCACGACTTACATTTATTCTTCCGATTACTTCTTCGGACAATTCTTTACCTGAAGAAAAGTCCTCATAGTCCTGCTCGGAAGTAATAACTGCGTCGTCATCAAGTCCGCTGAATTTAATATCCTTGATTTGTATATTGATTTTAGCCTTGCCCATATATTCGCCAACAGAAAGTCTTACAGCAAGGTCTACTTTATCTGATTCAAAGAATGGGAAATCCGATGCAGAAACAGAAAACATTATAGCCCCGATTGAATAACCGTTTTTCTGCAGCATAAGGCGCATATGCTTGCCGTTACCTACAGGCTGACGGCCTGTAATCTCCATATTATAAAGACCAAAAACAGGCTGAGGATTATCTGCACCGAAAGGCGCAAGCTGTTCGATAGAAGAAATCATATCAAGATTTATTGATGCAGGGTTTAACTTGCAATCAATATTCAATTCTGCTACTGCTCTTTCTAAGTTTATTGCATACTCATTTATCTTGTTGCGGAATTCCTCAATTCTTGTATTTTCAACGCTAAGGCCTGCAGCCAATATATGACCGCCATACTGCACAAGAGAATCCTTGCAATATGTAAGAGCATCATAAAGGGAAAAGCCATCTATACTTCTGCCGCTACCTTTGGCAACATCCCCATTTTCGGATATAACAATACATGGCTTGCCGTATTTTTCTACAAGCCTTGATGCTACAATACCTATTACGCCCTGATGCCAACCCTCACCGCTTACAACAATAACTCTGCTGTATTTTATCTGAGGATTTTCTTCTATTATTCTGATTGCTGCTTCTGTTATGCCTGATTCTGTTTCCTGACGCTCTGCGTTAGCGCGAGAAATCTCCTCTGCAATAGCTTTTGCTTCAGTAGCATCTTCTGTAAGAAGAAGCTTCAATGCTCTTTCAGCTGAGCCCATTCTGCCTGCAGCGTTTATACGAGGACCAATCCTGAAAGCAAGAGAGGATGCGTCAACAGGACCTGCACTTGCACTCTCGTCAAAAAGAGCTTTAAGACCTTCCCTGAGAGTCCCGTTAGAAATTGCAAGATTTATAAACGCAACACCGCAACGCACAAGGATTCTGTTTTCACCTTTAAGGGAAACAATATCCGCAATTGTGCCAAGAGCAATAATATCCGCATATTTTTCCAAAAGCTCATAGCCCTCGCTTTCATCGAGAGCTGAAATAAGCTTAAAGGTTACGCCAACGCCTGCCCACTCATTGAATTCACAACAGGAATCCTGACGGTGAGGGTCAACAACCGCAACTGCATCAGGTAAAACATCACCTGCTTTGTGATGGTCTGTAACAACAACATCAATACCTAAAGAGCGAGCATATTCAATTTCTTCAATAGCACTTATACCGTTATCAACAGTAACAATAAGGTCTGTGCCTCTACCCTTGAGAGCATCAATTGCACCGCAATTCATACCATAGCCTTCACCGGTTCTGTCGGGAATGTAATAATCCACATTTCCGCCAATTGAAGATAAAAAGGAATACAAAAGAGCAGTCGATGTAACACCATCTGCATCATAGTCTCCGAAAACAGTGATTTTTTCACCGTTATCAAGAGCCTGATTTATTCTTTCGCAAGCCTTATCCATATCAGGCAAGGTGAAGGGGTCAATTAAGTCGGTATCAAATAAAAAACTCTCAATTTCAAACTCATCTGTCATTCCGCGAGCGCAAAGAAGATACGCTGCAAACGGCTCTATTCCGCAATTTTCCGCAATAGTTGCCGCCCTGTCTTTATCGCACTTGGAAACGACCCATCTTTTTCGACTCAAAAAATCACCCAATTTAATTTTTACAGTTTATTATACCACAACACACACGTCATTTCAACAAAAATAATGGGGATGTAAAAAAAGAGGCTGTAAAAAACTTATCGTTTTTACAGCTCCTTTACTGTTATATTTTTTGTTTTATTCCACGCCTAAAAACTTTTTAACAACAGGCAGAATAAGGAAATCAGTTTTCCTGAACGCGGTACTGTGGCCACCATTAAGAACCATAATTTCCTCTGCGCCCTCTACCGCTTTTGTCATTTTTCGTGAGTGGCTTCTTTTTATCATATCAAACTCACCGAAGCAGTTAAGGAAAGGTATTTTAAGAGTAGAAAGTTTTTTGTAGTTAAGGTGGGGCTGACCTACCATCATACCCTCAATCCAGCATCTCCTTTTCCACTCAGGGTCTTTTGTTAAAAAGGCTTTTATCGCATATATTCTATGGTCCTTGATAATACCAAGCTGATCCCCTGTTTTTGTTCCTCTTGTGTTAAGATTTGAACCAAAAACTGCAAGACGCTTTACATAATCAGGATATGTAACTGCAAAAACCATACCTAAATTTCCGCCATCAGAAAAACCGCAGATATTAACAGGCTTTGCACCAAGAAAATCAAGAAGCGCTTTTAAATCGTCTGAAAAAAGCTCAAATGTCAGCTTTTTGTTTCCTAAATCTGTTCTGCCTGTACCTCTTGTTGAAAAACGAATTATTTTAAAATGCTCTGAAAGAGGCTTATATAAATCGCCTTCAAAGCAACGGTAGTCTCCGCCGTTGCCGTTAAGCATAACGAGGGGCTCACCATTTTCATTTCCGCTTACATGATATTCAAATTTAAGCCCATCGTGGCTGAAAAAGCCATAATCAATAACTTTTATGTTTTGCTCCATTTTACACCTCAATAATATGTTCATCCTGATAATTCATATCCAAAACTGTATATTCTCCGCTTTGGAGATTTTTGAATGTGAATTTTGTATCTTTAAATACGTAGCCTGCAGGAAGCTTGATTTCACCAAAAAGCTCATCTGCCTTTTCAACAATAAGCTTGATTTCTCCGCCATTTCTCTCCCATGAAACGCTGATTCTACCACCTTCGGTATCGTGGTATGCCTTTGCGTTTGTCAGCTGAGGCACGAAACACGGTTCGATATTTACTTCTCTGCAATTATCAAGATATGGGTTTACTCTTATACCTGCAAAATACTCAATAAATATAGCAGAAATTTCTCCGAAGCAATGGTGGTTAAGCGAATCAGGAAACTCTCCGTCGGGATGGAAGTTTTCTGCAAGAGCGGTGTAACCGCGCTTTACCCAACAACCAAAGGATGGGTAATCAGGTCTTGCAATCATTTTAAAAGCAAGGTCAGCTCTGCCATATTCACACAGCACACGGAAAATTGACATAATGCCTACAAAGCCGAAATCAATATACTCTCCGCCTTCTTCGATTATATCTATAAGCACATCAAAGGCTTTCTGCTTTTCCGCTTCGTCAAAAACATCGTAGTATATTGCCATAGACTGAGATGTCTGGCATCTGCCCTTTGCAGTACATGTTTTTAAATCAACAAGATATTTTCTTGCAGCGTCGCGAAGCTCGTTATATAAGCTACGGCAAAAATCCTCTTGCTTTTTCATTCCAAGCACATTGAAAATAAAAGCCGCTTTTTTCATACTGTCCATAGAAATAACAGTGCTCGTAAACTCAACAGGTGATTTTAAGGTTGTTACAGGGCACCAATCGCCTAACCCATAATTCACTGTGCCTTTTTCGGTTCTTTTTCCGTCAAGGAAATCTGCATAAGCAAAAATTGCATGAGCATTTTCTTTAAGAATTTCTGTATCTCCACGATAAAGGTATGTAAAATACGGAAGATTTATAAGCACCGCATCCCAGGCAGGGCCAACATTATAACCCCAGTTACCTGTAGGAACAACACCAGGGATTTCGCCGTTATGCCTTTGAGCTTTACGTACATTAGCGAGCCATTCCCTGTAGCTTTTTTCAGGATTAAGGTTAAGAAGTGTCTGTCGCGCAGACATATTGGCATCTCCTGTCCAGCCGTTCTTTTCGCGGTGAGGACAGTCAGTTGGAAAATAATAGAAATTAGAAATGGTAGCATTTCTTGTCATTGCCTGAAGTCTGTTAACAGTATCGTCAGAGCACTTGAAATTACCTCTCTCCTCAAGAGCAGAGCTACAAACAATATATGTAAGTAAATCAGGAGTTGCCTGACTTTCGTCTATACCCAAAACAACAACATATCTGAAGCCGTGGTATGTAAACTGTGGCTCAAAAATTTCTTCTCCCTCGCCCTTGCAGATATAAATATCTCTTTGAGCGTAGCCGTCAGGATAAAACTGACAGTTGCTTATATCGGGATTGCCGTTTTCGTCAAGATACTCACCAAACTGAAGGTCTATTTTCTGCCCTCTTTCGCCTTTTACTTTAAGGCGGATAATGCCTGCAGTATCAATACCGAAATCGTAAAGGAAGCCTTCCTTTTCTTTTGATGGGAAAGGTGAAACATCGCAACTCACCCTATCTGCAGGCCTGAAATCTACCATACGGCATCTTCTTATTGAAACAGGCTTCAAGTGCCTTATGGCAGTAACAGGCTCCGCTTGGCAAAGCTTTCGTTCACCGCGTGGAGTTTCCGCAACCAAAGCACTCTGCCAATTATCGTCAAGAAATGTAGGCTCTGACCAATGAGGAATTTCAAGCCTTGCGTCGTAAAAGCAACCATTTCTTAAATCGTCAAATATTACAGGTGATGGCGCTGTTTTGACGCTGGTATCTGCCTCAATAATATCTGTTTTGCCGTTGAAGGATTCTATTTCAATTGAAAACGCAACCCTTGGCGCACCACGGAAATCCTCTTTTTCGAAATCCCATATTTCACCACCGGGAGCATTCTGCATACCATTACCGAGCTGAATACCTAAAACATTTTTACCCTCGTTTATATATTCGGTAACATCATATTCATCGTAATAAACAAGATGGTCAGGGTTTGAAATATATGGAGCCAATATACCCTTTGTTACTTTATGGCCATTAACAAAAATATCGTAAAAGCCTGCGCAACCAATTGTGATTGTGCATTTTTTAGGCAATTCATATGCAATAAATGTTTTTCTCAGATATGGCGAGGGAACAAAATTCTTGTATGTTGAATATTCCCTTGTAGCACAAATAAATTTATTAGAAAGCATAAAAGCACTCCTCTTATAAAATTACATAATATATAATACTCCAACAGGCTATTCTCTTCAATAGTCAAGGTGTAAAGAAAAGAGAGATAATTTTCTTCTATGTTGACGAAAATGAAACTTTTTAGTAAAATACCCTTATATTTTTAAAAGGACTTTATTTAAATGGATTTAAAAGAATTTTTTGCTTCTCAGTGTCGGGAATGCGCCGAAAAACTGAATATTGAAAACCCGGCAATAAGGAAGCTGACCTCTCAAAACCGCAAAGCAGAAGAGCTTGGTGTTTGCGCTGTTTTCTCTTTTGAAGGTTATAAGGTGCTTATATCATATATTGAAGCAGGCAAATCTGCATACGCCCAACAAACTTTATGGGTTTCAGTTTCTCTCGATAGCGACCGACAGCTGCCTTTCTCTCTTTACGATATACTTGCTTTCATTGAGCCAGAAAACTTCAATTGCTACACATATACATATGTTGATTCGCAGGCGCTGATGAAAAACTGCTTCAACGAATTAACAGAGCTTCTTGTAAGAATCACGCCTGCCCTTACTGAATTTTTAGAAAACGGTATCACAAAAAACAGACTCATTTCTACTCAGAAAGACAATATAAACAGATACTTCGGTGATAATGTTTTAGAAAGCGGAGAAATGCTTGGCGGAGCAGGCGATAAAATCATTGCTATGATGCTTCAGAATTTTTACGAAGCAGAAATCGAAGCAGCCGTTGTTGGCTCTCAATCGTTGTTCTATAGTGGTAAAGACGAAAAAGCTCTTAAAAGATTAAAAAAGTCAAAAAGGAACACTCTTTACCAGCAGAACCTGCAAAGATTTCTTGAAAACGGTGGAAAAAGCAATCCGATTTCAAATGCAGTTGCAGAAGCCTCTATGAAAAAAGGCGCATTGCGTCATGGCGGTGGCGTAAAATCCGCTCTTAAAACCATTGCATTTTCATTGCTTTTCACTATTCCCGTTGCTATTGGTCTCGGCCTTATTTATACCGCAATATGTGCCTTGCTTTTCAGAGGCAACGTATTTATTGCAGGCTTTTATGAAAACCTTTTGATTCTGCCTTTCTTTAGTTTTCTGTTAGGTACAGCTCTCGCTTTGAATTTCGTGAAATCACGTCAGGAAAACAAAAAGAAAACAGATGAAAAAACTGTTCATACGCCCAAAGCTCCAAAAGCGGTAAACGAAGCATTAAAATATTTTACTATAGCTGCAGAATCTCTTGCTCTTATAGGTTGCATTACATGCGTTTTTTCAACTGCACCTTTTTACGAATATTACTTCGAATATTCCCAGGAGGATTTTCCACTTTCTCAAAGTGAATGTATGTATGAATCAATTGATTTTATCGGTGTAATTGAGGGCTTTTATGACAAAAACAATAAGTTTTACGAAGAAAAATATATTGTTGTAAAAACCAAAAGCGGTCAGACTATAGACCTTTATAATTCCACATGGCTTTCTGCAAATAAATTCACAGAAAACGAAGATTTCTTCACAGAACAAGGAATCGAAATAAAAACATTTAAAACTTTTGAAGACTATAAAAAACATAGATAAGAAAAGCAGAGACTGTTCGAATGAAACGGTCTCTGTTCTTGTTTATTTGAAATATTTTCTCAACTTGAATCTATCCTTGAATTCGAAATGCTTTTCAAGAAGTTTGGTAAATTGACCTATCAAAAAGCCATTGAAGAAAGCACATATTACAGTACCAAGCTTCACACCTTCGAAATAGCCAAAACCGAAGAAGGAAAAAGAAAGTACAACACCTAAAACGCAACTCATTAAATCGTAAGCAGTCTTGATTTTATTTATGTCAATCTTTGTTTTCTCGGCAAGCTCCTTAACAATAAGCTCGTATGCCTCAGGAGATATGTATGTATGGAAAAACAGTGAAACTGCAAAGGAGCACATAACACAACCTAAAATGTACCACACTACTCTTACAATAACGGTATCATCCGGAATGCCGGAAATCACGCTTATTGCAATATCAAGAAGTGTTCCGTAAAACACCGCTGTTACAAAAGAGAAAAAGTATGATTTTTTCATCTTCTTCATAATAATTGCAGTAATTATCACAAGTACACCCTGAAAGCAGTATTCCGCAACACCGAAGCTAAACCACGGTAAAAGTTGAGAAACCTTTAAATGAATAATATAGGCAGGTGCCACCACCATACTCATACCAAAATCTGCCTTTGCAGTAAATGCGGCCGCAAACGCCATAATCACAAGCCCAAGCACATAGCTGAGTTCAGTATATAACACTTTCTTTTTCATTACTCAACCTCACTACAGAGTTCAAATCTAAGAGTACCGCCTGAAGTAATCTGAGAATATGTGAGATAGCCCTCTTTTATTACCTTATCATTAAGATAAACTGCTTTTATATACGGCTTTTCCAGCGGATCAAAATCGCACTCAATAGTCAGCTCCTCTGCCACACTACAGTTGTGATATTTTTTATTAAGTGATATCTTAGCTTTTTTAAACAATGGTGTGTTCAAATAATATTTTTCATCTGCAGGGCAAAGCTGCGCAAAGCCAAGTGCCGAAAGCACATACCAAGCCGAAAGTTGACCTACATCTTCATTTCCACAGAAGCCGAAGGCACCTAATCGGTACGACTCCTTCTGCACGCGCCTCGTCCAATACTGTGTTCTTTCAGGAAGACCTAATACATTAAAATAGTGTGTTATATTATGGCAAGGCTCATTTGAGTGGTTATAATCATCATTCCACAAAGCAGAAAGCTCTGCTTTTTCAAAAAATCTTTCAAGAAGACTGATTGTTCGTTTTTCACCAAAAAGCTTGCTGAGGCCTTTAACGTCATATGGTACAAACCAACCTTGTTGGAAAATATTACTTTCAACGCATCCGTCATCATCATATTCATTTTCTTCAAAAACGAACTCACCATTTTCCATTCGTGGCGACATAAACCCGCGTTGATTGCAGAAATTATCAGGATAGTGCATAGCTCTGTCTGAAAAGAGCTTCGCATCATCACTCTTACCTAACTTTTCGGCAAGCTGAGCAGTAGTATAATCCGCAAGCAAAAACTCAAGTGTATCACTTAATTTTTCGGGCACATAGCACTCTTCGATATACTTTTTACAATCTGGTCTTACAGATTTAAAGGGTTTGCCGAAAAGCTCTTTTTTGCAAAGTGCACTTGCCTTGATAATTTCATATGCTTTTTCTATATCATACGGCAAAATACCCTTAATTGCTGCGTCACATAAAACAATTGTTGCCGGGTCTCCAACCATACAACCTGCATTTATTCCTAAAAGCTCCCATTGCGGAAGAGATGACTGTTTTTCCTCTGCAATTGCAAGAAGAGAATTAACCTCATCCTCTACCATTGCGGGATTAATAATTGTCAAAAGCGGAAACTCACTTCTGTAAACATCCCACCCACTGAACACTGTACGATGAGTGTATGAGGAATTTTCAAAAATTTTTCCGTTGAAACGGTATCTGCCGTCGCAATCCATAAAGGTGCGAGGATCCAACAGCACATGGTAAAGGCAAGTGTGGAAAATAGTTAAATCAACCTCATTCTCGCCTTCCACCTGAACACCACGAAAAGCCTGTTCCCACATTTCCTGAGCGTTTTCTCTCATTAAAACAAAATCAAATGTATTACACTCTGTTTGCAGATTGTTTTTAGCACCCTGCAAATCAACATATGAAATTCCGCAACGCACAACAAGCGGTTGGGAAAGCTTTCCAAAGTCTGCCACAAGTCCTGCATCTTCATTTTCGAAGCTTTTTAAATTCTCCTCGCAATACTTCTCATTTGAGAAAAACTGCATTTTCTTTGCAGGAGCAGAAAACTCACACACAAAATAAAAGTCATAAGTAATCTTTCCATGACCATGACCGAAACCGCCACCCTTTGGCGTACACTTGATATGACCTTCTATTCTGTTCTCATTTATAATGTTAATTTCTTCGAAATCTGCTTTGCCTCCAATCCTTCTTGCGAAATTGAAAATAAGCTTTGCAGGTTCATTTTCAGGATAAGTAAACCTTAAAACACCTGTGCGAACAGACGCGGTTGCCTCCACGAGAATATTATATTTTTGAAGCTTCACGGCATAATAGCCTGCTTTTGTTATTTCGTCATTGTGAGAAAATGGGGATTTCCATCCCTCACCACCTTTTGTAATAGGCGTTTCCTCATTGCTTCCGCTTCTGAGACCATCAACAAATGTAACAGGCATAATCTGAAGGTTTCCCAGGTCTCCATACCAGCCTATTCCACTCATATGGTTAAAACTGAAGCCTTCTATTGTATCGTGAAGATAGCTGTAACCCGTACCATTGTCTCCGCCTGTTATAGTATCGGGAGACATCTGCACCATACCGCCGGGCACACAAGCACCCGGGTAGGTTTTTCCTCCGCCATGTGATTTTTCGTCATCTGCTTCACCAACTGTGCCAATTGATGTATCAACATACTTTACTTTATCCATACATTACACCACACATTTAAATCTATTATCTGTTTTATAACATCGATATAATTCGTTGAATAATATTAAATCACAACCACCATCAACCGGTGGTTATGATTTAATCAACTTTATTGGCTATTCCCGTGCCCCATAACATTCTGCTGGCGTTTTTCCGAAAGCTCTGCGTACATCCACTCTCGCTTCTGGCGGGAGATAGGCCACAGGAATTTTGGAACAATTCTTAAAATACCTGTTATTGTAGGAACAATAGTGCAAAGAGCAAACTCCCAGAACTTTGTTCTATCGTTCTGCGCACCTATTTCAAGGCCCTGAACGTAACCGATTTTTTTCATAATAAGGCTTGTAACTGAGCCTAAAAGCGCACTTTGCACCTTTAAAATCAAGCCCTTTGCAACGCCTGTTGTAGCTTCCATTCTGTAGCCGTTTTTCCATTCGCAGTAGTCCATAGCTTCGTTCCAGAGATCTGCGTTAATAACCTTTGAAATACCCCATGACCACTTTACAAACCACTCTTTAAGACCAAAGGCTATACACATAGGAACAGTCTGCATAAACATTTTCTTCTTTTTGGTCATACCAAAAAGGAAAACAGCAATTGAAATTACACTATTGTAAATATCATTAAATATCCACAATGATTTTGAGGAGAATTTCCGCCTCAATGGTGCAACAAAGGAATAGCTGATACTACCATTCATAGATGACGGGATGTTAAGAAGAGTTATAAGAGAATAATTGCCCAGAACATCTATAAAATAGTTTGTTTCACTCTTACTGATTGAGAAATTACCTAAAAATTCAGAAAGACACATTAAAAGCACAGGGTAGTTAGAGAAAATTGCTCTCATACCCTCTTTTACGCTTGGCTTTTCAATAGACTGAGGCACTCTCTCTTTTGATTCCATAAAGAACCAGAAGGTACAAACAGAAGATATAAGCGCAGTACCACCGCCCATTACCATAAACACATTGCCAAGCTTCCAGTTAACAACCTTGTTATTAACAAGGTCAATAAGCACACCCATTATGTATCGTGGCAAGTCCTCACCCATATAGCCCGTCAAAAGCTCCGCAAGAGTAATAAGGCGGATTCGTTCATTTGGGTTAGGCGTTATTGTGGACATATATCCGCTTTTGGCAACGTTTGTAAATGTACCTGCAGTTTCGTTGATTATGGCAAAGAAATAGTAGTAAATAAGCTTTGGCAGATATGTACCGCTTGTTGTGCCGAAGAAAAGAGGCAAAAGCCAGGTAAATACGCCCATAATTGTAAGCGGTATCTGCATACCAACAAGATATGGTCTGAATTTACCTATTCTTGTACGGGTGCTGTCAACTATTACGGATATAAATGTATCGTTAACAATATCCCACGCCGCAGTAACAAGGTTCATAACCGCGCTTACGGTGAAATCAATATTAACAACGTCCCAGATATATCGCTCTGAAAAAGAGTTTATGTTAAAGGTGTTTGACCAGTCATTAAAAAGGTAAGCAACAGTTTCTCTGACGCCCACATAATTATGTCCTTCGTAATACCTTACGTTGTTCTCTTCCAATGTCTCGGCGCTTTTATTCATTAATTCGTTTTCACTCATAAAAGCACCTCCTATTCGCCCTTATCTTTGCCTATATAAACAAAGCATTCGTCTGATTTTTCTTTACCCAGGTATTCAAGCACGACCACAACAGATGCCGGCTCGTCACTTTCGGCAAGAGCTTTTACATAACCCATTTCATCTATGCTTACAAGGTCTTCATTATTTGAAATAAATTTAACGGTATATTCGCTGTCATCCTCTATAACAGCGTTTACAGTAAGTTGAGCTTCTTCACCAACATCAAGATACAGCTCATTAGTTAAAAACTCAACATATGAGAAGAAATAATCAAAACGTCTTGTTACAACATAATCAAAAGAAATTTCTTTTTCACCAAAAACAGCTAGTTTATTTATAAACTCAACCCTTGCAGTTACTTTATAGACATATTTGTATTCAACATACGACAGTCTATCATTATGCACATTTACTTTTGCATTTATACGAAAATCCTGAGGCTCTGCCTCAAGCGAATTCACCTTGCACTCTTCCGACAGAATTTGTACGACCTCATCTTTAATGGCAGGAATATTTTTCATTCCATAAGCTTTTTCAGCCTTTTCGTTGAGTTTTGCTCCATTATTTACAAAGGAAAGGAAATAATAGTCCTTATCAACAACCTCACCATTATCGTCCAACACCGGGTTGCCCTGCTCGTCTGCAAGACCTTTAGTCATATTACAACGAGCATCTGCTTGACTAAGCATAATTTCAGGCATTTTATCGTATGCAACACCAAATTCACCTATGTAATCATCGCCATACAATGCATCTATTTTATCAAGAAATCTGTTTTTGAAATAAACAAACAATGCAACGTCTTTGCTATTTTGCTCACCATCAACTAGAATAGTGTTGTCATCAATAGACACGCTTGTACTCATATTTACCTTTGCATCCTTAGGATCAAGCGCCATTCTTGTAACAGCTGAAATATACCAAAAAAGTTCATCTTCGTTGTTTTCCAGGTAAACCTCTTCACTCTCCTTCTTTTTCACAGGAGTATTCTGCTCCTTCTCAACATTTTTAACTGTAACAACAAGAGTTACCATACAAAGCACAAGAGCTAAAAAGCTACACAAGCCGAAGATAAAAAATTGCTTTTTCTTATTTTCCTTTTTATTCATGGGCTTCACCGCCCTTCGCCTTTTCTATAAGAGCTTTCTTTTCCGCCTCATCCTGTAATCTTTTTTCTTTTTCCTCTTCTGTTTCAAAAACAGGAAGAGGTAAATCGTCAAGAGAAACTTCGCCTGCTTTAACTTTTTTATTAAGCTCTGTTCTCTTAATATCAACCTCTTTGATTTCAGGCTGAATGTTTTTCTTAACAACAAGGTGGTTAAGAACAAAAATCATCACAAATACAAGTACACAAGCAAAAGCACCAAAGCCGGTATTTGCTACTAAAAATCCACCTTTGCCAAACACATATGGCATAGCAACACTGAGAGCGCATGCGCACAAGCACAAAGCACCGCCTACAACGGATAAGCCGCGCATTATTTTTGCAGATTTCTGAATGTTAATAAATGACAAAAGAAGAGAAACAAAAACTCCAAAGCCTACAAGGAAAATAGCCACTATAAGTCCTAACAAAGCAAAGCACCAGAAAACTTGATTTGGCATATATTCATTAAGATTTAAAAGGGCACCCATTGTACCATCAGTAAACGCACTGTATATTCCCCAAGCACCAAAGCTGAAGGAGCTAGAAAACAAGTCTGAATTTACCGAAACAGTTGCAAAGGGAATAAATATTGCGCCAATTGCCACAACCATTGCAACAATACGTAAAATCTGTATTGCGCCTTTTATAAACGCTGTTTTTAGTTTTGCAACAAGTATACGAAACCCTGCATATTCAAGCTCGCATTTTTTAGCATCTCTTGTAAGCAAGGTTTTTTGTTGACTATAAAAAATATTTGCTCCACAATGCTTACAATTAGGCGCAAGCTCAAATCGCCCTATTTCGCCGTTACAAGCAGGACATTTCATTTTTTCTCCTCCTTTGCAATCATGTAATAACCAATTTATTTTACAGGCACAGGTCTGTATTTTGCGGTATATTCCGCCACATCAATTTTTATAACGCTAACTACAGATACAAGCTTGTCGTTAAACTCAAAATCTTTTCCTGTCTGTGTTTTCATAAGGAATGTAAGAGCGTTCTTTTTGACCTCAACATCCTCAACTATTTCTGCAATACCCTTACCCATAAGTGAAGAATAACCTAGACCGTATTTGCAGGCAACATCACCCTCGAAAGGCACCAAATCACATTCCATTGAGAAAAATACCTTAGGATTAGCTCTCATAACATCAAGCTTTCTGCCCTGAGTTGCGCCATGAAGCCACAAGGTAAGCTTTTCGTTTTCCATAGTGTATCCGTAATTCATAGGTACAACATAAGGCTCATCACCATCTACAAGACCTAAATGAAGCACCTTTGACTTTTCAAGAATATTTATAATTTCATTTATATCAGTTACCTGTCTCTCCCTACGTGTCATTCCGTTCATAACACATTCCTCCCGTGAAGTGTTTTTCTTTTAAGATTTCTTCTTTTTTAATTTAAGAGAAAACTTATCTATACCCTTATCCACAACAGGGAAAAGGAATTTTACAATAAGTACTGCAATAAGAGCACATATAGTTCCTGAAACCACACCTGCAATTACATCTGTGCAATAGTGCACTTCCACATAAATACGTGAAAAGCCCATAAGTGCCGCAAATAAGGTTACAGGAATACCCCATTTTCTGTTGTGCCACAAAAGAGAAATTGCGGCAGCAAAAGCAGATGATGTATGCCCTGATGGGAAAGAATAGCTTGATGGCTTGTGAACAAGCTCAGGGTAGATATATGCTCTGCCCCATTCTGCATACTTTTCGGGGTCTGAATCGAACAAATTAAATGGCCTGGGTCTCGCGAAAAACTCTTTCAGAAACAGGTCGTTACAAATAAGCATTACAAGAAGTGCCACAATAACAGCAAAGCCTGCTTTACGATACTTCTTTGTAATGAAAAGACCTAAGCCAATCACAATAAAAATTGCACCTGCATTACCTAAGGTTGTAATACCAACCAGAACAGCATCAAGAAAATCATTCTGTATACTTTGTATCCATTCGAAAACACTTAAATCAAAATTCAGAAAAGAATCAAATAAGTTCTGCATATTTTACCTCTCATCCAACATCATCAAGGCTTGCGCCTTTTGTTTCTTTAACCCTTAAAGCAAACATAATTGCCGCAATTGATACTGCAGGAATAGAAATTGCAAGGCAGGCCCACCATATAGGCATAACTGTCATACCGATTATTGTAGTCAGATAACCTACCGCAAGACCAATAATAACTAAAAGCCCTTCTGCACCTACAACAGATGCACGGATATCTGTTGGCACCTTTTCTGTCATCATAACGTTCATATAGTCTCTGCCGATCCAGTAAGAGCCCTGGTAAAGGCCTGCAAGGGAGCCAACAAGATAAGGATTCCAGCCTTTAAGTATACCTACAACAAAGAATATATAGCCTGCTACACAGGTTACAGAAAATGCAGTAACAGTAACCTTTCTTCCCAATTTATCTGCAATAAAGCCTGAAAGGAAGGTTATGGTAGCGTAAACTACGGGAACCATAAACAAAGCTTTGGTAATACTTGCTGTGCTCATTCCTGCACGGTGCATTGATGATTCAAAGTAAAGGGCTATTGCAGGCATTGCCGCATCAAAAATAATGTGAGCAATAATAAGCATCTTGGTGTCTTTATTTGAAAAAATATATTTCACGCCATTGAAAACGCCTGATTGATTTCTCTGAGCCTCTTTTTGTTGCTTTTTAAGTTCTTTTTCCTTCTGCCTTTCTTCTAAAGGTCTTGAAAGATAAGCTATTCTTTCATCTATAAAAACCTTTGTATCCTTAGCAAAAAGAACAACAAGCAAAACTGCCACAAAGCCTATAAGCGCAGGAACAAGAAAAATGTCTCGCCATTTTGTAGCGTCGTTACCCATTAAAATATCACGAAGAGTCGGTATAAGAATAACTCCTAAAATACCAAAGCTTTTAAGAAAGCTGTATATCTTGGCTCTATGCTTATCGGGTGCTTCTTCAAGAATATAAATAATCTGAATATCATGGCCCATAAAGAAGCTGATAATTGCAAAGCCTACAAGAAACATTATGTAGCTCGATGACAAATGAATAACCAGAAGACCTACTGCCATACCAAGTGTAGACAGCGCGAAAAGAGGTTTTCTGCCCCATTTATCTGCAAGAGCCTTGTAAAAAGGTGTAAAAATACCTAAAACATATGTAAAAACACCTATACCTGAATGGAATGCAAGCCCGTCTTCGTAGGTGTAATACTTACCCATAAATGGGTTGTTCACAAAAAACTCCGTAACGAAGGATGACTGCACAGTAACCGTAAGGTTACTCGTAACCTCATCAAGAATATTCACAACTGCAATAAGCATAAGCAGCACGAAGAAATACCTGCTACCCGAACCGCGATTCTGCATCTTTTTGAGTTTTGAAAGTTGTTTTGTTTCTTTTTCTGCAATTGCAGCGCTTATTTTCATCGTATCACCCCATATTTATTTTAATTATATCACATCTTTTTATTGTAAACAATAAATCCCTGCTATTTTTATAGCAGGGATTGTCTTACGCAAAATATTTTATCAGATACAAAACTAACATATGCACAGGGTAAAAGGCGTAAAAGCCATATTGCATAATCTTGCTTGATTTTCCTTTTTTACCACCATACAGCCAGATAGGTATAAGTGAAAATACAGCAAATCCCTGAGACGGAATTTCAATCGTTTCCCCGAGAATTTCAACAGGGAAAACTAAACCTTCGAACATTACAACGTTAATCATAATCATTGCAACAAGCTGAGCCAACCACGCAAAAGGAAAATCTCTGAGTATATAAAACATTACAACCGTAATCATACCCCAAAAGCCGTAGTCTACGAAGCCTATTGCTGAAGCGAGGCAAATCAGAGTAAGCGCCACAACATATTTCAGCCTGTCTTTTTTCTCTTTGCATTTACGGCTCTTATCAATTACAGTTATTGCAAGAAGACCTAAAAGAAGAGTAAACAAAACGTTCTGGTGATAAGGATTAAGAACACGGCTACTGTAAAAAAGATTAAACGGAATTTCAGAAACCAAGGCAAAACCAAGAAGCCTGAAAATATATTTCTTTAAATCAGAGGTATGAATAAAGCCCTCTGCAATTTGAAAAGCAAATATAGGGAAGGCCATTCTTCCTATATAAGTCATCCAATCTCCAAAGCTCATAGCGGTTGCCCATATATGGTCGCTGAGCATTAAAACAACAGCTATTGCGCGGAGCATATTTGAAGTAATTCCACCAAAGGGGAGCTTCATAAACGGTCTGTTTGTTGAGAGCTTTGATTTTTTAGTTTCATCCATATCGCTTACACTCCTTTGATTTTTTTATATTTATTCTCATGATAACATACCACTGAATCAACAACAAAAGCTGAATATCAGAATCTTTTCCAGAAATTCACGCCCCATGGATGCTGTTGCTCTTCCCATTGGTCCCGATGCTTCAGTATTTTTTCTCGCATTTCAGCAATTTTTTCTTTATATTCTTCTTTAAATGCAAGGTTTTCTGTTTCCCAAGGGTCATTTTTTATATCGTAAAGGAAAGTCCACTTATCTTCATTTTCATCTCCGTTGCGGTATTCAATAAGTTTAAACTCCTCGTCTTTCACGCCACGAACAAATTCATCAAAAATAAGGTAAAGCTCTTGGCGGAACTTATCTCCTCCATTACCTTCAAGAAGATGGGCAAAGCTTTTGCCGTCTACAGAATCGGGAATATCAAAACCCGCCTTCTCACAAAGAGTAGGGAAAATATCGTAAAGATAAACATAGGCATTATTCCGCACATTTTCTGCTATACCGGGACCTGCCATAATAAGCGGAACGCGTACACCATGCTCGTAAATATCTTCCTTGCCAAGCCAACCATGCTGACCAACTGCAAGTCCATTATCGCCTGTGAAAACAATAATTGTGTTTTCCTCTTCTCCTGATTCGTGCAAAGCATCAAGCAATCTGCCTATTTCAGAATCAAGATGGGTTATCATTGCAAAATACTCAGCAATATGACGTTTTATCTCCTCAGGCTTTCGCGGATATTCTGCGAGATGCTCGTCGCGATGCACCATAAGCGGATAATTTGTATCAATAGTTTCCTGAAAATTCGGAGGTAAATTGATTTTGTCGGGATCATACATTTCTTTAAAACTTTCAGGCATAGTACGTGGGTCGTGAGGCGCAAGATACGCAAGATACATGAAAAATGGCTTGTCCTTACCTGCGTTCTTGTTAAGCAAATCAATAGCCGCATCTGTTAATAATGTACTTGAATGCTTACCTGGGTCAAATTCATCACAATGCTGTGATAATGGCTTATTATCGCCGAAAAAATCCACAACAAAATTAATTACATTATCATATTTCCCTGTCTGGTCATATCTGCAGGTAGGCACATTCCAGTGGTCCCACATTCCGCCAAAGAAAATTTTTGCGCCTTGTGTAAAGCTGCGCGCATACGCAGGACAACCATTGTGCCACTTGCCAAGACCTATAGTTTCATAGCCGTTATTCTTAAAGGTTTCTGCAACTGTTTTGTGTTCCGACGGAATATTGCCGCCTAATTCCTCTAAATGAAAAGGATTGCGACCTGTCAGCACCATAGCCCTGCTTGGCATACACACCGCACCACAAGTACCACCTGCAATATGAGCACGTGTAAATGATGTGCCCCTTTCCACAAGTTTATCAAGGTTAGGTGTTATTATTTCTTCGTTTCCGAGAGCGTGAATAGTATCAAATCGTTGGTCATCGGTTACAATAAACAAAATGTTAGGTTTTTTAGCCATTAATCAAAAATCACCTTTATTTCATGAACAATAGTCTTTTTTATATACTAATCTCTGTTCACTTAAAACTTATACTATTAAAATACTTCATTCCAATAAAATCATAAAACAAAAAATAAGAAAAATCAATAATGAATATTTGTCTTTACCCATTAATTACTTGCATTTAGCAGTTCACATTGCTACAATATTTCATGGCAAACAAATTTACCCCTCAACTACAGAAAGGTGTTTCTTTTATGCTTGGTGCTTTCAGAGCTTTATTTAAGTTTTTTGTTACAATTTCAATAGCTATTTCTTCAATTACATCGCCTGCGGTTATTGCTCCGCCCAGCGAAAATCTGGACTTTGATGTTCTCGTATACCCGGAAGAAGCGGTTAAAACCCTTGAAGAATGGGGTGTAACCGAAGAAGATCTTAAAGCCCGTGCCGATTCTGAACCAGAGCTTTACATAGGCTCACAGGGCTATGACGACATAAACGGCATTATAATATCTCCGTATTACACTGCAAAAATCGGTGAAAATGATATTCCTGTTTATGCTGCAACTGTTTTCCTTGGCGAAACTCAATACGGCGAACTGCATTCATTTTCAGAAATATATCTTGATGAAAATGAGGAAATCTCTTTTAATATTGAGCTTCATTCAGGAGAATTCAAAATCAAAAACGCTATCTGCTTACCCGAAAAGCTTGGTGTCAGCGCACAATGCGAAGATGGTGTTATGACAGCAAGTATAAACGATTTCGGCATATACACCTTCCTTTTCAATAATGCTTCGCAAGCCTGTGCATACACTCTCTTTGTAAAAGAAAAGATTGACGAAGAAGCAGAAATCAAAGAATATCAGAAGCAGTATGGTGAAGAAAACGTTATCATTGTAGAAAGTGGTCTTTTAGAAATCCCCTACGCCTGCTTCTCACAAAACGATACAGTTGTTTACCTCAAGCAAGGTGCATACGTCCTTGCAAAGCATATGTACGATATAATGAGCGAAGAGGATGAGCAAAAATATGTAGAGCCTGATGCTCCCGGACTTAATGCATTCGGCCTTACAAGACACCCCTTTGTTAACTTCTATAAATGCACAAACATCAAATTCCTTGGTAGAGGTGTGCTTGATTTATCACACCTTGACAGAAGAGAGCGCAGAGGTTTGGTTTTTACTGAATGTAAAAACGTTGAGGTCAGAGGCATTAAAATTGTAAACTCTCCGGAATGGTCATTCATAAGCTACCTTAACGAAAACATAAATGTGAAGGACGTGGATATTTTTGGCTACAAGCAGAATTCTGACGGCTTTGACATATGCAATACACAAGGAGCTTTGATTGAACGTTGCTTTGTACGTACAGGCGACGATCTGTTCAGCGTAAAGGCTCTGGGTTCAGCAAAGCCCTCTCCAAGTGAAAATATTACATATACAGACTGCGTCGGTTGGGGCGGTAAGGCAAGGTGCTATGGCATAACAGGCGAGGTAAACCAGCCTATAAGAAACATAACCTTCAAAGATAGTGCGGTTATATGCCGTGACGCAACCTGGAATAATAACAGAGTTGCTTCTCTTGCAGTTATAATCGAGCTTGCGGAAGGCAGTATTGACGGTGTGCTCTTCGATAATATTGAAATATTCCGCGACGACGGACGCGCAATGTCCTGTATTGTTTTCACAGAGGAAATCGGAGATATGGAAACTGTTCCTATAAATAATTTCACCGCTGATAACGTTGTATTTAAAAACATTACGTACAACGCGGCTATGAAATCAAAATTCTCTGCCGCAAATGAAACAAACACAATAAATGTTACAGTTGAAAACGTTAATTCCGGGAAATTCAATTCATCTAAAAACACTAAACTGATGTTTGAATCCGATGAGTTTGCAGATGTAACATATAAATAATTACATAATAAAAACCTGTTACCCTTTTAGGTAACAGGTTTTTGTTTTATGAATTAATTTCTGGTTGCTGGGATTCTGCAGGTGCAACAGGTGTTGCAGGAGCTGCAGGAGCAACAGGAGCTGCAGGAGCAACAGGTGCTACAGGAGCAACAGGTGCTACAGGAGCCTCAGGAATTTTTTCTTCCTTCACAGGTTCCGGAAGCTTACGGTTAATATCAATAACATTCTTTACTACAAGAATGAACATCATAATTATTTCGTAAGCAAGACGAACTGCGATAGGACCGGCAACAATAAATATCAAACCATATAAGAATGTTGATTCTTTATGACTGCTATAGTATCCCCAACTATATTCGTATGCTAAAAGTAAAAACGCACCAATAGTAACTGTTGCTATTGTTGCTGCAACATAAACGAACTTAAGAACTTCTTCCAAATATAATTTCTTGAAATGAAACAAATCATGAAGAATTTGGAATATTGGTTTGTCAAACTTCTGGTCATACTTTTTTGGCATTATCTTGATATATGTCAATACAGTAAGAATTGCTGCTGCAATACCACCAAGAACTAATGCTACTTCTACTTCAAACATATTTTCCACCTTTTCCTTTCATCTGGATACTTAAATTATATCTGCTTTAGCAGAAAAGTCAAGTTATATATGAACTTTTTGTGAACAAAACAACACCACACCCTACTTTGTGTATAAGCAAAAATCCCCTTGGATTGCTCCAAGGGGATTCGTTTAATTATTTGCTATATTCCGTAATTCAATTAAGAATTAGTCCTTTAAGCTTCCTGTGGTGCAGTTAGCAAAGTGGGGAATAAAAATTCAAATTATTCTCCAGAGTGGGTCAAGCGTATCCGAACCAGATTTTGGGATAGTATTTTCCACTCATATATCGTTAAAATACTCGCAAATCCGTCAGGATTTACTGCGTTTTTGCCTCGTCTGAGCGAAAAATACTTAATCACAAAATTCTCCGACCTTAAATGAACGAGGTTTCGAGGAGTTTTGGTCGTATTTAACTGCAGACAGGCTATCGCCTTTCAAAGGCAAATCGGGCAAAAGTACCGAAACGCCGCCATTTAAGGCTGGTTCGGATACGCTTGATCCACTCTAACCTTTTTGTTTATATAAATTGCGTAAAGAAGAGGAATAATTGTCAAAAATATGGGAGATATGTATAGCGACATAGTATTTTCGATATTAAATACCGACAAAGAGTTCACTAAAGAATGTGTTACGATACACGGAACAAGTGACTTGCTTTTATGAAATATAATAACGAATAAATAACCTATTGAAGTTGCATAACATATCTGAATTAAAGTAGGAATCAAATCTGCACCATTTATTAAGTTAACAATGTGACCTGCACCAAAAGTAATGGCACTTATAATTATAGCGCTTTTAACATTGTTTTTTGCCATCATTTTAAATAAAAATCCCCTGAAAATAATCTCCTCTATAAATCCAATATTAAGCATAGTTAAAACATGAAAAACTATTTCACTTGATGAATGGGTAATATTAAAACCATTCCACAAATTAACTGTTACAATAACCAACAAAGGTATAAAGTATAAATATTGTCTTGCATTTTCAACCTTTTTTAGCCCGTAATATGATGTTCTTTTTAACACCAGCATTATAACTATTAAACCCGCAGATAATATTGTATTGGCAATAAAACTAACACAACTTGTATCCCCGAAGTTTTGAACACAAACGGAATTAACTACAAGGTATATGATTATCAGTAATATACAAAATAAGGTTTCATGCTTTTCAAATGCTTTGGTCATAAAAATCTCCACACACTCTTGACTTACAATTGAATTATATCATTACAATTCTAAAACTGCAATAAAAATCCCCACCGATTACTCGGTGGGGATTCGTTTAATTATTTGCTATTCCTTAATTCAATTAAGAATTAGTCCTTGATAGCTGCCTGTGGTGTAACGAAGATTGGTTCATTCACCAATAGGATTCATTTTCTTATTTGGTTTTTTAACAAATCTTATTAACCGCAATTTAATTAGATCAGAAATCAACTACCAGTCAAGTAAAAAACTTGGATAAAACCCTTATAAATAAAGGCTTTTTTTGATTTCTGATTCATCTCAGTCAACTATTAGTCAAGTAAAACTAAGCCCAAAAAGGAAGATATCTTCGATTTTTATCAGATGTTGAATCTGGCGAAATCTTTATCAACCCTAATGCACAAGTTTCACCCAACAATCTTGATATCATAGAACTGTTTTTGCTCTCAATCTTAAATCGATCTCTTAAAGATGCGTTTGTCATTACATCTCTGTTTACACGTTTTAAACATGCATGCAAATAACAAGCTCGATATCTGTCATCTTTGCTCATTTTTGAAAATTCCTTATGTGCATATAAAATCACTTTTGTATGATCATTGTATATTTCTATTTCAGGAGCCGGAAGCTGATAATACTCTGTTTGGAAAACAACTTTATCATATCCACTTCCTCTTTCTTCACAAACACCAACTCGTCTCATAAATGATGCTAATTTTTCATTGCGAGAAACTGGTGGATGATCAACAAATCTTGCCTTATCAATAAGAGGAACACCTGGGTTAGTTATCTCTAACCTATCCGAAAAAATCTCAATAATTGGGCTAGTTCCTTGCATGAAAAAATTTTGGTGAATAATTGCATTCGCTACTAGTTCACGTACTGCTATTTCAGGATACATTGGTACGACTTTTCTCAATGCCTTACCCAATATTTCATTATTAGGCAACAAGTTACTAATATACTCAACAAGTCCCTCAAAACCATTGGCGTACCCACGCACACCAACTTGTTCTTTGCTTGCAGCGCTGATTCTATCAAGCCCCTCGTACTTAATAACCCTTATTGCTTTTCTTGCAAGTGATGGAAAGTCAGAAATTCGTTTAGCAAATAAAATTGCTCCTAGATTAGTAATGTTGTAATTACCTGTTTCGTTTTTAATTATCATTCCGTCTTCAAGTAATGATTCCAAAATCAATTCCTTACTGCTCGGCAAATCCAACGACAACATTTCAAAATAACTTGAATAATCCAATTCACGTAATACAAAGTCACCTGACACATTTTCCATTGCTATCAAATTTTCAAAAGGTGTTTTAGATAAAGTCGCCCATAACTCGCGTTCCGTGTCAGGAAAATCTTTTAGTGATTTTTTATGAGAATCTATTCTGATAAAATCTACACCTCGAAATTTAACAGGAGTGGAAAAAGCTCTTCCGATTTCCAACAAAACAACATCCGCATCACAATATTTTATTTTGTGAAAATAAAATTGGACTTGAGGTTCCAATTGAGTACTAATCCACAAATCTAAACTTTGATTACCTTTTTTTACAATATGTGGATCAAATGTAGTACCTAACACATCATGTGTTTTATCGTCAATGCCCCAAATCATAAAAGCATGTTCTTGATTAAATAATGCTGCAGTATTGGCTAAAGCACTGACATATTCTCCAATTTCCTGTGGATCACTATTATTATGCTTAAACTCATACCAAGGCAATTCATATTCATAAGAACGTGCATTATCAATTATAGAAGAAATTAAATTTATATTATAAGGCATACTAATCACTCCTTGTCGCAATTATAATATTATTATATGTATTAGTCAAGTATTTATTATAATTCAGTCAACTAAAAACGCCAACAAATACAACAATTTTATACAAAAACCGTCAAACTTCAACTTTTTCCATAAAAAACAGTCAACTAAAATTAATTTGTTTCACATAATATTGCACATCATCCACAAAGCAACACAAAAGCTCCCCATATTCTTTCGAATACGGGGAGCTGATTGCATATTTAATAGCTGTTATACAGCTACAACTCCTGTAGGAGAAGTCGCGAGAACCCTTGATATTACTAGGGTTCAGTTTAATTCCTTCATCCCTTGATAGCTTCCTGTGTGGCAGTTAGCAAAGTGGGGAAAACTAAAACATAGAATCGCCTTCCAAGCATTCGGAACATTCTCCTAATCATTCACCAACAAATGAATCATATGTAATAGTCCACGAGCAATTATAGTACACAGGCTCTTCGTATCCGATTATTTCAATATATTTTGCGCCGTCTTCATCAACAGCCCATCTTTCTTCGGGAATTGAAAGTTTGAGTATTGTACCC
>JAZLDN010000090.1:0-24768 GCA_045614765.1 Acutalibacteraceae bacterium
TTTTTGATTGCTTCAAGGAAGTATGGAGTAATCATTGTAACTTCATGAATCTTTTCAAGAGAAACGCCGTGATAGATAAGCTCTGCAATAGCGAAGATGTTATCTGAACGGAACTCTGAAATATACTCAAGGAGCTCATCAACACTCATATTATCAAACTTTGAAAGGTACATATGGTTAGCACCGATTTCAAGTGAACGGATACCTTTAAGAAGAGCTTCTTCAAGGTTAGAACCGATACCCATAACCTCACCGGTAGCCTTCATCTGTGTACCAAGTTTATTAGTAGCTGAAGCGAATTTATCGAATGGGAAACGTGGCAATTTAGCAATAACGTAGTCAAGCTTTGGCTCAAATGCTGCGTTAGTGTTAGCAATCTGGATTTCTTCAAGAGCCATACCAACAGCGATTTTTGCAGTAACACGGGCAATAGGATATCCTGAAGCTTTAGATGCAAGTGCTGAAGAACGGGAAACTCGTGGGTTAACCTCAATAAGATAATACTCTGAAGTATGAGGATTGAGAGCAAACTGAACGTTACAGCCGCCTTCAATTTTAAGCTCCTTGATGAGCTTGATAGCTGAATCGTTAAGCATCTTCTCATCTTCTTTTGAGAGTGTCATGATAGGTGCTACAACGCAAGAGTCGCCTGTATGAACACCTACAGGGTCAATATTTTCCATACCACAGATAGTGATAGCATGGTCATTTGAGTCGCGCATAACTTCAAACTCAATTTCCTTATAGCCCTTAACACTCTTTTCGATAAGAGCCTGAGAAACAGGAGAAAGCTTGAAAGCGTTTGTACCGATTTCGATAAGCTCTTCTTCATTGTAAGCGAAGCCACCGCCTGTACCACCAAGAGTAAAAGCAGGACGAACAACAACAGGATAGCCGATGCGTCTTGCAGCTTCCTTTGCTTCCTCTAATGAGTATGTGATTTCTGAAGGGATAACAGGCTCGCCGATAGATTCGCAAAGCTCTTTGAATAACTCACGGTCTTCAGCGCGCTCAATAGAAGCACTTGAAGTACCAAGAAGCTTTACCTCGCATTCCTTAAGAACGCCTTTTTTCTCAAGCTGCATAGCAAGGTTAAGACCCGTCTGACCACCAATACCAGGGATAATAGCATCTGGACGCTCATGACGAATAATCTTAGCCACATATTCGAGAGTCAATGGCTCCATATACACCTTATCAGCGATAATAGTATCAGTCATAATTGTTGCAGGGTTAGAGTTAACGAGAACAACCTCGTAGCCTTCCTCCTTAAGAGCTAAGCAAGCCTGAGTACCTGCATAGTCAAACTCTGCAGCCTGACCGATAACGATAGGGCCTGAGCCGATAATTAAAACCTTTTTAATGTCTGTTCTCTTTGCCATTAGAGATGCCTCCTATATATTAAAGAAAATTATTAACTGTTTCATTTGCGGTAAACCACATTACCATCGCACACTGTAAGCACACACTCTGATTTTACCGGTGCGTTTTCAAAAGGTGTTGCTTTACCTTTTGAGATAAAGTCCTGGGACTTAATCACTACATCTTTTTCAAGATTCCATATAGTGTAGTCTGTTCCGAGAGGGATATTGAATCTCTTGCGAGGATTTATTGCAAGAAGCTCAATAAGTTTTTCTAAAGTTATAACACCTGTTTTCACCAGGTTTGTATACATAATCTGGAAAGCGGTTTCTATACCCACTATACCGAAGGCACTGCCTGCAAGACCCTTGCTCTTTTCTTCTGCAGAATGAGGAGCGTGGTCGGTAGCTATCATATCGATAGTGCCATCTTTTATGCCTTCTATGAGAGCCAGCCTGTCCGCTTCGCTTCTTAAAGGCGGATTCATTTTGAACGAGCCGCTTTCTTCCAGGTCGTTATCGTCAAGCACCAAGTAGTGAGGACCTGTTTCACACGTTACATCAAGCCCTTCGGCTTTAGCCTTTCTTATAAGCTCAACGCTCTCTTTAGTTGAAATATGGCAAACATGATATGAACAACCTGTCTCTTTGACTAATTTCAAATCTCTTTCAATAGGTTTCCATTCACTTTCGCTGCATATACCTTTATGGCCGTGTTCTTTGCAATAATCGCCGTCGTGAATATATCCACCAAAAAGAAGGCTGTTATCTTCACAATGAGCTACTATCATTTTACCCAGAGCCTTCGCTTTAAGCATTGCTTCTTTCATGAGAGCTTCGCTCTGCACTCCTCTGCCATCATCGGAAAACGCTATAGAGTTTTCTGCCATATTGTTGAAGTCAGAAAGCTCTTCACCTTTCTGAGCTACTGTTATTGAGGCATAAGGATAAACATTTATGACTGCATTTTCTTTTATTAAGTCCAACTGTTCTTTTAAGTGCTCCGCACTGTCAGGAACAGGGTTAAGATTAGGCATTGTACACACGGCGGTGTAGCCACCCCTTGCAGATGCTTTTGAGCCTGTTTCAATCGTCTCTTTATAAGAAAAGCCCGGCTCACGAAAATGCACATGCACATCGCAAAAGCCGGGAAAAATAATATATTCAGGAGAATTGAAAACAGAAAGAGCGTCAACAGAAGACAAATGACCACAAACAGCTGAATAAAACGGCACTAACTCCGCTTGAGCTGTTTCTATGCTTATTGTCTTAGCTTTAAGCTGCTGTAACATTAATCTCTTCCTTTCCGTAAATTCAAAAAATAAAAGCCTTGCACTACGGCAAGGCTGAACACACAAAAATACTGATACAGGCCTTCCCTGTACCCATAAAATTTATATTCATCTTGCCGATATCTCGTATCGACTTAAAGACCTTAATAATATTATCATATTTTGATTTTAAAGTCAATAAAAATAACCTTTATCCGATGCCATTTTTGTTAGTTTTTATAGTCGTCTTTTTGTTGATTTTCACTAAAGTTTTCCATTTATATTCTAACCACCAGTAAAGCAGAAACACACGGTTTAATATTGAACTCTTTTTTCATAAATGTTATTATTTTAAAGGTATTATTTTTAGAATGGTTTCCAGGAGGTTTTTTTATGAGAACACCTAAAGAGCGAGTTCTTTTTGATATGCTCAATCAATTGGGGAAATACTGCATTGCTGAAACCGTAAGCATTCCACAGTGGGTTACATACGACGGCAATTATCTTGGCGAAGGTAAATACGAATTTTTCGAAAACGATGCTCAGATTATTACATTGGGCGACCATTGGAAGGCTCGTTACGATTGCGCTCGTATTTTCAAAGCTCAGGTTACTTTACCAGAAAGCTTTAAGGGTAAGAAGATTTACTTTAAGCTTGATTTCGGTGGAGAAATCATCATAAGAATAGATGGCAAAATTGCAAACTCCGTTTCTTCAAGAGAAAAGAGCGGTTGGGTTGGCAGAGAAACAGTTAACATAACACCAGATTTCCTTAAATTCGGTGAGCCAATGAACATTGAGCTTGAAGCTGCTCTTGACTCTGCAGGATTCTGCAACGAGGCTATGGCAGGACAGAAGGAATGCGAATACACATTGAAATTTGCTGAACTCTGCGTTGTTGATGAAATCTGCGAAAAATACTATCTTAACTGCACCCTTGCATGGGATGCATTAAAGCTTATAAAAGACGAATTCACAAGAGAAAGCGTTTACAAGGTGCTCGACGATTCTCTTCATATGGTTGATTTTGATTTTGAGGAAGCACAGACAAGAAAATCTATAGCAGAGGCTTGCGCTTATTTTGATGAAAAGCTTTCAAAGATACCATACACCGCTCAGTCTCACGTTATTTTTGACGGTCATAGCCACATCGATGTAGCATGGCTATGGAGAATTCAGGAGTCAGAAAGAAAATGTGCAAGAACATACGCAAACAACCTTGCGCTTATGGATGTTTATCCTGAATTTACATTCACACAAAGTCAGGCAGTAGTTTACGATATGGTTAAGCAGAACTATCCTGAGCTTTACGAGAGAATAAAAGATAAGGTTAAAAACGGACAATGGAATATTGTTGGTAATACATGGGTTGAATGCGATACAAACATTGCATCAGGCGAAAGCATGATTCGTCAGCTCCTTTACGGTAGAGAATTCTTCCTTCAGGAATTCGGCGTTTCTTCTGATACATATTGGCTCCCTGACTGTTTTGGTTTCTCACACGCGCTTCCTCAGATTATCAAGAAAAGCGGTATGAAATACTTTATTACCACTAAGCTTCTTAATCAGGATACCAATAGATTCCCACACACACTTTTCAAATGGAAGGGCCACGATGGCTCCGAAATACTCGCTCTCAACCAGCGTTCCCATTACCAGGGCGATTTTGACCCTAAGCAGGTTCACGACGCATCATACAACAACGATATGAAAGGCGTTATGAAAACAGGCTTTGGCATGTTCGGATACGGTGATGGCGGTGGCGGAAGCACATATAGAATGCTTGAGAATGCAAAACGACTCAAAAATTATCCTGGTCTTCCATCAACAAGCATGGGACATCCTCAGGAATATTTCGCAGAAGCTGAAAAAATCAGAGACGAGCTTCCTACATATTGCGACGAGCTTTACTACGAAAACCACAGAGGCACATACACAAGCCAGGGCTTCATCAAAAAAGGCAACAGACAAAGTGAGTTCTTGCTTACAAGAATCGAAATGGCTAAGGTTTTCGGTGGCGGCTACGATGTTGAAGATATGAAAGCTATGTGGCGCAAGCTTCTTACAAATCAGTTCCACGATATTCTTCCAGGTACATCTATCCATGAAGCTATGGAGGATTGCAGAGTTGCGTTCAACCAGCTTCTTGGAGAAGCAAACAAAGAGTATGACAATAGCCTTTGTGCACTTACTAAGAACATTGAAATTAAAGAAGATGGCGTTGTTGTATGGAATATGCTTCCTCACAAAAACACCTCCCCTGTTATTGTTAAGGGTGATAAGGCTTTCGCTGCCCTTTCAAGAACATTCGAAAAAGATGGCGAAGCATACACTGAATTTATTGCGGAAGATGTTCCTGCTATGGGTTACAAATTCTTCCCATATGCAGGAAGCAGAAATGCAGATAATGTAAAAATTGAAAAAGGTGTCATTGAGAACAATATTCTTCGCGTTGAATATGACGAAAACGGTAATCTCACATCTATTTTCGACAAAGAAAACAACCGCGAAACATTAACAGACAAGGGTAATGTTATTTCAATATTCATAGATAAATGCGTTCACGAAACAGCATGGAACTTAGAGCAGAACTATGAAAAGAAAAAATGGGTGCTTGAAAAAGCAGAAAGCGTTGAAATTGTTGAAAGCTCACCTGTAAGAGCAGTTCTTAAGGTTGTTAGAAAATTCAATAAATCAACTATTACCCAGAACATTATTCTTTACGCTGATTCAAGACAGCTTCTCTTTGAAACAGAGGTTGACTGGCAGGAAAGAGATAAGGTTATGAAGGCCGCATTCCCTGTTAATGTACTTAACACAGAAGCAACCTTTGAGGCAGCTCATGGCGCAATCAAGAGACCAACTCACCGCAACTCTTCTTTCGATGCAGCACGCTTTGAGCAGTGCGCTCATAAGTGGGCCGACCTTTCAGAAGGCGACTACGGTGTAAGTATTCTCAACGATTGCAAATATGGCTACGATGTTCTTGATAGCACAATGAGAATAACTCTTCTCAGAGCCCCTACTTGTCCTGACAGAAAAGGCGATTTAGGTGCACATAAATTCACCTATTCCTTCTATCCTCATGCAGGTACATGGCAGACAAGCGAAACTGTTAAAGAAGCTCTCAAGCTTAATGTTCCTCTTAAGGCAGTAGATGTTACAGCACAGGAAGGTTCTCTTCCTCAGGAGCACAGCTTCATTTCCTGTGATAATGAGGATATTATAATCGACACAGTAAAAGCTGCTCAGGACGGCAACGGCACAATTATTCGTGTATACCAGAGCAAACGAGTGCGTGGCGAAAGAACACTTACAATCAACCTTCCATTTACAAAGGTTTATGAATGTAACCTTATGGAAGACGAAAACAAGGAAATTGAGTTTAATGGCAACTCCATTACTTTCAACACTGCACCATTTGATGTTAAAACATTCAGAATAGTTTAATCGGAGTGATATTTATGAATATTACCAATCCATATGCAGCCGGTACAGCTGACAGTAAGCTTTTCAGAATTCCTGCAATACTTACTCTTAAAAGCGGAAGAATTCTTGCTTGCGCAGATGTGCGCTACGGCAACGGTACAGATGACCCGGCAAACATTGAAACCGCTATAAGATACTCAGACGATAACGGCAAAACCTGGTCAGATGTAAAATTTGTAAATAGCTTTGAGGATATGGAGCACGCTGACCATAACAAGGCAATTCCAAAAAGCGCTTCCTTCTGCGACTCGGCAATATGCGAAGCAGAAGATAATGTTATTTATCATATGTGCGACGCCTGCCCTGCCTTTATGGGCCTTTGGAGTGCTGGTACATACGGTAAAGGTAGCGGCTACATTGACGGAAGGCTTGCTCTTTGCGATATAACAAGCGCCGAAAAAGCAGAAAGCACTACCCTTGATAAAGCCCATTATCCATATTTTGTGGGTGATTTTAATGATGACGGCTTTGCCCCTGTTTTGAAATTCTCTGACAACAGTAGTTACAATAACTTCTATGTTGATAAAGAGTATTACATCTATAAAAAAGAGTGTGAAACCTTAAATGCCGTTACTGTAAAGCAGATGAATAAGGATGGCACATTAAATGATAAAGATGTGCATGCCAATATATTCTTTGCTTACGCACCTATTAAAATTTACCCTACATATTATTTGTGGGTAAAAAAGAGTTATGATGGTGGCGAAACCTGGGAAAAAGGCGAAATTATAAACACTCAGGTTAACGCTTCAGGATTTACAGGCTTTGCACCTGGCAGAGGTATTGCTATAGAAAAAGACGGCAAAACTAGAGTTATTTTTGCTATATACGATAACAATAGTCGTACAGAATTCACAAGCGCAATCCATACCGACGATGGTGGAAAAACATGGCAGAGAAGCCCTAAAGCAAATAAGGTCGGACTTGCAGGAAAAAGCTCGGAAACACAGTTTGTTTTAATGAACAACGGCGTTTTAAGAATGTATTCACGAAATATTTCCAAATACATAAGCTACTGTGATTCAACTGATTTTGGCGAAACATGGGGCGAATACACTCTAGATAAAAGCCTTAAATATTGCTCAAACTGTATGGTTTCTTTTATTAATTATTCAAAGGAAATTGAGGGTAAAAAGGTTATCGTAGCTTCATACCCTTCTTTAAAAATCCGCAAAGGCGGTGTTATAAAGCTTGGCCTTTATGGCGAGGATAACATCGTAAAATGGAAATACAGAAAGAATGTTACAGATAGCCTTAATCCGTTTTCTTTTGTGTATTCTTGCATAACAGAAGATAACAGCGGAAATATTCTTGACCTTTATGAAAGCGACAAAGCAGAGTTTACATTGAAGGGATATTCCCTTGAGGATTTAATGGTTAAGGACAGAGCGAGCTTATCGTTGGTAGAAACAATCAAGTCAAAAATCTATAATAAGACAAGAAAATAAAAAAACAAACAGAAAGAAAGGACGGTTTAACCGTCCTTTCTTTCTACTCTGCTTTTAAGCCTGTTATGTACTCAAAAAATGGTAATTCGTAATTTGGAAAATAAAGTGCCCATTTTTCTGAATTATGCTCAATATCTAAAATATGATATTTTTTCAAGAACAAACCATTATTATTGCATGTGATTTTATATTGCTTGTACACACCCTCGTTATAGCCTATATTCTTATTCCACATTGGTACTAACATATTTTTCTTAATAGTTCTGATACCCTTTATCTCATTAACAGGAATACAATATTTATTTGTCATATCAACAATACAGAGATTTCCGTTTTCTGTATATACGGGATAAGAAAAATTAGAATAAGGAGAATGATTCAAACCAAGAGTTACAGGTCTTGGTGTATCTTTTTTCATTTTGTACGGGAAAGTGATAATATCCACATCTACTGCGTTTGAAGGAACTCCAAGCTCCATGTAAACGTTCTGGCACATATTATCTGCGCGGCTTTCAGTAATAATAGTTTCTTCGCTTTCAGATGTTTTCTTGTTTCTGCGCTTACCATATAAAAGCAACAAACCAAAGCAAAGCCATGCAGCACCGCCAACCCAGAACACTTCAGGAGCGTTACTATAGGCCTGAGACATAGACACATCTGATCTCAGAATACCACGAAAAACAGCAAAACCAATTATTGCGCAAACAAACTGAACTATTGTTAACGGAAGAGGTAAACCTCGCTTTTTCTCTACCTTGGCTACTTCTTCTGCAACCTTATCTAAACTCTGTGCCGTTGCAGCAGAAATAGTTTTTACGATAAACTCCTTGCCGTTTTGTTCTTCATTTTTTCTGTTTTTGGTAATATCAATACATAAAAATGGCTTCATATAAACACCCCTTTGCTTAATAATATCACATAAATCTCTTGCTTTCAATACAACAAACCCTCTGCATAGTAATAGTTTTCGAGATTTGAGGGAAGAACGAAGAATTGCCACCCGACGCTGTATAAAGATACTGCGAGGGTGGCAAAACAATTTTTATAACAATTTACTGCATAGTAATAATTTGCGAGATTTTGATGTAGAACATAGTTTTAAAGTGCGATGCTGTATAAGGATGCTGCGAGCGCACAAACACTCCCACAACAAACCCTCTGCATAGTAATAATTTTCGAGATTTTGATGTAGAACGTAGTTTTAAAGTGCGACGCTGTATAAGGATACTGCGATCACATAAACACTTCCACAACAAACCCTCTGCATAGTAATAATTTTCGAGATTTGAGGGAAGAACGAAGAATTGCCACCCGACGCTGTATAAAGATACTGCGAGGGTGGCAAGACATTTTTATAATTATTTATTGTATGGTAATAATTTTTGAGATTTTGATGCAGAACGCAGTTTTAAGATGCGAAGCTGTATGAAGATACTGCGAGCATCGAAAAAACAAGTTATGCGCAAAATATCGTAAATTATTATTCGCCCTTCATACCGAGGAGCTCTACAGTCCCATCATAAACAGCCTGTGAAACCTTGATTGAATCAAAGATTGCTGCTTCGATATCGTCATCGGTAGCGCCAAGCTCTTTGGAGAAACCGTCTGGGATGAAGAGGTTAAGACCCATAATATCTGCAAGTCCGTCTACATCGATACCGCTTTCAATACCCTTTTCGGCATATTCCTTCTTAACACCGCCAAGGCCCATTCTCATCATCCATGGAGCAACAGAGATGATTTTTCTGTTGTTGCCCATACCACGAGCGGCATAAACGATTTTAAGGAACTCTTTCCATGTAAGGTTATACATAGAGATAGGCCAAGCCTTTGCACCCTTTGACTTTTCAGCAGCGCCAACGATTACTTCGCCAACCTGACGAACTGTAAGCATTGCTGTACCGCCACCTGGATACATTGTGAATGGAAGAGAATCCATTCTCTTAATCTGCTCAATAAGGATAACCCAAACAGGCTTTCTACCTGGCTGAGTACCGAAAATATATGGAAGCTCAAGCACAGAAACATCGAAGTTTTCGTCAGCAAATGAGAACGCAACATTCTCCTGATCAATACGGCTTCTGATGTATGGATGCTTTTCTGTAAGCTTCATATCAGGTCTTTCCTTTGCAAGGTATGCAAAGTATGAGCCAAGGATAACAGCACTCTTAACACCAACCTCTTTACAGATAGGAAGGATTCTTTCAAGTGGCTGAATATTGTATTTGTAGTATGCATCATAAACAGGTGCAGGGAACTCAACTCTTTCGTCAATACCTGCAGCGAAAACGAAGCAATCCTGACCCTTTAACATTTCACGGATTTCATCATCTGATTTCTCGTAAATGTTGCAGAATTCAATTTTCATTTCTTCAGGAATTGGAGCGCCTTCTGGAAGAGGAGGAAGAGCAACGCTTGTTACCTCGTGGCCTCTTTCAATAAATATACGTGCAGCTTCGCAGCCTAAAAGGCCTGTGCCGCCAATCATAAATACTTTCATTCTGTAACCTTCTCCTTAAAGTTATCAAAGATTTCAGGACCATATACATTGTTTTCGCCTTCACGATCCCAAACCTGTGCAAAGAATGGGTTGATTCTTGCTTCTTCATCATATGCCCATGGCCATGGAAGCTCTGCAGGGCACCAGTGACCACCCTTGAGAACAAGGTTAGGAGACATTTCGAACTCGTTACCTCTTGCACTTACCCATTTAACAGGAGTGTACATATCAACGATTTCTGTTGCAAGGCACTTACCGCCACGGAATTCAGCAGCCTTCTGTAAATCCTCAAGAGTGAGAGAATCGAAAGGCTTTGTTTCATCATAACCATGGTCAAGAACCTTAACGTCAGGAGCAGTTGTTTTCTTTGATGGGATAATAATTTCAAAATCGCTCCACTTTCTTGGAAGCTTGTTGTACTCTTCCATGCTGCCGTAGTAAGCCTTCATTCTTACATCAACTTTATTCTCTGCCCACCAGAGTGTACCATACTCAGGAGTTTCAGCAATTTTCTTCATCCAGAGCTTTTTAAGGATTGGTGCAAATGGTTTTGCAAGGAAAGCCAATTTATAGAAGGACTCAACCTTATCCATCATGCTCTTGAAGTAATCCTTAACAGGAATATTAGCACGGAAGTGGCAATATTTTTCAAGCTCGTCACCATCGTAGTACCACTGACCGTGGAAGTTACGGGTTGTGAACCAATGTGGGTCAAAGAGCTTCTTTGGTGAGCCAAGGCCAAGTGTACCAAGAAGAAGGTCTTCAAACTCATAGTTTGTAATTCTGTATTCTTCACCTGAACCGATGTTGTAGAAGCGTCTCCAGAATTCTTCAGGAATATCGTCGCCACAAACGTTTGCAAGAAGACGACCTGAGTCTTCAACTGTTGCCCACTCAAGCATACCATTGATTGGAACATGGTACATAATTGGTTCAAGATTTTTAAGAATTGCAGGGTAAAGAATACCTGACTGACGGAGAGATACCCAGTGCTTAAGGCCTGATTCTGCAAAAACAGCTTCTGCCTTAATCTTACTGATAGCGTAGTGGTCATAAACAGAAACCTTGAGAGGGTCGCCTGTTCTACCCCAGTGAATAGGAGCGTTTCTGTCGCCTGTTTCAGCAACTGTACCTATGTAAACAACCTTAACTGCATCAGGATCTGGCTGAGCCTTGATAGCGTTAACGATGTTCTGAGCTGCTGCAACGTTTGTTTTCTGTGTTTTAACAGGATAGTAGTCTGCTGCAGGAGAAACCATACCACC
The DNA here is from genome assembly GCA_045614765.1 of Acutalibacteraceae bacterium. Classification (GTDB taxonomy): domain Bacteria; phylum Bacillota; class Clostridia; order Oscillospirales; family Acutalibacteraceae; genus DTU089. The sequence continues at coordinate 11,335 of JAZLDN010000090.1, forward strand.
AACGTGGAGAACATAGTCTGCACCTGTAACCATATCGAGAACATCCTCGTAGTTTGTAAGGTCGCCCCAAACAAATCTGATTGCTGGGTCATCCATGTACTGAGCGAATTTCTCGCGGTTTTTCTTACTGTCTCTGTTAAGGAGAACAATGTTAAACTCATTTTTTCTTGCGTAAAGCTCTAAGAAACCCTGGAAGCCCATAGTACCTGAAGAGCCTGTAAGCGCAACTGTTTTTTTCTGCATAAGAATCCCTCCGAATTCTAAAAATTTTTATACATTATAATTATAAAAAAATAGTCATTATTTGTCAACGGATATTGTTAAAATATTCACTATTTTTCTTGGATTATATTAACTAAAAAATGACGGGAGAGAATCCCCGTCATTTCATAAGTTTTTTTAGCTTTTGAGAAAAGGCAACAAAAACAATATTCCATTTTGAGAGAATGGAATCATAAAGAATAAAAACAATGTTAGAAAGACCTAAGAGAATAGGTATTGTTGCTTTACCAAATTCGCTATACTCCTCTGCTGACACACCAAAAAGAAACACACCCGCAACACCAATAAGTACAGCGGCACAGTTAAATAGAAGAATTTTAACTACTACAGAAATCAACTTCGGTAAACGCTGAATCAAATCTCTTATAAGTGGATAATAGCCGAAAAACAATGCGTATGTCAGCGACGCCTCTTTATCCGTTAAAAGAAGAAACGCTAAAAAAGAGGTTGCAAAATACACTCCAAGCGCCCATTTTTTGCCGCCTATGTCCGCTACAATAATAACAATCACACCTGTGATTATAGGAAGAACATACATAAGCACGGGTATAACAGTTGTAATTGACATAAGAACAACGGAAAGGGCTGTCAGCATTCCGCAAAGTGCGGTAAGTTTTGCTTTTTTCATTAAGCTATAACAACCTCGTGTCCTGTACGTGCAGATTCATATATAGCATCAAGAATTTTCATAATTTCAACGCCATCCTCTGCAGGAGCAACGCAAGGAGTTCCGTTAAGAACGCAATCAACAAAGTGGTTGATTTCTCTGCAGAAAAGACCATCAAATGAAAGGCTTGTATCATTATTGAAGCTAAGGTCTACAAGGTAGCCATTTTCCTGAGAGAAAATTTCAACCTGTGGGTCAAGCTTTGCACCAGCCTTTGTACCGAAGAACTGAATGTTGCCCTCACCGTTTTTGATATTAAGAGAGAAGCTTGCTTCAACAGAAAGCACAAGACCATTATCGAAACGGATAAGAGCTGTTGCAAGGTCCTCTACATCGCAGATATCCTCTGCGCCTGCAGAAACAGACTGATAGCCCTTGCCAACTTTAATATCAGGGCGGTTAAAGAGCTTCTGGAAGGTTGCACCATAAACAGAAACAGGCTTTGGATTGCCGCAAAGATATCTTGAAAGGTCAATAACATGAACGCCTAAATCTATAAGAGGACCGCCACCTGAACGTGATTTATCACCAAACCAACCGCCAGGGTTACCGTTACGACGAAGATATGTAGCTTTAGCATAATAAATATCGCCAAACTTGCCTGCGTCAATAAAATCACGCATAACATCAGTATCGTTTCCGTAACGTCTTACAAAACCAATCTGAAGATGTCTGCCGTTAGCCTTTGCAGCTGCAAGCATTTCCTCTGCTTGTTTTGTATTCATTGCCATAGGCTTTTCGCAGATAACATCTTTACCTGCATTAAGCGCAGCAATTGTACACTCAGCATGAGCTGCATTCCAGGTACAAACGCTTACAATATCTATTTCAGGAAGAGCCTTGAGCATTTCATCTTTATCAAGGAAGCAACGCTCTTCAGGAATGTTATATTTTTCCGCCATTAACTTAAGCTGCTTTTCGTTAATATCGCAAAAAGCATACAATTCAACATCTGGATTTTTAATATAACCGTTAATATGCTCATTGGAAATACCACCAACACCTATAACGGCAGCCTTTAACTGTTTCATAAAAATACCTCCTAAAATAAATCTCATTGATTTTCATAAACAGTAAAAAAAGTATATCATTTTATAATTAAATTCGCAATAGTATTATAGACAAACAGTTTACTTTGTTTTATAATATCCAGGTAATCTATATAAAAGAAAAGAGATAATGCAAAATGTCATATTTATACGAAATGCACGCCCATGTAAAAGAGGTTTCCACTTGTTCCCCTACAAGTGCAAGGGAGTTTGTATCACTCTATACAGATACAGATTACACCGGTATTGTACTCACAGACCACATGAACTCCGATACATTTACAAAAAGAGGTCTTGGTGATGCACAGTGGGATAAAAAAATAGACCACTTTCTCACAGGCTACAAGGCTGTAAAGGAAGCTGCTGGAGACAAGCTCATTGTAATTATGGCAATGGAAATACACTTTTATGATAACCCCAATGATTACCTTGTATACGGTGTTACAGAGGATTTCTTGCGTTCACACGGAGACCTTATGGCAATGGGAGCCGAAAAGTTTTCAGAGCTTGCTAAAGAAAATGGTGTTATCTTCATACAGGCACACCCATTCAGGAGAGACTCTCTTGTTACTGACTGGAAGCTTCTCGACGGTTACGAAATATTCAACGGAAATCCCCGCCACTACTCATGCAACCCTATGGCAGAAGAATGGGCAAAATATCACCACAAGTCAATTGTAACATCAGGTTCAGATTTCCACGAGCCCGAAGATGCCTGCCACGGTGGTATTTACTTTGAAAAGAAAATCTCTACACCTCAAGAGCTTGTTGAAGAACTGAGAAGTGGAAATTATACTTTGTTCAAGAAAAAGTTCAAGCATACAAGACCAGAATAAAAAAAGAACTCAATCCACATTGGATTGAGTTCTTTTATTACCATCTGTTATGTACTTTTTCATGAAAGCCTACAAGGTTTTCTATTTTCAGCACTGTTCCATCATCGAGAGTAACCGTGCCGTTAAGGTAACCGAAAAGCTTGTCTGCTTGTTGGCAAACGAAAGGGAATTTCAAATCTGTTTTATCGTTATAAAATGGCGTAAATTCCATTTTCCAACGGTCATCATTCGAGGTCATATACCACTTTTTCATAGGGTCTCTTGTTGGAATTCCAAAATCAACAAGGTCAAGTTTATGGCATTTGCCATCATAGAAGACCATATTCTCACTTGCGTTTTTCGTATTACCAAAGCCGTAGCCAATGTTATAGCCAAAAGGCTTACCGTTAACGATACCAGAGCCAATTCCCCAATACCATGTATTATCGTAAGTCCAGCTACCTCTGCCCCAATCAAGAATACCAAAATCCTTTGAAGCATCAAAGGTATATGTTTTACCATTCATTTTTACGTAACCCGAAGCAGGCATACAGGGTATTTTTTGATTGTAATAAAATGCAGATTTTTTCTCATCCCAAGGAGTTGCAATAACCATTGTATCCATAGGTGGCTGTTCAAGGAAAATATCCGCTTCAAGTTCCGCACGGTGCTTTGTTGCGTAATATTTACAATAAAAATGCCTGCCCTTTTCATTTCGGTCTATATGGTAATCGCAGAACTTTGACCTATATTCTATATTACCCTCTTCGCTGGTTCTCGGAAGATTCAGTTTACCCATAGGGAAAACCTTAAGTTCAAGATAAGGATACTTTTTATTTTCCTCAAAATCGAAAACAGCACAGTTTACAAGACCCATATATCTGTTATCCGCAAAGGTGAAGGAAACAGCATATCTGCCCTCACTATCAATTATATGATAGTAATCCCACTCCTTAAGGCGCATAGGCTCTTTTACCATCTGAGGGTCATAATCAAAAACAAGGCGATTTGCCCACCCCGGCTCTTTAAGCGAGCCGTCTTCATTAAGCAGCAATCCACCGCCCTTAATTTTATGATTCCTGTTCAGCAAGACTTATATCCCCTTCTCATCATAAAGGAACGCTGTTTCAAGAGCAATCTTAACACCAAGCTCAATAGCCTGTGGTGAAAGGTTGTCGGCAGTATCAAGTCTTGTGTGATAGTATCTTGCAGGAGATGGGTCCATAGCAGTAAGAGCAGATGCAGGAACGCCTGCCTGAGACATTGCAGCAGCATCTGTTGCACCAAGCTCAATAACACCGATTGGTACATCTACACCTACATTTTTAGCAGCGCTCTGAATAAGCTCTGCAACACGACGGTCGTTTTTAACCATACCTGTCATATCTTTTTCATAAATCTTAATAAATTCAGGCTCGCGGATAGTATCAAGGCTAATGAAAACAGTTTCAACACCATCGTTAAGCATTTCCTTATTAGCTTTTGCAAATGCTTTTGAACCACGAAGACCTGCTTCTTCACCACCTGCACAAAGAACAGCTACTTCAGTATTTTCAAAACGGATATCGTTATCGCTCAAGAACTTCGCTACAGCACAGCTTATAAGACAACCTGAGAGGTCGTCGTTTGCACCCATAACAGGAAGCTTATAGTTACAGAAGTTAATTGCCATTACAAGTACAGGAAGAGTAAGGTACATAATAACTGCAATAATTCTGAGAGCAAGGTTACCTTCTGCACCCCATACTACAGAGCCGAAAGCACCACCAAAGTGAACCATAGCATAAATATTTGCACCAAGACCTAAAAGGATGCTTACAACTGCAACACCGATAATTGTTGCAACAACAGGTCTGCCACCCTTATATGTATAAGTCCACTCGAAAGCGGAGTCGGTATGACCTGAAAAAATAATTCTTTTCTTTGCTTCGCCGCTTGCTTTTCTTACACCGTAAACGTTTCCGCTTGTTTTCTTTTTAAAGAAACCATCAAGCACCGGTTTATAGAAAATGAACTCACCAACAACAAAGAATAATGCAAGAGCTGCACAAGCAAGGCCGAGTACAGCAAGACCAAGTGTAAAGAAAACAACACCAAGAATAAGGAGCACTGCACCGATTGGCACCCAAGCCATAAATGCTTTATCGCTACACTTATATTCTTCGCGTTTAACCTCATCGCACCATTTCTGAAGGTCTGCCTGCATATATTCCTGAGCCTGTTTTTCAGCATCGCTGCCAACAGGACGAGGACCAAAATTCTTGCAGATGTTTTTAATGCTTTTAAGTGAATAGTTCGTATATTCTCTTACTTTAACATCAAAATTTGGAATACTTTCGTTTGATTTCATTTCGTTTCCCTCTTTCTATAATACTCGAGAAATTTATAACCCTATAATTATACACCAAACAACAAATTATATCAATAATCATTTAAGCAATGGCTTAAGATATTTTCCCGTATAGGATTTCTTTGCCTTAGCTACTTCTTCAGGTGTACCCTCTGCAACTATTTCACCACCGCCGCTACCACCTTCGGGGCCTAAATCTATAATATGGTCAGCAGTTTTTATAACATCAAGATTATGCTCAATAACAACCACGGAGTTATTGGCATCTACAAGTTTATTCAACACCTCAATGAGTTTTTTTACATCAGCGGTGTGAAGACCTGTAGTTGGCTCATCAAGGATGTATATGGTTTTACCGGTAGAGATTTTTGAAAGTTCTGTTGCAAGCTTTACTCTCTGCGCTTCACCGCCTGAAAGGGTTGTGGCAGACTGACCGAGAGTGATATAACCAAGGCCAACACTGAAAATAGTTTCCAGCTTTCTTCTTATTTTCGGTACATTCTCAAAGAAGTTCATCGCTTCTTCAACAGTCATATTAAGAACATCACTTATGCTTTTACCCTTGTACTTAACATCAAGAGTTTCTCTGTTATAGCGAGCACCACGGCACACCTCACAGGGCACATAAACATCGGAAAGGAAGTTCATTTCTATTTTTATAATTCCGTCGCCCTCGCAGGCTTCACACCTACCACCTTTAACATTAAAGGAGAATCTGCCTGCATCGTAGCCCTTGGCTTTAGCGTCTGCAGTCTGAGCAAAAAGCGTTCTTATATCATTAAAAACGCCTGTGTATGTGGCGGTATTCGAACGTGGTGTTCTGCCTATTGGAGATTGGTCAATATCTATAACCTTATCAAGATACTCTATGCCAAGTATTTCATCGTGGCTACCTGCAAACTTACGGGCATTGTTAAGCTCAGCGGCAAGCTTTTTATAAAGAATCTCGTTTATAAGCGAGGATTTACCTGAGCCCGATACACCAGTTATAACAACTAATTCTCCAAGAGGAATTTTTACATCAATATTCTTCAGGTTATTCTGCTTCGCGCCCTTGATTTCAAGGAACTTTCCATTACCCTGTCTGCGTTTTTCAGGCACGGGTATTTTCTTTTTTCCTGAAAGGTACTGACCTGTAAGTGATTTTTCGCACTTTTTAATTTTTTCAACTGTACCTGCACAAACAATCTCACCACCATGCACACCTGCACCGGGACCAACGTCTACTATATAATCCGCTTCGCGCATTGTATCCTCATCGTGCTCAACAACAATAAGTGTGTTGCCTAAATCACGGAGCTCTTTGAGAGAATTAAGGAGCTTTTCATTATCTCTCTGATGAAGACCGATACTTGGTTCATCAAGGATATAAAGAACACCCATAAGAGATGAGCCAATTTGCGTTGCAAGGCGTATACGCTGACTTTCGCCACCTGAAAGAGTGCCTGAATTACGGGAAAGAGTAAGATAATCAAGACCAACATTACAAAGGAAAGCAAGCCTTGAACGGATTTCTTTAATAATCTGTCGACCGATAAGCTCGTCTTTTTCTGAAAGAACCAGATTCTCAATAAATGCAAGCTCATCACGGATAGACATATCCGTAAATTCTTTAATATTTTTACCGCCAACAGTTACGGCAAGTGGACCCGGCTTTAATCTTGCACCTTTACAATCAGGACAAGGGCGTTGAGTCATATATTGTTCAATATCTCTTCTTGACCAATCGGATGTTGTTTCCTTATAGCGCCTTTCAAGGTTATTTATGATACCCTCAAATTCTGTCATATAAGTACCGCTTCCGTACTCATTCTGACGCACCATTTTTATTCTTTCACCCTTGGTGCCGTAGAAAATGGCCTCCTGACCTTCTTTGGAAATCTTATTAAAAGGTGTATCAAGAGTAAAATTATATTTTTCTGCAAGGGCATTAAAGTACATACCTGAAATGGTACTGCCCTCAGTTTTGCCCCAACCGCTACCTTTAATAGCACCCTCGTTTATGGAGAGCTTTCTGTTAGGCACAAGTAAATCCTCACTGACTCTCATAAATACGCTGAGACCTGAACAAGTAGGACAAGCACCAAAAGGATTGTTAAAGGAGAACAAGCGCGGCTCTAATTCATCCATGCAGGAGCCATGTTCAGGACAAGCAAAGTTTTGAGAAAAGAGTATCTCCTCACCGCCTATAACGTCTACAACTGCAGTACCCTCTGTAAGAGAAAATGCCGTTTCAAGAGAGTCTGCAAGACGGGAGCCTACCCCCTCTTTCATAATAAGACGGTCAACTATAATTTCTATATTATGCTTTATGTTCTTTTCTAGTTTTATATTTTCTGAAAGGTCATACACTATGCCATCAACACGCACTCTTGAAAAGCCTGATTTCTGTGCATTCTGAAACTCTTTCTGAAATTCGCCTTTTTTACCCTTGGCAATTGGCGCTAACACCTGAAAGCGAGTACCCTCAGGGAGTTTTAAAACCTTATCAACGACCTGGTCGATTGACTGCTTCTGAATTTCTTTACCGCATATAGGACAATGTGGCACGCCAATTCGGGCATAGAGAAGCCTTAAATAGTCATAAATCTCTGTAACAGTACCAACTGTTGAACGTGGGTTTTTGGAGGTTGTTTTCTGGTCGATTGAGATAGCGGGAGAAAGCCCGTCAATGCTATCCACATCGGGCTTTTCCATAATACCTAAAAACTGACGGGCATAGGAAGAAAGGCTTTCCATATAGCGCCTTTGACCCTCGGCATAAATTGTATCAAAAGCAAGAGAAGACTTACCTGAGCCTGAAAGACCTGTAAAAACAACAAGGCTATCCCTTGGTATTTCTACGCTTACATTTTTCAGGTTATGTTCCCTTGCACCTTTAACAATCAGATTTTTTTCCATAAATTTATCCTTTTAACTTTTGTATCTGGTCTCTTAAATATGCGGCGTGTTCAAATTCAAGAAGCTTTGCTGCCGCTTTCATTTCCTTGGTAAGTTTTTCTATCAACTCGCCTTTTTCTTTTGCAGAAAGGCGTTTTTTCGCAATTTTCTCCTGAACATTATCTTTGGAGCTGATTTCAAGAATTTCGCGGACATCTTTCCTGATAGTTTCAGGCACAATGCCATGTTCTTCGTTATATTTCATCTGCTTTTCGCGACGGCGGTATGTTTCCTCAATAGCGCGTTCCATTGAATTTGTAACTTCATCTGCATACATAATTACCTGACCGCCTGAGTTACGAGCAGCTCTGCCGATAGTCTGTATAAGCGATGTTTCGCTTCTGAGAAAGCCCTCTTTATCCGCATCAAGAATAGCAACCAAGGACACCTCAGGAATATCAAGACCCTCTCTGAGAAGATTGATACCAACAAGCACATCAAATTCACCTAAACGCAAATCTCTTATAAGCTCCATTCGCTCAATGGTATCCACATCAAAGTGCATATAACGCACCTTAATGCCGTAATCTGTAAGATAATCGGTTAAATCCTCTGCCATTTTGCGGGTAAGAGTTGTAACGAGCACACGCTCTTTCCTTTCAACCCGCATATTGATTTCGGAAATAAGGTCATCTATTTGTCCTTCGATTGGTCGGACGGAAACCTCAGGGTCCAAAAGACCTGTTGGCCTTATAACCTGCTCCGCAATCTGAGCGCTTTTTTGCTTTTCTAAATCGCCCGGAGTGGCGCTTACAAATATTTTCTGATGAGTTTTACTATAAAATTCATCGAATTTAAGCGGTCTGTTATCAAATGCAGATGGAAGTCTGAAGCCGAAATTCACAAGGCTTTCTTTTCTCGAACGGTCTCCACCAAACATACCCCTAACCTGAGGAAGAGTAACATGGGATTCATCTACAAAAAGAACGAAATCCTCAGGGAAATAATCAAGAAGAGTAAATGGCGCAGAGCCGGGCTCACGGCCTGACATAACACGGGAATAGTTTTCAATACCCTTGCAGAAGCCTGTTTCCCGAAGCATTTCTATATCATAAAGGGTTCTTTGCTGAATTCTCTGGGCTTCAAGAAGCTTGCCTTCCGCCTTAAATTCCTCAACTCGCGCTTCCATTTCGTTATAAATATTCTGCAGGGCTTTTTCCATTTTATCCCCATCTACAACATAGTGGGATGCAGGGTAAATTGCCACATGGGATCGGGCGCAAATAACCTGACCTGTAAGGGGATTTATTTCTAAAATTCTATCTATTTCATCGCCGAAAAACTCTATTCTATAGGCAGTATCGGATGAATAAACAGGGAAAATTTCAACTGTATCGCCCTTTACCCTGAACTTGTTACGGGTAAAGCTTATATCGTTACGCTCGTACTGAATTTCAACAAGCTTTTTTATAAGCTCGTCTCTGTCCTTCTCCATACCTGTACGAAGAGAAATAACCATATTTCTATAGTCAATAGGGTCGCCGAGAGTATATATACATGAAACGCTGGCAACAATTATGACATCTCTGCGTTCAGAAAGAGCTGAGGTTGCAGAGTGGCGCAATTTATCTATTTCGTCATTTACTGCACTATCTTTCTCAATATAAGTATCTGTAGTTGGGATATACGCCTCAGGCTGATAATAATCGTAATAGGATACGAAATATTCTACTGCGTTTTCAGGAAAGAATTCCTTAAATTCAGAGCAAAGCTGTGCTGCAAGAGTTTTGTTATGAGCGAGCACGAGAGTTGGTCTGTTAAGCTTTGCTATAACATTTGCCATTGTGAAGGTTTTACCTGAGCCGGTAACGCCTAAAAGCGTCTGCTCCATATAGCCTTTATTCACGCCATCTACAAGCTTTTCTATAGCTTCAGGCTGGTCTCCCATAGGCTTGTAATCAGAGTGTAAAATAAACTTATCTGCCATACTCTCACCTCTTTCTCAACATTATCCCAATTTACACAATTGATATTATATTATACCACGAATTGTTTTATAAGTAAATAAAATATAGCATGGCTGACCACTAATTTTATTTATTGTCTATTTTCCCTATATTGTATACCTATTTTTATAGTAATTTACAATTGAAGAAAAATATGGTTTGGTGTAAAATAAAATAATAGTACTTTATAGGTGGTGAGCGGTACGAATAAAAGCAATCTTTATATATTCCAGAAGGGCTTCAACTATTCTCAGGACGGACCGGGTAACCGCCTTGTTTACCACCTTTCAGGGTGCAATATGTTTTGCCCCTGGTGTTCTAATCCCGAAGGGTTAAAAAGAAACGAAAAGCTCTCACCTACACCTATTGAAGACGTTGTAAAAGAGGCTGAAAATGCCCGTATGATTTTCATTGATGGTGGCGGTGTAACCTTTACAGGCGGTGAGGTTTCTTTACAAAAAGACGCCGTTTTAAACGCAATAAAAGAGCTTAAAGCTAACGGCATTTCCACCTGTATTGAAACAAACGCTTCTTTACCCGACTGCAAAGAGCTTTTCGAATCAGTTGATTATATGATTGCAGATTTCAAATCTCCCGATTCAGAAAAGCTAAAAGAAATCTGCGGCGGAGACCTTGAAACAATCAAGCAAAATCTTATGTTTAGAGTAAAAACAGGAAAGCCTTTGCTTGTAAGAATACCGCTCATTAAATTCTTTAACTGCGGTGAAGATAACGCGAAAGGCTTTGCAGATTTTTTCAAATTACTGCAAGAAGAAAGTAAAAACGAAAATCTGTTTTTTGAAATTCTTACCTACCATGAATTCGGCAAGGATAAATATAAAGAAATCGGCGCGAAATATACTGTTACAGATGGTTTCGTTTCCGCCGAGGATGTAAAAACCTTAAAAAACGAATTAGAAAAGAATAATTTAAAACTTATAAACACCTGAGGTGATTTTATGTATAAATTCAATCCTGAAAAAACAACAGAAATGGCAAAAGAACTTTTCAAAGAAGAGCGTGCCATCAACCATCTTGAAGGTTGGTTTATTATTAAAGAGGAGGAGCAGAAGGCGGAAGAGAAGTACAAAAATCTTCCACCTATGAATAAAGCGGCAGAAAAATTCCGCGAAGCAATAAAGGTTCTCCCTCTCTCCATAAGCGATACTGCAATTTTTGCAGGCACTCAGCGAGATGCCTTCGCAAGAAGCTACGCTCTTATTAATCCTTCCTTCCGCGTTGAAACCTTTGCAGGCTACTGCGACCCTACCGCAGTTTACAACGATATTGATCCAACACCTGAATTCACACAGGAAAGAATAAGTGCTCTTCGCCAGCTTGACAAGCAGAGCGACTATATAAAATCACTTTCAAAGGTATACGCTTCCTGCGAAAAGCACACAGGCGAGGTTGCATACTTTATTGAGCAGGTTACAGGCCACCTTATTCCTGATATGCGCTATGCTTTAAAGTATGGCGTTAAGGCTATGCTCAATGATATAGCAGAAAAGAAGAAGGCTGCAAACGATGAGCAGATAAAAAACTATGAGGCTATGGAAATAGCTCTTGATTGCGTTCTTATTCTTGCAAAGCGTTACAAAGCGATTGCAGACGAAATGTTAGCCAACGCCGAGGGCGAAAGAAAAGAACAGCTTACTCTCCTTTCAGAAACTCTCGCTAAAGTTCCATATGAGCCTTGCGAAACTCTTTACGAAGCAATACAGAGCTTTATGCTTTTATGGGAAATTATGTGCCTCGAACAGGCTCCTAACCCATTTGCGTTCTCTGTTGGTAACGCAGACAGAATCTTCGAGCCATACAGAGCAAATGACAACCTTTCAAGAGAAGAAACTGCTGCACTTTTCAAGCATTTCCTTGTATTCTTCAATGTTGCAGACAGAAGCTGGGCTATTTCACAGAATCTTATTGTAAGCGGCAGAGATGTTGACGGAAACGACCTTACCAATCTTTCAACATACGCACTTTTAGATGCGTATTACGACATGAATCTTCCTCAGCCAATTCTCTCTGTAAAGCTTCACAAAAACACACCTGATAAGTTATACGAAGAGCTTGGAAGATTCTTCTTCACACCAGGTTGCCTTACACCATCTCTTTTCAACGATGATTCACTTTTCAAGGTATTACCTCTTGCAGGTGTAGATATTGAAGATGTACCTGACACATCAATCGCAGGCTGTCAGGAGCCTCTTATAATGGGTAAGGATAATGCTAACACTACAAACAGCTGGTTTAATCTTGGCAAAATCCTTGAGCTTACTCTTAACGATGGCTATTCTCTTATCACAGGTGAAGAAATCGGTACAGTCTGCGAAAAAACAGATGCACTTTCCGCCCTTAAAAATGTAAGAGAGCGTTTTTATAAAAATGCACAATATTATTGCGACGCTATGATTAATGCCGCAAATGGTGCATCAAGGGCAATTTCGCACCTTCCTGTTCCATTTTTAAGCACAGTTATGGGTGGTATAGAATCAGGCTACGACACAAGAGACATTACTAACCAAGGAACAAAATACAATGGCAGCGGTTGCCTTATCCATGGCACAAGTGTTGTTGCGGATTCCTTTATTGCTATTGATAAGCTCCTTGCAGAGCGTCCTGAGGATGCACAAAACCTTTTAGACGCTTTAAAATGCAATTTTGAGGGTTACGAAGAACTTCGCGAGTTCTTAATTTCTGCTCCTAAATTTGGCAATAATATTGAGATTGTTGATAACGAAACTGCCCAAATCACATCAAAAATTGCGGACATGGTCAGAGCGCAGAAAAACTATCTGGGTAATAATTTCCGCCCTGACTTTTCCACACCATCAACCCACCTTACATATGGCTATTGGGTAGGTGCCCTTCCTTGCGGAAGAAAATCCCGTGATATGCTAAACTACGGCGTTGACCCTCTTTACGGTGAGGCACAGAACGGCTTAGGCTTCCGTACACTCAGCCTTATGAAGTTACCATTTGAAAAAATGTGCGGTGGCTATGCTTCACACTTTGGTATTGACCCCAAATATTTCAGCTCAGCTGATTACGAGGGCAAAGGAATGGAATTCAAGAACAAGGTTATTAAGCCTCTTTTCTTCAATGAGCTCAAAGAGGGCGTATCACCTTTCTACCTTTATGTTAACGTTACTACTGCAGAAATTCTCAGAAAGGTTCTTGCAGAGCCACAGAAATACGCTCCAAGCGGCGTGTATATTATGAGAATTCACGGTACATTTGTTAACTTCCTTGACCTTTCCCCTGCAATTCAACAAGATATTATCCGCCGTCTTGACCCTGCTTCAACAACAGTTGAATGCAAAGTTACGAGTGAATGTTAAGCTATGAATATATTAGGAATTGATATAGGTACAACCACAAT
>JAZLDN010000091.1:0-7333 GCA_045614765.1 Acutalibacteraceae bacterium
CTATTAACGACCCCTCTCTTCGTCCTAAATATGCGATTCTCGACCCCGAGCTTACACTCGGTCTTCCTCCTCACATCACCTCTACAACGGGTATGGATGCTCTTACTCACGCGGTAGAAGCATATATCGGCGGTAGCAACAACAAGCAGACCTTCGAGGATGCTCGTATTGCTACAAAGCTTATTTTTGATAACATTGAAAAGGTTTACGCTAACGGCAAGGACGTGGAGGCTCGTGAGAATATGCTCGTAGGCTCATTCCACGCAGGTCTTGCTTTCACAAGAGCGTACGTTGGTTACGTTCACGCTATCGCTCACAATCTCGGCGGTATGTATGGTATTCCTCACGGTCTTGCAAATGCAGTTATTCTCCCCTACGTGCTTGATTACTTCGGTGAGACGGCATACAAGAGACTTGCTGAGCTCAGCGATATTGCAGGTGTTTCAGGCCCTGCACAGGGAGACAGAGAAAAGGCAAAGCGCTTTATTGCTGCAATCCGCGAGCTTAACGCTAAAATGAATATTCCTACAGGCTTTGAGCAGATTAAAGACGAGGATATTCCTCTTATTGCAGAGCGCGCCCTTAAAGAAGGTAACCCTCTCTACCCTGTTCCAAAGATTATGGACCAGGCAGATTGCGAAGCGCTCATCAAGAGCCTTAAGCTTTAATTAAGAATTTAAAAAGATATAACCCTCAACGAGAAATTCTCTCGCTGAGGGTTATTTGCATATATAGTTATTAATTTTATGAAACCGCTTTATTTACAACAGCCTGATAGTCTTGAGCAGAAATACCCTTTAAATCACCATCAAAAACCGAAGAAGCCTTATAATAGTTTTGATCAGTAATTTCAACCAAACCATTTGCAGCTTTTGCAACCGTTGTACAGTCAAGTACGTCAATATAACCATCGCCATTAACATCCCCCTTGAGATAAAGTACATATGAATGAACTAACGCACCTTCATTGTAAAACTTAATCTGAGAACCGGTTCCGTAGAATTTACAATCGTTATAGCTATACGACGGAACAAACTCACAGCAATCCTCTGTATAAACAAGACTATTAATAAACTCTTCCGAATTTAAATCATCTGAATATAATTCAGTAGTAAAATAATTAATAGTGGTTTTATCACTTGTTGTTTTAAAGTTCGCAATAATATTAAAGCACAGTCGACTGGATGTACTAACAATATTACCGTTTTCTGTACTTGTAGCAACACAATAGAAATATTTGTACGTATCCGGAGCATAATCCAATTTTAAAGGATAAAACGAATTTTTTCCGGAATAAACAGCTACCGAATCAGATCTATCTATATTATTACAACCATACCAATGATATTCCAGATTAAAACCAATAGCGGTAAATAACGGTGAATCTGATTGTGATTGAAGATTCAAATCAACATCCCTAAGCATCATACTGGATTCATCAAACTCTATGTAATTAATGTTATTTTCTATGCAATATCCTGAAACGAAAGAATTGGCAGGTGCATAAATCGTAGATGTTGATGAATTATTAAATTTGCTATCAATCACGTCAGTTCCAATCAAAACCCGGCATTTTCCAGGTATACTGTAAATATATTCAACATTTTCTAAAACAATGGTTTTTATATCAGTACCAAGAAAGCCACCATCATTAACAATCTTTAATTCAGGTAATTCAAGGAACGATTTAGCAAGTGTACCAGAAATTGATGCGTGACTCAAAGAAGAGACCCTCAAGGAAGTTAACGGAGAAAAGTTTGAACAATTATAAAAAGCTCTGTCTCGTAGTTCAAGCGTATCTCCACTATAATAAAAATACTCTAAATTAACACAACCTTCAAAAACACTATTATTAACTTCTGTAATATTGCCAAAACGCACATAATTAAGAGATTTCGCTTCATAGAATGCATATGGCTCAATTTTATCAACTGAATTAAATACAGCTTTTTTCAAGCCGGTAAACGCAAAAGCAGATTTACCTATAGATGTTACATTTTCAAACGAAACAGTTCGTAAAGCACTACAATTTTTAAAGGCTACATCCGGAATAGTTGTTAAAGCATCTCCGTGAACTTCAGTAAGCTTCAAGAGCCCCGTGAAAGCACTGCCGGTTTCATTCACCGGAATTTCCTTTAACGAATTAAGCCATAGCGTGGTAAGGTTTGTACATTTATTGAAGGTAGTTATGTCTATTTCTTCAACAGAGTTAAGTTTAATCGTTAATATTGCAGGACAGCTAAAAAAAGTAGTCGAAGCAACGAAAGAAACTTTTTCCAATGAGCAATATTTCAAATTATTACAGTCGTTGAAAGCATTATCAGGCAACTCTAAGATTGAATCTGCGTAAAAAGTCTCAATTTTCGGAAAGAAGGTGGATAAGCCGTTTTCCGGGAAGATAATTTTATCAGCAAGCGAAAAATTCATGCTTATAATGCCTGAGCTATCTTTAAAGCAACTCAAATCGACCGATTCCAAATTTGGAAAATCAAGTAAACTTATATTTAAGCAACCAACAAAAGCAGTATCAGATATATCCTTGACATTATTACCAATAATTTGTTTAACTGAACAATTGGCGAAAGCTCTATCATT
The DNA here is from genome assembly GCA_045614765.1 of Acutalibacteraceae bacterium. Classification (GTDB taxonomy): domain Bacteria; phylum Bacillota; class Clostridia; order Oscillospirales; family Acutalibacteraceae; genus DTU089. The sequence continues at coordinate 2,596 of JAZLDN010000091.1, forward strand.
TATAGTTTTAAGATTTTCTATATTCAGAATATCTATTGAACTACAATTTTCAAAAGCAGATTCTTCTACAGCCTCAATATTTGAAAATGAATACTTATTGAAAGCAAAGCATTTTTTAAAAGAATTTTTTGGTATTACAGTAAGGTTATCTGCAACAACTTCTTTTAGGTTTGAACAGCCCTGAAATACACCTTCACCTATTTGACTTGCGTTAATAATAATTGAACTTAAATTGGTACAATTTGCAAAAGCGTTGGAGCAAATTTCGCTTGCATTACTTAATGTTGCAAAATTCAAACCAGAATTCAGAAAAGCTGATTCTCCCACCCTTTCTATCAATGGAGCATCAAAATTGTAAAGATCAGACGTATTTATAAACGATTTATCCCCAATGGTTTTTACGTTACTGAAATCAAAAACGGATAATTCTGAGCAATCCTTAAATGCGCTAGCGCCTATATTTTCCAATGATGCTGCTGAAAAACTCATTAAATTCTTACAAGAATCAAAGGCGCATTCGTTAACTGTTTTTAAAGCAAGTGAAGTAACGGTTTCCAGATTTGTACAATCCGCGAATGCATTTTTACAAATTTCTGTAACAGACCGTCCTAAAGAAACGCTGGTAATTGTTTCATTACCGGCAAAAGCACGCTCACCAATTCTATAAATATTTTCACCATAAACAGACAAAGGAACAATTACAGAGCTTTGCGTACCGGTATAAGAAACAAGTGTTCCGTTTTCAACAATAAAATCTGACGAATCACCCATTGATGTATAAGTTTCAGAAACAGTATCACTATTCTTTTTCCCGGCTTGTACCGTAAACGCTGTTATTTTAGCTGTTTCAGAAATAACAAAGGGTTTTGTATACATCTTATATGATTCGTCATCATCATTAAGATAGTAAAAAACGTCAATGTCTTCAGCACCTATAAATGAAACAGTAATACTACCTATAAACTCTCCTGACCCGAAAACAAATTCAGGGGCAGGCGCATTACCATCCAAAGAGGTTCCTGCAGATGGATAAACGCATTTAACACCGGACGAACCATAGCACCACTCAAAGTTTTGCCCTAATGCAGTCCTTATTTCTTCAGGCGAAAGTGTATCATTATCCGCCAGCAAATATGATGCAGCAGCACAAATAAACGGAGCCGCCATAGATGTACCTGTTCTTATTTTAAATCTGTTATTTAAATCACAACTAAGAATCTTATCTCCGGGAGCAGCAAAATCACAAGGCTCGCCGTAGTTTGATGATTTTAAAATGCGCCTTATATTAGAGCAGGACATAACTGTAATACACTCACTAAAGCTGGCAGGAGAACAATGATTGTTTGTTAAATCGATGCCATCATTACCGGCTGCAACGATAACGCAAATTCCTGCATTATATGCCCTTTGAACAGCCTCATGTAATATTGCGCTGCTACCCTTCATTGACAGACTCAGATTAATTATATCAACGTCATCCTCAATAGCAGCATCAATAGCCAATGATATTTGAGAAGCTGTACCGCTACCCGATTCATTTAATGCTTTATAAGCATGAACAGTTACGTTGCTGAGCGTATTTGCAACAATAATGCCCGCAACATGCGTACCATGACCGCGATCATCGTAAGCGGTGCCGTTATCGGTTATTGCATTAAAGCCTGAATCCACTACCCTGCCTTCTAAAAAATCGTGGTCATGTTGAATACCTGAATCTATGACCGCAATATCGACAGAATTGCCACCCGAGTTATTTTTAGCATCAATATAACCGAATATGCTTGATTGAACAGAAGTCGGATACTCTGCTGCAGCTTCAAATACAAAATCATTACCATCGTCTACAACGGCTTCCCTGAGAACAGAATCTTCCTCAACATACTCAACGCACTGCAAAGAGGCATAATACGCCAAAGCTTTATCAAAAGATTCTTTATTATCAAACTGAAGAATATGTAAATCGTTATAGCCGTAAATATAGCCAACCGAATCCAATGGGTCTAATTTACATTCGGCTTTTGCAACGAGACGGAAGAAGGTTTTACTGTTATCGTTCGTCTCTTCATATTCATCTCCATCAGAAAAATATACACGGGCGTTATCTGAAAAGGAGCTTTCAAAAATCTCACCTGAGTTAAGAGCTACTAATTTACTTGTAAAATTTTCAAGAGATAAACAATCTGTTTCCTCATACAAAGCAATAGATATAACACTCAGATGACAAAGAGAAATTATTAAAGCCATCAAAACAGATATAGCTTTTTTCATATTGACCACCCCGTTTATCATTTTCCCATTAAATTTTATTATTACGTTTGAATTTACCGATTATTGCGTCAACAACCCTGAAAATAATTATTCTGAGAATTGATGCCGCAATAATACCGCCACCGATTGCTATAGCAACCTCGGCTGTAAGTAAAAGATTATGCCCTGCTTCAACATAGTTAGAGTTAAGAAGATTACTCATACTATAATACAAAGTACCACCTGGAACAAGGGCAATTATACCCGGTAACAAAAACACTGTTGAGGGTGCTTTGGCAAGCCTTGCAAAAATCTCTGCACCGAAAGCACAAACCAAAGACGCGAGGAGATTTGGTAAAAATACGTTGCCAAAAATATCTGCAAATGCAAAATAGCAAACACAGGCAAGCAAGCCATCAATAGCAGCAAGAATCCAATGGGTAGGCTTTAATCTGAAAAGGATTGCGAAACCGATTGTACTGATAAAGCCAGCAATTATTTTAATTATAACAGGTGTCATGCAGTTACACCTCCGAATACCATAATCGCAACAATAAAGCCGAATGCGACCATAACCGCAGTCATAATTGCCTGAACAAACTGAATAAGACCCGATATTGTATCACCAAACAAAAGATCTCTGACAGCGTTACCAAATGAAAGACCAGGTATAACAAGCATTATCGTGCCAATCATTATCATATCTATATTATCGCCTAAGCCGAGTTTATGAACAACAAGACCTGCAAGAGCTCCGATAAAAGAAACAGCAACGGTATAGAGCATCTGATTGCCAAATTTCAATTTATGAAGATTGAGAGCAGATACAAAGAAGCCTGCAACAGCTGCTGCAAGACCATCATATATTGTTCCACCGAAAAACACAGCAAAACCTCCTGCAGCAATAACTCCACCTAAAAGAGCAAGGTACCTGTTAAAGGGTCTGGAGTTCATTATTTCTTCTATGTTTTTATCAATATTCTCAAGAGAAACGGTGCCACTACAAACACTTCTTGAAAGGTCATTGATTTTATCAAGTCTGTACATGTTGTTAGCTGTTTTATAAACTCTGCGTACCTGAGAAGCAGTTGTACCGTCTTCCATACGCACGCCTGCAATAACAAGAGATGGAAGTGCAAAAACATCTGTATGTACAGAGCCATATGCAGAGCAGATTCTTGTTACTGTATCTTCAATTCTATGAGGCTCTCCGCCACATTTTAAAAGATTTTCGCCAATATCAAGAGCTTTACAAAGAATATATTCTGCAGAAAAGCCTTGTTCATTTAAACATGCAACAGGCTTTGCAACTTTGATTTTTCGTTTTTTCACAAAAACACACCTTTAGATGATTTATTTTACATTACTTTTACGCCAATCAATATAATCCTGAAGAATTATTTCTGCGGCAACAGAATCAACAACAGCTTTTCTCTTTTTACCGCGAACATTATTTTCACTTAAAATTCTGTGGGCCGAAACTGTTGTAAGGCGTTCATCCCAAAATTCAACAGGAATCTGAGTACGAGCTTTAACAAGCTCGCCTAACTCCTTGCAGGCGTCTGCTCTAAAACCCTGAGAGCCATCCATATTTTTAGGAAGACCTATAACAATAGTTTCTGCTTTTTTCTCAACAGCAAGATTAACTATTTTATCAGCAAGAGTTTCCGAATTCCATTCAGTAAGAACTCCTACAGGAGAAGCAAGCATTTCAAGTTTATCGCATATTGCAATACCAGTTCTTTTGTCGCCATAGTCAACAGACATTATTATCATAATATACCTCAAAAGTGGCTGATAGATTTATCAGCCACTAATATTATTATAAATATAGATTTAATTCCAATTACGCCTTATTGCAGCCGCAACCTGAGCCTGAACGGTTTCACTTGGCGCCTGAGTTACAGGTGCATCAGCCGTAGTTGTTGGCTCCGGAACTGCAGTTGTTGGTGGCGTAGTTGTTGGTGGTGCTACAGTTGTGGCAGGTTTGGTTGTAGAAGGTACAGGAGCCTTCGTTGTTGAAACCTCTGTAGTTGTTGCGGTATTAGGAATCACATCCGGAATACCCTGACCAATACCATTTCTGATAGCACAGTCCTTACATTTAGAAGGAACGTTATTTGATTTATAGTAGCCTGTTGCCTTCTCTGCGCATTTATCTGTAGCAATATCACCAGAAATTTTGCAGTATGACCTTGCAACGACACCACTTGCACTTGGGAAAGAAAGGCTTTCAAGGTCTTTATGGGCGGCGTTCATAACCTTGCTGTAAAGCTTACCTGCAGGGTTACCGTTACCTGTTGGTATCGGTTTAGGAATATCGTAACCATACCAGCAAGCCGCTACATAATATGGTGTTCCACCAACGTACCAACGGTCATGCTCGTTAGTAGTTGTACCTGTTTTACTGAAGTTTGTAAATCCACTTACGCCATAACCACTACCTGTTCCTCGTGTTGAAACAGTTTCAAGAAGCTCCCTCATAACGCCG
>JAZLDN010000092.1:0-6145 GCA_045614765.1 Acutalibacteraceae bacterium
CTTCGTTCATACCGATAAGACCGATTGTTGAGAAGTGATTGTTGAATGTACCGAGGTATCTCTTTGTGTAAGGATAAAGACCTTCTTCAAGAAGCTTTGTGATAATGTCTCTCTTAACTTTAAGTGAACGAGCTGCAATATCCATAAGTTTATCGAGTCTTCTGTAGAATTCCTCAACATTTTCTGAAAGATATGCAATTCTGGGAAGATTGATTGTTACAACACCGATAGAACCTGGTGACTCACCGCTACCGAAGAAGCCACCGCTCTTTTTACGGGGCTCACGAAGGTCAAGACGAAGACGACAGCACATTGAACGAACATCGCTTGGTTCCATATCAGAGTTAACATAGTTTGAAAAATATGGTGTGCCATATTTTGCAGTCATTTCAAAGAGAAGCTTGTTGTTCTCTGTTTCTGACCAGTCAAAGTCAGCTGTAATTGAGTATGTTGGGATAGGATACTGGAAGCCTCTGCCATGAGCGTCGCCTTCAATCATAATTTCGATGAAAGCCTTGTTAACCATATCCATCTCTGCTTTACAATCGCCGTAAGTGAAATCCATTTCCTTACCGCCAACGATTGCAGGCATATCTTTAAGGTCAGCAGGAACTGTCCAGTCAAGAGTGATGTTAGAGAATGGAGCCTGAGTACCCCAACGAGAAGGTGTATTTACACCGAAAATGAAGCTTTCAAGGCATTTCTTAACCTGCTTGTAGCTAAGGTTATCAACCTTAACGAATGGAGCAAGGTATGTATCGAATGATGAGAATGCCTGAGCACCAGCCCACTCATTCTGCATAATACCAAGGAAATTAACCATCTGGTTGCAAAGAGTTGCAAGATGGCTTGCAGGAGCAGATGTAATCTTACCTGGAACGCCGCCAAGACCTTCCTGAATAAGCTGCTTAAGAGACCAACCTGCACAGTAACCTGTAAGCATTGAAAGGTCATGAATATGAATATCTGCGTTACGATGAGCGTTTGCAATCTCCTCATCATAAACCTCAGAAAGCCAATAGTTAGCAGTAATTGCACCTGAGTTTGAAAGAATAAGACCGCCAACTGAATAAGTTACAGTTGAGTTCTCCTTAACACGCCAGTCAGTAACCTTAACATAGCTGTCAACAAGCTCCTTATAGTCAAGGATTGTTGATTTCATATTACGGATTTTTTCACGGTTCTTTCTATAAAGAATGTATGCCTTTGCAACATCTGCATAGCCAGCCTGAACAAGAACAGACTCAACACTGTCCTGAACATCTTCAACTGCAACAAGATTATTTGAAATCTTTGGTTCAAAGTTTGCTGTAACCTTGAGGGCAAGGAAATCAATTATATTGTCGTTATACTGTTTATTACATGCTTCAAAAGCCTGTTTGATAGCAATAGCAATTTTTTCAATATTAAAATCTGCAATTTTACCATCACGTTTAATTACCTGATACATAATTCTCCCTCTTTCTTAAATTTATTCTGACAGAAGCACCCCGCCTCCGTCGCTGCGTAAATGATAATAACAGATAAAATAGCTATTGTCAACCCGAAAACACAATATATTGTGCCGAAAGCAAAATATTTTCCGCCTCAACACAAGATATTGCGCCCATTTTGTTAAAATATAGCAAACATTCACATATATATGTTGTTCGATTTGTGCATTTTTACTTTATGTTGAGATTTAATACAAAAACAGCCACTATATATTGTGGTAACAAACACAATATATAGTGGCAAAAACCTCAATACATATTATATATAACGCTTATATTCCTCGCAACTGAGCGTTTGGTATATATAGCTTTACTTTTTCAAGCATCTCGTTCATTTCACTTTTAGAAACGCCTTTACACGCAGAATCTATAAGGCTGCCTGAATCCACAAAATTCTGAAGGAAATATTTGGGTGTACCTTCTATCCACATAGCCAATTTTTCTATATCATTTATTGTATGGAAATTCTGTGTTACAGTAGTACGGAATTCATAATCCACACCACTATTTCGCAAAAGCTCCATGCTCTCTTCAACGGGTTTCAAATCAAAGTTCTCTACCCCAATTGTTTCTGCATAGCGCTCCTTGCAGTTTTTAATATCCATTGCAACATAATCTGCAAGACCTAAAGAAAGAATATCCTTAAGCTTTTCAGGAAAGCTGCCGTTTGTATCAAGCTTTACTGCATAGCCCTTATCCTTTATTTCGTAAAGAAATCTTTCAATATCCTTCTGCAGAAGAGGCTCGCCGCCTGTTACCGCTACACCATCAAGAACATTTTTGCGCCTTTCAAGATGCTCAAAAATCTCTTCTTCTGTATATTGTGCATCGTCCATATCTGTAACAAGCAAGGCATTATGGCAAAAAGGACAACGGAAGTTACAGCCACCTGTAAAAACAGTGCAGGCAGTTTTGCCCGGAAAATCCAATAATGTAAGCTTTTGAAAACCTTTAATAAACATAATATACTCCTATAGCGAGTGTATTAAACCATATATGGTTCGAACTCTAAATAAATATAAGAAAATTATAATAACACTTTTTTTGCAAGTCAACCTGATTTATAAAAATTGCCTTAATTTTCCACTTTTTTGAGAAAAACACAATTTTTATACAATATATATAATAAAAACACTATATTTTGTGTATTTACATTTGGAAATCTTTGTGATATAATAGCATCACTAGTAGTGTCTACTAATATGCATTATGGAGGAATTTATCATGAAAGCAAAAAAAGCACTTGCTGTTTTACTTGTAGCAGTTATGCTTCTTGCGACCCTTGCATTCAGCGCTTCTGCAGCAGACGAAGCTATCGTAAGCGGTCCAATTAAAACAGTATACACAGACAGTGAATACTTCAACCCTCAGGGCCTTGTTATCACTGTTGACGGCAAGGAAATTGAATATTCTCCTATCGACGAGAATTTCAAGTTTGTTCCTGGCCTTAACGAAAAACTTACTGTTGACACAGAAGTTACCGTTTACTACAAAGTAATTGTTGATGCTACTACAATTACAGAAGTTAAAATCGGTACTATTGATGTTGATGTATCTCATGTATATGGCGAAATAACATATATGGACAACAACTTCCACGGAAAATATTGTCTTGGTTGTGGCATCGTTGATGACTCAACATTTGGTGCACATAACGTAAAAGAATATATTCCTAACGATGACGGTGGTTTATTCATCCAGCAGTCTGAAACAGGTACTTGCGAAGATTGCCACGCTGAAATCACAAGAAAGATTCCTGGTACTGAAAAGTTCGACAACATTTTCACTGGTACAGGAACAGAAACAGAAAACCTTATTGTTAAATTCGTAAGAATTATTCTTGTTTCTCTTGTTCAGATGTTAACAGGTATTAATTGAGGAGGCTGAAGAAAATGAAAAAGATAATATCATTAATTCTTGTTGCTGCTATGCTCTTCAGCTTCACTTGTATTTCTGTTTCTGCTGAAGGTGAAACACCAAGACTTTCTTTCACAGAAGAAATCACTCTTGTTGCCACAAAATCTCACAAGCTTACAAGTGAAGATGGTTCCGGTTTTGAGGTTTCTCTTGAAACAAACAATAAAAACCTTGTTGCTTTTGACGGTTTTTCAAGAGATTATACAGCAACCATCGTCTCAATCCAGGCACAGAAAGACGGCGCTGAAAAAATTACATACGATGAAAACTATGTGAGCGACCCTGACGCAGAGTCATCAATCAATCCTTTCTTTGAATATTTCGCAGCTCCTGAAGGCGAAGAAAGAAAAGACGTTGCTATTTACGTTACAATTAAGGTTGATTTCGTTGACGCTGAGGTTTTTGGCGATCTTGGATATGAGGTTTCCGTAAGCGGTTTCTCTGCTCCACCTGATTTAGGTGAACTTGGTTCAATCATTGGTGGCGATTCATTGCCTATCCCAACTACAATCACTGCTACAGGTAATATAAGTAACTTCCCTAAACTTAAATCTGGTTCCCTTAAAGTTATCGATGCATCCGAAAAGCAGTTGTATCTCGACTCTGAATATCCTGAACTTGAGGGTACATCACTTGAGCTTACTTCTGAAAAAATCACATACGATTCTGAAGGCAATGTAATAGATTCAACTGATCTTTACACCGGTACTGTTACATATGGCCCACAGACCGCTCATATGTTTACAACAATACCAGCAAAAAATGAAAAAGTTGCTGTCGGAACAACTGAAATCGTAACATCTTTCTCAGGTGTTCAGTTCTCAATTATCCCTGTAAGCGTTGACCATGACTGGTCAAAGAACCTTGTTTCAATAACAACAGATAAGTACAGTGCAAACAAACCAGGCTACCATGCTATTGTTTGTAACGGTTGCGGAAAGGCTCATTCACATGAGGAGCACCACCCTGAAATTGAGCTTGATGCTCAGGGTAACCCAATCCTTGATGAAAACGGTGATCCTGTTCAGAAATGGACATCAAATGAAGATGCTTCATTCGTTGGTAACGGAACAGCTTCTTCAACATGCCAGGATTGCGGCGCTACTCTTACAAAGGACGTTCACGGCACTGCAGGCTTCAACTCTGCATTTGAAAACTATCACTTCCTTCTTGTAATCTTTGAATACATTAACTTAATTCTCAGATTCATCGGCACAGCTGTTGGTTGATAAATTCCATAATATATAAACACACCGCGCAACTTGAAGTTACGCGGTGTTTCTTTTTATAGTTTATTTATCTGATAACGCCTTCTTTAATTGCTGCAGCTTTAACCGCCTGAGCAATCTCAAAAGCCACGCTTCTGTCAAGAGCAGATGGAATAATGTTCTCTTCATTAAGCTCATCTTCAGGTATATGGTTCGCCAGCGCATACGCTGCAGCAAGCTTCATTCCTTCAGTAATTGCTGTAGCACCGCAATCAAGCGCACCGCGGAACATTCCGGGGAAAACAAGAACATTGTTTATCTGATTAGGGAAATCAGAACGGCCTGTACCCACAATTCTCGCACCTGCTTTTTTTGCAATATCAGGCATAATTTCAGGAGTTGGATTTGCCATTGCAAAAACAATAGCATCCTTATTCATACTCTGAACCATTTCTGCAGAGAGGATATTGGGAGCAGAAACGCCAACAAAAACATCTGCACCTTTAATTGCAACAGATAAATCGCCTTTCAGTTTTTCGGGATTAGTGCATTCTGCAAGAGCCTTACGCTCTTCGCCAAGAAACTCGTCTTCAGGAGAAATAATTCCTGCTTTATCCACAAGAATCATATTCTGGGCACCTGCAGCAATAAGCATTTTTGAAATTGCTGTACCTGCCGCTCCTAAACCGTTAACAACGATTTTAACATCCTTAATATTTTTCTTAACGACCTTGAGGGCGTTAATAACACCCGAAAGCACTACAACTGCCGTACCATGCTGGTCGTCGTGAAAAATAGGAATATCACAGATTTCTTTTAATTTTTTCTCAATCTCGAAGCATCTTGGAGCACCAATATCTTCAAGATTTATTCCACCGAAAGAGCCTGACAAAAGATATATTGTTCTTACAATTTCAACAACATCTTTTGATTTTATACATAAAGGGAAGGAGTCTACATCAGCAGAAGCCTTGAAAAGGGCACATTTACCTTCCATAACGGGCATACCGGCTTCAGGGCCTATATCACCAAGACCTAACACCGCTGTACCATCTGTTACAACTGCCACAAGATTACTGCGGCGAGTAAGCTCAAAAGATTTATTAACATTATCCTTTATAACAAGGCAAGCCTCTGCAACACCAGGGGTATACGCAAGAGACATATCCTCCCTTGTTTGTACAGGGCAACGGGACACAACCTCAATTTTACCCTGCCACTCATAATGTTTTTTTAAAGATTCTGCTTTAATATCCATTATTATTCCTTATTTGCCTGCATTTTAAGATATGCGTTAATGAAACCATCAATATCGCCATCCATAACAGCATTTATGTTACCATTTTCAAAGCTTGTTCTGTGGTCTTTAGCAAGAGTATATGGCATAAATACATATGAACGAATCTGGCTACCCCAAGCAATTTCCTTCTGAACACCTTTAATATCACTGATTTTATCAAGATGCTCGCGCTCTTTGATTTCAATAAGCTTTGATTTAAGCATACGCATAGCAACCTCGCGGTTCTG
>JAZLDN010000093.1:0-31713 GCA_045614765.1 Acutalibacteraceae bacterium
GATAAAAGCGAATGGAGAACAGCCATTATTACAATGTATTGCTTTCTGTCTTTTGCGCCCTGAGGCATTAAAACACCTAAAGCTATAATTGCAACTAAAAGTAAATAGTATTCTAAGCTTTCCATGCTGTCTCCTTTCAGATTTTATTTTATATAGGGTGAAAGGAATTATCCAAACCGTGTTTTATACAGGCGGATTTTCGTTCATCCTGCGTTAAAATACTCGCCAATCCGAAAGCCTTTCAAGACCGAAACTCCGAAAAGCCTTGAAAATACTCGCTTTTAGGCAGGTTCGGATAACTCATTTCACCCTTTCAAAGAAATCTTCAGTTTTTTTAACTGAAGCTTCAATCGAAAAGCCTTTACCCTTTTCTGTAGCATACCTTTCGTATTCTTCTTTTAAGCTGTTGTCAGATAAAAGCTTTTTAATTCCTTTCGATAACGCTTTCCCGTTACATTCGGTTATTATTCCGTATTGAGAGCTTCCCAAAAGTTCTTCCATTCCGTTACATTTAGTTGTAACAATGGCTTTTCCTAATATAAGCCCCTCTGCAACAAATGAGGAAAAACCCTCATAGTCTGATGAGCAAGCTAATAAATGAGCATTTTTAATATATGGATAGGGGTTACTTTTAAAACCTAAAAGTGTAACTGTTTTTTCAACACCAAAAGCCTTAATAATTTGCTCCAAGGCTTCCCTCTCGTTCCCCTCACCGATTATTAAAAGCTTATTCAAAAAGCCTTCGTCTAAAAGGACTTTGTGAGCTTCAATCAGTCGGTCAAATCTTTTTTCTGCAGAAAGTCTGCCTACGGAAACAATTGTAGGGATTTTTTCGTCAAACGGAAAATCGCTGACATTTTCACCAGCCTTTTCCCTGATGCTATAATCATCTATAACATTATAAATAACCTCAGTATCAAACTCATTTCCGTATATGCTTCTAAAGCTTTTTTCTACATCCTTAGAAACACAAACAACCTTGTGGAACTTTTTATACCAATTCTCACTCTTTTTCTTGAATTTTTCTATATTAGTCATTTTTTTAGATAAATCGCAATGAACCCAAGCAATTTTCTTTGCTTTTTTATTGGTTGATGTTGAAATAACCTTTGTAGCACCACATTCAAGGTAAGCAACCTCTATATCATAATTATCCTTAATATGTAAAGAATAGATTCTTTTAAATAAAGCGCTAAGTCTGTATTTATAATTATTTAATTTTGAATAATAGGGATATATGTATTTATATTTGATATTCTCGTTTAAATACTTTTCTGGATTTTCCTTCCAGACAGTCTGAACGGTAATATCAAATTTTTCAATATCCATGTTATTAACAAGGTTCTGAAGCACCTTTTCTGCTCCACCTGCTGATAAGTTTTCTATAAAAAATAAAATCTTAATCATCTTGATTAACCCATTCTTACGCACTTACATAAATCTATAGTAATCTTTTTCATAAATCCTGCATATTTTTTCGCAAAAAGATTTACTGTCGAAACCATATTTTTTTATAGCATTCATAATTACAGTATTGTCTGCAGGTTCAGATTCGATCGCTTTCTCTATTTTTTCTGCCCATGCTTTTGAACCACAATCTAAGGACAACCATTCAATTAAGCCTACACCAAAATCTGCTTCGTGAGAAAATGTATCAGCCACAACACAATTGAGACCAGCCGTTTGCGCTTCAAGTAACACAAGAGGCATTCCTTCATATAGAGAAGGTAATAGAAAAGCCTTACACTTAGCCATAATAGCGGGTACATCTTTGCGCACCCCTAAAAGCTGTATGTATTCTGCAACACCATACTCATTGATTTTATTTTTTACTTCTTGTTCATAGCTGTTTCCGTTGTTGCCTACACATAATATTCTTACTTTTTTGTTCAATTTTTTGAATTCATTTGCTATCTCAACAGTAAACAACTGATTTTTAACTTCTGTAAATCGACCTACCTGCAACACATTAACCCAATCATCACAATTCTCATTTTCTTTTTGGATCACAAACTTTGAAACGTCAATTGAATTAAAAACTAAATTATAGTTTTCTTTTTTAGTTACTTTCTGTCCATATAAGAATTCACCTGCAGGGGAAGAACAAGCACAAAACTGTGTCGCATAACGCTGAATAAGCTTTCTCATGACAAAATTATAAATATTCCTGACGATAGATGAATGAGGATCGTTATCTTCTGCATCAGAAATATTGTGAGCGTGAACAACTCTGCTTTTAACTCCCGCTAATTTGGCAATAGCTAAAGTAATTCCACTATGAAAAAGTTCATGAGAATGAACTACATCATAACCTCCACTTTTCATAATCTTATACATTGTAATACAATATTTCCAGGGCTTGCTCCAATTCATATCCGGAATTAAAATAAATTTTCCGTCTAATGATTCTATTTCTTTTCTATAAAAGGCATCTTCCATCGTTGATGTAAAATCAACCTGAAACTTATTTTTTTCTGCATTCCTCGCAAAATGCATAAGTTGGTTTTCTATTCCTCCAACATGCATAGTACCAGCAACCATAAGTATCTTTATTTTTTTCATTACTACTCCAACGTTTTTTTTGCTTTTTCTAAATAAAAATTAGTCAACCAATTTCCATTCTGCTGAATATCAAAGCCAGAAATTAATATATCTGAATATGTGTTTTCTCGTTTATGGTTAGCTTGCTCTAATGCTTTTTGAGCCCAATAATTTGCACCTTTAGCCAAGTCAATTTGTGTTACTAGTCCTTTTACCTTCTCGCATTCCATAGGGACTCTCTCCGATATCAGACATGGTAATCCTGCTGCTTGTGCTTCGATATTTGCAATACCTAACCCCTCAAATAATGAAGGAAACACAAAAACATCCACAGCCTGTAATATATCTGACACATCAGCTCTAACACCCGTGAAGTATATCTTGTTTTCTATTTTTAGGCTTTTGGCTTTTTCAACAATTTGTTCTTGAAGTTCGCCTTCACCCACCAATATCAAACTACTATTAGGGTTTAATTTGAGAATTTCAGCAAATATATCTATAATAAATGCATGATTTTTTTGTGAAGCAAATCTCCCAACATGACCTAATACAAATTCATTTTGTTTTATATTAAATTCTTTTCTTATTTTTTCCCTCTTTTGCTCATCGAACAAATATTCTTTTGTATCTATAGCATTATTCAACACTTTAAATTCGTTTGTTCTAAACATCCATTTACCCGCAGATTCACTACATGCAAATAGAATGTTTGCATATTGGGGGATTTTATTTTTATAAATCAATTTTAAAATATATTTCATATCTTTTGCTTGATTATTATTATGCGCATGTGCAATTCTGCACGGTACTCCATTTTTTTTTGCATATTTTAATGGGATTCCTGCCATACAATCCAAGTGTGAGTGTGCTATTTTATATTCTTTATGTTCTTTAAAAAATCGATCTAATTCACCCAAATATTTTCTACTGAACGGATTTAGTTTTGATACTCTATAAATTCGTCCACCTAATGCTTCAATTTCTTTGTCATAATCAGCTTCAAAATCACGGTGTACTAAAAAATCAAACTGAATTTTATTTCTATCAATATTTCGATAGTAATTCATCAGCATTGTTTCTAATCCACCGCGCCCCATATATGTAACTATATGCAAAACTCTAATTGGTTCCATATTTTTTTCTCCAACTTAAATACATAAATAAACCCGGAAGGTAGAGCACTCCAATTAGTGCTTGATATGGTTTTCCTTCCTTTAGAATATCTATTATGCTTTTTCCAGCACATTTTCCATAACATATATATAACAGTGTTGCTTTTATGCGTTCTGCCATAAAGCATTTTTTATGCATACGCAAATGAGATGTATACATTCCGCCAAGAGGGTTATTAAGACGCATCTTTCTTCCAGAATCTGAAAGTCCACCTTCAAGATATTCCCCTATATATACACCTTTTCCAGGATAAAGACTTTTGCATTCTAATGAAACTCTATTCCATAATGCTGTTTCAGCTAAAAATCGTTCATTTTCGAATACAGGAAATGGATACTTTTTGAAAAGTTCTGTACGAATTACTTCACAACAATCGCTGGAATGCACACAAACTCTTTTATGACGTACAATATCTACAATTTTTCTTTCACTACTCGAATAGGCAAAAATTTCGCCTTTGTCATTCTGTCTATAGAATGTTAAAATCCCTATTTGTGTAATTTTTTTATAAGTGTTCCATTCTTCTAAAACCGTTTCCACTGCATCTGGAGTTAATCTGTCATCACTGTCCAAAATCAAAACATATTCTCCATGAATATATGCATGTGATGCATTTAATGCTGTGTGTTTCCCGCCATTTTCTTTCCAAACATAAGTAACAGGGAACTTATTATTTTTTTCTACGAAGCCCTGAACTACTTCCTTTGTATTATCTTTACTTCCATCATCTACAATAATCCACTCGAAGTTATAACAAGTCTGCTCAGTTAATGAGCGATAACATCTTCCCAGTAATTCTGCCCGATTATATGCAGGCGTTACGATTGAAAGCAATTCTCGTCCTCTTTTCTCCATTTTTTGTCCTCTAAAAATCTAACACTCTAATAACCTCTTTTTTTGTATTCTCAATACAATACGGTTTTACAGTAATCTTATTATTTTCCCCCATCTGTTTACGAAGTTCTGGTGATTTTTTTAATTTTTTAATCGCCTTCGCAAAACACTGTACATCATCTGGGCTTGCTAAATATCCAGATTGGCCATCCTTCATTACATCAACTAATCCGCGAATATTTGACGTGATAAGTGGCAAGCCACAATACATTGCTTCTAACGAAGCAACCGGAAGTCCTTCTCTATAAGATGACATAACATACACATCTGACTGATTACAAATATCAACTACATCTGTACGATATCCTAAGAAATGTACATTCTCCTCTAACTTGTATTTTGCAACAAACTTCTGAAGGTTTTCTAATTCATCACCTTTTCCACAAATAATATAGTGAACTGCTGAATCATTTAATTGATTGATTGCTTCAATAATAGTCCTCTGATTTTTATTTGTATTTAATTCTCCAACAGACAACACGAGAAACGCATCTGCTTCGAGCCCAAGCTCTTGACGGATGTCGTTCTGATTTTCTCCTAAAGTGAGTCTCTCTGTATTAATTCCGATTCCATGAATATATTTTACATTCTTTGCAAAGGTTTTTGCTATAGCATAATCCTCTTTATTTACAGTAATTATGAAATCTGCAAATTTTGCCATGATTTTTTCAATCGGATAGAAAATCATCCAATATTTCTTTGGCGCACCTTTATAAAAATGAAATCCGTGCACCATATATAGCACCTTTGTACCCTTTTTTCTTGCCTTTCTTGCTGCAAGTCGCGTTACCACACCCATAACCGGTTCATTTGTCCAAATGATGTCATATTCTTCCTGATCAATTACCCTCTTCATGTCCTGATATCCAAGAAGATTTTTAGGAGACACGGGGCTTCTTTCTAATCTGACTATATGAATTTTTTCAACGTAACCTTTAAGTTTTTCGCGAACCTCATCCATTCGTCCGCCTACATTTGAACATGCGATATCTACTTTGTAGCCATTTTCGGATAGATGAATTACATGTGGCACAAGAAACTGTATCATCATAAGCTCTGTAGAAGTTATTAATATTCTTTTCTTCATTTACTTTATCGCCTCAATTATTTTTTCAGCAATTTTCTTTCCACTCATTCCGTAAGTATCGCGAAGATACGCCTGATCGCCCACTGTACCACAAAATGTATCATCTATACCAATTCTTATAAGTCTGCTGTTTAATCCGTTATCAGCCATAACCTCACTAACAGCACTACCGAAACCACCCATAATATTATTTTCTTCGCAGGTTACAATTATTGTGTGTGACTCTGCGCATTTTTTTATTGTTTCTTTATCTATAGGCTTAACTGTCGGGAAAGAGAAAACTGATGGTGTTATACCATTTTCTGCGAGAATATCCAACGCCTTATCAATCTCTTCATATATTGCACCTGTAGTTAATATGGCAACATATTTACCTGCTTTAACCGGAATAGCCTTGCCTATTTCGTAGTTTTCAAGGGTTTTATGGATAGGTTTCTCTCCACCTCTGCCCAATCTTAAATAGCAGGTTCCGGGATATTTAGCAATTGCTTTTGTTACAGCAGCCGCTTCCATAGCATCACCTGGACAAAAAACTGCAACATTGGGAATTGAACGCATCACAGAAATATCTTCTGTTGCGTGGTGGCTCATACCGAGAGAACCATAAACGAAACCACCACCGACGCACACAATTTTAACATTAGCGTTATGGTATGCGCAGTCATTTCTTATTTGCTCAAGGCAACGCAGTGTAGGGAAATTACCTATTGAATATGTAAAAACTGTTTTACCTTCAAGCGCCATGCCTGCAGCTACAGATGTCATATTCTGCTCCGCTATACCTGCATTTGTGAATTGATCGGGGAATTGCTCAAAAAACGGCTTTAATACACCAAATCCCAAATCACCTGTAATAAGCTCAATATCCTTGTTAGTTCCGCATATAGAACAAAGGGTTTTAACAAATGTATCGCGCATTTAGTTCTCCTCCCTTTCATTCATCCATGTGGGCTTCCATGTAGCCGAGGTTGTATGGTCGTTATAAATATCATCATTTTCTGTTGGCATAACAGGATTTTCTATACCAGTTGGAGTGTATATATCCTCAACACCATCCGGCTTATTTTTGTGAAGTTCTGTAACAGCAGTGTCGTATTCCCAACCATCGTGTGGGAATCTGTAATGCCATAAAATATCGTTCTCCATAAAGGGAATACCGTATCCCTTTACTGTGTTTGCAATAATTGCAGTTGGTTTTTTGTTTTTTGACAGAGTTGAAAAAGCGGTTTTTAACTGCTGATGGTCATTGCCATTAATATCAATAACGTTCCAACCAAATGCTTTCCATTTATCTACCAGAGATTCTTTTGAAATTGTTTTTTCGCAAAAATCCATACTTTGCATTTTGTTGTGGTCAACAATTGCCACAATATTATCTAAATTAAAGTGGTTGGCAAAAAGCATTGCTTCCCAAACTGAGCCCTCATCGCACTCGCCATCACCAAGAACAACATATACATTTGCATTGTTCTTCATCTTTTTTAAGGTGTAAGCCATACCAACACCGACTGATAAGCCATGACCTAAAGAACCTGTAGAAAAATCGATTCCGGGAACATAATGAGAAACATGTCCGGAAAGTCTGCTTCCGTTCTGATAGTAAGTATCAAGCTCACTTTTATCAAAAAAGCCTGTTTCTGCCAATGCGGTATATATAGATAACCCCGCATGACCTTTGCTTAATATAAAGCGATCACGGCCATCCCACTTAGGATTATTTACGTCATAATTCAACACATCCGCGTATAGTACAGCTATAATATCTGCAACAGATAAAATAGAGCCGATATGAGATCCGCCGGATAAGTGAGTAAGCTCCACCGCATGTCTGCGAATTAACCACGCTAATTGTTGACTACTATACTTCATATCATTTCACCACTCTAAACCCCAAAAGATAACTTAAAAAATTGCAGTTTATAAATTTAAGTTTTCTATAAACTATAATTATAATACACGGAGCCACAACCCCCATCAAAAACATAACAAGTGTATATACATACCATTCTGAATTAAAATAATCTAGTATTTTTTTACATACAGCCTGAAATGGCCATGAACAAATGTAAAACGTAAACACATTTTCATTGATGAATTTAACACATTTAAAGTTCTTTTCTGCCAAAAGCTGAGCTACAAATAAGCACACTGTAAGCATTAATATACTTTCTACAAACATGACAAATACATTGTGTCGTAATTTCAAAAACAAAACTATACTTATAGCCGTAAGCAAAAGTGCACCTACAATAAGCTCTCTTTTTCTAAGTTTTTTTATCTTGAGAATATCACGAGCTAAAATACCGATAACAAAATAAACAGTAAATTCGCATAAATCACTGATGCCCAGCCATGCAACATCTATTTTTATAAAATGCAACACAAAGGCAATTAAAAGTGTTCCGACAACTGCGATTTTTTTACATTTCAAATTACCATATAAAAAACTTTTCCACAATCCAAAAACAAAATTAAAAATAAAAATTACAGGAAGAAACCAAAAATGTCCCCAAATATTAAGCCTCGGAGCAAAAAAACATTCAAGAAACTCCTTTGTGCCTATATTGTTAAAATTCCCGTTTTCTAATAGCGTTTTCGGAACAAATGAAACAACTGAAATAACAAAATATGGTATCAATAGTCTTTTGCCTTTATCAGTAATCCATTTTAGATATCCATCTCTTTCAAGACTGTTTGATTTTATGAATAAGTATCCTGCTATGCAAAAGAAAAGTGGCATATGAAACGAATAAATAAATTCTACAGGTTGTGTTGGAAAGGTTGTCCAATCATTGGAGTGAGAATGTCCCAAAATTGTCAGCAACACACCAATTGTATATAATATACCGATTTCATTTATCTTCTTTCCATTATTCGCGCATGTCATACTATATTCTCCAAAAACTCCAATTCGTCTTTTGAAAGTCTGAAATCCACAGCGGTCATAGTCCCTTCAATCTGGCCCGGATTTTTAGCTCCAACCAATGCAACTGAATCAGGAATGTGATCAAGAATAAATCTCACGGCTAAAGAAGCCAAGCTAACGCCAAGTTTTTCTGCTAAAGGCTTCATGTGCTCAACAATTTCCACATTTCTTCTCAATTTTTCTCCATGGAAATTCGTGTAAATATCTCTGCTTCTCCTATCGTTAACACCGAACCCGGAGTTGATGTTATATTTACCTGTTAATACACCTTGTCCCAAGCTTCCCCATGTCATAGGTGTAAGCTGAAGGTCGTTGCAATTAATCAAAAGATCGTTCTCATTATCGCGAGTAACAAGGGAATATTCGTTTTGACATGAAGCAAACTCACCTAAAAAGGGCTCTACTTCCTTAAACTCTTCACCATGGATATTGGATAAACCATAACAACGGATTTTTCCTTGCTCCTTAAATCGCTCCAACACCTCTACAACAGCATCCAAAGGTGTTGTTTCATCGCGGTAATGAATTTGATATAAATCTATGTAATCTGTGGATAATCTTTTCAAGCTATCGTTTAAAGCTTTTTCAATATATTCCGGCGAGTTGTCATAAAAGGTTTTACCCTTTTCAACTCGTACACCGAATTTTGTTGCAATAATTACATTTTCTCTTCTGCCGTCAAGAGCTTTTGCAAGAGTTCTTTCTGATTGCCCTAAGCCGTAGGTATCAGCAGTATCAAAGAAATTAACTCCACCGTCAATAGCACGATGAACAGTTGCAATAACTGCATTTTCGCTTACATAGCCCCAGCCGTAGCCACCCATAGGGCAACCGCCCATACATAATCTTGAAACGGAAATATCAGTATTTTTAAGCTTTACATATTCCATTATTAATTCCTCTTGCTTTTAAAAAATCTTACCAATTTTTCTAATACGCACCAAACGGTTTTAAACAATATAATAAAATCCGTCTTAAGTGAAACTTCCTCTGCATATTTAATCCTGAGCTGGTTTTTTCTTTTTAAAACATGTTTTTCGTACATTTCGTCGGCATTCTCGCCACCCACTATTTCATCAAGGTTTATAAACTCTAAGGAGCTATAATCGGTAATTCCCGGTCTTACTTTAAGAATTACACTTTCCTCCTCTGTATATTGCTCCGTGTACTGAAGCAATTCAGGTCGAGGGCCAACGAAGCTCATTGTTCCGGTTAGAACATTAAATATCTGTACTATTTCGTCTGCTTTAACCTTACGTAAAATTGAACCAACCCTTGTAATTCGGGAGTCATTCAAAGCTGTTGTGCCGCCGCCAATTTTATCAGCATCCCTTACCATGGTGCGATATTTTATGATTTTAAAGGGTTTTCCTTTATAACCGCCTCTCAGAGGTGTATAGAAAATCGGAAAGCCATCATCAATCAAAACAGCCAAAGAAAAGAGCAAAATTATTGGCAATAACACAATAATTGCAAAGAGGGCAATTATGAAATCCAGGCATCTTTTAAATATTCTGTTGTAAACACCCTCGTAACCGAGTTTAGAATTATTCCTAACCTTTGTTTCCATAATGCACCCACTCTAATACTATTGTTTTTCTAATGTACCATCTTCCGTAATCTTATAAACCGCATTGCAGTATTTAAGCACAGATTCCCTATGAGTTGTAATAATTCTCACTTGATTTGGCTCAGAGACCATAATGTTTTCAAGCACCTTTGATTCGGTCTGTGAATCCAGTGCTGATGTAGCCTCGTCCATAAGCAATACAAGCGATTTTCTGAGAAGTGATCTTGCGATTGCCAAACGTTGAAGCTGCCCTTGGGAAAAGTTTGCTCCGTGCTCGTTAAGTTCTGTTTGGATTCCTTTCGGAAGAGAATTTATCAAAGAAGATAGTTCTGCCTGATGTAAAACATCTTGTAATTCTTCATCTGTTGCCTCATTTTTTACTATTCGCAAGTTATCTTCAAAGGTACCTGAAAAAACGCCTATATCTTGCGGAACATACGAACAAAAACGTCTTGTACTGTCTGAAGCATTTATGACCTCACCGGATGAAGATGTGAAAATTATTTCACCTTCCGTAGGCTCAACCAAACCTAAAACAAGCTTAAACAGTGTGGTTTTTCCTTCACCGGATGCACCGATAAGAGCAATAGTTTCACCCGGCAGTATTTTTAAGTCTACATTTTTAAGAACCGGTAATTCTCCATCCTGATATTTAAAAGAAACTTTTTTAAATTCAACTGTCAAACCTGTGTTTTCAGCTTTATCAAGTATTTCCAGTGCTTTGTCTCTTTCGGTATCCCGCTCTGTTTTAAAACTAGTTATTTCCATAATTCTGCCGGCAGAAGTTGCCACAGAAATGGCGCTTGGTGCTAATGAAGCCAAAGAATTAAAAGAAGAGGAAAGCGTACCCGAGATTTGTAAAAACAAAGTCATTGTGCCATAAGTAATGGCGCCTTGCCACAGTCTGTAAACACCCCAGCCGTAACAAAAATATGAAACAACCATCCCTAAAACAGAAAAGCACAAGGTCATTATTATATTGAACTTTTCATACTCAAGCCTGGTCTTTCTGTAGGTGTTGAGTAATTTTGAAAAATTATTTATGTAGTCTTTAGTCAAGTCAAAAGACTTGATTATCTGAATATTTTGAACAGATTCTTCTGAGTATGACAAAACATCGCCGTTAATTTTTCTTGTTTCTTTGCTATATTTTCTTATGGTTTTTACAAGCATTCTTGATGACAAGAAGAAAAACGGTGCACTAAGAAGTGCCAATACAGCCATGGTTTTATCGTAGTAAAGTACTATGGCTAACGAGCCAAAAAACTGAACAAATCGAGTAATGGCGCTCGGTATAAACCCTATAACACCGGAAGAAACAGTTGAAACATCTCTTTCGAGCCTGTTAATTAAATCACCAGAATGATATTTCCCGATATCCTGCCAATCTGCGGTAACAATATGCGAATAAATATCTTCCCTTATTTCATTATCAACCTTTGAATTCACCTTAGCTGTTATCCATGAGGAAATCGAACCAAACATAAACTGAAAAACAGTTAGGGCAATCACCATTACAGCATAAGTAATCAGTTGCTCTTTGGTATGTGAAATAACTGAATCAATAAGATATTTTGATGCAACAGAAATGCACAAAGACATAGCAGTTGCAATAAAGCCTAATAAAATATAGATAAAGCACTTTACTCTATACTTTTTGGCGTATCTCATTATCCATTTCCACTCATTTATCATATTTGCCATAAGAGTGGTGAATCTTTCGGATTTACTCATCATCCTCTGCCCTTCAAATTACTAATTCGTCATCTTCGTCATCAAAATGGAAACCATAGCCATAGCCACCGGAATAACCATATTTGCTGTATTTACCGTATTTACCGTACTTGCCGTACTTGCCATAGCCCTTATAATAGCCATATTTATTGTAAGCCTTGTAATAGCCATAGCCCATAACACTTGTTTGAGCGCCATTTAAAATACAACCTATAATTTCGGAATCGGTTGACATTAATGAATCCAGACCGGCCTTGATTTTAGAGATTCGCACAGTATCCTGCATAATCACATATATAACGCCATCTGATGCCTGAGCTACAAACATAGCATCTGAAACAACGCCACAAGGCGGTGTATCAACGAAAATCAGGTCAAAATCTTCCTTAACACAGGAGAAAATACTATCCAAATTACCGCTGTTAACAACTTCGTTCACATTGTCATCAGCAACAAGTGTCATAACATAAATTTTATAATTCTCCAAATAAGCTATTTTGTATTTATCTGTAACAGTTGAATATTGTATTTCATCTTCTTTGACACCCAAAGTTTTCAACACACTTGGATTTTTCAAATCACATTCTACAAGAAGCACTTTTTTTCCTATTGATGCAAATGATATTGATAGGTTTGTACAAACAGTAGTTTTGCCTTCGGATGCAATAGTGCTTGTAACCGCAATAATCTTTTTATCGTCTTTCGAGACCTTTTTAACAACACTTCTGGTTGACCTTATACTGTCAGAGAATCTGCCATCGGTTAATTTGGCGTTAATAAGCAAAGGTTCCTTCTCATTTCTTGCGTTTTTCTTAAGAATAATATGCGGAACAACGCCCAAGCACTTAATATTAAGATTAGCTCTGATATCCTTTTTAGTTCGGATTGTAGTTCTTAAAGCAGTGTAGCAAAGCAAAAGAACCAATCCTATAGCCAAGCCGTAAACAACACCTTTAAAAACCTCGTCAAAATAGGTAGGCTTATTGTACGGATTTGTTGGCAAAACAGGGCTTGTAATAACATTAAATTTAATATTACCTACAACATATCTTGCAACATCCGGGTAATTCTCCATTGTGCTGATAAGTGCATCATAAGTTAGCTGTGGGTCGTAGCCTATGGAACTTAAAGTAAACATAGTAGAACCCGGAACAGACGATGCATTTAAGCTAACGGGAATGGCAGGTAAATTCAAATCAGACGCCACCGCATCCTGCAACAAGTTACTACTTAAAATGTACGGAAATGTTGATGAGAGATACGATGCTGCTGAAGCGTCATAATAAAAATTATATGCAGAAATTCCGTTTATGGAGGAGGTTCTGCCCTGTGTACTTACTGTAAAAGTAGCCTCAGCCTTATACATTGGTGTATAGCTTCTATAACACATAAAAACATTGAAAACGCAACACATTACGCAAACAATTGCAATAATCCACCAAAACTTTTTTAAACCGCGACAAAAGTCACTGAAGTAAAAGGATATGTTATTATCATTATTAAATTGTAATCCCTTATCGTTCATACTCATTCTTGTAATCTTCCTTTTGTTTCGATTAGAATTAACTGTTTTTAATAATATTTACCGCGAGAAAACTTACCTTCATCACCGACACCTGTAAAGGATGCCATAAATACATCCGGATGAGTTTCGTTGAGAATACAGCCTGCTAAATTATCGCCAACCTCTGTAATCGTTAAAATAGCGTCGTTTACTGTGCTGCTCTCAACAACATCTGTTTTAACAACAAGAATAGTTTTATCCGCCATCTTAATTATTTCGTTTACAGAGGAGTCAACAGAAAGGGGCGCGGTATCGATTATGATATAATCAACCATACCTTTAAGAGCCTTAATGGTTCTTTTAACCGTACCGCTTTCAATCCATTTGTAGCTGCTAGCGTAAGCGCGGGTATTAATAGCTAAATAAAGCTTGGTTTTTTTATATCTTCTTAATTTATAATCCTTCCTTGAAATTTCACCGTTAAAAAGCGAACCTAACTCAGCATTTTCTACATAAGAACAATCAAAAATCTTATACATAGCAGGTTTTTTACCGTCCATATCCATCAAAAGAACCCTGTTGCCCTTGCGAGCGAGAGAAAGAGCAAGGTTAGCAGAAACGGTTGATTTACCTTCATTTTCTGCAAAGCTTGTAACAGCAAAAACCTTTGAGCCATCACGCAATTTAAGGTGTTCAATTTTTGCCACAACTCTGTTAAACGATTCAATAAACCTTGTGCTTATAAAAGCGTTACCATCAATGAGCAGACCTTTTTTCTTTTTTGAAAGGAAATCTTTTATTGTTCTATTTTTAATTTCAAAAGGAATACAGCCCAAAAGCTTTGAGTTAATCTTATCCTTGAATTCTTTTTCGTTTTTAACAGTATCTCTGAAAACAGAAAGAGCAACAATTGCACCCATACTGATAACGGCAATCAGCAATAAGATTTTTAATTTACCGCCCTGTAAACCCTGGCTTGATGGAGAAGATGGCATTGACGGATGTTTTAAAATAGTAATCACCGAGTTTTCAAAAACCTCTTCAGAAATGGTGGGGTAAACCTGCAAAATAGCGTTAAGAAGCTCGTAGGATTTACGAGGACCATCAGAAACAACACTTATATTAATAAAGTTTGTATCTGTTAAAACAGCTGCTTTAACATTGCCATCGAACCTTTCAAGACCGAGATGCTCTGCAGCAGCTTTTTTCATAGTTGGCTCTGAGAAAACCTTTGAAAAAACCTCTGCCATTTCAGAAGATACATTGTACATAGACAAGGTGTTTGACGAAGAGCCTTTTGCGTTAACAACAACAGTTGCAGTTGCGGTATATTCCGGCTTGTAAACGCTACCCTCTGCAATATATATACCCATAACGCCTATAAGAAGGCTTAATAAAACCACCCAAAAATTTCTTATTACGTCTTTCAGGATACTATAATAATCGATCGAAATTTTTCCTCTATTCATAGAAAATTATTCTCCCTGAATTTAATAAAACCATATGCGGCTCGAATACTCTACTTACTCCACCACAACATTGAGAACAGAATGACCTTTTGCTCCGTTTCTGTCAGTAACGAAATAGTGAACAGTATAAATGCCGCTTTTTTTAAAATTCACATTATTATCTATCTCAACCTGGTCGGTTAAATCTCTATCATCTCTGTCTATTGCTTCAACGATATAATCTTCAAAATCAACCTTTTTATTTTTATCAACATATATCAGATACTCTTTAAGATTGATTTTTGGAGCAGAAAGATTTCTTTCTTCCATAATCAACGGAAGAGAAAGCGTTGAGGTATCACCTTTTTTGTTAGCAACAGAAATTTCCAAGGTAAAAACACCTGTTACAGATGAAGTAAAATCGGGGCTTGTTATAACAACATTTTCGGAAATATCTCCGTCAATACTATCAACAGCGCCAACAAATGACGTAATATTTATATTTTCATAAAGGGAGAAACACAAGCTATTTTCCAATTTGAATTTTGGAGCCTCATAATCCACATAGCGAATTTTTCTTGTTGCATGAGCAACGTGATTGTTGCTGTCGCAAACTGCATATTTAACTTCGCAAACGCCCGGTTCAATAAACCTTGAAATAGACTCAACAATAACCTCACCTGTTAAGTCTCCGTCTTTCTCGTCTGTTGCTTTAACACCTTTAAGAAGCTCATCATTTGTTGCATTGCATTTCACTTCCATAAAGTCGCTTTCCAGCGTAATTACAGGTATGGTATCATCCGCATTTTTCTTTTGAAAAACGAAGAAAATTGAAAAGAATATTGTGGTAATAATAAACAGAAGCATTACCGAAATTCGCATTATTCGCATAAAATCTCTCCCAAATGACATAATACGACATTATTATCCAATCATACATTTTAATTTTACCACAACACACGCCTGAACGCAAGTAAAATTCAACAAAAAATGGCTGTTTTTATATGGAAAAAACATAAAAAAACCTTCGCGAGAAAACTTGTCGCGAAGGTAATTTTCAATGTATTTATTTGTGAAAGAAAACCTTATTCAACACTGAAATCAACAGGCATAAATTTGAAGCAATATTCTGCAAATTTATTACGTCTGTCGTTATGTTAACAAGTGTTTTCAGAATTAAATTTTTGTTATATAATTTCGAATGCTCTAAGCATTTCAAGAAACTCTTCAACATCAGCTGAAGCAGTTGATTCATCCAGCTCATACTCGGCAGCGAGAAGTAATTTTAACTCCTTCTCCTCAGCTCCCTTTACAATGTGCTCCCAAAGGAATTTCCCACTCTCTGTAAGCATAAAAATTCCGTTGTATTTAAAAACAGTTTCTCCTACAGGAATGAGCATATGTTCCCCTGCAACGCTTCTTAAAATAACTTGTTTTTTAATTTCCATTTTCAGCCTCAAGCCTTTCTAATTCGTTTTCCATAAGCTGCGCCATTTTTTTCGTCATTCTGCAAATATACTCAGGAACAGCCGAAAAACTGCCTGTTTCGGTATAACATGCAGCAGCGCATACGCAACACATGCTTTTGTATTTGCATATTTCACATTTTGCAGGTGTTCTAACTGCTGCAGAAAATTCACGCACCTTTTCCCATGCGCCATAAAAGCCTAATTCATCAATGCTAAAAGGAAAGCCTGCAACACCGCAGAAGCACATTTCACCTTTGCTATTTACCCAGAAACTACTTTTACCTGCACGGCATTTCACTTTGCCTTCTTCTACCTCGCCCTCGCAAGGTAAATCGAGGCTTTCCACACCATTAAGAGTGTTTCTGAAGCGTGTCGGAAGCTCATTTTCAGGAAAAAGAAGTTTAAACCAGTCAATTCTGCATTGAGCTGCTACTTCCGAAGAAAGACGACTCTGATTTTCACCAGTTTTGCCACCAACAAGCACTTGAGGGTACATATATTGAGCTGCTTTTACATGGACGCCTAGTTCACGACCTATTCTATAAATTTCAGCTGTATCACGGTAATTATCTTCTGTAACACTTACATTAAGACGAATATTAATACCGTACGATTGCAAAAGTTTGATGTTATCTAAAACCTTTGTAAAATGAGGAGCTCCTGTGAAATTTTCATAAGTTTCGTTGCTTGCACCGTATAAAGAAATATTAAGTCTCACTGGCGGGATTTTCTTAAAAAGCTCAGCAATTTCGCCACATAAAAGAGAGCCATTTGTGTTAATTGAAATCATAAGACCGAGCTTTGAAAGTTCAGTATAAATCTCTTTAAAATCCTTGCGAAGAAGAGGCTCTCCACCTGTAATAAGCAAGAAAATCATACCTTCAGAAGCAGCTTTTTTACCTAAATTTATCCACCATTCAGCAGATTTTTCTTCACTCATTTTACTGCAATCCATGTTATGAACATAGCACATTCTGCAATTAAAATTACATCTTGAGGTCAGCTCAAATGTACCTGAAACCGGCACACCTTTTGCTCCTGCTCTTGAATGTAAATAAGCAGAAAATAAAGGCTCATCATTTACTAGTCTTTTATTAATTAAATTTTCAACATCCATAGAAATAAAGGACTAAAGCCTTACGCCTCCCTTTTCAAAACATCTTCTAAAAAGTTTACTGCAGTTTCATCTTTAAGACAAGAATACGATAAAACAGTTGTATTTTTGCATATGTTTTCTGCAATAGCAAATGTCATTTCAGCTGTTAATTCATCCCAATAATTATGGGAAAATCTACCTGCTATAAACATTACCGACTCAAAAGGTGATGGTTTTGAAACAACATTTTCACTACCCTTTGAGAGCGCAACAATCGCCTTTACAGGCAATTTTTTATTATGGCAGATACCTGATGTGCCGCAATACGGTACGCCGCAGGCATAAATTTTGCCATTATCCTCAAATACTCCTGCTCTGTCACCATTGAGCACAGTAACACCCTTATATTCCTCCCAGAGCGCTGCCTGAGTAGATTTGCCTACCTGCTTATCTCCTGCAAAAAGAATGGCTTCGTCTTCAAATTCAATATACGAGCAATGAAGCACGCCTATACCTTTTTGTAAAAGCAACGAAACAAGGTCAATGCCCTCAAAAACAATAAATTCAGTAATATCACCCGGATAATTTATGTATAAATCCTTATTATTTTCAAAGCAAGAATAATCAAAATACCTCTTTGATTTTGAATCGAAACAAGCTTTATATTTACGACTTGCAGCGCCATAATATAAGCTACCCTCATCATTTTTGAAAACGCACTCGCCAATCTTATCAGGCAAGACATTAACTTTAAACACGTTGATTATAAAATCAGGAGTTTCAAAATCATCAAGAAACCTGGAATAATTTCCCTCGGTAATAATTTCATTTTCCGACCTTATTTCTATTTTACAATCTCCAAAGGAATATTTTTTAACCTGCATAGTCAACAAAAAGCACCTCACTATCAGCCTTCTGATAATGTGAAGCAGGAAGCTGCTTTATTTCACCGGGTTGTAAGCCATCTGCCTTTGAGCGGAAGGTTATACCGCCGAAATAATTTCCGTCAGCATCCTTATTTTTATAATAAACGTAAATATCCGAATCAATTTTTTCATTAGAAATATTCTTTATATTTATGGTTTGATTATTCGCTTGTAAAAGAAATACATCCTCATGTAACGAAAGCTTGTCTTCAAAATCAACCCTATTTTCTACTCTTATTTCCTTAATTTTTTCGTTCCATTTTATTGTCTGAGCACCTTTTTCAAGCACGGTAGCCGTTGCTCCTGCAGGCAAGGTTGTTATTTCGAAAAACAATTCCTTTTTAGATGTTGTTATATAAATTCTGGCGAGCTTAATGGCTTTATTAGAATTATTTTTAACCTTAATTGCTGCAACATCCTCTTTCTCTTCGAAGGAGCCATCCTCAACAAATTCACCGCTATACAAGAAACAATCCTCAACAGAAATAACTGTATCAGCATCAATCGGGAAATTCTTGCCATATTTTGTTTGTTTGCATCCTGCAAAAGACAAGAAGGAAAGGCACAATAATACTGCAACTATTTTTTTTATATGCTTCATAAATTCACCTAAAAGTTTTGAAAGCCGAATCACCGAAAGGTGATTCGGCTTCTTAAAATTAAGAACCTAAAACTCGGTCGTCACCGGTAGGTACGCCATAGCAAAGTTCGCCCGGGTCAGTCGGTATTGTACATCCTGCTGTTTCTTCAGCTAAGAGATAATCTCCCGGCCAATCAGGAACACGAATAACACAAGGCGTAGTGTTGAGGTTAGCACTCATAACGCAACCACCCGCAACATTACTACTTAAATTAAAAAATTGAAATGAAATTGCCGGTTTTACATAGTTTTTCATGCTGTTGCACCTCCTGCCAACATACTAAATATTTTTTCGAACAAGCCAAAGAGCAATTGAAGAAGATTTTCAACAAAGCTTTCCGATCCCATAATTACACTACCAATATTATCAGTAGCTTCGTCATCAGGGTTAACCGGTTCTTCAACGTTACCATCATCTTCTACGGGCTCTTCAACTCGTGTAGTAGCGTAAATTTCTTCGCTTGATGCGCCTGTCTCATCATAGGCAACAACTGCAAATGTTCGGCTGCCAGCTGTTTCAACTCTGAATCCGAAAATCCATCTCATTGAACCATCTTCATTTATAATCGGATTTTTTGATTCAACGCCGTCAACAGTCAATCTTGTAACGCCCGCCTGTGTTTCAATAGTAAGGGCGCCGTTATCGCCAACTGTATATGACTCAGCAGAGAAAGATGTTTTAATATTTTCCTTGAGAAGAGCAGGGTTTGGACCTTCATCTTCTGCAATGCTTTCTATAGCAGCCTTAGCAAGAACAGGAGTCTGTTCATCAACAAAGAGTCTGAATGAACTTGCTTCTTCTGTATTACCTGCATAAGCCCACTTAAGAGTTGTAAGAGAAATTACAACATCTGTAGTTGAGGTGTTCTGAATAACAATAGGAGAAGCTGTTTCGTAAACTCCGTTATTTTCTACCCACTCAGCAACAGAATCAATCTTGTAGAACTGCTCTGTTGCACTTGTAAGAGTAACTGATGATTTTTTGTTTACATTGGCAGTATTAAATATACTAACAGTACCCTTACCCTGTCTGCCGTCAATAAGCTTCATGCCAAGCTGAAGAGTTGAAGGCTTAATTGCACCTGAGGAAATATCAAATACGATAGCCTGACCTTTGCCGAGATAAACCTCATTCTTAGGACCAACCTCAGCATAGTTAACTGTACCGTTATTTGCACTACCATCAAAGAAGAGTGAACCATTTTCTTCATAGGTTCCAACAACAACATTGCCGTTTTCATCCTTTTTCAAAATAGTATCACGAATCTCAAGATAGTTTGGTGCGAATTCACCATCTGCAAGGTATACCTCATTAGCAACCTTTTTTTCACCCATTGGGTCAAAGATTCTTACTGAGTCAACATAAATACCGTAATGACCGGCCTTTGTTGCATCATAACCGCTACTGTACATAGGTTTAACAACAATTCTGTATGTATCATAATCCAAATCACGGAACTTAACAACAGGTACCTGGAAAACAGCTTTTGCACTATTCTCGTCGGTTATAGGATTATACACACCTTTTTCGGTATCATACTCATAGCCGTAATATGTGCTTATAACCTTGTTTTTGTAATGCGTTGTTTCATCTGCAACGTCGCCGTCTTCATCTGTATCCCTGTAAATATAAACACGGATTGCGCCGGCTTTATTATCAGTAACGCTGAAGAGATCAAAGCCTGTACCTGTAAATGTAAATTCTGCAGAAGGCTCATTCTTTATTGATGCCTTATCAACATCAACAAATTTTGCTCGACCCATTGAGTAGGTTGTGCTGTCATTATATGCAGCATCTGTACCATAAACATTATCTGCATCAGCATCGGCAAATGTAAACGTACCTGGTCTGTCCTCTGCCTGGAATCTATCAGTAATTGATTCACCGACATCCTGCCACTTATATTTACCGCTATCCTTGAAATTCATGAATGTTTCTTCAAAGTAAATGCTTGTTGCAGGAATTACGGTTACAGTTGTGTAGTAATACTGACCGTTTGCGGTCTGGTATTCATAATAGAATACTTCTTCCGCAGTATAGTTTGTTGAAGCAGGTGTGTAAACAACCTTATCGTCTTTAATTTCTGCAGTACCGTTTGCAAGAGCCACATTAGTTGAAGCATTTGCAAGCTGGCTTGTTTCGTAGCTCTGAGTATTGAGAGTTACGTTAGGATTATCCTTAGCAACAGCAGTAAGCTTACCGCCGCTCATATTTATGTCGTTTGTAGTAACATCAATAGTTACAGGAAGACCAAAGTCAATAACAACTGTATCAGGAGCGAGCTGAGGATCCTGAATCACCCATTTTGAGAAAAGGTTGATTGTTTCAGCAGAATCCACTATAACATCCTCTGAAACAGGAACACCGTCTGCAGTATACCAACCCTTAAAATTATAACCGTACCTTGTCGGAACAGGAAGCTCACCGTATTTTTTACCGTTTGTTACAGTTTTTGAAGCTTCGTAAGAAACGCCGTCTTCAACTGTACCAACCTCATAAACACGAATGTTGCTGAATTTAACAGTATTATTTGAACCGTTAGCATCAACACGGATTATTGCTTTTGTTGCATCAGCGGTATAGTTGTTTTCGGTGCCATGAGCTTTAAGTGCGGTACTTGGAGCAGTAAATATATAGTCTCCATTTGATGAGAAATGCTGTTTTCCGTCACTAAAGTCAATACCTGTGTCGCTGACTGTCTCGTTTCTGAAGAAAATATAAACGTCCCAGTTATCTCCTTCAACGTCAACATCAATTTTATACTGCTTACCGGC
The DNA here is from genome assembly GCA_045614765.1 of Acutalibacteraceae bacterium. Lineage (GTDB taxonomy): Bacteria > Bacillota > Clostridia > Oscillospirales > Acutalibacteraceae > DTU089. The sequence continues at coordinate 21,784 of JAZLDN010000093.1, forward strand.
TGTAACCTTAAATTCAGGTGATTCGAATGTACCTTCACCTGCACCCGGCTTTGAAGTCAATGTAAAGCCGTTACCTGTGAAATCTGTAGCCACAGCATTATTCGGTGTAAGCTTTTCCCATTCAATCATATCTACAAGGTTATCGAATGTTACATTAAGATCATCGCCTTGCCATACAGCGTAAAGAGTTACCTTATTGTTAGCATCAAGATATCCATAAACGTCTGATACTGTAATTTCCTGACCTAATTGGATATCCGGAGTTTTTGCATCCTCGCTGAATGCCCAACCTAATAATGTATACTTACCTCTTGTGGGTTCAGGAAGTGTAGCAGAGTTTTCTATATCAATTACCTGAGAGGAAACAGAACCGGAACCACCGTTAGGATCAAATTTAACCGTATACTTTTCTACATTCCACTGTGAGTAAACTGTAAGGTGATCAATAGCTGTGTTAACACCGGTAATTAAGCCGCCGTTTATATCCTTCCAGCCCTTAAAGCTGTAACCCGGTCTTTTAGGAGTCATCAAAGAGCCGTAAGTCGTATACTCTTTATGAAGGCTTTCTGTTTTAGAGTACAAAGCATCCTCATAATAATGAGCTGCATCAATGAGTCTGATGTTGGAGAATGTCGATTTATTAACAACATTATCAGTGTTACCAAAGCGGAAGCCTATTCTGTCAATATATTCATTAGTCTTAAACTTAAGAACAACATGACCATCATTTTTAACATATGCCGCAAGATGAGGAGAGGATGTAACAGTTAAAGGGTTACCGTAATTTATCTGTATTGTTTGATTTGTTGAAGCAACCTGATTTCCGTTTTCATCATAGAAGAACAGAAGCACCTGAGAACCAGCATCTGTCTCCACATCGTATTCAAATATATACTCTGTTGAGGGTTCTACACTAACATTATAATAATATGTTTCGTCGCTACCTTCTGTAGCGTAAATATCAACATTTTCTGCATTGTCACTGATAACTGTAAATGTGCCGGCATTGTAGCTGATTGAAGCATTAGAAGAAACATTCATCTTCATACTGTTCGGTTTCTGATAATATTCAAAAGCACTGAAGAGGTTATCGTATTTCAATGCATAGTACGTACCTGCACTAGCTCCCATAGCATTGTAAAGATCGTCACTTGCTTTGTCAATATTTGCCTGGCTTGCAGATGGATCACCAAGCACTGTAGCAGCTGCCTGGAGTTCATTTGTGAATGTCGAATTTTCTGCTGTAGTAATGTTATAAGCTGAAACAACTAATTCACGCAGCATAGCCTTATCGGTTACAGAGCAAAGAACTGATGTACCTGCTGTTGAATACTGAGGTGGGTTTAGGGCCTGGTTAGCTTTACCATTATTCAATGCATGAATATATTTTCCGTCCATGCTATCTCCAACAGCAAACGAAGGAACAAATGATTCTCTGTAAGGAAGACTGATATCATCAGCAATATTAGTATAGCTACTATATGTATTCCAACCGGTAGGAGTAGCATCAAACTCAGTTGCTGTAAACGCTTGGCTTGTACCTAATGTATAGTAGGTTGTATATTTACCAAGTGAGTTTTTCTTGTAAGTGCTTATTCGTAACGCATCATAACCGATTTTCAAGTTTGGAATCTGGTTTGTGTTTGTATAACGGGATTTATCTACTGTAAGCAAACCGAGATAACTTTTTGCAGTTGAACTGTCATGGTCATTTGTTGCAGACTGAACAACATAGGCATTTTCATATTTTGTGTTTTCTGCAGGATAATCCACAACAACATTGATTAAATCATTTGGAGTACCATTTGTACTGTATGTCGGAGGATTTTGATTATATAACGGATCATCTATGAAATAACCGGCAGCACTCCTGTCAGCATGGAATGAACCTAACGGAGACCATTTTGAATGGTCAACGCCGTTTGCACCTGTAATCCACGAAGAAATTTCGTGCTGTGAAGCACCAACCTGACGAGCTTCCGCAACCGCACCGACAGTACGATGAGGAGCGTACATTACAGTATAGAATGTATAGCTTCTTTTATTACCGTCATTCATTGTAACGGTAATATCCCATTTTGCAGTAGCCTTTTCACCCGGCTGAAGTCCTGCACTGTTTTCACTGAAGCGTAAGCCGAAGCCACTGTGGACCTCAATCATACCATCGGTAAATTCAGACGGCACATTTTCAACGTTAGCGCCGGTTGTTGTATTGTAAACCTCAATATCATTAGCCGGTTCTGTTACGTTAGAAACCTGTATTATGAAGCTTTTTGCACCTGCAACGCGAAGACCGAAATACATATCGTCTTCACGTGCTGCAACTGTTTTAACCTCATAGTTATTATCATGGTCCATTACGTTGTTTACGTAAATTTGACCGATTTTTGACGCACCGTCTGCAGGAGTCATATAAACAGTTTCAGGAACAGCAACTTTTGTATCTACCTGTCCTACTGAAACGTTAAAGGCAGTTTTAACCGTTCTGTTTACAGGGTTACCATTAAAATCTTGTCCTGTAACAGTAAGCACAACGTTAAAGTAGCCTGTTTCACCTGTAAAGGTAAGAAGACCGGTATTTTCACCGATAGTTGCAATAGAGGTATCGCTTACAGACCACTTGGCAGTATAACCGGACGCAACGCCTCGGATATACTGTAAAAGCTGCTCTGTATCACCGTTATTAACATTATAACGGTTCTGCAATATACGTGTAATATTTACGGAGCCGAAATCATCCTGCTTACGGATTTCTGTTTGTACAGATACTTTAGTAACTTCACTCTCATCAAAAGCATAAAGGAATACTGTAGCGTCTGAATTGTTTTTTGCGTGGAATCTGTGGTTAGATTCATCTCCCCAGAAATACATATAATATGGTTGAGCGAGGTTCTGGGATTGCTTTGATGTAATCTTATTTCCGACAACAGTAAGCTTAAATTCATCGGCTTCAAGAGTAGAAGCATTTAATTCTCCTGTTGTAACAGAGCCATTAATGAGGTCCGTTTCCGTTGCAGGATCATCCAAGACCGCAAGATATTGGTCGCTTGAGGCATTCTTAAGGTAAAAATAGCCGGGTTCACCCGAAACAGCTTCACATTCCCAAATAAATTTTTTAGCCGGGTCAGTAACATAAACCTTGTTGTCTGTATTTACGATTTTTATTTCATCGGAGTTTTGGAAATCATATCCGCTATTAGTTGATGATTCACTTCTGTTATCCATAGCATAAGCTGTACCTGCAGAGTTGCTTGAAGCAAACACATATTTTTGACCAGCTACAAAATTATTTGTAAGGTAATATTTGTCACTTTTCTTCTCTGCTTCAGCTACAGGCTCTGCGTAGAGGGTGATTGTGCTAGGAAATGAAGAACTATCAGCCGTAGTTGGACGAATATACTTGTATGATCCGCTTGATTTTATAGCAACATTACCAATGAAGTAAGCTGAACCTGAATCAACAAGCTGCTTCGAACGCAAACCAGACACACTTCCATGCTCATTCTCATCTAAATTGGTTTCATATTTCAAAAGGAATGTATCCTCAGGATTTGAAACACTGCTTGCATATGGGTGCACACAAGCCGCAGCAACACCAGCCTGACGTTTATTGGTTAGTGATTCATATTCGCTTGTAAAGAGATAGGTGTTATTTGCAGTATTTTTTAGATAAACATATCCAGGAACATCACTTGAAAGACATTCCCAAATAATTTTTGTATCAGTTGTTGCAATATACTCGCCATTGCCATCCGTTTGAGGTGCGGATGTTGAATAACATCTCAAACGAGTATAGTCACTTTCATTACTGTTTCCTATTGCAAGATTAGCCTCAGGTTCATACTGAGTATATGTTGTGTCCTTTATAAACTCAGTATGTAAAACATACCTTCTACCCGGAACAAGCTCATCTGTTTTATAGAAAGCGTTCTCTGTATAAGTTGTATTTGAATGGGGATCAACGTAGCCCTCACCGCCAACAACGGTAATAACAACAGTTTCTGTTGCTGTAGCGGTTTCACCGTTCAACGTTCCTGTTGCGGTAAGTGTTATTGCAACCTCGCCTTCTTTGCCTGTATAGGTAAGCTTACCGCTTGGGTCAATTGTTGCAATGGTAGCGTTACTTGAAGACCATGCAAAGGTTACCGCGTTGTTATCATCGAATCCGTCTGCAAAAGGAGTGAATGTTTCTGTCTGAGACGGACAAACCTCTAATCTCTCAACTGCTTCGTCAATAGCCTCAAAGCTTGATGTGATAATTGCCTTGGGCTTTGAACCAACCTTTTCAAAGAAGTAAATCTCTGAAGCGTTCTGGGTAGATGTACCCGGGAACTCACCTGTACGTACTCTTACGTAAACGTTTTCGGTTGCACCATCAGTTGTATATGTAAGATCGCTGTAAAGCTTTCCTGCCGGGTCATATGTCCACTTATAACCGGCAGTTGCTTCATTAGTAGCATTTGTGTAGACTGTACCAACAGGGCCTGAAGTATCAGTCTCACCTGTTGTTGTTACATTAAGATATTCTTCGCTACCTTTGTTTTTAAGACAGAAAGCGGAATTACCGGCATCCTCGGTTGTCCATACAACATCGGTAAAACTCTGAGGAATTTCAATGTGTGGTACCCCATCCTCTACCGTAATATCAACTCTGTCAGCAAGAAGCTTTGATGTGTCTACCTTGAAGCCGGAGAAAGCAAGCGCATAGCTGCCTGCAGTAGCAGCTTTTTTATTAACAATAATGTACTCTTTATTCTGCTCTAATTTATCAGTGTATTTGAACCAATATGTCTTTTCAGCAGTAAGCACTGCAGAAAGTGTGAATGAAGCAGGAACCTCTGTACCATCATCATCGGTTACTGTGTATTTAATTACTGTTTCACCCTTAACACCCTTAAAGGTAACAACACCATTCTGATCAATTGTTGCAACGCTTGGTTCTGATGAAGACCAGGTTTCACTTTCCGGGTTTTCAATATTGAAATAATCGCCTTCGAGAGTAATCTGTCTTCCTTTGGTTGCGAAATAAATTGTTTTATTTGTATTATTTACAACCTCACCTGTGAATTCAATTGTTGCAGAAGCAGCCTCGGGAACCTGTTTGAAAAGATAGAAGTTATCTTTTTGATCAGCATATTCGTCATCTTTAGCTAACGCTGTTATTTGACCATTACCACGAAGATACCAAGCATGAGTTCCGTTATACAAAAGTCCGCTGTCAATTGCATACCATTTGCCATTTTCATTTGGAGTATCTGAAAATTTGAAATCACCATATTTTTCAGGGTCATCATTTTCCGTCTCACCTGTGTCATTATCTGTTGGTTCAGTGTACATGTATCTACCGGTTTTTTCATTCTGGAGGTAGCACACTTTCGGATTAGAAGGATCAACGGCAATGGCATTCCAAACAAACGATTCATCATCTAATGAGAACCAATAGTTGCCGGCTGACCCTTGCATTGTCTGGTCAGTACCGGAAAGACCATCACCCTGGTAAGCCCCTGTATTTTCATTATAAATATCCGGCGTATCTGGACGCCCATTAGCGAAAACATATTTATTGCCGGCTTCAAAAGAGGTGGTTGGAACCTGCACATACTTATACTCTATTTTATTTCCTGTGCTTACATTGATTGTAACCGACGCTGAATATTCAACATCATTGTCTGTAACCTTATACGTAATAATAGCTGTACCTGAGCCCACAAAGGTAACGAGACCCTGCTGATTCACCTTTGCATAACGTTCATTGGAGGAGGACCATGTAGCTGATGCGTTTTCTGTAAAGCCTTTGTAGCCACCCGAAAGGGCAACTGTATCACCAAGGTTAATCTTGTAATACTCAAGTTTTCCGCCATTCACCTGCTCTTTTGCGCGGTAAATTGAAACAGCAGGAGTATCAGTTTTTTTCTCTGAAACCATTACCTTGTAGCTATAGGTTGCATTCTTAGTAGGGTCATTGCCTTCTGCTACCTTAACCTTAATAGTTGCTGTTCCGGCATTATTGTACACAATTTCTGCAGCCCTGTCGGTACCGCTTACCTTCGCAATACCAGGGTTAGTTGAAGACCATGTATAAACAGGGTTCTCAAAGCCTGAAGCTATTGCAACAGCACCTGTTGCAGAGCCAACCTCAGCTTCACTGTAACCATCCACATAAACTGATGGTACGTCAGTCTTCATGTTTCTGTCAATAATTTTTGATTCACCATATTTACCGGCAGTTGAATACCTTGTTGCAACAATTTTATCAGAGCATATCTCAAAGGTATTCATTGTGAGTGTTGCTTCTGTTTTATTGTTTGAATAGCCAACATAACCGTAGTTCATGTAAGTGAAGTTGAGTGTTTCTTCTGTATATGAGGTTTCACTCGGTACTTCATCAAGTTTGGGAATTCGGATTTTTTCATCTTTACCCCAATAGTTTACAGAACCGCCGAAATCATCATCGTAATTATCTGAATGGTTATGACCAAAAAGGAATACAATATCAAATATTTCTGCATTCTCATTTATGGTATCAAAAAGGATTTTACTATAGCGAGTTTCATTCCAACCTTTTGAACCATCCTCGTTTGCAGCCTTCGGGTTACGTGAATTGTGATGCAAAGGAATATGAGTTGCAATGAAAATCGGCCTTGTTTCACCCTCTGCCTTAAGTTCATTAAAATAAGCAACAAGATTATTGTTTGTTTGTATGGTCGTGTTTTTTGCGTCCTCTTTACCTGTACCTGCGGGGTAATCCTCGAGGTTAATAACATAAACAATATAATCATCAAATTCATGAGGACCGGTCTTATCAATAACGCTTGGGTCATTCACGTCATGGTTACCCTGAATATTTACGATATTCTTTTTATTCATATGAGGATAAACGCTTGTAATAACGCTCTCTACTCTTTTATACGCTTTAGGTGTATCGTGTTTATCTGCATAAGAGCCATCATAGTCACCACCGAGAATAAAGCCGTCAGGTTCATTTAAACCGGCAGCCTTTGCTTTTTTCATCATGGTGCTAAAGTTTGCCTCATACAAGTTACCTGATCTGCCATCCTGAAAGTCAGATGCGGTAATAATTGTTGCATAGGCATCCGGTGCATTATCTGTTGCTGCTTCTGCTGTAACACTTAGCTTTGGTGACATTGCAGGGCTTGCAACAGAGAGCACCATTATCATTGCAAGAAGCAATGACAATACCTTTTTTCCTTTCATTTTTGTTATGAATTCCTTCATACTATCAACCTCCGAAACATTAAAGTGCAAAATGCAAAACGCAAAGTGCAAAATGTTTTATTAATTAATTTATATATAAAAGCCGAAGCTCATAATTTTAAAAGTGCAAAATGCAAAACGCAAAGTGCAAAATGATTCTTATTTGTTTTTCAAAGAATTTTGCGTTGTTTTACATATGGATGTAAGTAATGCAATTATTTCTTTAACATCTTTTTCTAAACTTAAAAACTGTGCTTCATTTAAATAATCTGTAGCTTTCAGCAATCGCAACCAATACTCGGTTTCGTTAGCTTCTTTCAAAGCTATGCTCATTTTAGAATAAAAATCTGCTTTTGATTGTCCTTTTTCACCTTCACAAACATTAGCTCCGACACTTGTGCCACATCGTAATATTTGCTTTGATAAAACAAATTCTTTTTTCTCTTCTGCTAAAAACCGATACAAACTGACAATTCTTACAGAAAAATCAAAGCTCTTTGATTCAATCAAACTATTATCCATGCTTATCTCCGTGTATTTACAATGTTCTGCAAAATGCCTCATTTTGCGTTTTGCGCTTTGCATTTTGCACTTCAAAAACACTTAGCCATAATAAGACAATTATAGACCATATCATTGTATCACTATAGTCAATAAAAATCAAGAAAAAAACGGATATTTTTCAGAAAAATGAATTAATTTAAAATAGTGAAATAACTGAATTTTTGCACACGGCCTATTTTGTGAGATAAAACAAAAACTATCTCTCCTTGAAATTCTTTTAAAACATTTTATCATCCTGTGATTTTTCGTCAATCAATTGTCTTTATATATGTAATATTATACATATATTTAATCCACATTTTGTTATTTTCGCCGTTAACAAAATGTTTACAAAATACTATAATGTATGATATACTTGTATATGTCTAATTACACCAAAATGTGAAAGGATTGTATTTTATGAAAAAATCTAGAAAACTCATTGCATTGTTACTTGTTGTTATGATGCTGGCAAGTAGCTTTGCAACCAGTGCAAACGCCGTACTTATCGGTGGCGAAACACCATATGTTCCGGTTGATGATGATGTTATTCCAACAATCATTGTTCCCGGTCTTTTCCAGAGCGAAACAAAATACTATGTAGATGGCAAGGTTGCTCTCGACGCAAATGGCCAGCCTTATAAAATGCCATTTTTCATGGACACTACAGCAGAAATCGTTGGTGTTGCTGTTGAAGAAGCTCTTATGCCAATTCTTAATCTTGTTGTAAAGCAGGAAGACAAGGAACAGATGGCTGCACACGCAGTTGCTGATATTCTCAGCGAAACATTACTTGGCAAGCAGAAGCTTGATGAGAACGGTCAGTTCATCAATGACATCCGTGCTACATCATATATGGGTTCATTTGATGTGCTTTCAGAGCATGACCAGGATACTATCCTTGACCACTTCCCAATGGAGTACTATATCAACCACGCAGGTGCAGATAAGCTTTATGTTTTCTCATACCCTTCTCTTGATAATATGATAAGTGTTGCAGAAAGACTTTGCGAATTCATTCAGTTTGTTAAAGAAGATTCTGGTTACGAAAAGGTTAATATCGTTCCAATCAGCCAGGGCGGCTCTGTTTTCAACGCTGTTATGGAAATGTATGCAGATAAAGGCAGATCATTATCTGAAGATATCAACAAGATAGTATTTGCAGTTCCTGCACTTAATGGTTCTACTCTTGTTGGTGAAATCCTTGAGTTCGGTCTTATCGACGAAGATTACGAAATCTACCGCGATATGATTCCTGCGCTTCTTGGCGAAGAGGATGTTATCGGACACGCTATAAACGTTGTATTACGTTTGTTACCAAGCGCAGACGTACACAATCTTCTTGATATCGTTTTCGATACATTTATTTCTGACTACGCACGTTATTCTACTTGCCTTTGGGGTCTTTGCCCAACAGAAAACTATCCGGGCGCACGCGAAAGATACCTTACTGATGAATGTATGGTAAACATCGTTCCTCAGACAGACTGGTTCTATCAGGCTCAGCTTGATTCCGACGCAAACATTCTCAAAGCTGTAGAAGATGGCGTACAGGTATTTGATATTGTTGACTACAATGTTCCTCTCTTCCATCTTGTTGATTCCTGGGATGATTTGCCAGCAGACGGTATCATTCAGCTTGACTCAACATCAATGGGCGCTTACGCTGTAAATAACAACGTTAAGCTTCCTAAGGATTATGTTACACCAGCTGATAAGAATAATTGTACAGATCCTTCACATAACCACGCTGATCCAAGAAGACTTCTCGATCCATGCACAGGTCTCTTACCTGAATCAACATTCTACTTCTACAATCAGCCACATGAGAGCTCAGCATCAAACGACGTATTTATGAAGCTCGCATCTTCAATTCTTATGGACAGCAACTTCACAAGCGTACACTCTTATCCAGACGTATTCCCTCAGTTCAACGGTGCTCGTAAGGTTAAAGGTCTTATGAAGGACGTTGCAAAAATGCAGGAAAAAGACGTATCAGAGCTTCCTACAAAATATGTAACTGAGCTTTATGCAGCAATTGATGAAGTTACTGCTATGCTTGATAACACTGTTATAGACGTATACGAAGCAGAAGATGCAGAAAGACGTTTCTACAACATTTGCGATCAGATTGAAGCATATGAAAACGGAGAGCTTGAAGAAGACTATGAG